>NZ_FQWX01000010.1 GCF_900129815.1 Asaccharospora irregularis DSM 2635
CTCATTACAGTGTTTGCAGTAGAATCTTTGTTTTTTTATTTTAAGCATAAGAGGGTTATTACCTGACCTATTTAAAATTACTTTAACAATTTGTCTTCCATTTTTCACTACTGAATAATTTTCATTTACGCAACCGCATTTAGAGCATGCTTTTGGAACATATGTAAGCACTGCGTTTAATACCTTAAACTCAATACCTCTTATTTTTTCAATTCCATCTCCTGTAAATACTAAATTTTTATCGCTAACTCCTAGAATATTTGATATAATATTATTTGAACACATGTTAAGCCTCCTTGTTTTTTTGTTGTCGTGACTTAATTATACAACGAGTTTGACATGTGTTCTTTATTTTTTTAAAAAATAATAGCGCTGATAGTAATTAGTCCATTTTTGTCTAACGACAATTATGGATTTTTTATTACCATCAACGCTAAATATTATACAGCCAATTCAAGGAGCTTATATAGTTACAGGCCTTTTTATAGCCACATTCACACCACAGTATTATAATCATCACTTTCTCCTAAATTTAGTACTCTAACAATAGAATATAAAAAATATATTTATAAAATGGATAAAACATTAAAACATATTGAAAACCATCCGTATAATACATTTAGATATTAATTTTCATATAAAAGTATCGAGATATTTAATATAGAGCTAGGTTTTTGCATAAAGGGTATTTAGTGAAAAATATATTATAATAAGTTGTACAATATATATTGGGGGACTAGATTATGATAATTATAGGAGAAAAGGCATATCTAAAAAGTTATGATCCAAAGATGGATCAGGGCTCAAATATGCAAAGTGAGATAAGTAAACTGGTAAAAATGCAAAACGATGATAAAAACAATACTAAAATTCAAAGAAAAGAAAACAAAAATACAAACAATGATATATACAAAAACATAAAAAATAAAGCAAGTATATTAAATAAAGATCAAAGAAATATACAAGAAAAAATCTCTTTAATTCAACTTCAAGAGCAAAAAGTAGGGGATATGGAGAATATATTAAAACAAGTTAGATCTACCTATATACAGGCTATAGAAAACGGGAAACAAGAGGAAACAAAGCAAAAAATAAAAATAAAAAAGATATTAAGAGAAGTTGACGAGTTAAATGATGATTATGAATCAGAGAAAGAGTATATAAAAGGAGACGAAAGTATACTAAGTGTTGTAGATGAAGCACTAAACAAAATAAATTATATAAAAAATAAATTGGCTCAATATAAGTCCAGGTTACTAAGTTTGGAAAGTGAAGTTGACAGAAATAAAAGGGATATTGAATCCACGGAAAAGAGTATCGAAAGTTATAAGGAATCTGAGGAATACATAAGTGAGAAAATAATACTAAACCCTCTTGATTTTATATTTATTGAGGGAAGTATTGACAGTGGGATGATTATAAATATATTGATTTAGTGAAATAATGTACTCGAAAGCTTAGAACGTATGAATTATATCATATGCTCAAAGCTTTTTTATTTGAAGAAATGTATTATATAAAAGCGAATTAGATTTATTATGTAGATATAAGCATAAATATTACATTTTACAACAAAAAATTAGGAATATACAAAAAATACCTAAGTTTTTAAAAAAACTGACGTAAATACTTGATAAAAGTCTTGATATTAACTATTATGTAATTAAAATATAGTAATAATAATAACTAAATAAGCAAACCTAAAGAAATTTAGTGACGCAAAACTAAAGGGGCTAAAGTTATAGACCAAGCCAGCCAGTTGCCAAGGAGTTAAGAAACTGTTTGTTATCATCAACGATAAAAATATACTCTCTTTATGGTATATTTTTTTTAATAATTAGGTAGATTTATTTTTGAAAATTATAAATTATAGATAAAAAATGTAAACAATTGTCGAATTTAGAAAAAATAAAAATAAAATATGGTAGAAAAATATAAAAAAGTTGTATAATGAAAAAAGAGGTAGAAATATATCAATAGCATATAGGATTTTTACCTACAAAATTAAAAATATCTAATAATTGATAATTACATATAAAAAAGTTGTTTTTACTAGTTAGTTATAAGAGGTAATTAACTATTTATTTAATAAAGGGGGAATAATATGGAAACATATAATTTAATGAAGATGGGGCTAGATGCCACGGAACTAAGGGGCAGAGTGATTGCCAACAACATTGCAAATATAAACACTGTAGCATATAAAAGAAAGTATGTTACCTTTGAGGAAACTCTAGACGACAAGATGAAGGAACCTGAAATAGAGGTTAAAACTGATGAAGGATATATTATGAGAGAAGATGAGAATAATGTTGACTTAGAAAACGAAAAAGTCAATCAAGCAGCAACTACTCTTGAATATAATGCCTTAGTCAGCTTAACAAACACTAAAATAGCCATGGCAAAGAGCGTTATATCTGGGAGGTAGTTAGATGAATATATTTGGTGGCATGAGGATTAGTGCAAGTGGATTATCCGCAGAGAGAATGAGAATGGATGTAATATCGTCCAATGTAGCAAATGTTAAGACTACAAGAACTGAGGACGGAGGAGCATATAAGCGTAAGGTAGCTACCTTTGCTGAGAACTATGATAAGAAACTAGGAATGTTGGGGGTTAAAACAGTATCAATAGAAGAGGATAAATCTCCTCTTAGAAAATTATACGATCCTAACCATCCTGATGCTGATGCACAGGGATATGTTGAATATCCTAATGTAGATTTGTTAGTAGAGATGTCTGATTTGATAGCAGCATCTAGGGCATATGAATCTAATGTTGATACATTAAATGCCCAAAAAAGTATGATATCAAAGGCTTTAGAAATAGGAAGATAGTAAATGAGGTGAAATATGCAAGTGATAGGTGGATTACAGGGGATAAATAGTATAAAGATGGACTCAAATATATTTACTCAAGCCATAAAAAATCCTGAGGTAAATAAAAATCAGGAGTTAGATAATAAAAAAAATAATTTAGGCTTTATAGATATTATGGATGCAGCTATAAGTAAAGTAAATGATACTCAAGTAAATGCGAATAACATGATTGAATCTCTTATAAAAGGAGAAGATGTGACTATGCATGATGTAATGCTGTCTGTACAAGAGTCTCAAATGTCGATGCAACTTATGTTAGAGGTTAGGAATAAGTTGTATGAAGCATACCAGGAAATAAATGGAGTACAGCTGTAGGTCTATTAACAAGGAGCAGATAAATGAACATAAAGGAAATTATAAAAAAAGCGAAAGATTCTACAAAGAATAAAAAAGACCAATTTAAGGAACTTAAAAAGGAGAAAAAGATAGCAATTATAATTGGTGTTGTAGCTGTTATTTTAGCGATATTATTTGGGGTTAAATATATTAATGATAATAAGTACAAGGTACTTTTCTCCGGACTAGATCCAAATGATGCAGCTGCTATTACTAAGGAATTAGAGAGTAAAAAGATTGAGACAAAAATAGAGGGAGACAGCATATATGTACCTAAGGAAGAAGTTGATAAGCTAAGACTTGAACTGTCAGATAGTATATCCAATGGATCTAAGGGGTTTGAAATAATGGATCAGGGTTCATCATTTGGACTTACTGATGAAGAATTCGAAATAAAAAAACAGAGAATGATGCAAGGGGAGATAGAAAAAACTATAAAGACTTTTCCACAAGTTAACGGTGCAAGAGTACATATCACAAAAGGGGAAGAATCAGTTTTTTCAAAGGAAAGCATACCAGGTACTGCTGCAGTTTATATAGAACTAAATCCAGGTGCGAATTTGGATGCAAATCAAATAAGATCTATAATGTCTTTGGTTTCTGCAAGTAGTAAAAATATACCTAAACAAAATGTAGAGGTAGTAGACCAAAATATGACCTTGCTTTCAGAGGGATTATTTGATGAAAATGGTAAGGTTGGATCGGCTGACTCAAATGGAATTAATATTGCTAGAAATGCCGAAAAAGAACTTAGCAAAGATTTAGAAAGATCTATAATAGGGCTTTTAGAACCTATATTTGGAGAAGGTAAGGTAAAGGCAAAGGTAAATGCCGACTTAAACTTTGACAGTAGCGAAAAGACAGAAATAGTAATAGATCCAAATAAGGTAATTAAAAGAGAGTCCAAAAATGAAAACAAGTCCACTGAAGATGCTAAAGCAGGTGGGGCAGTAGACAATAACATGAATAACATGGGAAATGCAAAAAAAGATTTAAATGAAAGCAAAGAAGAAGATATTGAATATGAAGTTGGAAAAGTAGAAACAAAAACTGTAACAGCACAAGGTGAAGTTAAAAGAATAACTGCATCTGTGGCTATTGATGGCGCAGTAGGGGCAGGTGTTATAAAAAAAGTTGAAGACATGGTGGCAAATACTATCGGTATGGAAGATAAAAGGGGCGATGATGTTGCAGTTGTAGCTATGGACTTTGGACAAAATGACAAAGATGCTCTAGACAAGGATAAAGAGGTAGCAAAAGTGTTAAAGACAACAGGTTATATAGTTGCTGGACTTCTAGCACTTATAGTAATCGCATTGATTACAATGTTTATAATTAAGAAGAGAAAAGGATCGAATGTTGAAGATGAAGTTGATGTTGATTCTGACTTAGACTTAATAAATAAAAAGTTAGAAGAGATGGAAAGAAATAGACAAAACGGTATTTTTGAAGATGAAGAAGAAAACATAACTTTAGAAGAAGAAGTTAGAAACTATGCTTCTGAAAATCCAGAAAAAGTTACAGAATTGATTAATAGTTGGTTAAATGACTAGAAGGTGGTAGTTTATTTTGCAAAAGGAAGTTATTAAATCAGGTAATGCCTTTGATTTAGGCGATATACCTAAGGTAAGACAGGTCACTGGTTCAAGAAAAGCAGCTGTGCTTTTAATGACATTAGGAACCGATGTAGCTGCAGGTATAATAAAAAATTTATCAGATAAGAAAATACAAAAAATAGGTGTAGAAATAGCAAATATTAGTACAGTTAATGCAAGGGAAAGAAGGGAAATACTTCAAGAATTTATAGAATTAAACAAAGGGAAGGAATTTGTGTTAGAAGGCGGTATAGATTTTGCACAATCTTTACTTAATGGAGCTCTTGGAAATCAAAGGGCTAACAAACTTTTAGAAGGTATAAAATATGATGCTTATACAAAGGTCTTTATGGCAGCAAGGAAAGCAGAGGCAGAACAGATACTAGCTTGTATACAAGGAGAGAGTTCTCAAACCATAGCCATAATTCTATCGCATATTCAATCAGATAAGGCGGCTACGATTTTAAGTGAGTTGCCTGATGCAATCAAGAATGAGGTTTCCCTAAAAATAGGAGCAACTTCTTCTGTATCTCCAGCTGTTATAAAGGCTATTGACAAGGCTGTAGAAGCTAAGTTATCCAAATTAGGACAAAGAGAAATAGAAAACTCAGGTGGTGTTGATAGTTTAGTTGATATACTAAGCAGTGTTGACAGAAAGACAGAAAAAAGCATTATTGCATACATTGAGGAAAGAAACGATGAATTGGCTGAAGAAATTAAAGCGAATATGTTTATATTTGATGATATTGTTAGGCTTGAAAATACAGCTATTCAAAGAATTCTTAAAGAAGTTGATGTTAAAGACATTGCATTTGCACTTAAAGGATCATCTAAAGAGGTTTCTAATGCTATATTTAAAAATCAATCACAAAGAGCGTCTCAAGCACTTAAGGAGGAAATTGATTTATTAGGTAAGATTAAAATTTCTCAAGTTGAAGAGGCTCAACAGAATATAGTAAATGTGATTAGAAGGCTAGATGATGCAGGTGAAATAACTTTATCAAGAGGATCAGACGATGAATTTATTATCTAGTAATGTAATTAAGGCAAAAAATATAAAAATTAAAGGAAAAAAGGTTTTGAAAACTTTTCAAGATACACCACAAAATCAGGGTATGGATAATGAATTAAATTATAAGTTGGAAGAAGAATTTGCAGCTAGAGAAGAAGAAATAAAATTAAAATTAGAAGAAGCTGAAAGTAAGTATAATGAAATTTTAGAATCTGCACAGCTAGAAAGTGAAAGATTAATACAAGAAAGTAAACAGGAAGTTGAAAACATAGAGAAAAAAGCATATGAACAAGGCCATAGCCAGGGGCTTAAAAATGGGTATGAAGATGGATATAAAGAGGCCTATGAAGACAATATAGAAAAGGCAAAAGAAGAGGCTGAAAAAATAATACAAAATGCTAATAATATGCTTATTGAAGCTAAAGATGAGCTTGAAAATTATATCAAAAATAACAAGACAAATATACTTGATTTAAGTATAAGTATAGCAGAACAAGTTTTAAGAGAAAAATTTAGTGATCCATCTTCTATGAATAACTTATTAGACAGTATCATTGAAGAATATTCACTTAAGGAAAACTTCGTTGTAAAGGTAAACCCACTATACAAGAAAAACTTAGACTCACAAATCCTAGAACTTAAAGAAGATTACAAGATAAATGGAGATGTTTTCATATTATCAGATGAATCTGTAGAAGAAGGAAATGCAATTATAGATAGCTCAAAAGGTAGACTAGTAATTGGAATAGATAGTGTACTGGACAAGGTAAAAGAGGAGTTATTATGATTGATATAGATTTTGAAAAAATAATAGGAAAAGTTAGGGATATTCCACCGGTGATTTGTGAAGGAAAAGTAAAAAAAATAATAGGACTTACAATTGAGGTTGAGGGTATAAAAGCCTTTGTAGGGGAATTGTGTACTATTTACAATAATTTAAATAACCCTGTAAATTGTGAAGTCGTTGGTTTTAGGGACGGAGAGGTAATATTAATGCCCCTTGGAGAGCTAAGTGGCATAGGACCTGGATGTAGGGTTGTAGCACAGGGAATACCTCTTAGTGTTAAATGTAGTGATGAACTTCTAGGGAAGGTATTGGATGGTATAGGAAATCCAATAGATGATAATGTAACTTTATTAGGAGAGAGATATAGCTTGTCTAATGAACCTCCGGATCCTATGAAAAGACCTAGAATAACAAATATAATGCCCACAGGAATAAGAGCTATAGATGGTTTTTTAACTTGTGGAGAAGGACAGAGAATAGGTATATTTGCAGGTAGTGGTGTTGGAAAAAGTACAACCCTAGGCATGATGGCAAGAACTGCTGAGGCTGATGTAAATGTAATTGCATTAATAGGAGAAAGAGGAAGAGAAGTACTAGACTTTATAGAAAGAGACCTTGGGGAAGAAGGTATGAAAAAATCAGTGGTAGTGTGTGCTACCTCTGATAAATCTCCTCTTGTAAGATTAAAGGGGGCTTTAACAGCTACATCTATAGCGGAGTACTTTAGGGACCAAGGCAAAAAAGTTATATTGATGATGGACTCAGTAACAAGATTTGCAATGGCTCAAAGAGAGGTTGGACTAGCTATAGGTGAACCTCCAGCACAAAAAGGATACACGCCATCAGTTTTTGCGATGCTACCGAAGTTGATGGAAAGGACTGGATTATCAGAAAAAGGATCGATAACTGCGTTTTATACTGTGCTAGTAGATGGAGATGACTTCAATGAACCTATAGCGGACACTGTTAGAGGGATATTAGATGGACATATAGTTTTATCTAGACACCTGGCACATAAAAACCACTATCCTGCTATAGATATTTTAAATAGTATAAGTAGGCTTATGAAAGAAATTTCTGATGATAAACACAATAATGCTGCATCTTTTGCAAGAGACATAATTGCAACATATAAAGAGGCAGAAGACCTAATAAATATAGGTGCTTATGAACATGGATCTAATAAAAATATAGATACAGCTATAAAGTACATAGATACTGTAAATGAATACTTAAAGCAGGGTGTAAACGAAAGCACTCCATTTGAAATCAGTAGAGAGTTACTAATCAATATGTTTGATCAAGGGGGAAGAGTGGTTGAGTAAATTTAAGTTTAAACTTCAAAAGTTACTAGACATAAAGATAAAGGATGAAGAGGAAAGCAAATTAAATTATACTAAGGCACAAAATCAAAAAAAATTAGTTGAAGATAATTTAAGAAATTTAGAGTTAAATTATGAAAAGTACTCAGATATAAGTAGTGTATCTGATGTAGTTACTCAAAAGATAACAATAAACTATTTAGCATCACTTACTCAATCAATAAAAGTAACTAATGAGCAATTAGAAAGAGAAAAACTAACAGTACAAAAAAGAAAAGAAGAATTAATAGAAAGACAGATAAAGAGAAAGTCATTAGAGATTCTTAAAGAAAATGAATCAAATAGATTAAAGAAGGAAGAAGAAAGAGTAGAACAAATAACTAATGATGAGTTTGCCTTATATGCACATATAAGAAAAAAAGCAAATGCCTCATAAAGGGGTGATTTTATATGGATATGAATTTTAATATTTCAACACAGTTCACAAATTGTTTTAATAAAAATACCGGTAGTGCGGAGTTAAGTGATAGTAAAAATGAATTTACTAATTTTTTTAAAGGATTAGAAACTCAAATAAAAGACATTCAATTGGATATTGATACAGATAAAGGTAAAAAGGAAATTGATTATGATTTACTTCAAAATATATTGAGTAGTCTACAAGTATTTATGCAATCAGACAATATAGACAAGTTTGAAACTCTAATAGGTGGGGATTATAGCGATTTATTTGAGGGATTTACAAACTTAGATTTAAAGTCTCTAATTGATATTATGAAAAATAATGAAGAAAGCAAGGTAGCACTTAATAATTTGTTTGAAAAAACTTTAAAAGATAAAAATTTAGATTCAAACTCTATATCAGATTTAAAAAGTGAGTTATCAGATAAGATAAAAGAGATTTTGAGTTCTAAGGATAATAGTGATCTAGAATATACAAATCATCTATCAAAAACTGACAAATTAGAATTAGACAACTCTAGATTAAAAAATTTAGAAAGCTTTGGTGAAGTTGGTAGTTCAAAAAATGAAGGCAGTTATCAGCAATTAGAACTTGGCACAATCGCAAACAGAGGAAATATTCTTAAAAGTGAGGATATAAACCAAGGAGATAAAGAACTAGACACCTTAGAGGGGATAGTTGATAGAAAAGATAACCATAATTTTATAATACCAAATAATACAGTATCTAATAATACAAGCATTTCAAGTGATGGTTTATTAGAAAATATACCTGTAAAAGAAATAAGGCAGGAATTTATAGGAGATGACATTGTAAAAACAGTTAAATATCTAAAGTCAAATGGACTTGAGGAAATAAAAATCAAGATAAGTCCAAGAGAATTAGGTGATATGACTATAAAACTTATAAAAAACCCAGAAGAAACAAAGTTATCAATAACTATAAGCAAGGAAGACGTATTTAACTTAGTTAACAAGAACATAGGGGAAATAACAAAGCATTTAAACGATTTAAATATAAATGTTAAGCAAGTCTCTGTTGATATAAAGGGAGATAGCAAAAATGCTTTTTCTGATAATTTAAACCAAGAATTTAATAGAAAAAACCAACAAAACGAGAAAAGAAAAAATAAGTATAGGACTTTAGAGTTTGAAGGTATAGAAGAGGTCAAAGAAGCTAAAGAAGATAGCTTAAATATTTTAATTTAGGGGATATGTTATGAGCAACTTAACAATTAACAATAGAGGAGCCACAGTGGCTAATAAAACTGAAAATGGTACTCCAATAATAGAAGCAGGTAAGGAAAACAATAAAGAAATATTTCTAAAGATGCTAGTTGCACAAATGAAAAATCAGGATCCGTTTAATCCTCAAGATCCAACTCAGTATGTTACTCAGTTGGCTCAATTCAATCAACTAGAGCAAAGTATGACACTTAATGATAATATGGAAAATCTTATAGGTATGACTAATGGACTTTTGGTAAACTCAGCTATGGGTTCAGCTTCAAATTTAATAGGTAAACATATTGAAGCATATGATGTAGCTGAAAGCAAAGATGATATAGAAAATGATAAAGAAGAAAATACAAAAACTAAAATAATAACTGGAGTAGTTGAGAGCATCCATATAAAAGATGGGATTGTATATATGGATTTAAAAAATGATAAAACAGGAGAAGTTGTACCAGTTGAGTTTGGAGCTTTAATAAAAGTGAGTGGTAAAAATATAAATATAGAGAATAAAGGGGAGTAGATTCTATGCTAAGATCGATGTATTCAGGAATAAGTGGGATGAAAGCAAATCAAACGAAAATGGACGTTGTCGGTAACAATGTTGCAAACGTGGGAACTACAGCTTATAAAAAAACTGGAGCTAGGTTTTCAGATGCATTATACCAAGATTTGATATATGCAAGTGTTCCAGGTGGTGGAATAGGTGGGGTTAACCCAGGACAAGTAGGTATAGGAACGAAGGTAAGTGGAATGTTTAAAAATATGGTTCAGGGGGCGATACAACCTACAGGTAGACCGACAGATTTGGCTATAGATGGAGATGGATTTTTTACAATTCAGGTAGGACCAGGGCAGTTAGCATATACAAGGGATGGTTCATTTAGCTTAGATTTAAATGGAAATTTGGTTACTGCTGAAGGATACATGGTTTTAGGTAAAAAACCAGGAAAGCCTGATGAGCTTGAACCAATTAAAATACCTAAGGAATTTCATTTCCAAGCAGATGGAGTTACACCTGTAGTTGGAGCAGATGGAAAGCCTGCTGATAAGCCAATTGTAGGAGGGGTTACCAAAAAGGTGCTTTCATTTAATATATCAAAGGAAGGTAAAATATCGTACCTTTTAAATGATGGGACAAAGATGCCTAAAATAGATAACTTGGGACATGTAGATCCAAAAACGCAACAAATTTTAAAAGTATCGGTGTTCCAAAATCCAGAAGGGTTAGAACTATTAGGAGGGAATCTTTACTCAGTTTCAGCCAACTCAGGTGATCCAATAGTAACGGATATTTATGGAAAGGTAAATCAAGGGGCTGTAGAGATGTCTAACGTTGACCTATCAGAAGAATTTACAGAGATGATAGTTACAACAAGAGCTTTCCAGGCTTCAAGTAAGGTTATAACAACTAGCGACGAACTCTTACAAGAGATAATAAACCTTAAGAGATAATTAAAGGGGGACAAAAATGAAAAAGCAAGATATTTTAACACCAATAGGACTAGTATTTGCTGCTGCAGTAATGTTCTTTGGTATTGCGCAAGGGGATACGGGAATATCTTCATTTGTAGATATTCCGTCCATTGCTATAACTTTAGGAGGGTCATTGGCCGCTGTATTGGTGACATTTTCATTAGAGGATTTAAAAGAAGTACCTAAAGTTATAAAGATAAGTTTTACTTCTAATAATATATACAAAATGGACTTAATTGACCAGTTTAAAGAGATATCAAGAAAAGTAAGAAGAGACGGTGTTTTATCTATAGAACAGGAAGTATCAGAAATAGAGGATGAGTTCTTAAAAAAAGGATTAGAGTTGATTATAGACGGTATAGAGGCAGAGGATACCAAAGAGATATTAGAAACAGAGATATACTCAGTAGAAAATATGTATGATAGAGGATCTAAGATATTTAAAATCTGGGGATCCTATGCTCCTGCATTTGGTATGGTAGGAACACTTATAGGATTAATACAGATGTTAGCTGACCTAGGTACTCCAGATACAATAGCATCGGGAATGTCAAAGGCACTTATAACAACTTTCTATGGAGCTATACTTGCAAATGCTGTATTAAACCCTATAGGATTTAATGTACAGACTAAGGGAGAAAAAGAAGTAGAGTATATGGAAATGATGCTAAGTGGTATTAATAGTATACAAAATGGGGACAGCACAAGGGTAATAGAAGAAAAGTTGGTGACTTATTTAAATAAGTCAGAAATGAAGGCTTATTACAATAGAGAAGTTAATGAAAAGGGAGAAGGAATAGATGTCGCGTAGAAAAAAGAAAGGTGAAGATATCAACACGAATGGGTGGATGGATACCTATGCAGATACAATAACTCTTCTTCTTACATTTTTTATATTATTATACTCAATATCAGTAGTAGACAGCCAAAAACTAAATAAATTAGCAGAAGCCATGAAAAAATCTTTACAAGGCTCTACTAAGATAACAGAACTTGAAAATATTGAAAATCTAAAAGTTGGAGAAGGTAAGTCTGATTATGAGAATTTGGCAGAAAAGTTAAATACCGTAATAGAACAAAATGCATTAACTGATGTTGTAAAAATTAGAGAAGAAGAGAGGGGAGTTGTACTTCAACTCGATGAGACTATACTCTTTGATTCAGGAGAGGCAGTGCTTAAAGATTATAGCAGGAATATTTTAAATACGATAACAACAGTAATAAAAAATATAGACAATGATGTTCTTATAGAGGGAAATACAGATAATATACCTATAAATAATGAATATTTTAAATCTAACTGGGAACTTTCAACTGCGAGGACCGTTAGTATTGTAAGATATTTCGTAGAAACTAAAGAAATTAATCCAACTAGATTTTCAGTAAAAGGATATGCAGAGTATAAGCCACTAGTTGAAAACAATACAGAAGAAAACAGAAGTATAAATAGAAGGGTTGATATATTAATCGTTGAGCAAAAGGAGAAGTAAGAATAGATAAATGGATAATGTATTGCAATATATAATAAACTTAATTGTATTTGTACCTATTACTATTATTCTAATAGTTGTTTCAATAAGACTTAGCAAAACGAATATAGGAAATATAGGCCTAAACAAATACACGAAAGTATTGGAAAGAACAACCTTAAGTAAGGATACAGATGTCTTTGTACTAAAAATTGGTGATGAAGGTTGTGTGATAGTATCATCGAGTTCTAGTATAGAAAAGATAAAAGAATTAAGTAAAGAAGAAATAAGCAATATAGAGGGGTTAAAGGAAGAGTCAAAAGTTAAATTAAAGAGTTTTAATGAAAAAATGAACCTAGTTAGAAAAAAATCAGAGTTAAAGGAGAAAAAAAGATGGAAAACTTAGTTGATTTGGTAGCTAATAATCAAGAATTCACTCCTTTAATAAGAATGTTTATCATGTTGACACTTCTAATGTTTTTGTCAACTGCAGTCTTCATGATGACGAGTTTTGTAAGGATAATCGTCACATTTTCGTTTTTAAAGTCGGCATTAGGTGCTCAACAATCTATACCAAACCAGGTATTGACAGGGATTGCAATTGTATTGACGATATTTATAATGGCTCCGACCATGAATGAAATAAATGAAAGCGCAGTGCAACCATACTTGGAAAAAGAAATTAAATTTGAAGAAGCTATAGAAGAAGCACAAGTTCCTATAAAAAAGTTTTTATTAAATCAGACTAGAGAAGAAGATATAAAGTTGTTTGTAGATAGTGCAGATATCGACAAGAAGGAACTAACGAGGGAAAATTTACCTTTATATGTACTAGTTCCAGCATTTGCAATAAGTGAGTTAAAAACGGCCTTTCAAATAGGGTTTTTAATATATCTGCCATTTTTATTAATAGACCTAGTTGTATCAAGTACACTTATGTCTATGGGAATGTTTATGCTTCCTCCAGCTATGATTTCACTTCCGTTTAAATTACTACTATTTATAATGGTGGATGGATGGAACTTGTTAATTAAATCATTGCTGTTAAGTTTTTCATAGCGAGGAGAAAATATTATGACTGAAAATATGGTTATGAGTATAGTAAAAGAGGCCTTATATACAAGCATGTTAGTAGGAGGACCGATACTTATTTTGGCACTTCTAGTTGGGCTACTAGTAAGTATATTCCAAGCAACTACACAAATACAGGAACAAACGCTTACATTTGTTCCGAAATTAATAGTAATAGCATTGACTTTAGTTATTGGTGGCAATTGGATGCTGCAGGAGATTATAAAATTTACAAATAAAATTATGAACATGATAGCTGTTATAAAGGGGTAGACCAATTGATACTTATATTTATTAGATTAATAACATTTTTCGCTTGTATAAATGTCATATTTCCAACGGGCACTCCAAAAATGTTCAAGGTAACTTTTTCATTGTTTATGTCTATGGTAATTTCGTTTGTTATGGATGTAAATGTGGATATAAATAGTATGGCAGAGCTGATTGGATGTGTAGCAATGGAAACTACAACAGGTTTAGTTTTAGGATATATAACGAGAATATGCTTTAGTAGTTTGAAAATAGCGGGAAGCTTAATCGACCAGCAGTTAGGATTATCTATGGCCAACATATATGACCCGAGCAATAAGGAGCAGTCAACCCTTATTGAAAATCTTATTTATTGGGTAGGATTAATGGTGTTTTTTAATATGAACGGCCACCATAAACTAATAGAAGGGATACAACAAAGTTTTCAATTGATTGGTATTGGAGAAAATATTTTAACAAAAAATTTTGATTACATAGTATATGTATTTGTTCAGTACTTTATAATTGGATTTAAGATGGCAGTACCAATAATTCTAGCGCTTATTGTAACTGACTTAATTATGGGTCTTATATCAAGAAGTGTACCGCAATTAAATGTAATGATAATAGGAATGCCCCTAAAACTACTGGTAGGGATAGTGTTCTTTTTGATAGCTATGCCGTTTATATTAACTGAGATACATAATCTGTTTAACAAAATACCATCTATATTAGATGGAACACTTGGGATGAATAATACTACACTAGCCTCTCTTGGACCGATGATAGCATTGTCAACGGGTGGAGATAAGACTGAAGATCCTACAGCAAAGAAAAAAAGAGATGCTAGGAAAAAAGGAAATGTTGCAAAAAGTAAAGAAATAACAACAGCTATAACTTTGATAGCAGTTTTATTAATAGTTTATACGATGTCAGACTTTATAATTTTGGAACTAAAAAATTTTTTAATTGATTACTTAGGTGGAGCAGTTAGAACAAATATAAATTATGGAACTTTAAGAGTCACAGAAATAAAATTTTTGATTGCATTTATGAAAATATTTTTACCGGTAGGAGGGACTATACTTTTATTTGGAGTTATAGGAAACCTAATACAAACAGGAATTATGTTTACTGATGAGGGATTAAAGCCTCAATTATCTAAGTTAAATCCTATAAATGGATTCAAAAATATGTTTTCATTAAAGGCATTAGGAAACTTAGTAAAGAGTGTTGCTATTATAGTGGTACTCTTTTACATAGGATATTCATTTATGAAGAGAAACTTTGAGGGAATAATGAAAAGTGGAGATATTTATTTTCCATATCTTATATATACGATAATAGATTTAATAAAAAAATTATTAGGAGCTATATCCTTGGCTGTAGTTGTTATCGCAGTTATTGACTATGTGTACCAAAGATATACTCACAACAAAGAACTTAAAATGACTAAACAAGAGGTAAAAGAAGAGTTTAAACAAATGGAGGGAGACCCTCATATAAAATCGAAGATAAAACAAAAACAAAGACAGATGGCTACACAAAGGATGATGCAGGCTGTACCATCATCTACTGTAATTGTAACAAACCCAACTCACATATCTATTGCAATTAAGTATGAGAGGGGAAAGGATAGTACTCCTATAGTTGTTGCAAAGGGGGCTGATGTAATAGCTTTTAAAATAAGGGAAGTAGCCAAAGAGCATGAAATACCAATTATAGAAAATAAACCGCTTGCAAGGCTTATATACAAAGAGGTTGAGATAGATAGAGAAATACCAGAAGAAATGTATCAAGCAGTAGCTGAAGTATTAGTAGCTGTTTACAAAATAAAAAATAAATATAAATAGTTATAAAAAGAGGTTAGCGATGGAGAAATTAGATTTTAAAAAAAGGTTTGATATAATAGTTGGATTTGGTATTTTGGGTATAGTTTTAATGATTATAATACCATTACCACCATTTTTACTAGATATTATGTTGGCGATAAATATATCATTGTCAATATTAGTATTACTACTTACTCTTTTTTCAACTAATATATTACAATTGTCAATATTTCCTACTATATTGCTTGTTACAACCTTGTTTAGACTAGGATTAAACTTATCATCGACGAGGCTTATATTGGGACAAGGATATGCAGGAAATGTAATTGAATCTTTTGGTAGTTTTGTTGTTGGAGGAAATTATGTAGTAGGTGTAATAATATTTTTAATTATAATAATAGTTCAGTTTGTTGTTATAACAAATGGTTCAGGTAGAGTATCAGAGGTATCTGCAAGATTTACACTTGATGCAATGCCAGGTAAACAAATGAGCATAGACGCAGATTTAAACGCGGGAATGATGGATGAAAAGACAGCGAGAAAGAAAAGAAGAGAACTTCAGCAGGAAGCAGATTTTTACGGTGCTATGGATGGTGCCTCAAAGTTTGTAAAGGGTGATGCCATAGCAGGTATAATAGTAACTACAATAAATATACTTGGCGGAATTGTAATAGGTGTAGTAATGCTTGATATGAGTTTTGCTGAAGCAGTTCAAACTTATATCAGGTTAACTATAGGGGATGGGCTAGTAAGTCAAATACCAGCATTACTAATATCAACTTCAGCTGGGATATTGGTAACTAGAGCAGATAGTGATGAAAACTTTGGAAGCTTACTAGGAAAACAATTAATATCTGTTCCAAAGGCTATAACAATGACAGGTGTAGTTTTAATTATATTAGGTCTTATGCCAGGACTTCCAAAATTATCTTTCTTTTCATTGGCAATAGGAGCTATAGTAGTAGGAACTTTATTAAAGAAAGACGAAAAAAGTAAAATTGAGTTTTTAGAAAACGAACAAAACAATGAAGAGGACATTGCACCTAGCATAGATACAGCTGAGGATGTATCAAGTCTTATAAATGTAGAACCGATAGAGGTTGAGATTGGGTATGGGCTTATCCCGCTTGCTGATGAAAGTAGCGGGGGAGACTTACTAGAGAGAATAGTTTCAGTAAGAAGACAGTGTGCAATTGATATGGGGATAATAGTTCAACCAATAAGAATTAGGGACAACCTACAACTAAACCCTAATCAATATAGTATAAAAATCAAGGGAAATGTAGTTGCTGTATACGACCTTATGCCGACAATGTTAATGTGTATGAACCCTATGGGAATGAGTGTAGATATTGAAGGGATACAGACAAAAGAGCCTACCTTTGGTCTTGATGCTTTATGGATAAGTAAGGATAAGGCAGAGGAAGCAGAGCTGTACGGACTTACTGTAGTAGATCCTACAACTATATTAGTAACTCATTTGTTAGAAATAATAAAGGCAAAATCTCACGAATTACTTGGAAGACAAGAAGTAAAGGCTATAATTGATGCAACTAAGGAGAGATATAGTGCCGTAGTAGAGGAACTTATACCAGACTTGATGACTTTAGGGGAAGTTCAAAAAGTATTTCAGAGTCTTCTAAGAGAAAAAATACCTATAAAAGACAGAGTTACAATACTTGAAACACTAGCAGATAATGCTAGAAACACAAAAGATATAGAACTTTTAATTGAGTATGTAAGGATGGCAATGAGTAGAAGCATATGCGCCGATTTAATAGATGAAAATAACTCTATAACTGTGGCAACATTATCAATGGATATAGAGAATTTAATAGCTAACAATTTACAAAGGTCAATAGATGGGACTTACCCATCAGTGGATCCAGATACTACAAATAAAATATTTAAAGGTATTCAAAGCATAATAGAGGGTATTAACTTTACTAATAACAGGCCAATACTGTTGGTATCACCAAAAATAAGGGCGCCATTTAGGAAACTAGTAGAGATGGTTTTCCCTAATATAACAGTATTATCTCTTAATGAAATACCAAGCGACATTCAGATAAAGGCTCAGGGAGTAGTTAATATATAGCAAAAGGGGTTGAAAACATTGACTGCATATGAACAAGAAGAACTTATAATGAGCAACATGCCTCTTGTCAAGCATATTGCATCTAAATATCACACAAACAAAATTGGTATGGACTATGAAGATATAGTAAGCTGTGGAGTTATGGGACTTATAGATGCTAGCAACAAATTTGATGAAAGTAGAGGCGTTAAATTTTCGACATACGCATATATAAGAATATCCTCATATATAATTGATGAGATAAGAAAGCATTCACCTATATCAAGAAATTATATAAGTAAGATGAAAGAGTACAATAAATGTATAGATATACTTCAAAATAAATATATGAGATACCCTAGTATAGACGAAATAGCATCTCATATGAATTTATCTAGCACAGAAATCAATGATATACAGGTTAAATTGCTTAACTTAAATACTACGTCTTTAGATAACTCATTATTTGAAGAAGAAAATGAAGTTACACTTATAGATACAATAAAAGAGGACGAAGGCTTATTACCAGATAAAATAATTGAAGATAGGGAGCTTAAAGATGTAATGGCTCAGGCTATAGATACATTGAAAGAAAAAGACAGATTAGTATTGTCGCTTTATTACTATGAAGAGTTGACATTAAAGGAAATAGGGGCGATACTTGGGGTATCAGAATCTAGAGTATGTCAATTAAATAGTAGAGCAGTATCAAATTTAAGGGATGCAATGAAGAAGTTAAAATATGAATATTAAAGGAGTAAGATTATGTTAAGAGGTCTATATTCATCCGTATCATCAATGATTACACTTCAATCTAGACAGGGGATAATAACAAATAATTTAGCCAATGTAAATACTACTGGATATAAAGAAGAAACTTTAGTAGCTAAGAGCTTTGATGAAGTTATGTTATCTAATAGGGACAGCTATACAAATGGAAACCCTAAAAGACAAGAAATAGGTAGTATGAGTTTTGGAGTGGGAATTGATGATACTATAACTAGTTTTAAACAAGGTGTCCATATTTCTACAGAAAACAATACGGACTTTGCTATAAATGGAGCTGGATTTTTTAAGGTTTTAGATGGCAACAACAATCCATTTTATACTAGAGATGGGTCATTCAAAATAAATACACAAGGATATCTTGTAACAAATGCAGGACATCAAGTTACAGGGATAAACAATATGACAGGAAATGAAGAACCTATATATGTAGGTAATAGCAAAATAGTTGTGACCCCAGATAATAACATCAATTTAGAGGGGGTAAATAAATACACTTTTAATATAGTTGACTTTCAAGACTATAAAGGATTAGTCAAAAGAGGCGATAATTTATACTCAGGGGAAAATGCAATAAAGGCTAATGCTTTTAAAATAAAACAAGGGTATTTAGAAGGTTCAAATGTAGATGCTATAGCTACAACGGCGCTTTTAATGGAGACTGTAAAAGAGTTTGAAGCCAATCAAAAAGTTATACAAACTATTGATTCAACTCTTAGTAGAATAGCAAACGAAATAGGAACAGTAAGGTAGGGGAATAAACAATGTATAATATAATGCATAATAGTAAGACTGGAATGATTGCTAATCAAGGCAAGGTAGATGTTGTGTCAAATAACATAGCAAATGTACAGACTACAGGATATAAAAAGTTAGAAGTTGGATTTTTGGATTTGTATACAGAGACTCTAGATAGAAATTCATACCCTAACAATTCAAAAGATGCAATAACAGGTACAGGAATAAAGATATCACAGGCTACAAGGAATATGATTCAAGGGCCGATAAGAAATACAGGAATAAAAACTAATCTAGCAATAGACGGTGAAGGACTTTTTTGTGTTATAAGACCTGATGGAACACATAATTACACAAGAAATGGTGAATTCAACCTGGATGCAGGGGGAAGATTAGTGGATGATTATGGAAATATATTAGATATAACATATAATAATGGTATTTTGCCACAGAATGCGAACTTAGCAAATGGAGATTTAATTATAAATAAAGTAGGAGAAGTATTCCTAGATGACGAAAAAGTTGGTAAAATAGAGATGTATATACCTAAAGGAGATAATGATTTAATACCTGTAGGTGATAGCATATTTGCCCTAAGGGAAGGTGGGGGAATTTACTTAGCAGAAAAGTCAAAAATATTACAAGGACATATAGAAATGTCTAATGTAAATATGCAAAATGAAATGACTGATTTGATTATGGCACAAAGAGCATTCCAATTTAATAGTAGAGGTATCAAGGCTATTGATGAGATGTGGGGAATGATAAATAATCTTCAAGGAAGATAAAATCTAGAGGGGAGAAAGTAAAACGTATTATGGATCAAAATGTAAAAATATATGACTTTAAAAAACCTCAAAGATATTCATCGGATAATATGAGATTCGTATCTGTAATAGCAGGAGATTTTTGTAAAAATATAAACTTATTCTTAGCATATGAACTAAAAAGACAGAGTATAGTTTGTAAGGTAGAAAAAATAGAGCAAACTAACTATGAAGATTTTATAAGTGCATTAAATAAGGATTCAATAATAGTAGAGTATTCAATACAACCTCTAGTAAAGGGGCTTATATATCAAATAGATAAAGGGATTGCGCTTACTTTCATAGACTTAATGCTAGGTGGAGATGGCATATTTGATAATTATAAAAGAGAACTTACTGAAATTGACCAAGAATTAATTACTCACATTAGTTCAAATTTCCTATCAAACTTACACGTTGTTGAAGGTTGTGAATACAGAGAAATATCAAAGGTTCATATGAATGCTGGATCAAGTAAAAAATATCCTATAAGTGAATCAGTTCTAATTGCACATATGAAAGTTATGTATGGAGATAATGAAGTTGGTAAAATGCGTATTTGTAAACCATACTGTTGTATGGAACCAGTTTTAGAGCAATTAGAAACAAAGAAACTTTTTAAAAGCAGAAATATTGAATATGACTTTGAGTTTACAAATGCAATATACAATAATGTCTATGGAGCTAATGCTGAAGTAGATGTGAGATTGGGAAAAACCAAGATAAAGGTAAAGGAACTCTTAGAGTTAGGAACAGGAGATGTTTTAGCCTTAGACACTAAATCAGATGGCGAAATAGATGTTTACGTATCAGGTTCAAAATCATTTAAATGTAGACCTGGTCTTATTAAAACTAAAAAAGGAGTTATTATAACAGACTCTATAACAAAGGATGTGTAGGCATATGAGTGATAAACTTGATAGAGTGCTAGATATAGAATTGAATGTTACAGTTATACTTGGCAGGACAAAGATGACCTTAAAAGAAATATTTGATTTAACTAAGGGATCTCTGATAGAATTAGATACATTAGAGGATCAAGAAGTTGAAATATTTGTGAATGGAAGAAAGATTGGCTATGGTCAGGTTGTAATAGTAGACAGAAATTTTGGGGTAAAAATAACTAGTATACTAGGGGAAGAGGAGCTAGTAAAAACATTAGCATAAAAGCTACATACAAAGGATGGGTAATAGCATATGGCGAAAATGTTAAAAAGTAAATACAATAGTAGTGGAGAACGATGTGTAGATGCTTGTCTAAATTATGGAGGACTAAGATATACAAATGAAGATGGATCGCCTATCAAGATAGAAATACCTTGTGACAGATATGAAGAAGCTATAAGTGATTTTGAAGACAGGATTAAAGAAGGATTAACTGAAACTATTATGAATCCAAAGGAAATATTAGTTAGGGGAAACATTACATACAACCAAGCAAAATCTATAGCAATTGAAGGAAAGGTAAGAGGATTAGACTTTTTTGAAATCGATGGAAGTGTAGAGTGTGATCATATACTTGGTATATCGGGAAGTATAGAGTATGCCTTGGCAATATGGAATGGCAGTACAAAGGATGAAGCACTTCTAAAAGCAGTAGTTAGATCAATAAAAATATATGGAGAAGATTTTATAAAAGAGTTGACTTTAGATGAAAAGGTAGATAAATCATTATATATGAGGTTTGCAAAAGGGTTGTACTCAGTAGAAAATATGATTGATGTGGATTTATATGTATGTAAGAATTATGGTATAGACAATGAAATTTACTTTGAGGACTTAGACCCAAAAGAAAAGGTAATTAAAAATATGAATCTACCACTTGGAGTTTTAGGCGCATTCTTAGGATTTATATTGGTGCAAGTGCCGACTAATTTTGGACAAAATATCGAAAATAAAATGTTGTATCTAGCACTTACTATTACAGTAATGTTTATATTTATGATGATATTCATAAAGGGCATTAAATTTGCAAAAGATAAGTATGTACAAAATAGTACTTACTTAATAATGGAAATGTTTAATGACGAGTTGGAAAAATCTTGTTATGAAAATTTATTGACTGAAAAAGAATATAAGTTGATATTAAAAAATATAACAAGAGGAGAGGTTTCAAAGTTACTTTTGGATATGAAAGGTAGTGTAAATAAAAAGTTATCTTGTAACACTATAGTCACCAAAGAAACTAAGTTTACCTTAGATGCGAGAAGAATGGTTGTGTTACCTAGTGAATTTGAAATCATACAAATGGTATCAAAGCTTGTTGGAACATACCAAGACAAGCTTGCTAATGATTACAATGTAAATAATGTATAAAAGTGAAGTGTATGAGGCTACTATACCTAAAATATAGTAACTTCATACACCTTATTTTTTTACAAAAATTTATTTTAAATTAATGAAAATATAAAGTTATGTATATTTATGTCGTAATAATATACTAGAAGAATTACTATATTATTCAACCAAAATAATAACATAAAAAGTGGGAGAGGAATTTAAATGAGAAAAATTAGATTTAAAGATTTAAAGGTAGGGCAAAAGATAACAATAGCTTTTGTAACTGCTATTATACTTACAACAATTGCGAGTCTAAGTGTGTTATTTAATTTAAAAAAGGTAGCTAGCTTGGGTGATAGGTTATATGAAGAATCTTATAAATTAACAAACAGTGCTTTAGAAATTAGAAGGGATATAGTATCCATAGATCAAAATATTATGAACGAGCTTATGGTACAAAATCCGGCTGATACAGAGTATGAAGCCGCTGTAATAGGCAGCATTGATAAAATTAATAATAAAATACAAGCGATGAAAAGTATACCAGGGTCAGATAAGGGTTTAATTACTAAACTAGAGGCCTCAATAAACAACTTAGAAGGTGAATTCAATAAAGTTAATGATGCTATAAAGCGAGGAGATTATGAAGCGGCAAAAGAAATGGTTATAAACCAGAACCTAGAGTATTTTTCAGCATATGGTGAATCTTTAGGAAGTGCAAACAACTTATATGAGGAGTCAAAGAGTGATGCTAAAAACTTCCATAATGTCATACATCGTACAGTAAATAAATCTATTATCACATCAGGAGTATTAATTGGAATAAGTATAATTGCAGAAGTTGGTATATGCTTAAATATAACAATAAGATTAAAGAAACCAATTAAGGAAATTGAAGAAGTATCAAATAAAATGGCTGATGGTGACTTTGATATATATATAGAGTACGAGTCAGAGGATGAATTTGGTGTGTTATCTAACTCAATGACTCAAATGAGTGAAATAATAAGAGAAATTATAAATGATACTGTTCGTGTTTTAGGAGAGATATCCGTAGGAAACTTTAATGTTAAACCAGAGGCTAATTATATAGGTATATTTGAAAATATTGAACATTCTATAAATAAAATTACAGAGGATTTAAGTGAGACAATGTCACAGATAGATGCAGCTTCACAAGAAGTTGAGGCAGCATCTGAACAAGTAGCGGGTGGATCTCAAATGTTATCACAAGGTGCAACTGAACAAGCAAGTGCAATAGAAGAATTATCTGCAACCATTACAGAAATATCTAACAAGATAAAGGAAACTGCAAATAACGCTTCAGAGGCAAATGTATTATCAGTAAGTGCAGGTCATGAAGTTGAAGATGGTAATGAACAAATGAAACATATGATTAAAGCTATGGAAGAAATCTCATTTACATCTAATGAAATAGGTAGAATAATAAAGACAATAGATGATATAGCATTCCAAACTAATATACTAGCACTAAATGCTGCTGTTGAGGCTGCTAGAGCAGGTTCTGCTGGTAAGGGGTTTGCTGTTGTTGCTGATGAGGTAAGAAACCTTGCCGCTAAATCAGCAGAAGCCGCTAAAAATACAGCTACACTTATTGAAAACTCAATAAAGGCAGTTGATAATGGAACTAGTATTGTTGATAATACAGCCCAGTCTCTACAAAGAATAATTGATACAACTAATAAAACTATAGTATTGATAGATGAGATAGCTCAATCATCTGAAGAACAAGCAAGTTCTATTACACATGTAACATTAGGTGTAGAACAAATATCTGAAGTAGTTCAAACCAATTCAGCTACATCAGAAGAAAGTGCTGCAGCTAGTGAGGAATTAAGTGGACAAGCACAAATGTTGAGAGGGCTTATAGAGAATTTCAACTTAAAGGAAACGTACAACTCTAATAAAAAGAGTTCCGAGAAACATATGAATTTTAATGTCAACTAATCTGATTTTTTAAATAAGCTACTTTGTATATCTTAAAATGGAAGCTTTTAAGCTTCCATTTTTAGAAATTTTAGATATAGATGGATAGATAAGTATTAAGTTTATAAATTATAAAGGAGAAAAAATATGAGCGGAATGGATTCTTTAACTGAATTTTATGTTCAAGAAAATATGCAACTACTGGGACAGCTAGAGGAAACCCTACTTGCAGGGCAATCAGCTGACGGTGGCTTAGAAAAAAAGGAAATTGAAGAAATATTTCGTACAATGCACACAATAAAAGGTGCTTCAGCCATGATGGGGTACGATAGTTTGACAAAGCTTACTCATAGTATAGAGGATGTTTTTGATGAAATACGTAATGGACTTGAACTTTCACATGATAAATGGGAAGAATTAATAGACCTTGTATTAGATATTATAGATTTTCTAAAGGAAGAAATCTCAAATGTAAATGAAGGATTGCTTCCAGAATCTAGTATAGACGATCTGCATGAAAAAGCTGTAGGATTTTTAAAACATGCTAAAAATGATGGAAATGATGAAAGTGTTTCTGAAGAGGCAATCAGCATAGAATTACCAGGAGAAGATACTACAGTTTCTGAACAGCCAACTCAATCATCTGATGAGAGACATTTAAGAGTAAATGTTTTCTTTGAAAACGGATGTGCAATGGAATCGATCAGAGCACTTGGAGTAACTACTATGGTAGAAGGAATGTGCACCATAGAAAAAACTATACCTGAGGATTTAAGTTCAGACTGTGATGATGAGATAGCTAAAGATGGATTCAGTATGTTTATAAAAGCAGGTCAGGATATTAGTGGAATTGAAAAGACTATTCAAGAAACTATGTTTTTAAAGAACTATGAAATTGTAGACATAGTAGATGATATCTCCAAAGAAAATGTAAACAGTGGACCAGATGTAAATAATGAAGAAAATGCAATTAATGAGTCAGTTATAAGTGTAGAAAGCGATATAATAGTTCAAGAAGACTTGAAAATTATAGATAAACCAGCTGAAAAACAAGAAGAAATACCTAAAGAGAAAGAGGTTCACAAGGAAGAAGAGGTTCATAAACAAGAAGAGGTTCATAAACAAGAGCATGAACCTGCTAAGCCAGTAAAAAAAGAACAACACAATAATTCGCATGCACAAACTAAAAACAGTTATTTAACAGTAAACATAAACAAAATTGATATTCTTATGAACTTAGTAGGTGAAATTGTTACTACAGAATCAATGGTAGAAAAACAATCAAAATTAGAAAACTTTGATTTAGATAATTTTGAAAAACAGGCTAGAAGATTACATCAACTAACAAATGAGCTACAAGATGTAGTTATGTCTATTCGTATGGTACCTATATCATCTACTTTTACTAAGATGCAAAGAGTAGTAAGAGACATGAGCAAAAAGACTGGCAAAGAGGTTGATTTAGTATTAATAGGTGAACAAACTGAGGTAGACAAAAATATCTTAGAAAATATTTCAGATCCTCTTATGCATATGATAAGAAACAGTATGGATCATGGTATAGAGACACCAGAAGAACGTAGAAAAACTCCTAAGCCAGAAAAAGCTACCATTACATTAGAGGCTAAAAATACTGGTGGGGATGTTGTTATTATAATAAAAGATGACGGTAGAGGATTAAATAAAGAGGCTATTGTCAAAAAAGCAACTGAAAAAGGTATTACAACAAAAAATATCGAAGATATTAGCGATAAAGAAGCCTACAATTTTATACTATCACCGGGGTTCTCTACTAAAGAGGCTGTAACAGAGTATTCTGGACGTGGGGTAGGAATGGATGTTGTTTATACAAATATCCGTAAGTTAAGAGGTTCTATAAGCATAGATAGTGAACCTGGAAAAGGTACAATGTTTATAATGCGTATTCCACTAACATTAGCTATTGTAGATGGAATGAAAGTAAAAATAGGAGATGAAATATACATTATTCCATCACTTAATATAAAAGAAGTATTTAGACAAGGAGCTTATGAAATTGTTCAAAACCCAAATGGAGAAGAACATAGTATTATAAGAGGACAGTGTTATGAAATTTGTAGGTTATCAAATATATTGGGATTAGAAGAAAAGAATACTGAAGAAGGAATAATGGTATTGGTAGAGTCAGAGATGGGAAATGTCTGTATAATTGTAGATAGTATAATTGGACAGCAACAGGTTGTAATAAAACCAATACCGACACTACTTACAAAGTTTGAAAAAGTTCAAGCTTATATGTCAGGCTGTTCAATACTAGAAGATGGTTCTATAGGTCTTATATTTGATGTGAATGCAGTTATAAATAGATAAACTGGTAAAACAGAATAGATATTCAAAAGGAGATATACTTTATGGAGGGCAACAAAAAAATAAAAGTATTGGTAATTGATGACTCTATTATGTTTCGTCGTGTTATAGCAAAAAATCTCCAAGAACATCCAGGATTAGAGGTAGTGGCAACGGCTAAAGATTCATATGATGCAAGGGACAAGATATTACAATTTAAGCCAGATGTATTAACATTAGATATAGAAATGCCAGGGATGAATGGGATTGAGTTTTTGAAGATACTAATGGATCAATACCCTCTCCCTACGATTGTTATTAGTGGTGCTGATGGTAAATGTTTTGAAGCTATAAGTGCTGGAGCTGTTGGATTTGTTGAAAAGCCAAATGCAAACACAATGAGTGAATTTTCTAATGATTTAGCAGAAAAAATAAAAGAAGCATCTTTTGCTAAGCTAGATAGAAAGAAATACTCTAAAGATGATTCATCAAGAGCTGATCAGGTAATAGAGAAAAGAAATACGATTAATAATGAAAAATCGATAGAGAGTAGCAATAAAGATATAATAGCCATTGGGGCCTCTATGGGTGGAGTAGAGGCGATAGGAAAGTTATTAAGTGAACTTCCGCTTGGACTACCTGGAATTGTTATTACTCAGCACATGCCACCCATTTTTACAGAAAAGTATGCAGAGCGTTTAAATAGGCAGTGCTTGATAAATGTAGAAGAAGGAAAAAATGGTCAAGAGGTAAAAAGCGGATATGCATACATAGCCCCAGGCGGGTTACAAATGGGTATTATAAAAAAACATAATAAATATATATTAGAAATTAAACAAGGTGAGAAAGTTAGTGGTCATTGTCCATCAGTTGATTATTTATTTGATTCTGTAGCTAAAGCAGCCAAATCAAGTGCTATAGCTGTAATTTGTACAGGTATGGGGTCTGATGGGGCAAAGGGACTGCTTAATATAAAAAAGGCAGGGGGATATACAATTGGGCAAAATAAAAGCTCGTGTGTAGTATATGGAATGCCTATGGTAGCAAAAAATATGGGAGCGGTATTAAAGGAAACTTCCTTAGAAATGATCCCAAATGCAATATTAAATCAATTAAAAAAAAGGCAATTAAGCGCAAAATCTAGGAATTAGATAGAAAGTAGGTATATATGAAAATTGAATGTGATAAATTAAATGTATTTCGTGAGATTAGTAATATAGGTTCAGGTAATGCATCAACTTCATTAGCTTTGATGATTAATGAAATGGTTGATATAGGTATACCTAAAAGTGATATGGTTAAGTTTTCAGATATAACTAATGGTTATAGCTCACCTGAAGAATTAGTTGTAGGAACTGTACTGCAACTTTCAGGAGATATGGAAGGATTTATAATGGTTATCATGAAGATAGAGTCTGCACTTAATTTATTATCAAAGGTCTCAGGTCAAGAAATAAAATGTGATATAAATGATTATGATTCAGTTTGCAAGGAACTAAATCCTATAGGGGAAATTTGCAATATACTTTGTGGTACATACCTAACAGCAATATCTGATATGACAAACTTAAGTATAAGCCCGTCAATACCTTATTTTAGTGTAGATATGGTTATGGCAATTATGAACTTGCCGATATCATTATATGGACCAGTTAGCGATAAAATCTTGGCAATTGAAACAGAATTCTTCACGACTGACAGAGAAATAGATGGAAAGTACTATTTTATACCAAAAGTTGAGTCGTGCAATAAATTGTTATCCTCATTAGGGTTTGCTGTTTAGGTGAAATATGGATAACGTAACAGTAGGTATAGCAGAGTACAAGATTGTTAAAGCACCTAGTAAAATTATGACTATAGGACTTGGGTCTTGCTGTGGAGTAGTACTTTATGATGATATAAATAAGATTGCAGGGTTAGTTCATATTTTACTTTCGGAGTCTATCAATGGTGGAAATATACAAAATAAATCTAAGTATGCAGATACAGGAATTACTTTATTATATGAGCAAATGAAAAAATCTGGTGCAAATTCTAGGTTTATAAAAGCAAAATTAGCTGGTGGAGCACATATGTTTAATTTTAATAATCCAGGAAATAGTATATTCACTATTGGAGAGAAAAATGTAAAAGCATGTAAAGAAACACTAGCAAAATTAAACATTTCTATTGTTTCTGAAGATGTATTAGGAACTAGTGGAAGGACTATTATTTTTGATACTATGACAAGTAAACTTTGTATCAAAAGTGTTGGAAAAGCTGAAAAATTTATCTAAAAGGAGGAGATTATTTATGAGTACAAATGACGAAATGATAGATAATAAGTTAGATGATTTGTACATGGTTTTTATTATAAATGACAAAAAGTATGCATTATCATCAAAGTATATTATAGAAATTATTGAAATGTTACCTATAACAAAAGTTCCATTCCTTCCTAAATATATGAAGGGTATAATAAACTTAAGAAGTACAATTATTCCTGTAATGGATACTAGAATGAGATTTGATATGGAACCAATTGATTATAATGAAAGAACTTGCATTATTATAATTGAACATGAAACGGACAAGATAGGTTTGATAGTAGATGCCGTAAATGAAGTTATAAATATTTCACCTGATAAGAGTATGAAAATGAACTCAAGTAAAGATGGAGTTAAGCAGAATTTTATTAAGGGTGTAAGTGAAATAAATAATGAAGTTCAACTAATACTAGACTGTGAATCACTAGTTAGAATTGTAGAGGAAACAAACGATGGAATTGACGAATAATGACTTTACAAGATTGAAAAATTACATGTATAATAATTACGGGATAAATCTTGAGAAAAAGAGAACACTTATAGAAACAAGGCTGGCATTAGTTGTAAGACGTTTAGGGTTTGAGAGTTTTAAAGATTATACGGATAGTTTGATGAAAGATAAAACAGGTGAGTATGCATCTGTTTTAGTAGAAAAATTGACGACAAATTTTACATATTTTATGCGTGAAGAGATGCACTATGATTTTTTAAGAGATCAAGTATTTATACCTGGCTTGAAAAAAACGCCTATTGGGGGACTAAAAATATGGTCTGCAGCTTCATCGACGGGTGAAGAGGCCTACTGTATCGCAATGTTAGCATCCTCCGTATTTGGTAGAAGTGCAAAGTTAAAGGTTTCTATATTAGCATCTGATATATCTAGTGGTGTTTTAAAGCATGCTAAAACGGGTATTTATTCCAACGATAAAATTTCCAAACTACCTCAATTGTGGGTAAAAAATTATTTCAAGCAACTAAATGATAGTAGTTATGTAGTTGTAGATGATATAAAAAATTTAGTTGAATTTAAATATTTTAACCTAAACGATAATTTGGGCTGGTATAATGGTAAGTATGATGTTATTTTCTGTAGAAATGTTATGATTTATTTTGATAATCCCACAAAACAGAAATTATCTCAAAAATTATATGAATCACTTAAGCCAGGCGGATATTTGATAATAGGAATGTCTGAGAATTTATCTAATTTACAAACCGACTTTGAACGTGTGAAGCCCTCGGTTTATAGAAAAAGATTATAATTGTTAAAAATGGAGGAAATGTAATGAAAAGAGTATTAATAGTTGATGATGCAGCATTTATGCGTATGTCTATTAAAAATATGCTTGCAAATTATGAGTTTGAAGTAGTTGGGGAAGCTGAAAATGGTATACAAGCAATTGAAAAATATCAAGAGTTACAACCAGATATTGTAACTATGGATATCACTATGCCGGAATTAGATGGAATACAAGCGTTAAGAGAAATCAAAAAACTTGATCCTTCTGCATCAGTAGTTATGGTATCAGCATTAGGTCAAGAGGCTAGAATGAAAGAGGCAATTATTTACGGAGCAAAAGGTTTTATTGTAAAACCTTTTAAAGAAGAATTGCTTATATCTGCTTTGTCTAAATTATAAGAATGAAACTACAGGGAGATGTGTATACATCTTCTTTTTTTTGTTTTTGGAATAATTGTATTCACTCAAACTTTATAATATAATAATAAAGGATATAATAGCGGATATGTATAAGATATTTAATTGAAGAAAGTAGAAGTTTCTTGGTATAAAATATTAATCAATTAAATTCTAATGTGGTTAATATTTATTTCACGACGGCAATATTGGGTATACAATAGGGGAGGGCATTTAATTATAATGAAATGGGGGAATAATTTTGGAGTTAATAACTCAAATATTTGAATTTATAGAATTTCCAATATGGATAAAAGATGAGTATAATGAGATTATATTTATAAACAAGTCTTTTAAAATGAGTTTTAATATAGATTTATCATTAGGGGATATATCAAATGAAGTGATAAAAACTATAAGGAATATAGAAGAATCTACAAAGAATATATTGACGAGAGAGGATAATATATCAAGCTCTATTATTTTAAATAACAAGAGGTATAAACATATCACATTTTCATACCCAGAGACTCCAAACAAACTAGTTAGTATGTTATTAGAAACATCAAATGATGTTGAATTTGAAAAAATTTCGTATGAAAAAGATATACTAAGACTAGCAATAGATAATATACCAGAACTGATTTTTTATAAGGATAAAAATCTAAGGTATGTAGGTGTAAATAAAGAATGTGAAAAATTTTATACTGATAGGGGAGTGCTTAGTGTAATAGGCAAGACTGACTTAGAACTTCCTTTAGATAAAAATTTTATAGAAACCTGTAATAAGCACGATAAAATAGTTATAGAATCAAAGGAAACATTATATGTAGAGGAGTGTATTCATACAGAAAATAGTGATGAATGCAATATCTTTGAGACAGTTAAGACACCCATAATAAAAAATGACGGTAGTGTTTGGGGGTTAGTTGGTGTCGTTAGAGATATAACAGAACAAAAAAAGCTTGAGAAAAAACTTAGATACTTAAGTTATACAGATAGACTTACAGATTTATATAATAGGGCGTATTTTGATAAAAAAATAGAGGAGATAATAGAAAAAAAGAACTTTCCTATAGGAGTAATAATAGGAGATGTAAACGGCCTTAAGATGGTAAATGATACAATTGGCCACCTAGAGGGGGATCTTTTACTAAAAGAAATGTCAAAGGTTCTCACAAAAGCCTGCCCAGATAAGGGGATGGTATTTAGATGGGGTGGTGATGAATTTGTTACTGTTTTGCCGAATTCATCTGAGTCAGAGTGTAGAAGTATTATGAGTAAAGTAAATGAACTGTGCAATAAACAAAAATATGACAATTTTAAGCTAAGCATAGCACAGGGGTTTTCATTATACAATGAAAAGGACTCTATAGATGAGGTATTAAGGGAGTCAGAGGATAAAGTATATAGGCAGAAAATACTAGACAATAAAAGTGTCCGTATGTCCATGGTATCAACTTTGAAACAGACTCTTCAAAACAAGAATATAGAAACTGAAGATCATACTAAAAGAGTAGGAGAATATTGTATAAAGGTAGGAAAAAAATTAGGATTAGATGAAGAAACTATAAATACATTGGCCTTAGTAGCAAGGCTTCATGATATAGGTAAAACAGGAATACCTGAAGATATTTTATTAAAACCTGGAAAGTTAACGGATGATGAATATGAGATAATGAAAACACACTCAGAAAAAGGGTATAGATTAGCACTTTTAATGCCGGAACTTAGTCATATAGCAAGAGGGATTTTGACTCACCACGAGAGATGGGATGGAAAAGGATATCCCTTAGGGCTTAGAGGTGAAGAGATACCGCTTATTGCTAGGATAGTATCTGTCGTAGATGCATATGATGCCATGACAAATAGTAGTATTTACAAAAAATTAGTGGATAAAAATTTGGCGATAAAAGAACTGAAATCTTGCTCTGGTAAGCAGTTTGATCCTAAGATTGTTAATGTATTTTGTGAGATACTTATAGAAGAATCATAATTTTATTAACAGATAAATAACTCTTATATAACGTAAATATAACATAATTTCCTTATATCTAGTATACAATTATCTTGAGATAAAAAAAATAAAGTAATTGGAGTGGTATTATGCTTACGGCTACTGATTTTATTAATGATGAAGTTAAAATGAGAGAAATCTCGGACTTAAAAATGTTTAATAAGACAGAAGGTGCAAACAAGATATACCAGAAAAAGGAATATATCATATTAGAGGTTAAAAAAGGGTATATAGTATATAATACCAAGAAGGAATTTGAAAATGGTCATACACATCTTCGTAGTTTTCAAATGGCGAAAACAGTTATAGACAATAGTATAAGCAAGAAAAGACCTAAAACAAATGATAGATATTTACTAGAAAGTCATATAAGAATTACCTGTGATAGTAAGTACAAAAAGACATTAGAGGAAATCTTGACTGCTAAATTAAATAAAACAAAGGATAATAAATATTATAACAGGAGTTATTACAGTTTATGCTAATATAAAGTGTTTGAGTAATTTCCCCAGTCATCATTTAATTTTTAATGTCGACTGGGGTATAATATTATCTATTATATACAACACATTCATATGGTATAGGAGAACTTAACCTATTATTGGATATTAAAATATTTTCTATTAGTATAAAACTTTTTTTATCGAGCAATAAATCTCTTCCCCATGTATTCTGTTTTTTATATATGTCTATTATAGATGACAGTACTGAAATATTTATTGACGGAAATTGAGAAGATATAAGTTTTGCTACATCTTTAGAGAGATTATTATTTACATAGTCTATTCCCATTTGAACTGCATTTTTAAACGAATTTATTATATCTGGATATTTAATAGTATATGAGTCAAGGGCACAAAGGGTAGTATATGGAATGTAACCTGAATCTAGTCCTAGAGGTTTTATAATATGGAAGTCATAATTTGATACCAAATTTGTTGCAGCTGGCTCAAATTCAACTGTATAATCTCCATACCCAGCTGAAAATATATCAGCAGTTTTATTAAATGGTATAGATTTATTTATATTAACATCTGTTTCAGGATTTACACAGTTATTTTTTAAAATATATTCTAGGATAATTTCAGGCATACCATCATTTCTACTTCCCAATATAGTTTTTCCTTTAACATCATTCCAATTAAAATTATCATGGAAATACCTAGAAACTAAAAAATTGCCAGGACGGTTGGTCAATTTTGCAAAATTCAATACATTTTTATTAGACTTTTCGTTGTAAAGATAAAGAGTGCTTTCAGGTCCAACAATACCTATATCTGAATACCCTAGTAGTAATGATTTTGTTGCATTATCGCTTCCGAATTCTGTTTTTAAATTAATATCCAATCCTTCTTTTTTGAAATATCCATTTTCTATAGAGACATATATCGGTGCATAGAAAATGGAGTGGTCGGCCTCGCTTACAATTATACTTTTCATAATACCTCCTAGTTGTTATGATTTTTTGACATATAGGGAGGTTCCTTATATGTATTTCATCAAGATGTTTTATTATATTCAATGTGTTGTAAAATGGTTCACTTATTAGATCATATGTAATGGATTATGCCTCAAAAATAAAGAATATGAATGTATATAAAGAATCTAAAAAATTAGCATATTATGTATACTTTGAATTTATTAATAGTCTGATTCATATAATATAGACTATAATTAAGGTATGGAAATAAATTATATTTGATCTTTGTACAGATATTAAAAGGATGTGTTTAAATGAATATGCAAAAATATGATAAAGACAAGCCAAGGCTAGTTAATTCTATTGTATGCGCGATAGATACATTAGGTTTTTCTCAAATGATTTCAAATTCCTGTGAAAGCGGGTATGGCGACAAACTACTTAGAGAAATAAACTATCTTATAAATAAAAACAAACAATGTATAATTCCTAATAAGTATAGTCAAGGAAAAATAAAAATCTTTACCGATAATATGGTTGTTGCATACCCTATAAAAGGAGATGGAGAAGAAGAGTTGGACGAGATACTTCAAAATGTATCAGAGTATCAGTTCAACTTAGCACTAGAAGGTCTTTTTGTAAGAGGAGGGGTAAGTGTAGGTGATTTTTACATAAATGAGGATCATAAATGAGGATATAGTTTTTGGACCAGCTCTTTTAGATGCTCACCATATAGAAAGTACTGTTGCCTGTTATCCTAGAATTATTTTGGATGAAAAAACTGTAGAGAGGGTACAGAAGTATATAAATTACTACGATGTTGCCCCACAAAAAGGAAAGATACTAATTGACAGTGATGGACAGTGGTTTTTAAATTATTTAAGTACTATTTTTAAATATTATACAGAATGTAACAACGAATATGAATTTGAAAGGGTTCAGTTTGGATTGCTACTAAAGCATAAACAAAAAATTGAAGAATTATTATTTGAGTACAAGGAAGACATAAGGGTTTGGGATAAATATGTTTGGACTGCTAACTACCATAACTATTTCTGTGATTTACATTTTCCAGGAGAAAGAGATTTAAAGATATCTAGAAAGACACTACTTTCGTGGCCTAGGGAGATTTCGAATGGTGATTTTTAGTGAACAAGTAAATTATTTACAAAAATAGACTTAAGGTAATGGTATTTAGTTTAAAAATATATAAATTTGGGTAATAATTAGTATAATTGACACTTATGTTTAGGTAAATTATAATTTGTATAATTATTACAATATAGAAATAATAAATATTTTAAATTTTACGAAAGAAGGTATTTGTATGCTTAAGGAGTTTAAAGAATTTGCTGTAAAGGGCAATGTTATTGATCTTGCCGTAGGGGTTGTAATTGGTGGTGCCTTTGGGAAAATAGTTACTTCGTTAGTTAACGATATTATTATGCCAGCTATAGGAGTTTTACTTGGAGGCATTAATTTTACTGATTTAAAATATGTAATTACTCCTGCAAGTGGAGATATTGCGGAGTCAGCAATTTTATACGGTTCTTTTATTCAGTCTATAGTAGACTTTCTAATAATATCATTTTCTATTTTTATGTTTGTTAAGCTTATTTCTCTAATGAAGAAAAAAGAAGTAGCGGTTGATGTAGAACCTGAACCAGAAGTATCTAGCAAAGAGGCGGTATTGCTTGAAGAAATTCGTGATCTATTAAAGGCAAACAATTAGAAAATTTTGAAGGATTAAATATTTATGGGAACTAGAATCTTAATAGAGAGGCTAGCTCCCATATTTATATGTGATAGTATAAGGGTAATATATAAAAGATGAGATTGAATAAAATAAAAACCAAGTGTATAATTTCTAAAGAAGAGTAAAAATTGAAGTTATAATAGCGATATTTATGTCGAATATATCAAAAAGGAGGATTAGTTATGGCAAGATATAAACAACAGAGAGATTTTTTGAAATCTAATTTCAATGAATTTAAAAATATAAAAACCGATAGGATGATGAAGATAGAACAACCACCTATTGTTAAACCATATGATAAATCATCTAAGATTATTGACCTACCAGAGGTTAGTGAAAAGGTTGTAAAAAATAATGATATATATAAATGTATAAAAGAAAGAAGAAGTACGAGATTTTATAGTGATGAGTCGATTAGTCTTGAGGAGTTATCATATTTACTATGGGCTACTCAGGGGATTACAACTACTAACAAGGCAGGAATTACATTAAGAACAGTTCCATGTAGTGGGGCAACACATTCGTTTGAAACGTATTTATTTATAACAAATGTTGAAGGAGTAAAGACAGGGGTTTATAGATACCTACCAGTAGAACATAAGCTACTATTTATGTTTGAATTAGACGGGATAGATAAAAAAATTGATGAGATTACTTTGGATCAACCCTTTGTTCCTAATTTTGCCAAGAAAGCAGCTGTACTATTTGTATGGAGTACTATTCCATACAGATCAGAGTGGAAGTTTGATATTACAGCTCATAAAAAGATTTTAATAGATATCGGTCATGTATGTCAGAATCTTTATTTAGCAAGTGAATCTATTGAGTCAGGAACTTGTGCTATAGGTATATATGACCAAGAAATGATAGATAGCCTTCTAGGACTAGATGGAGACGAAGAGTTTGTATTATATCTTGCTGCAGTAGGAAAGAAGAGGGATTAATTTAATATTATCTTGTTTTATTCCTATAAAAAAATAGTGTAACCATACTTAAAAAATCATACTATAATAACATATAATGAAAATTAGTATATAGGTGGTGAGGCTAAAGTGGAATATGAGGTGATAGTTAAGTACAATGGAGACCTATCAAGAATAGAATTCGACTTAGGTGTAACAGCAGAAATACTAGGATATAATTATGCAATAATAATTTCAGAATCAGAAGAGCAGATATCGAAATTACTTGATTATCCAGAAATAGAATATGTAGAAAAACCATTTATATTAGAAACTCAGGATGCCCAAAGTTTCTCTAGTACTGGTATAACAAGATTTAAGCAGCGAAATAACTTGACAGGAAAGGGAGTTATATTGGGTGTAATAGATTCTGGTATAGATTATAATTTGCCAGTATTTAGGGATAAAGATGGAAAATCTAAGATACTTTACTACTGGGATCAATCAGATATTGGAACACCTCCACAGGGGTTTAGGAATGGAGCTTTATATACAAACGAAGATATAAATAGAGCAATTAATGGAGAAATTAATATACCAGTATCAGCTACTAGTACTCATGGTACACACGTTGCAGGAATTTGTGCGGAAATTGCAAGTGATGCCAATATAATAGCTGTTAGAGTTGGAAGTAGAACTATGGATACATTTTCAAAAAGTACGGAGTTTATGAGAGCTATAAAGTTTATATTAGACAGAGCATTGGAACTAAAAATGCCTGTAGTTATAAATATAAGTTATGGAAGTAATGAAGGCTCTCATAGAGGGTTATCTTTATTTGAGCAGTATATTGATGATATGTGCTCGTTTTGGAAAAATAATATAGTTGTTGCAGCGGGAAATAATGGAGACAAAGGTGGACATAAATTCATAAATATTAAAGACTCGGGCAAAAACACAGAGGTTGAATTTGTAGTTGGAGTGGATGAGGATTTACTAAACATAAATATATGGCCTAGTTTTATTGATGATTTTAGAGTTTATCTAGTAAATCCGTCAAATGTAAGAACCCAATCAATTTCATTGGTATCAGGTGAAGTGAATAATACCATAGGTTCGACGATAATAAATGGATATTTTTATCCAATAGTTCCGTACTCTTTATTACGAAGAATTAGTATACAGATGAGATCAATAGGATCAATAAACCATGGAATATGGAAAATAGTATTTGAACCAATAGATATAGTTGATGGAGATATCGATATATATCTTCCGACTGCAGAAAGTATAAGTAAAGATACTAGGTTTTTGACACCGACTAGAGAACTTACTGTTACTGTTCCAGGTACAGCTAGAAAGGTAATTACGGTTGGAAGTTTTAATTCTAGAAATGATATAGTATCTATATTTTCAGGAGAGGGAGATATAGAAAGAGGAATTTATAAACCAGATTTATTAGCACCTGGAGAGGATATAATATCGTATTTGCCAGGTGGAAATTTAGGAAGCTTAACAGGTACTAGTATGGCTACACCTCATGTTACAGGTGCGGTGGCGTTACTAATGCAGTGGGGAATTACAGATAGGAATGACTTGTTTTTATACTCACAAAAAATGAAGTATTTGTTGACTAGATATGCAAGAAGAAAGCCGCAGTATACTTTTCCAAATAACTCTATGGGGTATGGATTTTTAGATTTATCTAATATCAGTCTAGTTAATGTAGCTCAGATTAATTTAGAAAAAATGTTAAGTTATTAATTAAATACAAATGAAAAATAGTATGCCTATATAGTTTAAATTATATAATAAGCATACTATTTTTTACGTATCATGAAATTATAATTAATCTTAGACTGTGAGTACCTTGTATAACTTAAAAATTTCAATATACTGGCCTTGTAAGTAAAAAAAATTTAGCAACGAACGAAGTCGTTGGCGACATGAGCTAAGCGAATTTTTTTAGTTTTGTCTTATAACTGGAGTTAAAAATGATACTCCATCCATAGATTGAAAAATTTGAAAACTAGGAAAATTCCCTATAATGTATAGTGTATATATTTGACTTGGATTTATAGCGATTCTGTTGCTTCTTAATAATCTGTTGTTTTGAGAAAGTTCTATATTTATTTTATAAAAATTAGATGGAAGCTCTATATAATCTGTAACTTCTCTAAATCTAACGTTAGAAAATAGTGTTAGATCATATGATAGTATGTTTAATTCTGGAAGGTTGGGTGATAAGTGAACTACTCTCATTTTTGAATTATCTCCGCTAATTCCATTTTTATCTTCTGGAATAATCAATGCTTTGATATCATAGTAATTTCCAGTCATAGATAGGGTTGCAAGTTCTCCGTTTCTAATTCTTATAGTTTGTCTCAATATAGGATTTTCTTTAGTCCTAGTATAAAAAACTGTTAGTTCATAAGCTCCCTCTGGAATATAAATATATGGACTAAATTGAGTGAAAAACACTCTATTGAAAAGTAGACTACCATTTAGATATATGTCAACAGGCATTATTCCAGGGACCGCATGTAAAAATCTAACCAATGAATATTTATTATCGAATTTCCTCAATATTAACATCTCCTATACTTAATAAATTATAATATTATGATATTATTTTAAAAAAATTTTGATACTATACTACAAATATTTATTAGGACTATTGATAAGTAGAAGTACATATATATAATAGAAATGTTTATAAAATTGCTAGGTTTATTTAATCTATGGATTAGATAATTAGTATTATGGTAGATTTAAAGTTAAGTTTGAAGTTTAAAAATAATTGGTTTTGAAGCGAGGTGTTTACTATAGAATACGAGGTGGTAGCTAAATATAGTGGATCTATCAATAAAATAGAAGAGGATATTGGGGTAGAAGTAGAAATACTAGGATGCAACTATGCAATAATAACTTCAAATTCAAAAAGAAAAATAAGGGAATTATTAAATTATCCAGATATAATAAGTCATATAGAAAGTCCATTCTTATTGGAAAGACAGGAGATAGAAAGATTTTCTAGTGAAGGATTAGAGGAATTTAAGAAAAATAACAAATTGACTGGGAAGGGGACTATACTTGGCATTATAGATTCAGAAATAAACTACGATTTAGATATACTAAAGGATGTAAGTGGAAAATCAAAAATATTATATTATTGGAACCAATCAGATGAAAGAGCACCATATACTAACCAAGAGATAAATAAGGCGATAAACGGGGATTTAGAAATACCTATAGAAAAAAATACAGGAAATAATGAAGACGTACACCGTATATGTTATGAAATAGCAAATGATTCAAATATAATTTTTGTGAAAATAAGAAATGTAAAGAATAGTGAATTGATAAAAAGCACTGATTTAATGAGGGCTATAAAGTTTATACTAAACAAGTCTCTAGAGTTGGAGATGCCAGTAGCTATAAGCATAAATTATGTTACTAATGAAGTTTACAACAAGGATATATCCTTATTTGAACAATACATAGATGATATGTGTTTGTTTTGGAAAAATAATATAGTAGTTGCACCTGGAAATAATGACAACAAATATTGTTGCAAGGAAATAGCTATTAAAGATAAAAAAGTAAAAGCAGAGTTTAATATAGTTGAAGGTGAAACTTTATTAGATTTAGATATATGTTCAGATTTTATAGACGAATTTAGTGTTTATCTAGTAAGCCCATCTAACATACGAACAAGATCTATCTCATTAACATCTGGAGAAGTAAAAAATATTATAGGGACAACTAAAATAAAGGGGTACTTTCATCCTATATCACCATACAGTCTACTAAGACGAATAAGAATACAAATGAGCTCTAAAACATCAATAGAACCTGGAAAGTGGAAGATTGTATTTGTTCCCATAGATATAGTTAGTGGGGATATATGTATATATTTAAAAAATTCTTTTAAAATTCTAAAGAATACAAAATTTATAGAGTCTAATAAAAATCCATTTAAATTTATTCCTCAAAATACAAGCAAGGTCATACATTCATATCCATATATGGCAGGAATTTTAGCACTTTTTATGCAGTGGGGAATAGTAGAAAAAAATGATCTATACCTGTATTCTCAAAAGCTAAAGGCATCTATATTGAAGCTGATGAATCAAAACTCTAATAATTTAGATAGATTAACTAGATATAATAAGCTAGATTTATCTAATGTTAATTTAGATGATATATTAAAAAAAGGCAGAGAAAAAATACCTAATGAGATAGATTTGAAATCAGAAAGATTTAGTAGAGGATTAAGAAGAGAATACTCTAATCAGGCATCGAATGTTAGATATGGTATAAACATAATACACGATGGAAATTTTGAGGAGGATATGCAGAGCCTTGGGATACCATATGAATATTATAAAATAAGCGAAGAATTTGGAGTGGTATTTATATCGCCAGAATATCAGGAATATGTATCTTATATACTTAACTTTGAATCTGTAGTTACTTATCAAATTAATATACGTATATCTTTGTTGGGGGAAATAAGCCAGGGAACATCACAGGGAATTACTGCAAATGAGGAGATAGGTGCAAATTTTTTTAAAAATAATCCCAATGTATCTATAACTGGCAGAGGAGTGGTAATATGTATTGCAGATTCGGGGATAGATTATTTGCATGAAGATTTTATATACCCAGATGGAACTTCAAAAATAAGATATTTATGGGACCAAACAAAAGAGGGAAATCCACCTGAGGGATTTTCAATTGGAACAGAATACACTAGAGAAGATATAAACAATGCAATAGCAAATAAAGATCCAAGCCTATCAATAGATGAAGAAGGACATGGTACGATGATTAGTGGTATATGTTCAGGGATGGGGAGAGTAAATAGTGAATATCCAGGTGTTGCAGAAGATTCAGAGTTGATAGTAGTTAAGTTGTCTAAAATAGGAGGATATTATACGAATGCTAGTCTGATTGCGGCTACAGAATATTTTAACAAAAAATTCTACGATGAGAATATACCTGTTATAATAAACTATTCGCTTGGTGGTAATATGCCCGGAAGAACCTCATCAACAGTAATAGGAAGTACATTTTTTGTAAGAGGTATGTATACAGTAGCGGCGGCAGGAAATGAGGGGAATACACAAACTCATACATCAGGAAGGCTTCAGTTCAATGGTGAGATAAAGGATATAGAGTTAGAGCTATTGGAAGAAGAGGACACATTGGATATAGATATATTAATGGATAAACCAGATCTAGTAACAGTGGGTATCGTATCGCCAATAGGGGAGCAGAGCAAGTTATTAATAGAAACGGACTATACCCCAGTGACGGGTTTATTTGACTTTGAGGGAACGAGTTATTCTATATCATATATATATCCTACAAACTACTCAGGACAAGAACTTGCACGGATAAATTTGAATAATGTGAAAAAAGGAATTTGGAGAATAAGGTTAATTGGAAACTATATAACGAGTGGTGTCTATCAGGCATACTTACCTAATAGGGTATTTTTGAAACCAGGAACTAAATTTAGAGATCCTGACCCATTATATACCATAAACTATCCTGCAACATATGATGAGAATATATCTGTAGGAGCTTATGACACTATAAATAATAGCATGTGGGTAAAATCGTCTAGAGGTCCAACTATAGCAGGAACATATAAACCAGATATTGTGGCCCCGGGGGTCAATATAATAGCACCTTACCCGGGAAATACATATGCTACAATAACTGGAACAGCTCCAGCAGCTGCATATGTAGCAGGCTCAGCTGCTCTTTATATGCAATATGTATTAGTAGATGGGATATATCCTACTAAGTCATTTTCTCAAAAAATAAAAACCTATCTTAAGGCAGGAGCGAAAAGAAGTGCAGATATCTCATATCCAAATGGTAGTTATGGATATGGGATATTGGATATAAGGGGAGTTTTCGAACAATTAAAATAAAGTAGGGGATATAGATATGGAGAGGGCTTATATTTTTATTTATGAAGGGCCACAAGATCAGCTAATCAATGAATTACGAGAAAATAATATAGATATATATGTTATATTGAACAATAAGCTTGGTGTTTTGTATGTAACTGCAGATTTTAATGAAAGAAAATTGGCAACAATAAAAGGGATTACGACTTGGGAACAATCAAGGCCAGTAAGTTCATTGATACAAATAACTGATGATATCCAATCAGGAACGACTTCTATAGGGGCATCGGGTGCAGACTATATATACAAAAGTCCATATATATCTTCAGCGGGAAAGGGAGTAGTGATTGCATCCATAGATTCAGGCATAGACTACTTGCACCCTGATTTTATAAATGACGATGGAACTACAAAGATAATATCTATATGGGATCAAAATGTAGAAAGAAGAGAAGAAGATGATATTCCGTTTGGTAGGGAAATTACTAGAGAGGAAATCAACAGGGCAATTGAGGAAAATGATGATAGTCTAACGCAGGATGATATTGGGACGGGAACAATATCTGCAGGAATAAGTTGTGGAAGAGGAGCACTAAATCAACTATATAAAGGGGTAGCTATAGATAGTGAATTAATAGTAGTAAAGCTAAAAGAATACAAAGATACTTATATTAAGGGAAGAATCAATTATCAATCTGCAGACTTATTAGCTGCGATAAAGTATGTTTTAGATGTTTCGATTAATCAAGGAAAATTTTTGATAATAAACTTGACAGTAGGAGATATATCTACAGCTACTACAGATCTAACACTAATGGATTCCTTTGAATCTTTACAATCGCCAGGAGTAATTGTAGTAAGTGGTGCCGGAAACGAGGGAAACACAGATATTCACTATGAGGGTAAGATAAGAAATTACAACACTATAGAAGACGTGCTAATTCAAGTTGGCGATCAACATGCACTTGATATTGTTTTGACAGGTAGAGGAATAGATAAAATAAGTATTCAGTTGATATCTCCAGCAGGGGAATTGGGGAATGTGGTTAATTATAAACCTGAGTATTATCCGTATTATGGAGTTTTCAACTTAGAAAATACCTCATATAAGATTTTATATTCATATCCTTGGCTACAATCAGGAGGAGAATATACACAAATATATATAAATGATATAAAGCCAGGAGTATGGACTATGAGATTAGTGCCTGAGTTTATAGTTGATAGAGAGTATGATATATACTTGCCTAATAAAAACTTGATATCTAAAGATACTAGATTTTTGGATTCAAATTCATACGCAACAATAACATTATACGCAACAACTGAAAATGTAATAACAGTTGGGTGTTATAATCAGAAAATAAATAGTATGTGGATAGGGTCATCAAAAGGACCTGTAAAAAGAGAGCGTATAAAACCAGATATAGTAGCACCTGGTGTAGATATAATAGGGACCGCAAGAGGGAGATCTTATAATACGGCTACAGGAACCGGTGTTAGTAGTTCTATTGCAAGCGGGGTAATAGCTATTATGCTTGATTATATAGTAGAGCAGAAAAAATTAAAAAGAAACCTCTTGTACACACAAACTTTGAAAACTTACTTGATGCTAGGTACTACTAAACAGGACATATATAAATATCCGAATGTATCTCAAGGGTATGGAATTTTAAATTTACAGGAAACTATAAGGCAGGTTGCAAACATAGTGAGATAATAGATTGCTAGAGCTATAAATATAAAGTCTAGTAGATAAAATGACCATACCAAAATATAAGGTATGGTTATTTTATTATAATATCTTTGTGACAGGATACATATATATATTATAATGGATAGTTTTATAGTAATTGAAATCAAAGTTTTAATTTAGAAATCAAATCAGATTTATTTAAGGGGGGGATTGATATAGACTATGAGGTATTAGTTAGATACAAGGAAGAAATATATAGACTTAAGAAGGTAAAAGGTGAAAAAATAAATATAGAGTTAAAAGTTGATGAACAGGAAAAATTACTGGAAATAAATATGCAGTTAAGCTTAACTGATGATTTTTATATATATTTAGTAGATCCGTCAAATAGAAGAACTAGATATATATCATACAAGTCTAGAAGAATAAAAAATATTATAGAAAATACTAAGGTAAAAGGTGATTTATACATTATAAATTCAAATCCTAGAATAAGTGAAGTAAGTATACGATTAAGTTCTACAGAATCTATAAAAGCAGGAATATGGGAATTAGTCTTTCAGCCAGTAAGTACAGCCGCTAAAAATATAGATATACTTTTATCAATATCAAACAACGTTTCCCAAAATACAGAAATATTGAAGATAGATGAAAGTTATGATAAGGGAAAAAGGCAAATAGAAAATAGTTTTGAAAATTTGATACCTGTACGCAATATACTTCATGGTCCAGAATTTGAGCAGGAATTTATGCAATTAAATACATCATACAAATATTACAAAATAGCAGATAATTTTGGGACCATTTTCACAGATAGACCAAATATTGATGAAATAAAAAGAATTTTAACTTTAAAGTCCGTGGAAAGTTCAGAACGCTGGGTTAGGGTGGCGCTTCTAGGAAATATAAGGCAAAGTATATCAGGGGGTGTTGTTGCCACAGAAGATATAGGAGCTAATTTTTTAAAAAATAATCCGAATATTTCTATAACTGGGAGAGGTGTAGTTATTGGTATTATAGACTCTGGCATAGACTATTTACATGAAGATTTTATTTATCCTGATCGCACATCAAAGATAATATATCTGTGGGATCAAACAAAAGATGGAAATCCTCCGAAAGGGTACTCTATTGGAACGGAGTATACTAGAGAGGATATAAACAAAGCCATTCAAGACAATGATTCAAGTTTATCGACAGATGAAGAGGGTCAAGGAACGATGTTAAGTGGCATATGTGCAGGACTTGGAAATGTAAATAAGGAATATGCTGGTATAGCAGAAGACGCCGAGTTAATAGTAATAAAAATGAAAAAAATAAATGGATTCTACAATAATGCTATGTCATATATAGCAACACAGTATATCTACCAAAAGGCTAAAGAAATTAAGATGCCTGCTGTTGTAAATCTTTCTGTAGGATCGACACAATTAGTAGGAAGAAGTTCTAGAATTATAAAAGAAAAATTATATTTCTCTCAAGGATTTACTGTAGTAGCAGCGGCGGGAAATGAGGGAAACACACAAACTCATGCATCAGGTAAGCTAGAGTTTAGGGGAGATGTAGATTATATAGATATACAGTTATCGGAGGACGAAGATCAATTACAAATACAGATATTGGTAGATAAACCTGATAAAATGTCTGTTGGAATCATAACCCCGACAGGAGAAAGAAGCAAAGTATTACAGGTTACAAATTTTAATGACGTATCAGGCGTGTTTGACTTAGAAGCAACAGACTACCTTATAACATATATATACCCGACGTCATACTCAGGTCAGCAAGAGACGATTATAAATTTGAAGAATGCAAGAAAGGGTACCTGGAGAATTATGTTAATAGGAGAATATGTAATAAGTGGAGTATACCATATATATTTACCTAATAGGGTATTTTTAAAACCAGGTACTAGGTTCACTGATCCAGATCCACTATACACCATAAATTATCCAGGGAATTATTATGACCAAATTACAGTAGGAGCATATGATACCAAAAATGAAAGTCTTTGGCCCTCATCATCTAGAGGTCCAACTATAGATAACTTATCAAAACCAGAAATAGTTGCACCAGGGGTAGATATAATAGCACCTTATCCTGGAAACAAATATGCCACAATAACAGGAACAGCAGTAGCTTCAGCTCATACTTGTGGAGCAATAGCTCTTTTTTTACAATACATTTTAGTAAATGATATGTATCCGAATAGAGCATTTGTTCAACAGATAAGACCATTCCTTGAGATAGGAGCTAAAAGAGACCCAAATAATATATATCCTAATGTAAATTATGGATATGGAGTATTGGATATAAGAGGAATGTTCGATCAATTAAAATAAAAGGGGATTTTAAAATATGGAAAAATCTTACCTTATAATGTATCAAAGTGGAAGGACTGAATTAGAAGATACATTGAAGTCCAATGGTATTGATAGATATATAATATTAAACTCTCAACTAGCCGCTATATATACAAAAAGAGATTTTGATGAAGATATACTTAATAGTATCAAAATTATAGGATGGTGGCAAAGGTCGAGTCCTATGAGTTCGTTGATTGAGATAACCAATAACATTGAAAATGGTGAGACTGTATCGACTGCTGCAGGGACCGAATTTGTATACAGCAATCCATATAGTAGTGTTACTGGCAAGGGGGTAATAATTGGAATTATAGACTCAGGGATAGATTATCTCCATCCTGATTTTATAGATGAGGATGGAAATACAAAGATAATTTCTATATGGGATCAAGATAGTAAACATGGAGATCCACCATCAGAATGTTTGTTTGGGACTGAGTTTTCAAGGGAGGATATAAACAAAGCAATAAGTGAAAATAATGGAAATCTTACTTCAGATAATACAGGAACGGGAACTATGGCAGCTGGGATATGCTGTGGAAGGGGAAATTTAAATTCGCAGTATAGAGGGGTAGCAATAGACAGTGAATTAGTTGTTGTAAAATTAAGAGAATATAGAGGGAGGTTTAAGGAAGGCAAAATTAATTATCAGTCATCAGACTTTTTATCAGCTATAAAATATATAAATGATGTTGCAACTAAAGAGAGAAAGTATATAATAATAAATTTAACTGTAGCTACTGCACCTGGTGGAGAAATAGAGGTGTCACTTCTAGATTCATTTAATTTCCTATATGAAGAAGGAGTGATATTAGTTGCGGGAGCAGGGAATGAAGGGAATACAGATATTCACAATGAAGGAGAAATAGCGGCTTTTGATGAACCTCAAGATGTAATAATTCAGGTAGGAGAACAAAATAACTTAGAAATATACTTGATAGTGGATGGACCTGATAAAATAGGTATTCAAGTCATATCACCATCAGGTGAAATTAGCGATAATATAGTATACTCACCTGATAATTACCCATATTATGGAAAATTTAATTTAGAAAATACAGAATATGAATTACAAATTGTCTATCCTTGGTTTGAATACGGAAGTGAAAAACTTTTTATAGGTTTATATGATATAAAACCAGGTATTTGGACACTTAGATTAAAGCCGGAGTATATAATAGATGGACTTTATGATATATATCTTCCAAACAAGAGTTTAATATCTAATACAACCAGATTTCTAGATCCGACATCTTCATCTACAATAACGTCATTTGCAAATATAGAAAATGTAATAAGTGTAGGTGCGTATAATTATAGAACATCAAGCATGTGGATAGGCTCCTCCAGAGGTTCGTTGAGAACTAGCTTTATAAAACCAGATATAGTTGCACCTGGTGTAGATATAATATCGACTTATATAAATCAAAGCTATAATACAGGCACAGGCACAGGAATTAGTAGTTCAGTTGTAAGTGGAGTTTTAGCACTTCTAATGGATTTTATAAGTCAACAGGGTCTATATCCAAGAAAAACTATGTATACTCCAACACTAAAAACATATCTAATGTTAGGGGCTAGGAAAGAGCCTATATACATTTATCCAAATACATATCAGGGATACGGTATTTTGGATTTAGCAAATACTATGAAGCAGATTTCGAAAACACTATAAAAGGTATATATTAAATACAATAAGTCTATAAATTTTATCTCAAGAAGATAATATTTTATAGGCTTATTTAGATTCAATAGTTTTATAGTGCATAAACTTGATTTTATAATAACTGAAAATACCATATGGAGTATAAAAAAATTAAAAAAACACTATATATTGTGTTTTGGAATTTATCATAAGGGGAATATAGATATATAGCGAGATTTTTTATAATGCTTAGGAAATTATATTAATTTTCAAACTGTTGCTAAATATAATTTCCGTATACGCATTTAAAAAAATTATTAGTTAAATGTTTTAAATAGAAAATTTTTCTATAAATCTATTTTAAACTTATAAAAAACAAATTTATATTTTAATTATGAGAATTATTCTAAAGAGGAGAAATTAAATGAATTGGATAGAGCTTAATAATCAAGTGATAATAAAAGATGAACATGGAAAATATCAATTAGAAAAAGATATAGAGGCCCTAAACTGCTATCTAGATGAATACATAAAACCTAGACTAAAAGTATTTGATAGTCTGGAAGATAGGTTGAAATATTTAGTAGAAAATGATTATTATTCAAGCGAAGTAATAGAAAAATACGATATTGATTTTATAAAAGAAATTTATGAAACTATAGAAAATAATGATTTTAGATTTAAGTCTTATATGAGTGCAAATAAGTTTTATCAAAACTATGCACTAAAAAGCAATGACGGAAAGTATATATTAGAAAACTATAACGATAAGGTTCTAATAGTATCGTTAGCACTTGGAAACGGAGATAGAAAGCTTACACTTAACTTAGCAGAGAAATTAATAAAACAAGAGTTTCAGCCAGCTACACCGACATTTTTAAATGCGGGTAGAAAAAGAGCTGGGGAGATGGTATCTTGCTTTTTATTATCTGTGGAGGATAGCACTGAGGGAATATCTTATGCAGTATCCTCAGCCAATCATCTATCTAAGATAGGTGGGGGTGTAGGATTAAATTTATCAAAACTAAGAGCATCAGGAGATCCTATAAAAGATATAGAAGGAGCTGCAGGAGGAGTTGTTGGAGTAGCTAAGTTATTAGAGCAGTCATTTAGTTATTTTAATCAAATGGGCTCTAGGCAAGGGGCAGGGGCAGTATATTTAACTGTATTTCACCCAGACTTTGAACTTCTTATGGATACAAAGAAAATAAATGCTGATGAAAAGATAAGGTTAGCTACATTAGCTATTGGAGCAATTATTCCTGATAAATTTATGGAGTTAGCAGAAAAAAATGAAACAGGATATGCTTTTTATCCCCATTCGGTATATAAAAGGTATGGAGTTTATCTTGATGATATTAATATGGATGAATGGTACGATAAGCTAGTAGCAGATGAAAAAATCAGGAAAAAAGAAATAAATCCAAGAAAAATGCTTACTAGAATGGCTCAGATGCAACAAGAAAGTGGATATCCTTATGTTGTATTTATAGATACTGCTAATAAAGAACATGTATTAAAAGATATTGGAATGATTAAAATGTCTAACTTATGTTGTGAAATATTTCAGTATCAAACACCTTCTGATATAGAAGGGTATGGGGGTAAAAATATCTGGGGTAAGGATATAAGCTGCAACCTAGGTTCTTTAAATATAGCGAATGTAATGGATAACAAGAATATAGAGAGTACAGTGGATGCAGCGGTTAGAGTATTATCTTTTGTATCGGATAAAACAAGCATAGATCCAGTTCCTACTATAAAACGGGGCAATGAGTCATCACACTCTATTGGTCTTGGGGCGATGAATTTACATGGATATCTGGTTAGAGAAAATATATTATATACATCAAAAGAGGCTATAGATTTTTCAAATGTATTTTTTGCAATGATAAGATACTATGCGATTAAATCATCAATGCAAATATCTATAGAAAGAGGTAAGGCTTTTGATGGTTTTAAAAAGTCTGAGTATGCTAAAGGAAAAGAAAGTAGTGTTCTTTCAAAGTATTACGAAAAATCTTATTTGCCAGAGACGGATAAGGTAAAAAAATTATTTGAAGGTATATATATACCAACAAATGAGGATTGGTCAAATTTATTAGAAGATGTAAAGAAAAAAGGTATATACAATGCTTATTTAACAGCAATAGCACCTACACAGAGTATTAGCTATGTTCAAAATGCTACATCTAGTATAATGCCTATTACTGAATCTGTTGAGATAAGAACTTATGGTGACTCAACTACAATCTATCCTATGCCGTTTTTAACTAATGAAAATATGCTTTACTATCAATCTGCTTATAGAATGGACATGAGGTATGTTATAGATCTTGTTTCGACTGTCCAGGAACATATTGATCAAGGTATATCTACTACACTATTTGTAACAGATGACAAAACTACTAGGGACATAGCTAGATACTATATATACGCGTATAAAAGAGGATTAAAAAGTTTATATTATACAAGGACAAAAATGACTAGAGATACTAATGAGTGCCTTATGTGTTCTATATAAATAGAAATTAACAGATAGATTAGGTATTATATATAAAATTTAATATGTGGAGGGAAAAAATGACGTTTAAATTAAGTCAAGTACACAAGGCTGTAAATTGGAATAAAGAAGATGATGGATTCACACAGGCTTTTTGGGATCAAAATGTCAAACAATTCTGGTTGCCAGAGGAAATATCGGTATCTAAGGATCTTAAGGTTTGGAGCCAATTAGAAGATAGAGAACGAGAATTATATAAAAAAGTTTTGGGTGGATTGACATTACTAGATACAAAGCAAGGGAATAACGGTGTGCCATCTATGATGAGCTTAACAGAAAATCTTCAAAGAAAGGCAGTTTTATCATTTATGGGAACTATGGAAGAAATACATGCAAAAAGTTATTCTTCTATATTTATGACACTACTTTCTAATACCGAGATAGATGAATTGTTTGAGTGGATAGAAAAAGAACCGACGTTACAAAGAAAGGCAGATTTAATATTAGCTCAATATGAAAGTACTCATTGCAATAAAAGCTTGTATCTTTCAATGGTTACGAGTGTATTTTTAGAGAGTTTTTTATTTTATTCAGGATTTTTCTATCCGTTATATTTGTCTGGTCAAGGGAAGATGGTTGCAAGTGGAGAAATAATATCTCTTATACTTAGGGATGAGTCTTTACATGGAAAATATATAGGACTTCTTGCTCAGGAAGTATATAGTTCTTTTGATGAAGAAGAAAAAGTCGTTTTAAAGGAAAGAATGTTTAAAATATTAAGTGATCTTATGGAAAATGAGATAGAATACACAAATAATATATACAAGGAAAGTGGATTAGAGGAAGAGGTCATAAACTTCCTAAAGTATAATGCAAATAGAGCATTGGATAATCTGGGATTTGAAAAGTTCTATGAAGTAAAAGATGTAAATCCTATAGTATTAAATGGTTTAAGTACGGAAACTAAAACTCACGACTTTTTTTCAACTAAGGGGAATGGATATCAAAAAGGGATTTATGAGGAATTAGAGGATGAGGATTTTTTAATTTAACAACTATATTAGTAAAATATAATTGGTGAAATTTAGAGATTGTCTAATTAAAATTAGCTATACAAAACTTAGATTAATAAGTTAATATATAAGTATAGATTAGTTTAGTACAATACTAGAAAGGAAACCAATATGTCAGTTGATTTATCAAAATACGAGATTGTAGGATATATAGATGAAAACATTGCCAAATTGGCAGGAATTAAGTATATTGGCAACGTCTATGCAGCACCAGGAGTAATAAAACATATAAAGAAAAGACATAAAAATGAATTAACTAAGAACATATTGGACAACCTTTTAGATACAATAAAAGATATTGTGAAAAATCCAGAGTATGTGGGTCGTGGTAACAAAAAAGTAGGTACCAGTATAGAGTTTATAAAGAAGGTAGATAAGAATATATTAGTAGCTGCGGATTTAGACATAAAAGAAGGATACTTGTATATAGCATCGCTATATCCTATAAAGAGAGCAAAAATAGAAAATAGACTAAATAGCGGAAGAATAAAGCAGTATAAGAAGAAATAAATACAGAGTTATACTTAATTAGTATTGTAATAAATGAGATATTTAGGTATAATTTAATTATAAAGTGTATAAAATATATTGATTGGATTTGAGGTTGGAAATGGCACCCAACGCGCTACCCATGTGGATAGTAACCAGAGATACAGGATACGCCGCCCTGTCAATTCTAATCGGATTTTAAGAGAGGATTATATCCTCTCTTTTTTACGTATAAGGAAATTATAATCACTCTTTGACTTTGAATAACTTATACAACTTAGAAATCTCAATATAATGGTCTTGCAAGTAAAAAAATGAGCAACGGAAGAAGTCGTTGTCGACATGAGAGAAGAGAATTTTTTAATTATTAATTTTAGATAAAATTAACAATTTATTTCACTTAACTTTAGGGAACAATAATATAAAATTTAGATTTTGATTATCAGACTAATATGTATGACAGGAAAGGGTGTAAGAAATGGGAATATTAGAATTGGCATCTAAATTAAGTGAAATAGTATATTTGGTTGCTGAGGAAAAGGGCATTACAAAAGAGGAAGCATGGGATGAAGGTGTAGAGATATTTAAAAATGAATACGAATATAATGATTAAATTAATAAACAGGTAGCGCTTTACAATATTATAAAGCGCTACCTATTTTATTTTGAATTATATTTACCAATAAATCTATAAAGAGTTCTTTTTTATATACCCTCTTTTTTCTAGTTTTTTTATATGCTCTTTTCTTATATCCTCAATGTTAATACCGTATTGTTCTTCTAGCTTAAACATCATAGTAACACAAGTTTGAGCCACATCCATAAGTTCTTTAGCTGTTTTTTCTATAATTTCTATTTCAGATAGATTATTGTTTTCACCGCTTAGATTTCTAAATTTTCCTATGCATTCGGCAAGTTCGCCTTGCTCTTCGCCCATTTTTATAAATGTAGATTCGAGTGTGGGATCTAAGTTATTAAGTTCTGGTAAAGAAATAGTTTTTAATTTCATAAGCTCTCCTTTCGATTAAAAAATATTCTAGTATCATAAAACACCATATGAAAATAATACTAAAACAATAGAATGACTTCAATATAATATTATTTGTATATTAAGTCAAAATGATTATATCTATTAAAAAGTATCTTCATTAATAGATATTGATTTATATAATACTTCACCTATAGAATCATGAATAACTATATCAGCCTTGTAATCAGCAGAAGTAGTACTTTTGTTTATGAGTACAAGTGTATCTCCTTTAAAATAGTCGATAAGCCCTGCAGCAGGATAAACCACCAAAGAAGTTCCTCCTATAATCAGAGTATCAGCCTTAGAAATAGCTTTAATTGCACCAGAGATTACATCTTCATCTAGTCCTTCTTCATAGAGAACTACATCAGGCTTAACTTTACCACCGCATTTTGTGCAGGTAGGTATTTTATCAGAATTGAGTATAAAATTTTGGTCATAAAAAGCGTTACAATCCATACAATAGTTTCTTAATACTGAACCATGCAGTTCAAAAACCTTTTTATTTCCAGCTACCTGGTGAAGTCCATCGATATTTTGGGTTATAACAGCTTTTAATTTTCCTATTTTCTCTAGATGAGCAAGTGCTAGATGTGCTTTATTTGGCTTAGCATCTGGATATATAAGCTTATCTTTATAAAATTTAAAAAATTCTTCCGGATACTTAACAAAAAAAGTATGAGACACTAACTCTTCAGGTGAAAAACTTTTATTTAACTTTTGATTGAATAATCCAGTAGAACTTCTAAAATCTGGTATGTTGGATTCGGTGGATACACCTGCACCTCCAAAAAAAACTATATTGTCACTATTGTTTAAAATCTCTTTTAATTTTTTTATATTATTATCCATAAAAACACCTCCAAACTATATTTATTATCTAAGTATTACAAGACATTATAACTTAATTATATACGAAATTGTACTTGCCACAAAGTTAGATTGAGAAAAATTAAGAATTACTTTATCTTGTGGTAATATTTACTAATAGCAAGCGATGTCGTATAATTGTTATATAAGTAGTCTCATGTCCAAGAATAGGGGGAAATGTATATGAAAAATAAAGTTGCCATAGCAACATTAGCAGCATTACCAATGGCATTTACGAGTGTACATGCTTCAGGTCAAATAGGGGTAGTTACAGCGAGTAGTTTAAACATAAGAAGTGGCCCAGGTATAAGTAATAAAATAAACTTTGTGGCCAAGAAAAACGATAAACTTACAATTCTAAGCTCATCAAATGGTTGGTATAAAGTTAAATCTGATTCAGGAAAAGAAGGATGGGGATCATCTAAATACATATCCATTTCAAGTCAAACTACTACTAGCAATTCATCATCCAATGGCAGCAAACAGGTTACTGCTAGTAGACTAAACATGAGAAATGGTGCAGGTATGAGTTATAGAGTTATCTGTGTCCTTAATAAGGGAGACAAGGTTGAGTTAATATCTAAAAGCAATGAATGGTCAAAAATAAAGCATAATGGAAGAATAGGGTATGTGGCCAACCAGTACTTAGGAGATATAAAAACAAGTGAAGGAACGACTAATACTGGAACTGTAAATACAACAAAAAAACAGGTAAATGCTTCATCATTGAACGTAAGAAGTGGAGAAGGCACTAGTTGTGGTGTAATAGGTAGTCTGAAAAGGGGTGCTATAATAGATGTCATATCACAAAAGGCCGGATGGTCTAAAATAAACTACAACGGCAAGATAGGATATGTATCTAGTATTTATTTAAAGGAAGTAGCTCAGAATAATACAAATAACAATCAAAACAATAACACAAATAATACTAACAATAATGCAAATATAATAAAGAAACAGGTAAATACAGCAGCATTAAATGTTAGAAGTGGTCCAGGTACAGGATATAGTAAGCTAGGAACTCTTACTAGAGGAAAGGTAGTAGATGTGCTATCTGAAAATGGTGGATGGTCTAGAATAAAGTATAATGGAAAGGATTGCTATGTATCTAGTGGATATTTAATTAATTCTTCTTCACAAGCACCATCCAATTCCCAAGGCAACAACACAAATAACAATACAAACAATAACAATACAAACAATAATAGTAGTAATGAAACTCAAGTAGGAGGTTCTGAAACTGTAAATGGATTCAATGTTAATTATAAATCGTTAAACTATACACTAGATGATCATATTAACAAACAATACGAAAAAGCTGTATCAGGAGGAAATATAATTGCTTCGATTAATTCAAGAAGCTCTAGTGCCCTTAATATATTAGGTGAATCACTTACAACATTTTCTATAAGAGGTTCTAGCCCATATGTATGTGCTAGCAAAACAGACTTAGAAAGATATTTAAATCCAAATAATTTTACATCTAGCACAAGTGGAATTATGCAGTTTTTAAGAACAGATAGTTATAGAGAGGGTATTTCTGTTGAAAGTTTAAATTCATATTTAAATAGTCTACCTTCAACATCAGGAACAAATGTATTCTATAATCAAGGGCAAGCATTTATAAATTCAGCTAGAAAATATAATATAGATCTAACTTATTTAGTTGCAAATGCTATGTGGGAGACTGGATATGGAAGGTCAGTTCTTGCTCAAGGGCAGACAATAACTTCTTATAAAGGACAAGAACTTCCAAATCCTGTAAAGGTATATAACTTCTATGGAATAGGAGCTATTGATAGAAGTGCAAATGTTTCAGGAGCAGAGGCAGCATACTCTAATGGATGGACAAGTGTAGAGGCTACAATAGATGGTTCAGCTAAATGGATATCTCAAAACTATATACATAATTCTAAATATAATCAGAATACAGTTTATAAGATGAGATGGAACTATGATTACACATGGCATCAATATGCCAGCGATGTAAATTGGGCTAACGGCATATCTAATATAATGGGTAAAATAGCAAGTAAATGTGGGGCTTCATCAAACGTAACTTTTGAAGTTCCTAAGTACAGATAATAATATACAAATACTATGAATAAGGTAGGTTTTAGGGATGTGATATGCTCATTTTGTTATAAATAGAGCATATCACAAAGATAAGACACTACCTTTTTGTATTAAAAAATTTAAGCAAAATATCTTCTATATTTAAAGAATAAATCGAGGTTGTGATCTGATATTATAGTTTTTATATTTCCATAATTATAAGTAGCTAGAGCATACTCTTTTATTTTGTCGAATATGAGTTTTTCTCCTTCATTTTCAAAGGTAAGTATAGACTCGGCAATATCCCAAGCATCGCATTCTCTTAGTATTAAATTTTTTTTCAAATTTAGAACACATTGATCTAATTCAATAGGTAAGTTTTTTTTATGAAATTTACTATCATTAATATCAATATTATATTCAATGAGTTTGTCTATAATATTGGACAATATATTTGTGTACTCGGTTTTTGTATTAGCTATATTAGGATCTAGTATATGACCTACCTCATGTGCAACTACAATTTTGGCTATACTCTTAATACTAGATTTTGATATAGGTATATTAGTATTTATGTTGTCTGTAAAGTTATAAAAATTAAAACAAAAAGATAAAAAACCTTGTCTAGAAGATAGTATAAGTTTTATCGTAGGCAGTGCGCATATAGGAATATTTTTTCTACGTGAATAATAAAAAAATACTTTTTTATTTACAGAAATTTCTTTAAGAGATTTTTTGAAAAGTTTCTTTTCTCCCAACTCCATATAGTTTAGGACTATTTTTTTGAATTTAATATGGTTATCATATGCCATAAAAACACCGCCTTATATAAACAAATTGAAGACTCTGTATTATATAATATTAAAAGTTAGTCAATTTGTAGCTAATCCTAATTTCAAATACTAAAATAAACCTTTACTATATTGGTTGTGGTATAATATTTTAACATTTATATTTTAATATCTAATTAGCACTTATATGTAGCACTAAATGGGTATAATTTCAAATGTGTTAAAAATAATTAATTAGAGGTGAGACAGTGGAGAGCGTAAAAGAATATTTAGATAAATTGGAGATAAATAATAATCTACTGTGTAAACAACTTAAAGAAGTTTATATAAAAAAAGTAGTGTATTTTAAAGAAGAAAGAATAGTATATTTTCACCTAACCTCAAAAGGGATAATTTTAAATGAAATATTATTAAATTTAAGAAGTGAATTACTTTTAAAATTAGATTATTTCAAAGATATAAAAGTGAAAATTAGCTATACGGGTTTAGATAGGAAATCGAGCAAAGATGTGATAAAACTATATTGGAAGAATATAGTTTATATATTGCAAAAATTGTGTCCTTCAATATCTGGGTGGCAAAGAGATATAGAGTTTATGTGTATAGATGATGAACTTAAAATTAAGTTACCAAAAGAAATATTCTACGACAGACTAATGAAAAAGAATGTTGTACATGTCCTAAAGACAGTACTCAGTGAGGAATTGGGTTTGGAACTAGAAATAACTATAGAAAAAGCAATAGATGAAAAGGTAGATATAAAGAGGTTAATAAAAAAGAATGATATTGAAACAGAAAATAAAATAAAATTACTAGAAATGGATAAAGAACCTAGCGTGGATGATGAAGTAGATGAAGAATATGTTATTAAGCCAGAGGTAGATGAGGAACTTATATATGGTGAAAATGTAAATGCTATAGTTGAGAAAATATCAGAATTAAATCAATCATCAGGGACAGTAGCTATAGTAGGAGAAGTATTTGATATAGAAATAAAGGAACTTAGAAACGGTAAAATACTTATGATGGCAGCTCTTACAGACTATACCAGTTCTATAAGTTGCAAGCTATTTTTAAATGATACAAATAAGGATGCTGTTCTAGATAAAATAAAAAAAGGAATGTATTTGAAAATAAAAGGAGATGTAATTTACGATACATATCAAAGAGAAATAACAATGACTATTAGTGGGATAAGAAAAGAAGTTAAACAAGAGCGACAAGATAGTTCTGAAAAAAAGAGAGTAGAACTCCATGCGCATACACAAATGTCGTCTATGGATGCACTTTGTTCTGTAAAAAAGTTGGTTGAAAGGGCTGCAAAATGGGGGCACAAAGCAATAGCTATTACAGACCATGGAGTTGTTCAGGGGTTTCCAGATGCAATGAGTGCAGGAAAGGCAAATGGTATAAAAATACTTTATGGGGTAGAGGGATACTTGGTAGATGACAATTCCTTAATTATAGAAGATGCAAATGAAAAAGATTTATCTCAAACCTTTGTGGTATTTGATATAGAGACGACAGGATTTTCAAATACAAATGATAAAATAACGGAAATAGGGGCAGTTAAAATACAAAACTTTAAGATAGTAGATAGATTTAGTCAGCTTATAAATCCAGAAAAAGATATATCTTATAAAATTCAAGAATTAACAGGTATAACAAACGACTTAGTTAAGGATAAGCCTACTATTGAAGAAGTTTTGCCTAAGTTTATAGAGTTTATAGGAGATAGTGTAGTAGTTGCCCACAATGCTGACTTTGACACTGGGTTTATATCTCAAAAATGTAGAGAACAAAATATTGAATATAAAAACAAGAGCGTAGATACCTTAAAGTTAGCCAGAGTTATGCTTCCTAATTTAAAAAGACATAGATTAAACATTGTAGCAAAAGAACTAGGAGTTCCTTTATTAAATCACCATAGGGCAGTAGATGATGCTGAAGCTACAGCTCATATATTTAATAAATTTCTTGAAATGCTTATTGAAAGAGGGGCAAAGACCTTAAGTGATATAAATGATGTTCTTGGTAAAATAGACTATAAAAAGATTATGACAAATCATATAACTTTAATTGCAAAAGACTATACAGGTATAAAAAATCTATATAGAATAGTCTCCGATGCGCATGTAGAACACTTTTATAGATCACCTAGAATACTAAAAAGTGTTCTCGAAAAACACAAGGATGGGATAATAATTGGTTCGGCATGTGAGGCGGGAGAAGTATTCCAAGCTGTAAAAAAGAATTTACCTGATGAGGAGTTAGAAAAAGTAATAAAGATGTATGATTATATAGAGGTGATGCCTATTGACAACAATAGATTTATGATTGATAAAGGTGAAGCTAAAGATGAGGATGAACTTAGAAATTTAAATAAAAAATTGGTAGAAGTAGCTAAAAAATTTGGCAAAATACCTGTGGCTACAGGAGATGTACATTTTTTAGATAAGCATGAATCCGTTCTTAGAAAAGTACTAAAATACTCGCAAGGATTTAAGGTTGATGAAGAAGAAACCTATCTACATTTTAGAACTACTGATGAAATGTTAGAGGAGTTTAAGTATCTTGGTGAAGAATTAGCCTATGAGGTTGTAGTTGAAAATACAAATAAAATTGCAGATATGGTAGAGGATATTAAGCCTATACCAGATGATACATATCCACCTATAATAGAGGGTTCAGATGTGGAATTAAGACAGATGTGTTACAACAAGGCAAAGAGAATTTACGGCGAACCACTTCCTGAGGTTGTTCAAAAAAGGCTGGATAGAGAACTAAATTCGATAATAAGTAATGGATATGCAGTTATGTATATAATAGCCCAAAAACTAGTTGCTAAATCCCTTAAGGATGGATATCTTGTTGGGTCGAGGGGGTCTGTAGGATCATCCGTTGCAGCTACTATGAGTGATATAACAGAGGTTAATCCACTTCCAGCTCATTATATATGTGAAAATCCTGAGTGTAAATACTCTTACTTTTATGAGGTTGGAGAATGGGGTTCTGGTGTAGATTTACCAAATAAAGATTGCCCAAAATGCAAAAGGCCTTTAAAAAAGGACGGACATGATATACCATTTGAAGTTTTCTTAGGTTTTGAAGGTGATAAGGAGCCGGATATAGACTTAAATTTCTCTGGAAGTTATCAGCCAGTAATACATAAATACACTGAGGAATTATTCGGTGAGGGATATGTGTATAGGGCTGGAACTATAGGTACGGTTGCAGAGAAAACAGCTTTTGGGTATGCAAAAAAATATACAGAAGAAAATAATATAAATGTACCTACAGCAGAAGTATTAAGGCTTGCAAATGGTTGCACCGGGGTTAAAAGAACATCAGGACAACATCCAGGAGGAGTAATGGTTATACCTGACTACAAAGATGTATACGATTTCACACCTATTCAGTATCCAGCAAATGATGTAAATTGCGGGGTTATAACTACTCACTTTGATTATCACTCAATAAGTGGGAGAATACTAAAACTAGACATACTTGGACACGACGTACCTACAATTATAAGGATGCTTGAGGATATCACAGGGATTACTGCCACAGAAATACCTTTAGACGATAAGGAGACTATGTCTTTATTTACGTCTACAGAAGCCTTGGGAGTTACTCCAGAGGAAATAAATTGTCCAATAGGATGCCTTGCGATTCCTGAATTTGGAACAAAGTTTGTTAGACAGATGCTTCTTGATACAAAGCCAACTACATTTGCTGAGTTAGTCCGTATATCGGGTCTTTCACATGGTACAGATGTTTGGTTAAACAATGCACAGGATTTAGTAAGAGATGATATTGTTGGACTTAAAGATGTTATATCAACTCGTGATGATATAATGAACTACCTTATATTCAAAGGATTACCACCAAAGATGAGTTTCACAATAATGGAAAGTGTAAGAAAAGGTAGAGGACTTAAACCCGAACATATAGAAGAAATGAAGAAAAATAATGTTCCAGAGTGGTATATAGAGTCATGTAAAAAGATAAAGTATATGTTCCCTAAGGCACATGCAGTTGCATACGTAATGATGTCGTTTAGACTGGCATATTGCAAAGTTCATTATCCAGAGGCATTTTATGCAACTTACTTTACGACTAAGGCAGAGGATTTTGATGCAGATTTAATTGTAAAGGGAGTAGACGCTATAAAGTCAAAAATACATGAGATAGAGTCTTTGGGAAATGATGCAACAGCAAAAGAAAAGAACATGCTTACAGTTTTAGAAGTTGCACTTGAAATGTATGCAAGGGGAATAAAAATAATACCTGTTGATATATATAAATCAGACGCTAAAAATTTCCAGGTTGCTGGAGAAAAAATATTACTACCACCAATGATAGCTCTTCAAGGGGTTGGTGAAAATGCAGCTTTAAATATACAAAAAGAAAGAGATAATGGAGAATTTATATCCAAAGAGGATTTAAGAAAGAGAACTAAGATTTCTAAAACTGTTTTGGAAACTCTTACTAATCATGGATCACTTGATAACATGAGTGATCAAAATCAGTTGTCTTTATTTTAAGCTATCCCAAGTTCATTTGAACTTGGGATTTTTTAAAAAAATGCATAGAAGCTATATTCATTTCAAAAAAATGTCATTTAAAGGTTTTATATAGAAAATTTTTTTATAATAAGAAAAAATATTCTTGTTACATAGATTTATTTGTGAAATACTTGGCTTTGAAAGCTATAAAGCAGATAATTCATAAATTGTCCTATTATAGTTCTATATTTATAGGTATAGCGGTAGTACTTAAAAATAAAAAAATATATATTTCACTATAAAGAATTTTTAAAATAGTTGGAAAAAATAGAAAAAAATGATAAAATCTATTTTATAAAATGGGTTAATATACCATATTATAAAAGCTATACTAAATTGATTATTCATTATATAATTCAAAAATGATTATTAAAATACCCTAATTCCTTTGTAACTTTGCAAATTTCAACTTTGATATAAGAAAACCATATCTAATTTAGGAATAATTCTAAAGTCTCTAAAGTTAATTAAAAACAAACCAGGAATAAAAACAATTAATTATAAAAAAAAATTAAAATAAAAAATAACTTTAGGTATGTTAAATTCAAAGTTTAGCTTAGATGGCAGATTAGAATCAGACTTTTAAAATCTAAAAATAATATTTTGAATTATATAATGAACGAAAATATTTATAAAGGGAGGAATAAGATGAAAGATTTAGTGAAAAAATGGAATAATATAAGCCTAGTAAAACGAATCATAATGGGCTTAGTCGTAGGAATTACCTTAGCATTAACAGCACCTGATGCAGCAAAGCCAATAGCTATTTTTGGATCATTATTTGTAGGAGCTTTAAAATCAGTTGCACCTATATTGGTATTTTTCTTAGTAATGACAGCGATTTCTCAGCATAAAAGTGGGGCTAAGACTACTATGAAATCTATAGTATTTCTGTATCTCCTAGGAACTTTTTTATCAGGTCTTGTTGCTGTTGTGACAAGTTTTATGTTCCCAGTAGAATTGACTCTTGGAGCAGGAGTTCAAGATGTTGCACCTCCTGGAGGTGTGGTGGAAGTCTTAAAGACGCTATTATTAAATATTGTTGATAATCCAGTAAATGCACTTGTAAATGCTAATTATATAGGTATACTTGCATGGGCACTAATTCTTGGGATCGCATTAAAGAGTGCTAGTGAATCTACAAAAACGGCTATAAGTAATATATCAGATGCACTATCACAGGTTGTTAAATGGGTAATAAATCTTGCACCGTTTGGTATTATGGGGCTTGTATTTGATACTATTTCTACACAGGGGATAGAGACTTTATTTGGTTACGGTAGGCTGATAATTATATTAGTTGGGTGTATGGCATTTATAGCTCTTGTTGTAAATCCTCTTATCGCATTTATAGGTATTCGAAAAAATCCATATCCTCTTGTACTAAAATGTTTAAAAGACAGTGGACTTACAGCATTTTTCACACGTAGTTCAGCTGCCAATATACCTGTAAACATGAGTTTATGTGAAGAATTGAATTTAAATAAGGATACTTATTCAGTTTCAATTCCTTTAGGAGCGACTATTAATATGGGTGGTGCTGCAGTTACAATTTCAATATTAACACTTGCAGCGGTTAATACGCTTGGAATTAAAGTAGATCTAGGGATGGCATTGATACTAAGTTTATTATCAGCTGTAAGTGCATGTGGGGCTTCTGGAGTAGCTGGAGGTTCATTATTATTAGTTCCTCTTGCATGTAGTTTATTTGGAATTCCAAATGACGTTGCTATGCAGGTTGTAGGTGTAGGATTTATTGTTGGGGTTATTCAAGACTCTTGTGAGACTGCCCTTAACTCATCAACAGATGTTCTTTTTACAGCTATAGCAGAATTTACAAAGTTGCGTAAAGAAGGAAAAAAATTCGAAATAATACCTAAAAAGGGAAAAGAAATGAGTATAAAAGAAGTAAGTATAAGTGATGCGGATATAAATAATTAGAAAAAATTGAGCGAGATAAACAATATATCACTATTAAAGTGTGTGGTATAAAATAGATACTAATGTTCAAAAAATTTGCAACTAAAACTAATATATGGTATCATAGTATATAAAATAGTATATTTTGCGAAAACTAAGAGTGAGACTAAGGTACTCACTCTTTTGTTTTAATGCTAAACTGACAACTGAATAGGAGGTAATAAAATGAAAAAGAGTATAGAAACAACAGTAGAAGAAATAGTAGAAAAGATAACTGAACCTCTTGGATTTGAGATAGTGGATGTAGAATACGTTAAGGAAGCTGGAGAGTATTATTTAAGAGTATATTTAGATAAAGAAGGCGGAATATCTCTAGATGATTGTGAGCAAGTAAGCAGAAAGTTAAGCGAACAATTAGATAAACAAGATCCTATAAGTGAAAATTATTTCTTAGAAGTATCTTCACCAGGACTTGATAGACCATTGAAAAAGGAAAAAGATTTCATAAGATATCAAGGAAGAGATGTTGAGATTAAATTATACAAAGCAGTAGATGGAGTTAAGCAATTTGAGGGTGAATTAGTAGGTCTTACAGAGGATAAAAATATAAAAATAATAATAGATGGAAATGAAGTTGAGTTTAACAAAAAGGAAGTAGCTCTTGTTAGACTTGCGATAAAATTTTAACAAGAGAACAAGGAGGAATAATAAAGTGAATCATGAATTTATGCAAGCTTTAGATGAATTAGAAAAAGATAGAGGAATAGATAAAGATATATTAATAGATACTATAGAACAAGCCCTTTTAACTGCCTACAAGAAAAACTTTGGTTCAGCTCAAAATGTTAGGGTGGAATTTGATAGAGAAAAAGGAGATATAAGGGTATTTTCTCAAAGAGTAGTAGTGGATGAAACTGATTTATATGATACTTTTTTAGAGATAGAATTGGCAGATGCTAGAGAAATTAGTCCTAATTATGAATTAGGAGATATAATAGAAAATGAAGTTACACCTAAGGATTTTGGAAGAATAGCAGCTCAAACTGCAAAACAAGTGGTTGTTCAAAGAATCAGAGAAGCTGAAAGAGAAATAGTATATAATGAATTTATAGAAAAAGAAAATGAAATAGTTACAGGAGAAGTAGCTAGAGTAAACAAAAATATAGTTCATGTAAACCTTGGAAGAATAGAAGCTGTTATGACACAAAGCGAACAAATACCAGGAGAAAATTACAAAGCAGGACAAAAAATAAAGGTTTACATATTAGAGGTGAAGAAAACTAATAAGGGACCTCAAATAGTAGTGTCTAGAAGTCACCCAGGACTAGTTAAGAGATTATTTGAATTTGAAGTACCAGAAATATTTGAAGGTATAGTTCAGATAAAATCAGTAGCTAGAGAAGCTGGTTCAAGAACTAAGATGGCTGTAAAATCTATAGATGACAAGATTGATCCAATAGGAGCTTGTGTAGGACCTAAAGGTTCAAGAGTTAAAAATATAGTTGATGAACTTGGTGATGAAAAGATAGATATAATAAAACATAGCGATGACCCATCAGAGTTTATATCTGCAGCACTAAGCCCATCAAAAGTAGTTAAAGTAGAAGTTGACGAAGAAGAAAAGTCTGCTTTAGTTATAGTGCCTGATTATCAATTGTCACTTGCCATAGGTAAAGAAGGTCAAAATGCTAGACTTGCTGCAAAACTTACAAATTGGAAGATAGACATAAAAAGTGAATCACAAGCAATAGAAGAATAGGAGGGATATCTTTGAATAAAGTAAAGAAAGTGCCTCAGAGAAAATGTATCGCTTGCCAGGATAGAGATTCAAAAAAAGAATTGATAAGAATAGTTAAAAATAAAGATGGAGAGATATTTTTAGACCCAACAGGTAGAGCTAATGGGAGAGGTGCGTATATATGCAAAAGTTTAGAATGCCTAAAAAAGGCTATAAATAATAAAGCATTAAATAGAGCCTTTAAGATGGAAGTACCTACAGAGGTTTATGAAAAGTTACTTATGGAGTTGGAAGAATATGACAAATAATGAAGAAAAAATATACTCATTTTTAGGGCTTGCAACTCGCGCAGGTAAGATAGTTTCAGGTGATGATTCTACACTGCTTGAACTAAAAAAGGGAAAGGTCAAATTAGTTATAGTAGCAGAGGATGCTTCTGATAATACAAAAAAACTTTTTAGAGATAAGTCATCTTTTAGAGATATTCCGTATATAATTTTTTCAACAAAATTAAAATTAGGAATGTCAATAGGAAAAGCTCCAAGGGCTGTCTTAGGTATAAAAGACGAAAATTTCTCAAAGAGGATAACAGAACTAATAGAAACATCAAAAAAATAATAGGGGGTGATCTTGTGTCAAAAACAAGAGTATACCAAATAGCTAAGGAATTAGATATGTCAAATGAAGACTTAATATCAAAACTAGAAGAATTAGAGATAAATGTAAAAGATGAAAATTCTGAAATTACTTCAGAGGAAAAAGAGTTATTAATGGAATTATTAATAGAAGAAAAATCCGATAATGGATCAACTATAGAAATAGATAGTCAATTAACTGTTCAAGAATTGGCAAATAAATTAGATAAAAATTCGTCTGAAATAATAATGAAGCTTATGAAAATGGGTACAATGGCAACAATAAACCAAGAAATAAGTTTTGAAATAGCATCTTTAGTAGCTAGTGAATATGGATTTGAACTAGTAATAGCTGAGGGTGATAATAGCGAAGAATTAGAAATAGAAACACTAATGGAAATAGAAGAAGATAAAGAAGAAGATTTAAAGCAAAGACCACCGGTAGTTACAGTTATGGGACACGTTGACCATGGGAAGACATCTTTATTAGATGCAATAAGAAAGACAGATGTAACTTCTGGCGAAGCAGGAGGAATAACTCAGCATATAGGTGCTTCTGAAGTAAATATAAATGGTCAAAAAATAGTATTCTTAGATACTCCAGGGCATGAGGCTTTTACATCAATGAGAGCTAGAGGAGCTCAAGTTACTGATATAGCTATATTAGTAGTAGCAGCAGATGATGGTATAATGCCACAAACTGTAGAGGCTATAAACCACTCTAAAGCAGCTGGAGTACCTCTAATAGTAGCTATAAATAAGATAGATAAACCAAGTGCAAACCCAGATAAGGTTAAGCAGGAATTGGCAGATCAAGGTTTATTAGTTGAAGATTGGGGCGGAGAAGTTATAGCTGTTCCTGTATCAGCTAAGAAAAAAGAAGGAATAGATACACTACTTGAAATGGTACTATTAGTTGCTGAAATGGAAGAACTAAGAGCTAACCCTGATAAGAGAGCAGTAGGAACTGTAATAGAGGCAGAACTTGATAAAGGAAGAGGACCAGTTGCTACAGTTTTAGTTCAAGGTGGTACTTTAAGAGTTGGAGATCCTATAGTAGCAGGACTTGCTTTTGGTAAGGTAAGAGCAATGATAAACTCTAAAGGAAAAAGAGTTAAGGTGGCAGGACCATCTACAGCTGTAGAAATATTAGGCTTATCAGAAGTTCCACAAGGTGGAGATCAATTTGTTTCTGTGCCTAATGACAAAATTGCTAGAAATGTAGCTGAAAAGAGACAACAAATAGCAAGAGATGAAATGCTAAAATCAAACCAAAGAATGTCTTTAGATGACTTCTTCAGCCAGATGAATGAAGGAGAGGTTAAGGAACTTAACCTAGTTATAAAGGGTGATGTTCAAGGTTCAGTTCAAGCAGTTAAGCAATCTTTAGAAAAATTATCAAATGAAGAAGTTGCAGTTAGAGTAATACACTGTGGAGTTGGAGCTGTTACTGAATCTGATGTTATGCTTGCTGCAGCATCAAACGCTATAATAATAGGATTCAATGTTAGACCGGTTCCAGGTGCAGAATCTCTTTCTAAAAAAGAAGAGGTCGATGTAAGAACATACACTATAATATACAAGGCTATAGAAGATGTACAAGCAGCTATGACTGGTATGTTAGACCCTGAATATGTAGATGAAGATACTGGAAAAGCTGAAATAAGAGAAGTTTACAAAATATCTGGAGTTGGAACAGTAGCTGGATGCTATGTAACTAATGGTAAGGTATTTAGAAACTCTAAAGTAAGAATAGTTAGAGATAGCATAATAATACATGAAGGTGAACTTGCCGCTCTTAAGAGATTCAAAGATGATGTTAAAGAAGTTAACACAGGATACGAATGTGGTATGAGTTTTGTAAATTACAACGACATAAAAGAAGGCGATGTAGTTGAATGCTATATAACTAAAGAAGTAAAAAGAAAATTATAAAAATTAGTATATAAAGAGGTCGATATTATGGCATCATACAATAGAACAAGAAGAATATCAGAAGAAGTAAGAAAAGTAGTAAGCACAATGCTTATAAGTGGAATAAAAGATCCAAGAATAAACTCTATGGTAAGTGTAACTGATGTAGAAGTGACAAATGACCTAAGATACGCATATGTTTATGTTAGTATTTTAGGAGGAGACACAGAGTCAACACTTACAGGACTTAAAAGTGCTGGAGGTTTTATAAGAAGAGAAGTAGGTAAAAACATAAAACTTAGATACATCCCAGAAATAATATTTAAAATAGACGACTCTATAGAAAAGGGAATGTATATGTCTGATTTGATAAGAAAAGTTAATGAAGGTAATTCAGAAAATAAGGACAAAGACAATGAAGAATAGTATCGAGAGTATTATAAATCATATAAGTGAGAGTAACTATTTTATAGTTACTTCTCATGTTAGTCCTGATGGAGATAATGTAGGTTCAACTACTTCAATGTATTATTTCCTAAAAGGATTAGGTAAAGAAGTTTATTATGTTCTTGATGATACTATACCTCTAAATCTTAAATTCTTATTAGAAGACCTTGACATTCTAAGATCAGATGAAGTTAATCTAGAAAATTACACGCTTATATCCCTTGACTGTGGAGACAAAGGAAGGATATGTGTAAGTGATAAAATAAAGGAGAATTGTAGCAAGTTAATCTGTATAGATCACCATGCAAGCAATGACTCTTACGGAGATTTAAATTATATAGATATAAAAGCATCTTCTACTTGCGAGTTGGTATATAATTTACTTACTCAATTTAATAAAAAACATAGTGTGAGTTGTATAGATTCTAAAATAGCAACTTGTCTGTATACTGGTCTTGTAACAGACACAGGTAATTTCTCATACTCAAACACTCACGCGAGTAGTTTTGAAATGGCCAAAGAGCTATTAGTATTAGGTGCTCAAAAGGACGATATAATACAGAGAATCTTCCAGAGCAATACATTTAATTACTATAAATTGCTTGGAGATGCACTCAATACTTTAGAGATAAAAGATAATAAAGTAGCTATTATATGTATAACAAAAGAGATGCTTAAAAATAATTATATAAGTTTTAATGATGTAGATGGAATAACTTCGTACACAAGAGATATACAGGGTGTGGAAGTTGGAATATTAATCAAAGAAAAAAATGAAAATGAAGTAAAGGTTAGTTTAAGATCTAAAAACTATGTTGATGTTAGCCAAATCGCCAAGGAATTTGGCGGAGGTGGTCATATTAGAGCTGCTGGATGTACTGTTTATGATAGTGTTGAAAACACTAAAAAAAGAGTTCTAGAGGCTGTTTCAAAATCAATTTAAGGATGATTATCATGGATAAAATTGTTAATATACTAAAGCCTACAGGAATGACATCACATGATGTTGTAAGTAGAGTTAGAAAGATTTTAAATATAAAAAAGGTTGGACATACAGGTACCCTTGACCCAGATGCGTCAGGGGTATTACCTATATGCATAGGTAAGGCTACAAAGGTAAGTGAGCTTATACTTAACAAAGACAAGTCATATATTTGCGAGTTGACGTTAGGTATAACCACAGATACTTACGATTCATCAGGTGAAATAGTAGAAAAAGTAGAATCTTTTAATGTGAGCGAAGAAGATATAAAAAAAGCTTTTGAAACTCAATTAGGAGAAATAGATCAATTGCCACCCATATACTCGGCATTAAAAGTAAACGGCAAGAGAATGTGTGATTTAGTTAGAAGTGGTAGAGAAGATGAAATAGTTTTAAAAACAAGAAAAGTTAATATAAAACAAATAGATATATTAAGTATAAAAGAAAATAAAGTAATGTTTTATGTAAAATGTTCCAAAGGAACCTATGTAAGAAGTATATGTTATGATATAGGTAAGCACCTAGGATGTGGTGGTCATATGTCGTTTTTAAATAGGACTTCTTCAGGAAAATTTAACTTACAAAATTCAATAACACTAGAAGAATTAGAAGAGTATAATAAAAATAACACTTTAGAAAAAGTGCTTTATGACATAGACTATGTGCTGGATAAGTTTAATTACTTAGTAATAAACCCAAATGCAACTAAGTACTATGTAAATGGAGGAATCATCGATAGTAGGAGATTTTTGGAGACTACTTTTAAACCTGAGGATGAACTTGTAAGAGTTTATAGTGAAAAAAACTTTTTAGGTATAGGAAAATTATCAAAACATAATGGCTATTTAAGTGTAAAAAGTGATAAACTATTTATATAAATTTAAAGCCTAGTGGGGAAATTATTATGGATATTATAAAATCTATAGATGAAATAAACAATACTGATAGAAGTGTTCTAACGATAGGAAAATTCGACGGGGTACATAAAGGACATCAAGTTCTTATAAAAAAAACAGTTGAATATGCTAAGGAAAATAATATGAAAAGTGTGGTTTTTACATTTAAAAATCATCCAGCGAATTATTTTCATCCTAATCATATAAAGGATATTCTTACAAATGAAGAAAAAATAAATATGTTTAGTGATCTAGGTATAGATATGGTTGTTATAGTGCCCTTTGACGAAAAAATGACTAAAATTTCTGCCAATGATTTTGTTAAGTCTATACTAATGGATAGATTAAATGCAGAAAAAATAATAATAGGACATGATTTTAGCTTTGCAAGAAATAAAGAAGGAAATCCTGAAGTATTAAAAACACTGTCTAAAAAATATAACTTCGAAGTCGAAGTTGTTGAACCTATAAAGATAAATGATATAAGGGTGAGTAGCAGTTATATAAGAAAATTAATTTTAGATGGAGATTTATATAAGGTTAGAACTTATTTAGGTTATAACTACAAAATATTAGGTAAAGTTATATACTCTAAACAATTAGGTAGAAAATTGGGATTTCCAACAGCAAACTTAGAAGTAAAACCGGATATACTAATTCCTAAAAAAGGTATCTATGCAACAAAGGTATATATAGATGATGAGGTATATTTTGGAGCGACTAATATAGGTTATAATCCTACTGTAAAGGGGACTAAATTATCTATAGAGACGCATATATTACAATTTAATAGAGACATATATGGCAAGTATATACAACTTGAATTCTTAGAAAGATTGAGGGATGAGAAAAAATTCTCATCTATAGAAGAACTTAAAAATCAATTAGAGTTTGATACGAACTATATATATAAAAACTATGTTTGCAAAAACGATTCATATGTGATAAAATAATTAAGAAAAATAACCATCACTCGGCACTAGAATACTCCAATCAGTGCTTAGTGAAAGGCGATTTAATAAAATGGAGGTAACATAAGATGATAAACAAATTAGAAATAATAAAAGAATTCGGAAGAGCAGAAGGAGATACAGGTTCTCCAGAAGTACAAATAGCTTTATTAACAGCTAGAATAAATGAGTTAAACGAACACTTAAAAACTCATAAAAAAGACCACCACTCAAGAAGAGGTTTATTAAAAATGGTTGGTAGAAGAAGAAACTTATTAGCTTACTTAAAAGAAAAAGACTTAGAAGGATATAGAGCACTAATAGCTAAGTTAGGATTAAGAAAATAATTCTAGTTCTTATACAAAAAAACAGGTATACTAATACCTGTTTTTTTGTATATAATTCTAAAATAAAATTCAAAATATAATTGTTATACAAACGTAGCAAAGAGTTAGCTTAAATAAGTGGATTCTAAAAAAAGGAATTATATAAAAAAATGCAGAACATTATTATATAGGAGGCGATTTGGGTGAGCATAAAGTTAATATGTGATAGTTTATGTGATATTCCAGAGGAAATAGGGGATAAAGAATACGTTGAAATAGTACCGCTTACTGTTATCTTTGGCGATAAGGAATATAGGGACAATATAGATATAACCAATGATGAATACTATCAGATGCTAAGAGAAAGTAAAACTCTACCTAAAACCTCTCAAGTGACATATATACAGTTTAAAGAGGTTTTTGATAAGTACGTAGCAGAAGGGCATGATATTATTTGTATAACTGGAGCGTCAAAATCTTCAGGTACTTTCCAGAGTGCAACTCTTGCTAAAAATGATACTGATGGAAATATATATGTGTTTGATACTATGAACTTATCATTAGGTAGTGGTCAGTATGTTATAAAGGCCTCTGAACTGATAGAACAAAACTTAAAAGCAAAAGATGTTATACAAGGATTAGAAGATATAAGGGATAGTGTAAAGTTACTTTTTGTACCAAGTACATTGGAATACCTTAAAAAAAGTGGGAGAGTACCTGTAGCCAAGGCTATAATAGGTAATATGTTAAGTATAAAACCGATATTCTTTTTTGATGATGCAGAGGCAAAATTAATAGAAAAAGTTAGAGGGACAAAACATTTAGCAAGTAAGTTGGTTGATATTATTTTAGAAATGAATGACAATAATCTCGAAGATAAAATAATTACGATCGGATATGGTGATAATTATAGTGACTTTGAGAAGTTAAAAGAGGAGGTAAATAACAGGATAAAAGCGAGAAGAATATTATTTACTAGAGGTGGTTCTTGTATATGTTCGCATACGGGACCAGATATATTAGCTATAAGTTGTTCATATTAATAGTGAGTAAATTATTAATAAAATGATAATAATATATAATAAGGTAGGCGTAGACTTATAACTTAGTTTTATGTTGTTAAATTATAGTATTTTTGATAAGATAGTACATAGAATGGCAAAAGTGATAAAAATGAACGTGTTTTTAGTATAAGAGGAGGTACAAGCATTAATGTTTGAACATAAAATTTTTAAGATGGAATTGGCAGGGAGAGAGTTTTCTGTCGAGATAGGTAAGATAGCTGAATTAGCTAGCGGTAGTGCTATATTAAGATACGGTGAAACTATGGTCATGGTTAATGTATCAAAATCAGCCAAACCACGAGATGGAATAGACTTTTTCCCTTTAAGTGTTGATTACGAAGAAAAACTATATTCAGTTGGTAAGATACCAGGTGGATTTTTAAAAAGAGAAGGAAAGCCTTCTGAAAAAGCTATCCTTACTTCAAGACTTATAGATAGACCTATAAGACCTTTATTCCCAAAAGGGTTTAGAAATGATGTACAAGTTGTGGCTACAGTTTTATCGGTAGACCAAGATTGTACTCCTGATATAGTGGCTATGATAGGGTCTTCTGTAGCGCTTTCTATATCTGAAATACCATTCAATGGACCTACTGGATCTGTTTTAGTTGGATTAGTTGATGGTGCTTTAGTTGCAAATCCAACTGCACAGCAGAGAGAAAAGAGTTCTATGCACCTTGTAGTATCAGGAACTAAAGATGCTATAATGATGGTTGAGGCTGGAGCGGAAGAAATACCAGAAGCATTAATGCTAGAGGCTATATTATTTGCTCATGAAGAAATAAAAAAAATAGTAGCATTTATAGAAGAAATAGTAGCTGAAGTTGGAAAAGAAAAAATGGATGTAGATTTACATCAAGTAAATGCTGAAGTGGAAAAATCTGTACGTGAATTTGCTACTGCAGATATGAAAGAAGCTGTAAAAACAGTAGAAAAGCTTGAAAGAATGGAAAATATGGAAGCTGTTAAAGCAGCAACTCTTGAACATTTTGAAGATATAGTTGAAGAGTACGGTTCAGATATAGAAGAAGTTCTTCAAGATATAATAAAAGAAGAAGTTAGAAAACTTATAGTACATGAAAAAGTAAGACCAGATAATAGAAAACTAGATGAAATAAGACCTATATCATGCGATAATGGATTTATTCCTAGAGCGCATGGATCAGGATTGTTTACTAGAGGTCAAACTCAAGTTATGACGATAACTACTCTTGGAGCACTTGGAGACGTTCAGATATTAGATGGGCTTGATGATGAAGAAAATAAGAGATACATGCATCACTACAACTTCCCAGCTTATAGTGTAGGTGAAGCTAGACCATCTAGAGGCCCAGGAAGAAGAGAGATAGGACATGGAGCTTTAGCTGAAAGAGCACTAGTTCCAGTACTACCTTCAAAAGAAGAGTTCCCGTATGCTATAAGATTAGTTTCAGAGGTACTAAGCTCAAATGGATCAACTTCTCAAGGTAGTGTTTGTGGATCGACATTATCGTTACTAGATGCAGGTGTTCCGCTTAAAGACATGGTTGCAGGTATAGCGATGGGTCTTATAAAGCATGATGGTAAAGTTGCAGTACTTTCAGATATACAAGGTATGGAAGACCATTTAGGAGATATGGACTTTAAAGTGGCAGGAACTGAGAAAGGTATAACTGCAATACAAATGGATATAAAAATAGCTGGAATAGACGAAGAAGTTTTAAGAGGAGCATTAAGTCAGGCTAGAGTTGGAAGAATACACATACTAAATGAAATGAGAAAAACAATAGACAAGCCAAATGAAGAGCTTTCTAAGTATGCTCCAAAGATAGTGACAATGAACATTAATCCAGACAAAATAAGAGATGTTATAGGACCTGGTGGAAAAGTTATTACTAAGATAATAGATGAAACTGGAGTTAAGATAGATATAGAACAAACAGGAGAAGTATTTATATCTGGAGTAGATCCTGATATGATAAACCTTGCTCAAAAATTAATAAATGATATAGTTGCAGAAGCTGAAGTAGGACAAACTTACAAAGGTAAAGTTACTAGAATAATGAACTTTGGAGCGTTTGTTGAAATACTTCCTGGAAAAGAAGGATTACTTCATATATCTCATATAGCTCATGAAAGAGTTGCAAAAGTAGAAGATGTATTAAATATCGGAGATGAAGTAGAAGTTAAAGTTACTGAGATAGATGAAAAAGGCAGAGTGAATCTTTCTAGAAAGGTTCTTTTACCTAAGGTAGAAAAGAAATAAAAAATAATAGTATTATTACAAGGGATGAGGCATTAAAGTGCCTTGTCTTTTTAGTATGCAAAAAATTATAAACTCAACCTATAGGCATAAATGTAGACTAGTTTTAATATTATTAACTAGGAGATATTTTGTACATATATAGACCAGCTAGTTAAAGTCAACAGTTTTTAAAAATATTTTATAATTATGTTTTTTCGTATAGCAAATAAACCATCAAATATACACGAATTTTTGATGGCTTATATGGAAAAATAGTTCATATTAGCCGTTAGGCTATATTAGGTAGACTTTTGTTTTCTAGATACATCTTACAGTGCAATTTAGGGTTACGTACTTCATATGGTTTTTGGTTGCGTAGCACAGAAAAAATATAGTTCATTAGCTTATGCATAATGGCAACTAGTCCAACTTTTTTGCTTTTACCATTCATATTATTTTTATAATAATTAAGCAAAACAGGGTTTATTGCCTCAGAATTACGCTTAGTTCTAATTGAA
>NZ_FQWX01000018.1 GCF_900129815.1 Asaccharospora irregularis DSM 2635
TTAGCAAGCCAAAACATAATGAAAAAGTGGACTATGAGATATAGAAATTGGGATAGTATTTATAACCAACTATCTATATTCTTTGATGGTAGAATATAAATTTTAAAAAATCTATATTCAGATTTTGTTGAAGGATAAGTACTTTTGAAAAATTACATATACTTCACTAGATTTAGTTTTACCATTTTTGAATTAAATATCCAAAATATGAATAATTAATTCAAACTTACAAATATTATTATTAAATTACATTGCTATAGAGGAGCGAAATTACTCTAAAGCACAAATCAATTTACACTCTCTTATAGGTGAAAGAGCAATATAATTTTGATAATATAAAATTTTATAGATATATTTATATACAAAGGGTATAGTGCACAATTGTGTACTATACCCTTTGTTATGATGTTATCCCTCTATTATTATTAAATCTTTAGGGAAATTAGTTAATATTTCTATACCATCTTCTTTAATTAAAACGGTATCTTCTATTCTAACTCCACCCCAGCCTGGTATATAAATACCTGGTTCCATAGTTATTACACAACCAGCTTCCATAGTTTTTGTACCATAGTTTCCTAGGAATGGTTGTTCATGCAGGTCTCTACCAACTCCATGACCTATACCTGGATAGTAGAATTCTTCGTATTTTTTGATTATTTTTCTTATTTCAATATCGGGAGCAGTAGCATGAGCTCCAGCTTTCATATTTTCAAGCCCTACAAGTTGAGCCTCCTTAACTAAGTTATATACCTCAAGCTGTTTTTCTGATGGTTGACCTATCACAAAGGTTCTAGTCATATCAGAAATATATCCATTATACATTGCCCCAAAGTCTATAGTTACAAAATCACCTTTTTCTATAATTTTATCATCTGGCTTGCCATGAGGAAGAGAAGTTTTTGTGCCAGATATTAAAATAGTTTCAAACCCTATAGCTTGAGCTCCGTTGATTTTCATGTAGTATTCTAATTTTGCACATAACTCTCTTTCTGATACACCAGCTTTTATATCAGGAAGTAGAAGTTCTAAAGCTTTATCGGCTATAGCGCATGCTTTTTTAGAATTTTCAATTTCTATTTCGTCTTTAACATATCTTAGGGTTTCTATTATGTCTTCTGTAGGAACTAAAGTTATATCATCTTCACCAAGTAACTCATTAAGTGTCTGATATTTATCGAACATCAAGTTGGATTTTTCAAAACCTAGTTTTTTTATTCCGTTATTCAAACATATACTTTGAATTGCTTTTGTAATATTTCTATCAAATAAATGCCAGTTTACAACCTCAAACCCCTTGCAAACGTTTTCGGCTAGTTCGGTAAATCTCCCATCAGTTATTATAAAATTACCACTTTTACAAATGATTACATTTGCAGCCTCATCAGTAAAGCCACTTATGTAATTGACGTTAGACTCCTTAGTTAGATAGATTGCATCAATATTGTTTTTATCTAATAACTTCAGTACTTTTTCTGCTCTGTTCATATATATTACCCCCTCTATTTGATTTTTTATTCAGCCTTTTTAATTTTTATTTATTTCAAATAATAATATACTTCATTTGTTCAGTTAAAAGTAGAACTAATGATAATTTCATAATCTAATAAAGAAAGTTCATAAATCTGAACACAGGCTGATTGAAGTATGAGTTTTTAGTATAGCTAGTATATATGTAATATTTGTGTTTCAAAATGATTATAGAAATAATCAGTTAATTTGTCAATGAAATAACTATAAAAGAATTTTATATCTAAAAACTATAAATGAAAAAATTCTAAAGTCTATAAATTATGTCTAGAAAAATATATCTGTCTAAACAAGCTATAATATACTATTTTGTTATACAATAGACTATGTACTAACTTGAAATGTTTATGCTATTGGTTGTAAAATAGTATATATAAATATGACTTAATGGAGAGAAGATATGGAAAAATTATATTATAAAGATCAATATACAAAAGATTTTATTGCAGAAGTATTAGAAGTAAAAGAAGTTGGAGGCAAGTTTCATATTTTACTAGACCAAACAGCATTTTTCCCAGGAGGTGGAGGTCAGTTTTGTGATTTAGGAGAAATAGACTCAAAACCGGTGCTAGAGGTATATGAAGAAGGAAGCAATATATACCATGTAATGGAGAAAAAGCCATCAAAAATACATAAGGTAAAATGTAGCATAGATTGGGATAGAAGAGAAGATGGAATGCACCAACATTTTGCACAACATGTTCTATCGGGGTGTTTTTTTAAGGAATTTAATGCAAATACAGTTGGGTTTCATTTAGGGACAGAGTTTAGTACAGTTGATATAAAAGGTGACTTAGATGAAGATAAAATAAGAAAGATAGAAGTTCTGGCAAATGAAGTTATAAGACAAAATATAGAAGTGGAATTTCTTACACCTAATAAAAGGGAGTTAAAAAAAATAAATTTAAGAAGGGACTTGCCTAATACTGATGAACAGATAAGAATAGTTAAAATAGGAGAACTAGATATAAATGCCTGTTGTGGAGTTCATCCAAGTTCAACAAAAGATCTTAGGATTATAAAAATAAGAAAGTGGGAAAAACATAAAGGTGCAACTAGAATAGAGTATTTAGCAGGAAAAAGGGCTATAGATGAAGTACTAAGAAGAGATATATATCTAACTAAAATATGTAACTATCTAAGCTGTGGAGAGGAAGAGGCATTAAAGGGAATAGCTAATTTAAACGAAAAAGTTGAAGATGCTTTAAGTAAAAAGAGGAAATTAGAGGAGATTGTTTCTGGTTATCATGTAAAAGATATGATCGAAGAAGCTACTAAGATTGGAGATTTATCGGTAATTAGAAAAGTATATACAGACGAAGACTTAAAGTATATAAATAAAGTCGCAACCAAAATATCACAGTATGACGATGCGGTGGCTTTGATGGCGCTTAAATCTGATGGAAAGGTTAATTTGATATTTGCATGTTCTAAAAATTTAAAAAATATAAATATGTCTAATTTGCTAAAAGATGCAATCAGCCTTGTAGATGGAAGAGGTGGTGGAAGTAATCACTTAGCACAAGGTGGAGGAAGGGATAATGGGAATTTAGACTCAGTATTGGAATACGCGGTTATGAAAATTAAAAATATAATAGAATGATGTAGTGCATAGTTTTAATGCTACATTATAAAACTATATGAAATCCTTAGCTAAAACGCTATGGGTTTCTTTTTTTGTTTTTTATAAAAAATATTAAAATCGAATAAAAAGTTTATAATTCGACAATTTATAAGGAAAAGAATTTGGTTTAGGATATTAAAGTATAGCATAGGAAAATTATATGATAATTTCATTAAAATAAAAAAAATAAGATTTAGATTAAAAAATAGTAATAAAAGATTGAAAAATATATCATAAAATGATATATTTTTAATAAGAAATAAAAAGTTGTAAAAAGTCGAATAAATTTAATATATAAAATAAAATTAAATACTTTAAAAATACAATAAATTTATGTTTTTAATAAATTTTAACTTAAATTTAACTTGAAATCAATATTTAAAATTATTTTTTGCAATTCAGATAATTACTCTATATAAAATTCAGTGAATTTTAGAGGTATTTGCATGGGAAAACGTTGCAACGAAATTAGTATAATAGGAAATTCTTATAAAAGACAAAAGTCATAGTGAGAATTCTTAATATAAAATAAATTTATTTAATTTAGGGAGGAAGAAATGGGATCACAAGCAACAACTACAAAGCATCCTAAAGGTCTTTATACTTGTGGATTGACATTCACATTAGAAAGATTTGCTTTTTATGGATCAAAGACATTATTACTGCTATTTTTAGCAGAGGCAGTGGCAACAGGAGGGCTGGGCATCAAGGCATCAGATGCAGCAGCTATAGCAGCTAACTTAGCAGCATTTACATATTTAGCGCCAATATTCGGTGGTATGATATGTGACAGATGGATAGGAGCAAGATACTGTATAATAATCGGTACTATAATAATGGCAGCAGGATATGCATTAGGGTATTTTGCAACAAGTGTAGTATGGGTTCACGCAATGATAGCATTAATATCTATAGGAACTGGATTTTTTAAAGGAAACTTAAACGCACTAGTTGGGGAATTATACGAAGATGATAATCAAAAAGACGCAGCGTTCTCAATATTATATACTTTCGTTAATTTAGGGAGCTTCACAGGTTCATTAATAATGGGAATTTTATATATAAATACTTTTGCAGTTGTAGAGAATGGTGTAACGATACTTGGATTTAGACAATGTTTCTTAACAGCAGCTGTAGTAATGATACTTGGAGGAATTTTATTTGCTTCAACAATGAAGGTACTAGGTGAAGCAGGAAAATATCCTCAAAAAATGCTTAACAAAAATGCATCTATAGAAGGTGCTGAAGTTAAAGATGCAGATGCACCTTTAACAAAAGTAGAAAAAGATAGAGTAAAAGTTATATTTATATTATCTTTCTTCTCTATATTCTTCTGGGTATTCTATAACCAAGCAGGTTCTTCATTAGCTTTATACATGAAAGATTATGTAAATCTTACTGTTAGTGGTTTTGAAATACCAGTAATGTGGATAGATACTACTTTAAATGGAGTATTATGTGTTGCATTAGGACCAATAATGGCGGCTATATGGACTAAGTTATCTAAGAGAGAAAAAGGTGACTTAACTATGGCTCAAAAAATGGCACTAGGATATACATTCTTAGCAGTAGCATTCTTATTTGTAATAGCAGCAGAGTTTACAAGAGGAATAGGTGCACCTGCAACTTCAAAGGCAAGTGTATTATGGTTAGTATTCTTTGTTGTATTCCAAACAATAGGTGAGATGTGCTTCTCTCCATTAGGAAATTCATTAGTAAGTAAAATAGCACCAGCTAAATACTTATCATTATTAATGGGTGTTTGGGCAGCAGCTACATTTGTTGCAAACAAGGCATCTGGATATGTTCAAGGTATAATAGAAAAAATGGGGCTAGTACAAGTTTTCGTTGCTATACCTGTTATCTTAGTAGTTGGAGTATTTATAATACTTGCAACTAATAAGAAACTTACAGCAATGATAGGTGATAATGAAGATGTAGCAGTAGAACTTAACGAATCTGCAAGTTAATAATAATTACTTAGTTTAAATATTAAAATATATGGCAACCTATGAAAGAGTTAGATTTATAGTCTCTTTTATAGGTTGCTTTTTAAATTGTGTTTTTATGTATAAATTTGAAAATATGTGACATTTATAAAGAAAGTACATATGTTAAAACTATAGGAGGTTTTAATATGGAAAATTATAGAGAATTATTTGATGGAATAGATAATACTGTAGATTTAACCAATGGTATGGCTGTAATTCCAATAAACTTTGATAATGGTGCTACAACTCCCCCATTAAAAAGTGTTGTTAAGACTATTATGGATAATATAGGGAATTATGGACCTATTTCTAGGGGAACTGGACAAAAAGGTGATATATGCACCAAAAAGGTTGAAGAGTCTAGAAATATAATTTTGGATTTTTTCAATTTGAAAAACAATAATACACACACTGTAATTTTTACAAAAAATACAACGGAAGCATTAAATTTATTAGCTAATACGTTGATAAATAATAAAAAAGATAAGGTACTAATAAGTAGAATGGAACACCATGCAAATGATCTCCCATGGAGAAATGTTTCTGATGTTGTTTATATAGATACAGATGAATTTGGAAGAGTTAAACTGGATGATATAGAAGAAAAACTTATAAAAAATAAGGGTGAAATAAAATATGTATCTATAACAGCAGCATCAAATGTAACGGGATACTTAAACCCAATATATGATATAGCCAAACTTTGCCATAAACACGGGGCTAAGATTATTGTAGATGGAGCCCAAGTTATTGCCCATAAGGCTATAGATATGAATGGTACAGAAGCTGAAGAACAGATAGACTTTTTGGTATTCTCTGCGCACAAGGCATATGCCCCTTTTGGAAGTGGAGCTATAGTAGGCCTTAAAGAAGATTTAGTTAATAGAGAACCTTTTTTAAAGGGAGGAGGATGTGTAGAAGGAGTATTTGATAGATATGAAATATGGAAATGTCCACCGGATTTATTTGAGGCTGGGACACAAAACTTCTTCGGAATAATAGCTATGGCTAAGGCTCTTGAGGATTTAAAGGAGATAGGACTTGGCAATATATATAGACATGAAATGGAAATAAAGGACTATATAATAAAAGAAATGAAAAAAATGAATAGAGTTAGAATGTATGGGGACATAGATAATACAGAAGATAGACTAGGAGTAATAACATTTAATGCAGATGGATTTGATTATGAGTATTTGGCCAAGAAAATGGCGTATGACTTTGGAATAGCTTTGAGATGCGGTAAATTCTGTGCTCACCCATATGTATACAGGTTGATGGGGGTTGAGGATATAAGTGCTTATATAGATGTTACAAGCCAAGAAGAAAACATAGGAATGATAAGAGCTAGCCTAGCGCTTTATAATACAAAAGAAGAGGCAAATAAATTCTTAAACTCCCTAGAATATATTTTGGTTAATGGTTAAGTTTTGTATTTTGAAATTTACTATATTTTTGGTGAAATTCTGAGTTTGATTTTGGAGGAAGTATATAAATAATTTAGTTATTTTCTATACTTCCTCTGGACAATTTATATAAATTGAAAAATATCAAAATAGTTTGAAAAATATGTTGAAAATATTATTTTAACATGATATATTCTTAATAGACACAAAGCGAATTGATTTAAAATAAATGTGCAGGATAGATTGTATAAATCGACTAATTTATATTTAAATATTCGCCATAAATCAATAATACATATCATAATGATTAAAATTCTAATGACATATAAGTAAATCATATCACAGAGGCATAATACGAAATGCCATTTTAAATTAGAAAAATCACAATACTATAATATTTATAAAAACTATAATCCCTAACAAATATTGAATTTACCGCAAAAAAGAATGTTATATCAACATTTACTTTATGATGTTAAGTATTGCTAGAAAGGTTATCTAAAAAGAATAAAAAAATAAAACATGAATATAATTTAATAGGCAGGGTGTTAAAATATAGGTTTTTATTCTCTCTATAAATTAAATAAGTTTTGCCAATTCAAACTTGGGAAAACGTTATTAAAAACTATTATAAGGGCAGAATTATATCAATTATATTGTATAGCATAATCAAAAGTCTCACTTAGTATTAGCATTAGGTATAGTGTATTACTGGGGGCTTTTAATTATATGAAAAAAACTAAAGGGGGAAAAAATATGGGATCTGAAGCAACAATCAAAAAGCATCCTAAGGCTCTTATTACTTGTGGATTAACATTTACATTTGAAAGGTTTGCATTTTATGGGTGTAAAACATTGCTATTATTATTCTTAGCGGAGACAATAGCAAAGGGAGGTTTGGGGATACAAAGCGCTGATGCGGCAGCTATAGCGGCAAACTTAGCAGCGTTTACTTATCTAGCTCCAATATTTGGTGGAATTATATGTGATAGATGGCTAGGGGCAAAATATTGTGTAATTATTGGGACTGTAATAATGGCAGCAGGATATGCTCTAGGATATTTCGCCACTAGTGTAGTATGGGTTCATGCAATGATAATATTAATATCTATAGGAACTGGATTCTTTAAATGTAATTTAAGTGCGCTAGTTGGGGAACTATATGATGATGACAGTTTAAAAGATGCAGCATTCTCTTTGATATACACTTTTGTTAACCTTGGATCTTTTGTAGGTTCATTATTAATAGGTATATTATATACTAAAACTTTTGCTTACATGGACAATGGGGTATTGGTATATGGATTTAGAAAATGTTTCTTATTTGCAGCAGGAGTTTTATTACTTGGCGGTATAATGTTTGTTTGTACTCAAAAATTATTAGGAGATGCAGGAAAGTATCCTCAAAAAATGCTTAAAAAGAATTATGACTCTGAGTCTGAAAGTACTAATGATTTTGATAGACCTTTGACAACTTTAGAAAAGAAAAGAGTAGTAGTTATATTTGTATTATCTTTCTTCTCTATATTTTTCTGGGTATTTTACAATCAAGCAGGATCTTCAATAGCTCTTTATATGAAGGACTATGTAAACCTTAATGTTGGTAGTTTTGAAATACCAGTAATGTGGATAGATACTACTTTAAATGGTGTATTATGTGTGGCATTAGGACCAGTAATGGCTGCTATATGGACTAAAACAACTAATAGACCACAAGGTGACTTAAGTATGGCTCAAAAAATGGCTTTAGGATATGCATTTTTAGCAGTAGCATTCCTATTTGTAATAGCAGCTGAAGTTACAAGAGGGGTAGGAGCTCCTGCAACAGCTAAAGCAAGTGTACTATGGATAGCGATGTTTGTTGTATTCCAAACAGTAGGGGAAATGTGTTTCTCTCCATTAGGAAACTCATTGATAAGTAAGATAGCTCCAGCTAAGTACTTATCTTTATTAATGGGAGTTTGGGCAGCAGCTACATTCGTTGCAAACAAGGCATCAGGATATGTTCAAGGTATAATAGAAAAAATGGGATTAATGCAAGTTTTCATAGCTATACCAGTAATATTAGCTGTTGGAACAGTTATAATACTAATTTCTAATAAAAAACTAACTGCAATGATAGATGATGACAAAACTGCTAGTGAAGCAAAATAATATATAAATTAATATGATATATAAAGTTAAAACCTCTTACGATATTACTATATTGTAGGAGGTTTTATAGTTTTAGATAAAAAGTAACATATTTTTTTTAGGAGAATATAATAATATAAGGAAGAATTGTAAAGTACAACTTCCTAAAATAGTATAGGAGATGTCTATAATATGAAAAGAGATGTAGGCAAAACAGTGAAAAAGGTTACTAAACCTATAGAAGATGTAGGTAAAGAAGTTGTAAATGGAGTAGGATCTGTAGGCAAGGAAACTTTTAAAAGTGTAGGATCCGTAGGAAAAGAAGTTATAAACGGAGTTGGAAATATAACTAAAGAAACAGTAAAAAGTGGAAAATCTATAGGAAAAGCTGTAAAAGATAACATAAAAAAATAGAAAATATATAACTAATAGATTTGCAAAAGATATACTAGTGAAATATAAATTATAAAATAAAAAAGTTACCTCTATTATAGATTTAAATATAAAGTATAGAGGTAACTTTTTGTCTATCTATACTACATTTTCAAACTTGAATATTTTAAGATTGATGCTTATTTTGAATTGATAAGTTCTTTACCGTTAATTAATAAAGAGTATGGTTTTTTCTTTTTTAGTATAAAATCAAAATAAATTTTTTTATTTTCACCATCTGATGAAAAGTACCCATTGGTATATACAAAAGAACCATTTTTATGAAGATTAGTAATGTTAACGTTATCCTCGACTGTCAATTCTAGTTGTTTAGTCAAAAAAGAATTGACTATATGGGTATATGTTTCCTTTTCTGAATCAGAGAGTGTTATTTTTTCTGATACAAAATTACCAGGCACAATATTTTTAGAGGAGACTTGTGAATTAGTAGTAAAACTTAACAACTTTAAAACAACTAATAAACTTAATAAAACTAATAGTACGGTATACAAAATTATTACATATGGTTTTTTACCTTTTTTTAATGATACTTTATAGTTTTTAAAAATTGGTCTTTTTTTATACTTTCTTTTCCTTTTATAAGATGAAAAAGAAACGATTTTGCTGCGACTATCTAGCTTGTTTTTGCTATTGTTTAAACCATAGCTTTTTATAGTTGGATTTTTCGTTTTTAATAAGCTAACTTTATTATTTTTCAATGGAAATCCCCCCTTGAAAGTTTCCCCTTTTAAATAATACTACTATTAATTGGGATAATATACAAGAATATTATAGGTAAAAAATAGATTTAGTATAAAAATTTTTTTTTATATTGAATCGAACATCTGTATGGTGTAAAATGTAAATACAGAACAAATGTTTGATAAGGATATTTATATTAGATAATTTATAAAAATAGGAATATATATAAGCAATTATAAATATAATTTAATGTAGATAATTTAAAAGGAGTGATAACTTATGATGAACACATCAAAAAGAATGAAGGAGATAACTTTGGGGAATTTAAAAAAAGGTGAAGTGACTCTTATAGAATTAGATGAAATATATAAAGAAATGGGATTTTTATTTATAGTAAATCAAGGGAAATTAACAAAAATAAAAAAAGAAACAATACATTAAATACAATAAATTATTAATAATATAAAATAGATATTATGCTTATGCATTATAAAAAGTCTAATTTAATACAAAACATTAAATTAGACTTTTTATAATGCATATGAAAAATTTTTTATATAAATTTTAAATAATAGAAATAAATGTATAGGGTTAATATTGTACATTTATTAGTGTAAAATGAGAATGATAAGTTTAAATCAAAAGGTTATAAAAGTTTAAATACTAATATAGACTTATGTAAATAAACTTATAAATATATTTTAAAGGTAAGGTGTATGTATGAAAGTGATAACGTATAATATCCACAAATGTATAGGGATGGATAATAAGCCAAGTTTAAAAGAAATAATAAAATATTTAAAAAAGGTAGATGCGGATATTATATGTTTACAAGAGGTACTATACCCTCAGTTTTTAAAAATTAAATCGAAATTAAAAATCAACGGAATGTTTGCATGTAATACAAAAACAATGGGGATTTCATACGGAGTATGCACCTTTTCTAAGTTTAATATAGAAGACAGTAGTCATATGCTATTAACAAGCAAAAAAGAGCAAAGAGGAATGTTGGCTACTGGATATGAAATCCAAGGAAATACCGTAAATATCATAAATGTACATTTAGGACTAGATAAATATGAAAGATATAATCAGATAGATGAGATAATAAGTTATAGCAATAGGCTATAAGGAGGCATAGTAATCTGTGGAGATTTTAATGAAAAAAATATTACTATAAATAAATTTAGTGATATAGCGGTTTTATTGGGTAAATATAAGGAGAATACATTTATACCTAGTGATGCTAGAATAGATTATATATTTATATCAAAAGATTTGAACCCTGTAAAATATAACGTAGATAGGGTGATGTTTTCTGATCACTATCCAGTAGTGGGGTGCATTAGACAAATGTAACAATAAAGTTACATGTTTTGCTAAGTCGTTGTTAAAACGCCTATAATTCACTATAATCTAGTTAGTTTAAAAATATGGTTGTTGAAGGAAGGGGAGACAATGGGAAAAAGAGCGAATAATAGAAAAAGAAAAAACAAGCAGCAGCTAATGGACAAATTAAAATCCATGAATAGCAAAGTCTCTTATAGTAAAAATTCAATTATAAAGATATTGGGAGTAATCGCTGTAATAGGTATATGTCTTATTTCTTTTAATAAATTCTATATCTACAATGATAAAATAGCAAAAAATATTATGATAGAATCAACTGATGTTTCTAATCTAACTAAGGAAGAAACTCTTGCTATTTTAAAAGATGAATACAAACCTCAAAATATAAAATTAAATTATGAAGGTAAGCAGTATCAGATTTTGCCTGAGGATATTGAATTAACTTATAATATCGAAGAAGCTATTAATCAAGCTTATAATTACACTAAACAAGGTTCTTATCTTGAAAATATAAAAACATATTTCGCAACTATAAAAAATGGAAAGAAAATTAGGATTAATTCGACTTATAACGAAGCGAAGTTGAGCTCATCTATTGAAAATATTTCGAAAAAAATAAATGTAAAGACAAGAGATGCAAAAGTTAGTGTAGATGGAAATGGTAATATATCTGTAACTCCTTCATTGGTAGGAAAAGAGATGGATATAGTATCCAATAAAGAAGCAATATATGAGATTATAAAAAGTAAAAATTACAAGGATTTAGATATTAAAGTTGTTTTAAAACAGCCCGAAGTGAATACAGAACAGGCGAAAACTGTGAATACTCTATTAGGAGAGTATAGCACTAGATTTTCTATGGGACAAACTGGTAGAGCTAGCAACGTTATAAGATCTGCAAATAGCACGAGCAACGTTTTATTAATGCCAGGACAAGAATTTTCATATAATGCGCTGACAGGTCCAAGAATTAAGTCTAATGGATATAAGGATGCCCCTGTAATAGTAAAAGGGAAAATAGAACAGGAAAGTGGGGGTGGGGTTTGCCAAACATCATCAACACTATATAATGCAGCCCTATACTCAGGACTAGAGATAACTTCTGTTCAAAATCATTCTTTAAAATCAAAATATATTCCAGTGGGTCAGGATGCTATGGTTAGTTATGGAGGATCAGATTTTAGATTTAAAAATCCTTACAAACACCCAGTATATGTAAAAAACATTTCTGGAAATGGAATTTTAATTTCTAGAATATATGGAAATGGTGAGGACAAGCAAAATATATCTATTAAAGTAGATAAATTTAAATACTCAGGATTGGATGCTGCTAAAACCTACAGACAATACAAAGATGCATCTGGAAATGTAATCAAAACAGAGTATATAAACACAAGTGTATATAAAAAACCTAAAAAATAGATAGTTATACTCCTATAAATACTTAAATATAGAAAAAAATGTCTAAAATTGATATAATTAGATATATAGGTATTTATAAGGAGGTAAGTTTGTTGGAGTTTATTGGGAATAGATATGAAATATTAAATGAAGAAGATTCTATAGAGTCTGATAAGATATATATAGCTAGAGATGTATATGAAAATAAAAAGGTGTTACTGAAGGTAATAAACCATAATAAGCATATCTCAGAAGATTTTATGTCTAACTTAATAGATGAGAGTACGATGCTTGGTGAGACGAACTCTCCTTACATCTTAAAAATATTAGATGTAGGTATGCATTGTACAGAAGAGTATACATTATACTATATAGTAAGTGAGTATACAGATGGAATTATTTTAAAAAATTTAATTTCAGGAAACTATCTTCATATAGAAGGGATAGTAAATATAAGCACTCAAATTGTAAAGGCTCTAGAGTTTGCCCATAACTACAACTTTTACCACGGTAGTCTTAGGACAGATAATATAATAGTTGATTCACAATACAGGGTTAAAGTATGTGATTTTGGGTTGGTAAAAGCTAACAAAGGTGTGTATCTAAGAAGTAGTGAGGATATAAGATATATGACACCTCATCAATTGTGCGTAGACTATACAGATAAAGAAAGTGACTTTTTTACTTTGGGAGTTATATTATTTGAAATGATATTTAAAAAATTTCCATTTGAAATATACAACAGCGAGAAAGAGATGTTAAAGTCAATAAATAAAGGAGTTTCATGGATAGATGCAGTGGCAGTAAATGGAAATGATGATATAATAAATGTAGCTAAAAAGCTTTTGGAAAGAACAGATAAATACTTAAGTACTCAGGAGATAATATTAGACCTTAGCAAAATAATGTACAATAAAGCTAATATAGATGATGAAGAAGAATCGGACTTGGATTTTGAGGACATAAGTAATAAAAAAGGTAGCTTAAGGAAAGGAATAATCGGAATTTCTTTATTAATATTGGTATCTATAATCATAACAGGATGTTTTATTATTTAACTTAAATAATAAAGCATCCTTTTATTTTGATATTTATTGATTAAAGCTATAGCAAATTAGAGGCTTATCAGAACTTTCTATGTGTATTAAGGAAAACATGACAAAATATTGACGGTGTAAAAGATTAGGGTTACACTATAAGCGCCATATCTAAAAATGTAGAAAGAGGGGTCAAAAGTATGTATTATGTAGGAATAGATATTGGATCGACAGCATCAAAAACAGTAATTTTTAAGGGAGATAAAATATTTAGTTATTTTGTAATACCTACAGGGTGGAGTAGTAAAGAAACAGCACAGAGTATAAAAGAAAAATTAAAAGAACAAGGAATAGATGTTATTAGAGAAGACGTGAGGGTAATCGCTACTGGATATGGAAGAATTTCTGTTGATTATGCAGACAAGGTAGTTACAGAAATTACTTGTCATGGAAAGGGCGGGAATTATTTTGCCAAAGGTGACTGTACCATAATTGACGTTGGAGGACAAGATACTAAGGTTATCACTGTTGAAAATGGTTTTGTAACTAGATTTTTAATGAATGACAAATGCTCAGCTGGAACGGGTAAGTTTATAGAGATTATGGCGAATCGTTTGGGGGTTGGACTTGGAGAAATATTTGACTTAGCCAAAGAGGGAGAACCGATTGGAATTAGTTCTATGTGTACTGTATTTGCTGAATCAGAGGTAATAAGTCATATTGGGCAAGGAAAAGAAAGAAGTGATATCGCTGCAGGGGTAGTTGAATCGGTAGTATCAAAAGTAACTCTTTTAGCTGATAGACATGGGGTGCAAGGGAAGTGTATTTTGACAGGAGGATTGAGCACAAGTGATTACTTTAGAAAAGAGCTTTCCAAAAAATTAGGTCAGGATGTCTACTCAGATGAATTAGGTAAATACGCTGGAGCATTAGGAGCAGCACTTATAGCATCTAATGTTAAAAAATAAAATAGATAAATTAAAATATATTATAAAAATAGATATATTAATAAAAATTAGGGGTGAATTAATATGAATCTTCCAGAAAATTTTAAAAATTATAGTGATGCAAGAAAATCTGGGTTTATAAAAATGAAGGAATTAAAAGAGAGTGGGAAAAAAGTCGTTGGCGTGTTTTGTACATATACTCCTTGGGAATTAGTCATGGCAGCTAAGGCAGTACCTGTAATCTTATGCGCATCTAGTGATGAGGCAATACCTGATGCAGAAAAGGTATTGCCTAAAAATTTATGTCCACTAATAAAAGCTAGCTATGGATTTGCAGTATCAGATAAATGTCCATATTTTTATTTTTCGGATATGATATTAGCTGAGACAACTTGTGATGGTAAAAAGAAAATGTATGAAATGTTAAATGAATTAAAGCACACTCATGTAATGCAATTGCCTCCTGGCAAGACAGGAGCTATGGCACTAGAAGCTTGGCATGGAGAAATGTATCGTCTAAAGGATGTATTAGAAGAACAACTAGGTGTAGAAATTACTAAAGAGGATATAAAAGAAGCTATTAAATTGAAAAATAGAGAACGTAAAGCTATGTTAGATTTTTTTGAAATAGGTAAGTTAAAGCCAACACCACTTTCTGGTTATGAGATAAACACTGTAGTAGATTCATCGACTTTTACTTTTGATATAGAGGAAAGAATAAAAGATATAGAAGAAAGAACAGTAGAGCTTAAAAGAGAATATGAGTTAAACTTTAAGGGAAAACCATCAAGACCTCGTGTACTTATTACAGGATGTCCTACAGGAGGGGTAAGAGAAAAAGTAATTAGACAGATTGAGGAGTTAGGAGCTGATATAGTTGGATTTGAAAACTGTTGTGGTCCAAGAGAAAAGAAAGATCCAGTAGATGAAAGTAAGGATCCAATGTTGGCACTAGCTGAAAAATACTTAAGAGTAAACTGTTCGGTTATGAGTCCTAATCCAGGTAGAATAGAGGCTATGAATGAAATGATTGATGATTATAAAGTTGATGGTGTTATAGAAGTAGTACTTCAGGCATGCCATACATTTGCTATAGAGTCTGACAGAGTTAAAAATTTTGTAACTAAGGAGAAAAAAATACCTTATATGTGCTTAGATACTGATTACTCTCAATCGGATTCAGGACAAATAAATACTAGAGTAAGTGCATTTATAGAAATGATGCAATAAAAAGTGTTAATATATAAGTAGTGTAATTAGTAAAAAATAATAAAAAGGAGGAGTACTATGTCTGAAGAAGTATTTTATGTAATTTCTTTTCAAACGACGAGTCATAGTATGCAGACAGAAAAAATGGCAAAAGAATTATTCGATGTAACTATGATACCAACTCCGAGAGATATTACAGCTAATTGTGGTTTATCTATAAGGTTTAATGAAAATAATCTAGAAAAAATTATAGAATTTCATGACTCTCTTAACATTCCTTGCGATTTGTATAGCCTAAGTTTGGAAGCTGTAGACGGAAAAAGAGAAGTTAAGAAGATAAAACCGGTATAGGGATTACAATAAAATTGATTTGTTGTAATAAGTAAATTTCAAGAATTTAGTGTAAAACAAAAAAAGATGATTCTAGTACTGAACTTAACTTTTGAGTCTCAGTAAAAAGAGTCATCTTTTTATTGATTCTACTACAATCATTAAAGTAATAGATATTAATCTTCTCTAGCAGTTTTTTGATCGTTTGCTAGGTTATGTTTTTTAACTGAAGTTTTAGTACTATATTTAGGTTCATTTTGAGAAGCTATTTTAGCATTTACTTCTGTGTTATTAGCTCCATTTATACCTAATTCTCTGGCGATTTCTAGTTTGTTTTCTTGATATTCCTTCATTTTTTGAGTACTTTTTTTAGGTTTGTTATTCATAATTACTCTCCTTTATATTTATTTATACATAATTATTATTTCACTATTTAAAATTAAAATTCTCATATAAAATAAATACAGGGTTTGTTAATTAGTAAATAACCATTCCGCCATTAGGGCTAATAACCTGTCCAGTTATAAAGTCTGAGCTTTCTGATGCTAAGAAAAGTGCTACATTTGCTATGTCATCAGGAGTGCCCAGTCTCATTAAAGGTGTTTCTTCTTTTAGAACATCTAATGTATAATTATCTACCGAGCCAATCATGTCTGTTTGTATTACTCCGGGTGCGATACAGTTTACTTGTATATTTGATGGACCTACTTCTTTTGCAAGAGCTTTTGTCATACCTATTATAGCTGCTTTTGATGTAGAGTAATGAACTTCACAAGACCCACCAACTATGCCCCAAATAGATGACATATTTATTATTTTTCCACTTTTTTGGGAGATCATATATTGAAGGCATTTTTGTGTACAATAAAATACACCGTTTAAATTTATTCCCATCATTTGATCCCACTGTTCATCTGTTATATCTGTAAATAATGCATCTGTGCTTATACCTGCATTATTGATCAATACATCTATACGCTCAAATTCTCCGATACAATAATTTATCATAGCGTTTACTTCATTTCTTTTGGAAACATCAGCCTTAAACAACCTCACAGATAGACCCTGTTGTTTTAAATTATTAAATAATTCAACGGCTTCTCTTTCTGATTTGTTATAGTTTATTACTGTATGATATCCTTTTTTGGCAAATAGAGTGGCAGTTGCTTTTCCTATTCCCCTAGATGCACCTGTAATTAATACTACTTTATTTTCCATAAATACTCTCCTTGAACTTTATTAATTTATTACTATTATTATTTTCATATAAAATCTATTTTACAAAATTTAATTATATACTACTTCTAAAGTTTATTCACTATATGGATTGTATTTTGAATATTAGTATAGGTAAATATATAGATTTTAGATTTTTATAAGGTATATAAATAAGAAAAAAATGAAAACTAAAAATATATGACTATACAATTTGGAGGGTGGTAAACTTAGAGTATGGATTGTAAGTGGAAATCAAATCAAAACAAAAAATGTAGTAGAGAGGCAGACAACTCAGGATATTGTATATTCCACAAAAGGAACAAAACTAAAGAAGAAAACAATCTATTAATAAAGACTATAATAACAGAAAAAATAAGTGATTTTAGTGGATTTATCATAGAAGAAGATTTTGTTGCAAAAAATATATTAAATTATGAATATAAAAGTTTAAATTTTTCTGAAGTTGAATTTTTAAAGAGCGCAATATTTGATGAATATAAGTTCAGAGCTGATGTATTTTTTAACTATACGAACTTTAAAGAAACGGTAAGCTTTAGAGACTCTGTATTTTTAGAGAATTGTAATTTTTATAAAACTATTTTTGATGAAGAATATGTAAATAAAAAGATTTTTGAAAGATTAAAATTTAAAGGGCAAAATTTAATTGTAAATAAGGTAGAGAATTTACCTAGATTAGATGGAGCGGTATTTAGTCAATGTAGCAAAGTTATAATAAGGGATATAGTTTATTTAAAAAAAGGGTATTTGGCTGGCAAAATAAACTATAGAATAGCGAGAATACAGGCAAAAAAAATAGGTGATTATGAGAGTATTGGGTATTACTACTATAAAGAAAGAACTTATGGGACAAAAGTAATGAAAAAAGACGATTACCCTACTTATAATGAGTATTTGTCTGCTAGATTTTTTGATATTTTATCCAAATACACAATAGGCTATGGAGAGAGGCCATGGAATATTTTGATTATAACAATAATAATTATAAGTGTTTTTGCGTTTTTTTATATGTTTACAGAAATAAATAAAATTTTCAGCTATAATCCAAAAGAAATAATAAAAATATATATGGATTTCTGGTATTTTAGTATGGTGACTTTTGCAACAGTAGGATATGGAGATATAGTTGTTGGAACAATATTAGGGAAAATACTGGTAAGTATAGAAGTGTTTTTAGGAGTAACAGTAGCAGCAACATGGGCTTCGGTTGTCATAAAAAGGATGATTAGGTGAGTAGTAAATAATTACTAGATATAAAATTCGGTTATAAAGGGAAAAGTTTATATATACTTATTAATCCAAGAAGGTGAGAGGTTTGACAATGAGACAAAAGAAAAGATTTATACTTGCTATTGTACTAATAATTATAAGTTCCAATATATCATATGCTAAGCCTCAGGATATAGACAAATATTCTAAGGCATCTATACTTATAGACCAAGATACAAGTAGAGTTTTATTTGAGAAAAATCCAGATAAAAAATTACCTCTTGCGAGTTTAAGCAAAATGATGACTTTTTTACTTGCTATAGAGGCTATAGAAAATAAGCAGGTAAGTGAGAATGATATAATAAAGATAGACAAGTCTATCGCATCAGTGAGAGGTTCTAGTTATAAGTTAAAAGAAGGAGAAAAGGTTCCTCTAATAGATCTTATGAGGGGGCTAATGATAGTGTCGGGAAATGATGCCGCAGTGGCTATAGCTAGACACATAGCTAAAGACGATGAAAAATTTGTGAATTTAATGAATAAGAAAGCTAAAGAAATAGGCATGATAAATACGCACTTTGTAAATGCTAACGGGCTTCCTATCTATGATTTAAGTAAACCTAAGAACCCTCCAAAAGAGAATATATCGACGGCTAGGGACATAGCTATTCTTGGGAAGTATATGTTTGATAACTATGAAAAAGAAGTAACAGCAATAACTGATATGACAACATATTCAAATAAAGATAGAGGGTTTGAAAAAAACAATACAAATGCGCTTCTTAGAATAATACCAAATGTAGACGGTATAAAAACTGGTTATACAGGAAATGCGGGATACTGTCTATCTTTTTCTATGAAAGTAGACAAAGACCAAAATAACCAAAGAAGTAGAAGACTAATAGGTGTTGTATTAGGAACTAATCATAAAAATAAAAGGTTGGCATCATCTCTTTCTATGCTTAAATATGGAAAAGAAAATTTCCGTACAGAGAGAGTAATGAAAAAAGATCAACTAGTAGGTAAAAAGTATATAAAAGGAATAGATGAATTAGAAGTAACATTAAAATCAAATGATGATTTATATACTGTTATAGGAAATGAAGAAGGAATAAACTCTCAAGTAACATTTAAAGAGATAAGCTATCCTGTAAAAAAAGGCGATGTCTTGGGTGTAGTGAAATACTATACAGACAGTGGAGAAATATTGGGAAATGTAAATATAGTAAGTGAGAATAATGTAGATAAAGCATCGCTTAAGACAAAAATAAAAATGATATTTTCAAATTAACCCTTTATAAAATGTATACAATAAGTAAAAAAGGAAAAAATTATAATATATAATGTATGAAAAGAATAAAAAATATTGTAAATTTTATACCTCTATGATATACTACTAGAGGTGAAAAATAAAATAATCACACACAGCATTGGGATCCTTAAAAGGTGCCTAATCTTAAATTTGATAGGTTTTTTAGGGAGTAGATCAAGCTGGAGGTATAAAACCAAGGAGGTAAACATGTCAGTTATATCAATGAAACAATTATTAGAAGCTGGTGTTCATTTCGGACATCAAACAAGAAGATGGAATCCTAAGATGGCTCAGTATATATTTACTGAAAGAAACGGAATATACATCATAGACTTACAAAAAACAGTTAAAAAGGTTGAAGAAGCTTACAAGTTCACTAAAGAAGTAGCTGAAACTGGAAAGCCAATCTTATTCGTAGGTACTAAGAAACAAGCTCAAGAAGCTATAAAAGAAGAAGCTGAAAGATGTGGAATGTACTACGTAAATGAAAGATGGTTAGGTGGAATGTTAACAAACCACAAAACTATACAAACAAGAATCAAGAAATTAAGAGAATTAGAAAAAATGGAAGAAGAAGGAGTATTCAATGTTCTTCCTAAGAAAGAAGTTATAAAATTAAGAGCTGAAAAAGAAAAATTAGAAAAATACTTAAACGGAATAAAAGATATGCCTGAATTACCAGGTGCTATATTTGTTGTAGACCCAAGAAAAGAAAACATAGCTATACAAGAAGCACATAGATTAGGAATTCCTGTAGTAGGAATAGTTGATACTAACTGTGACCCAGAACAATTAGATTTCGCTATACCAGGAAATGATGATGCTATAAGAGCTGTAAAATTAATAACAGGTGCTATGGCAACAGCAGTAATAGAAGGTAGACAAGGTGCTGAAGAAGAAGTAGCTGAGGACCAAGAATAATAACAACTAAATGGTAAGGGGCCCCCTTACCATTAATAATATCTAAGTAATAGTATGTAGGGAGGAACTTTAATATGGCTAATATAACTGCTCAAATGGTAAAAGAGTTAAGAGAAAGTACAGGCGCTGGAATGATGGATTGCAAGAAAGCTTTAGTTGAAGCTGAAGCAGACATGGAAAGAGCTGTAGATATATTAAGAGAAAAAGGATTATCTAAAGCTGCTAAGAAAGCTGACAGAGTTGCAGCTGAAGGATTAGTTGCTATAGAAATAAATGATGACGCTACTTGTGCTGCTATGGTAGAAGTAAACTCAGAAACAGATTTCGTTGCAAAAAACGAAGACTTCAAAATTTTTGTTAAAGATGCTGCTATGATGGCTTTATCAACTGATAAAGAAGATGTTGAAGGATTATTATCAGAAACTCATGCTGAAGGAATATCTTTACAAGAAGTTTTAAATAATAGAGTTGCAAAAATCGGAGAAAAATTAGATTTTAGAAGATTTACTAAAATATCAACTAATGGACAAGTTGCAGGATACATACACGGAGCTGGAAAAATAGGTGTTTTAGTAGAAATGGAAACAGAAGCTAGAAGTCCAGAAGTTTTAGCTATGGGTAAAGACGTAGCTATGCAAGTTGCAGCTATGAACCCTAAATATGTTTCTAGAGATGAAGTAGATGAAGAATACATAGCTCATGAAAAAGAAATATTAAAGCAACAAGCTTTAAACGAAGGAAAACCAGCTAACATAGTAGAAAAAATGATAATCGGTAGATTAGACAAACAATTAAAGGAAGTTTGCTTATTAGAACAAACTTTTGTTAAAAATCCAGATATAACAGTTAAACAATTAGTTGAGGACGTAGCTAAAAAAGTAGGTTCTGAAATAAAAGTTTCTAGAGTTGTAAGATTCGAAGTTGGTGAAGGTATAGAAAAGAGAGAAGAAAACTTTGCAGAAGAAGTTGCTAAGCAACTTAAGTAATAACCAAAAAGAGAACACTTGCGTGTTCTCTTTTTTAAAAAAGGTATATAATATAGTTAGATAGATATGTAATTCAATAGGAGGATTTCTAATGAGTAAGCCAATGTACAAAAGAGTATTATTAAAGCTTAGTGGAGAAGCATTAGCAGGAGAAAAGGGTTTTGGTATAAATAATGATGTTGTAAATGATATTGCTATTGCTATAAAAGAAATACAGGAGATAGGTGTTGAAGTAGCTGTAGTTGTAGGAGGCGGTAATTTCTGGAGAGGTAGAACTAGTGAAGGAATGGATAGGACTACTGCTGACTATATAGGAATGTTAGCTACAGTAATGAATTCTATGGCTCTACAAGATGCATTAGAAAATATAGGTGTTGCAACTAGAGTTCAAACTGCTATAGAGATGAGACAGGTAGCAGAACCTTATATAAGAAGGAGAGCGGTTAGACACTTAGAAAAAGAAAGAGTTGTTATATTTGGTGCTGGAACTGGAAATCCCTATTTTTCAACTGATACAACTGCTGCACTTCGTGCTGCAGAAATGGAAGCCGAAGTTATATTATTAGCTAAAAATGTTGATGCTGTATATGATAAGGATCCAAAGGTACATCAAGACGCTAAGAAATTTACTGAGTTAAGTTATATGGAAGTTATACAAAAGGAATTAAAAGTTATGGATTCTACAGCAACTTCTTTATGTATGGATAACAGAATACCTATAAAGGTGTTTAAACTTACTACAGAGAATATAATAAGAGCAGTAATGGGCGAAAATATAGGTACCATAGTAAAATAATATAAATTAATAAAGGAGGAGAATAAATATGAAAACAGTATATAAGCAATTAGAAGGCAAAATGGAAAAGACGATAGAAGCTCTTAAATACGAGTTCACAACAATAAGGACAGGAAGAGCTAATGCTCAAATGCTAGATAAAGTAAGAGTTGACTATTATGGAACTCCAACTCCAATAAATCAAGTAGGTGCAATATCTGTACCAGAACCTAGAACTTTAATGATAAGTCCTTGGGACAAAAGTGCTATGACTGAGATAGAAAAAGCTATAAGAAACTCAGACTTAGGATTGAACCCAACAAATGATGGTCAAGTTATAAGAATATCTGTACCAGCATTAACAGAAGAAAGAAGAAAAGAGTTAGTTAAAAGAGCTCATAAGGTATCAGAAGAATTTAAGGTTAGATTAAGAAATGAGAGAAGAGATGCCAACGATACTCTAAAGAAAATGGAAAAAGATGGGGAAATAACTGCTGATGAACTAAAAAAAGGCCAAGATGAAGTTCAAAAAATAACTGATAAGTTTATAAAAAATATAGAAACATTATTAGCTACTAAAGAAAAGGATATAATGGAAATATAGTGCTAGATAAATATTATAAACTTTTAGGCCTTCATATAAATGATGTAAAAGAATATTTTGACAAGAAAAATATTAATTATACTATTAAAACTATTGAAGGAAAGAAGAATAAAGAAAATTTATTAGTTCCTAGAGCGATAAAAATATCTGAAATAGATAATAGTGTAGAGATAGTAATCACATACTTTTCTGACTCCTTAGACTAAGGAGTCAGAATGATATTGGAGGCGAATATGAATAATAATTTGATTTATGACATAGATTTAAGTAAAATACCTAAACATATAGCAATTATAATGGATGGAAATGGCAGATGGGCTAAGTCTAGGTTTCTTCCAAGAGCCGCTGGTCACAAAGCTGGAGTGGAAACTATAAGGGAAATAGTTAAAGAGGCATCTAGATTGGGTATAAAGCATTTGACACTGTATGCTTTTTCCACTGAAAATTGGAAAAGACCTAAACCTGAAGTCGATACACTTATGAAATTATTATCTATGTACTTACAAAATGAAGTAAATGAACTACATAAAAACAATGTAAAATTGACAGCGATAGGTATAACTAAAGAGTTGCCATCAATATGTATAGAAAAATTAAATTACGCAGAGGAATTAACAAAAAATAATGCAGGCATTAATTTAAATTTAGCATTGAATTATGGTGGTAGAGCGGATATAAAAAATGCTTTTATAGATATACTAAAAGACTATAAAAGTGGGAAAATAGATATAAATGATATAGATGAGGGTATTATAAAAAATTATTTAAGCACAAAGTCTATTCCGGACCCAGAATTGGTTATAAGGACTAGTGGTGAGCAGAGACTCAGCAATTTTTTACTTTGGGAAGTTGCTTATTCTGAGTTTTATTACACAGATATACACTGGCCAGACTTCAATAAAGAAGAGTTACAAAAGGCCTTATTTGTTTATCAAAACAGAGATAGAAGGTTTGGAGGACTTAAATAAGGAGAATATTTTATGCTTACAAGAATTATTGCTTCGATAGCGTTATTTCCATTATTTCTATTTGTTGTATATGGAGGTGTACCTTTATATATAGCACAAATGGTGATAGTATCTATTGCACTAAATGAGTTTTATAAAGCGTTTAAGGCTAAGGATATACACCCAATATTTTTTATAGGATATGTATTTTCTGCATATTTAGCAGTAAAAAATACCTTTAAGCTCCCAATAGAATATACATATGTCATGATTTTTATTTTATTCTTAATAAGCATAGTATATATATTAAGGCTAAAGAAGAATGTTATAGATGTAGCTATTACTTTTTTAGGTATTTTTTATATAGGTATTTTTTTAGATTTTATAGTTATTACTATAAATAACTTTGATTTAGGTAAGATTTATGTATGGCTTGTATTTATAATATCTTTTATGACAGATATATTTGCTTATTTCAGTGGATATTTATTTGGAAAACACAAATTAATTCCTAATGTAAGCCCTAAAAAGACTATAGAAGGGGCTGTAGGAGGAGTACTTGGAAGTACATGTTGTTGTATATTATTTGGAAATTATTTTGGATTAGATTTGATAAATATGGCTATAATAGGTAGTGTTGGAAGTGTAATAGCTCAGTTTGGAGATTTATTTGCTTCCTCAATAAAAAGATATGTAGGTATAAAAGATTATGGAAAATTAATACCAGGTCATGGCGGTATATTAGATAGATTTGATAGTGTTATATTAGTAGCACCGTTCGTTTACAACGCAATTAACTTTTTTATCAACTAGCTTCAGTTAAACTGAAGCTTTAATTGTTTTTAGGATTGCTTACTTTAATAACATGAATTTTTTGTGAATAAGGTAAATAATAGTTTTAATAGTGGTATAATACCGTTATATGAAAATTATTATTAGAAAGGAAAAAGATATGAAGAATATATCAATCTTAGGTTCTACAGGTTCTGTTGGTAAACAGACATTAGATGTAGTTAGAGAACATAGAGATGAGTTTAAAATAATAGCTATATCAGCAAATAGCAATATAAATCTTTTGCTCGATCAGATAAAGGAATTTAGGCCTAAGTATGTTGCGGTTTTTGATAAGAATAGTGCCAATAAATTAAAAGGCATGATACCAAGCGATATAAATATAGAGGTTTTGGCTGGTATGGAAGGGCTAGAGATTATATCATCATTAGATGAGGTAGATATACTTCTAACGGCAGTTGTAGGTATGATAGGTCTAATACCAACACTAGCAGCTATAAGAAAGGGAAAAACTATAGCCCTTGCAAATAAGGAAACCTTAGTTACAGCAGGAAAACTAGTAATGAAAGAAGCTAAAATTTACGGTTCAAAAATAATCCCAGTAGATAGTGAGCATAGTGCTATATTTCAATGTCTAAATGGAGAAAATAATAGAAAGCTAGAAAAGTTAATTTTGACGGCTTCAGGTGGGCCATTTAGGGGTAAGAAAAAAGAAGAGCTTTTAAATATGACTCAAAGAGAAGCCCTAAAACACCCTAACTGGAGTATGGGCAAAAAAATAAGTATAGACTCATCAACTCTTATGAATAAAGGGCTAGAGGTCATAGAGGCAAAATGGTTGTTTGATGTAGATTATAAAGATATAGATGTTGTAATACATCCACAAAGTATAGTTCACTCAATGGTTCAGTTTATAGATAGTTCTATAATTGCTCAAATGGGATGTCCAGATATGAGATTGCCTATACAGTATGCACTATCTTTTCCAAACAGAATAGATAGTAGCTTTGAAAGATTGGATTTTTCAAAGTTTTCTACTTTGACTTTTGAAAAGCCAGATTTAGAAACATTTCCTTGCCTAAAACTAGCATATGAATGCCTGAAAATGGGTGGGACTTATAGTGCAGCATTAAATTCAGCTAATGAAGTTTTAGTAAATGAATTTCTAAATGATACAATTAAATTTTATGACATACCATATTACATAGAAAAAACTTTAGAGGCTCACAATAGTATAGATAATCCGACATTAGAGGAGATATTAGATATTGATAGATGGGCTAGAGAATTCATTAAGAAATCTATATAATTAGGAGGTTGGAATAATGACGATAATAGTAGCGTTAATACTATTTGGGATAATTATATTAATACATGAACTTGGTCATTTTATTTTTGCTAAAAGAAGCGGAATTAAAGTACATGAATTTGCAATTGGAATGGGCCCGAAGATATTTAGTATAAAAAAGGATACGGAATATTCTATAAGATTATTACCATTAGGTGGTTTTATAAGTATGGAAGGTGAGGATGAAGCCTCAAATGACCCAAGGGCTTTTAGCAATAAGCGCTTATCACAGAGGGCGGCCACAATATTTGCAGGACCTCTTTTTAACATAATATTTGCCATTATAATTTTGATCCCTGTATTTTTATATTCAGGATTCCCTACAACGACATTGGCTGATACTATAGATGGTGGAGCTGCAAAGGCAGCTGGAATAAAAGCAGGGGACACAATACAGGCAATAAATGGTATTGAAGTTAGCAGTTGGGAAGAGATAACGTCTATAATAAATTCGTCTGAGGGTGAAAAATTAGATATTACTATAAATAGAGATAAGCAAACAAAGGAAATCAGTGTTACACCTCAAAAAGGTGAAAATGGATATGTTATTGGTATACAAACAAAAGTAGATAAAAGCTTTATTGGTTCTATAAAGGCAGCTGTACAGATAAATATAACTATGATGGTTCAGATGTTTAAGTTTTTAGGTCAATTAGTTACTGGAACGGTTCCTGGTGGAATTTCAAACTCTGTGGCAGGTCCTGTAGGTGTAATTGGAATGGTTTCTAATGCAGCTAAAACAGGATTTATAAATGTAATGTATTTTGCATCAATGATAAGTTTAAATCTAGGTATAATAAACTTATTGCCTATACCAGCTCTTGATGGATCTAGGTTAGCTTTAATAGGCTTGGAGGCAATAAGAGGAGGCAAAAAACTTGACCCTAATAAAGAGGCAACTGTTCATGCTGTAGGATTTTTGGCTTTAATGGCATTTATGCTATTTATAACATATAAGGACATTTTAAGATTGATTTAATTAAAGTATTTTACGATCAAATACTTTAGGGAGTAAAGTAGAGGTGGTATTATGAGTTACAAAAGAAGATACAGTAAAGAGGTATGTGTAGGAAATGTAAAAATAGGAGGTAATAATCCTATTAGTGTACAGTCGATGACAAATACAGATACGAGAGATGCAAATGCTACTATAAGCCAAATAAAGAGGCTAGAAGATGTAGGTTGTGAAATTGTAAGAGTAGCAGTCCCAGATATGCAAGCAGCTAAAAACATAGGTGAAATAAAATCAAAGGTAAATATACCTATTATAGCTGATATACATTTTGATTATAGATTAGCTCTTGAAGCTATAGAACAAGGTGTAGATGGAGTTAGAATTAATCCGGGTAATATAGGAAGCATAGATAAAGTAAAAATGGTAGTTGAAAAATGCAAAGAAAAAAATCTAAAAATAAGAATAGGTGTAAATGGAGGATCTTTAGAAAAAGAACTCTTACAAAAGTATGGCTCAGCAACAGCAGAAGCTTTAGTCGAAAGTGCGCTGGGGCATGTGAAGATTCTTGAAGACTTAGATTTTTATAACATAGTTATATCTTTAAAATCATCAGATATATATAAAACTGTAGAGGCTTATGAACTTATCTCTAAAAAGGTAGATTATCCGCTTCATATAGGTATAACAGAATCTGGAAGTATAAAAAAAGGAACAATAAAATCATCTATAGGGGTAGGAACATTACTTCTTAATGGTATAGGAGATACAATAAGAATATCTCTTACAGGAGATCCTACAGAAGAAGTTATAGTAGGCAAAGAAATACTTAGAAGCCTTAATTTATTAAATGATAAGATAAAGGTGATTTCTTGTCCAACTTGTGGAAGATGTAATATAGATCTAATAAGTGTAGTAAATGAAGTAGAAGAAAAAATCGGCAACATTGATAAAGATGTAACTATAGCGATTATGGGCTGTGCAGTAAATGGACCAGGAGAGGCTAGAGAGGCTGATTTAGGAATTGCCGGTGGAAAAGGTGAAGGAATCCTATTTAAAAAGGGTGAAATCATCCGAAAAATCAAAGGTGATAGATTAGTAGAAGAACTTTTAGATGAAATAAAATCGTTGTAATAAAAAAAGGATAGGATTCTATCCTTTTTTTATACATTGAATTATATATAAAATATAATCTCTTTTATTTAATTGATTTTTTAGTATATAAAAAGGATTTTTCCATAGAAAACTAAAATTAATGTATAATTATTTATATAAGGACAAATGAGATATAATCTTGTCTGTATAATAGTTAAATAATATATTAGGGAGGTTACTATACGAGGCTATAGTATGAATATTTTATTATGTTTAAATTTGATGTATCAAACGAATTAATGTGTATTGCAAAGGGAAACGGAAGATTTTATGCCAAAAAGGGAGCTATGGTAGCGTTTAAAGGCAACTTTAGATTTGAAAAACTGATATTAGGTCCTAGTAACGGTGGAGGGATAGGTAAGGCTCTTTTAGGATATGCTCAAAGGGCGTTAACTGGTGAACAGATGCCTATTATGGTAGTTGAAGGATCTGGGGAAGTTTATCTAGCTCAAAATGCTTATCATGTAGATGTTATATCTATAGATCCTGGAGATTCTATAAGTGTTGAAAGTGAAAATTTGCTTGCATTTTCTGAACAGTTAGAGTACAAGGTTAAGTTTATTGGATCAGGTGTTTTGTCCCAAAAAGGTCTGTTTATCACATATTTAGAAAATAGGACAAACCAAGTTCAGGATATAGCAATAATAACTGATGGAAATCCATTAGTCTTAGAGGGACCATGCTGTGTTGATCCAGACGCTTTAGTTGCATGGACTGGAAGAGAACCATATCCTAAGGTGGCAGAACTATCTTGGAAAACCTTTATAGGTCAAACATCGGGAGAATCCTATCACTTAGAGTTTGTTGAAAGTGGGCAAATTGTTATAATACAGCCATCGGAAAGATTGTCTGGACTAGGTACAAACTCTACTCCAAACAATAGGATACATTCAGGCGGAGTGAGATTAGGAATAGATTAATATATCCATATTAATATTTTATGATGTATAGTAAATCATATTCATTTTTAGAGTGTTGATAAGTATAATTTCTATATATGCATTAAAAAATATTAGTTAAATGTTTTAGATAGAAAAATTTTCTACTATATATAATAAAAGGGCATAGGTATGGAGTGAAACTCTGTATTTATGGCCTTTTTGATTTTATACAAAATCAAAGTTTTATATGTTTATTTGTTAAAATAAAAACTATATAAAGGTAAAATAATAAAAATATAGAGTTTAGAAATAATAAAAAAGTATGTCTAATAATATTATAGATAAAAAACATTAAATATTAATTTATTTGAGACTTTAGATAAGATATAAGAGATATAGTGTATAAGTTTAGGCTAAAAAATTAATAATAATATATAGAATCATTAATAATATATAAAACAGGAGGCCAATATGAAAAGAAAATTAGTCTTATTAAGTATGATATTAGGAGTTTCATTAGGAGCAGTTGCTTGTTCAAATAATAACCCTAAACCTGATGAAAATGCAAGTAATAATCAAAGCGAAGTCGATAAAAAACCTGACGCTTACACAGAAAATTACTCAAAAAACTACAAGGAGTATTTAGCAGGTCTAGATGAATATTCAATATATAATATACCTGAAAGTGTAAACAAAGCATACGATGGAAAAGAATATCCAGGAAACGAAAAATATTTAGAAGAGGTAAAAACAACTTATAAAGACAGCAGAGAGAAGGTACAATCATTTGTAAATTCTCTAAAGAATGATATCAAAATAGAAGATCAAGAGTTAAATAAAATGAACAAAGATCTAATAGCAGAAGGTGAAAAACTAATCGGTGAATTAGATACTAAAATAAAAAGATTAGATGAAATTCCTAAAGAAAGATTAAAAGATGAGAAAAATGACTTTATGAATGCAGTAAACGATGCTACTAAAGTAGACAAGGATACTAGAAGCGATTTTAATAAAATGATAGATGGTATGAATAAAAGACTAGGTATAGATAGCAAAATTTAGAAAATAATAAAAAAAGTAATAAAAAGAGTTGACAAAATATATTAATCAATATATGATTATAGCATAGCAAGGAAAATTAAAATTAAATTAAAATTAAAATTAAATAATCTCTTATCGAGAGCGGTGGAGGGACTGGCCCTGTGAAACCCGGCAACCAGTATATTTTTATATACAATGGTGCTAAATCCTGCAACTAGAAATAGTTGAAAGATGAGTATAAATAGCTTAATAAAAGCCTGAGTTTATACTCAGGCTTTTATTAATTTTAATAAAAAATAAATACTTGAGTCGGAGGGAGATTGAATGATAAGTATTAAAAATGTTAATAAGTTTTATGGAGAAATGCAGGTCTTAAAAAATGTAAATTTAGAAATCAAAAAAGGCGAAATATTTGGAATAATCGGTCATAGTGGAGCGGGCAAGTCGACACTACTTAGATGTATAAATAGGCTTGAAGAGTATCAAGAAGGTAGCATTTTAGTTGAAGATCAAGAAGTTAAAAAGTTAGATGAGAACGAATTGAGAAACTTAAGAAAAGAACTAGGTATGATATTTCAACATTTTTCTCTCCTTGAAAGAAAGACAGTGTTTGAGAACATAGCATTGCCACTAGAGTGTTTTGGATACTCTAAGAGTTATATACAAAAAAGAGTAGATGAACTTTTAGATTTAGTGGGAATAAGTGATAAAAAAAATCAAAAGCCAAGAAATTTAAGTGGGGGTCAAAAACAAAGAATAGCAATAGCTAGGGCATTGGCTTTAAACCCAAAGGTATTGCTTTGTGATGAGGCAACATCAGCTTTAGACCCAAATACAACAAAATCTATACTATCGCTACTACAGGATATAAATAAAAAACTTGGAATAACTATAATAATGGTTACTCATCAAATGGAAGTTATAAAACAAATATGCACTAGAATAGCAATAATGGAAGGGGGAGAAGTCTTAGAAGTTGGAGATACAGAAGAAATATTTTTAAAAAATACAAAAGGTCTTAGAAAATTAATAGGAGAAGAAAATATAATTCTACCTAAAGGAACAAATATAAAAATATTATTCCCTAAGGAAATATCTAACAAAAATATTATAACTACGATGTCAAGGGAATTAGATATAGATTTTTCTATTGTATTTGGAAGACTAGAGAAATTTAAAGAAGATGTACTGGGATCATTGATAATAAATATGAAAGATGAGAACGCTGAGAAAGTTAAGAAATACTTAGAAAATAAGGGTATAAGATGGGAGGAGATAATAAATGACTAGCTTAGTAGATTTTATAAGCAATATGTTAATAAAGTCTCTTTTGGAGACTATATACATGATTATAGTACCGACGATATTAGCAACAATAATAGGATTCATATTGGCAATTATATTAGTAGTTACTAAAGAAGATGGGCTAAAACCAAACAAAAATATAAACTCTTTATTAGGATTTATAGTAAACACACTCAGAAGTTTTCCTTTTATTATACTTATTATTGCATTAATACCGATGACAAGATTTATAGTTGGAACAAGTATTGGAGAAACGGCAGCAATAGTGCCAATAACTATAGGATCGGCTCCCTTTATAGCCAGAGTTATAGAGGGATCATTAAATGAAGTTGACAAAGGCTTGATAGAGGCAGCAAAGTCATTTGGTGCTACAAAAAAACAAATTGTATTTAAAGTTATGATAAAAGAAGCTATGCCATCTATAGTATCTGGGATTACTCTTTCAGTAATATCAATACTAGGTTATACGGCTATGGCAGGAGCTGTTGGGGCAGGAGGACTTGGAAATATTGCCCTTACTTATGGTCATCAGAGGTTCGATACAGCTGTGATGGTGTATACAGTAATCACTCTCATAATAATTGTCCAGATAATCCAAGGACTTGGAAATTTGGCATATAAAAAATTAAAGTAGTTAAAATAATTAAAAAATTTAAATAAAAATTATAAATTAGAAGGGGGAAAAATAAATGAAACTAAAAAAAATATTATCACTAGCTTTAGCTGTAGGAATATCAGTATCAACAATAGGATGCTCTAGAGGAGGAGATGAAAAAACAATAAAGGTAGGAGCTTCTTCAAGTCCACATGCAGAAATATTAGAGGTTATAAAGCCACAGTTAGAAAAAGAAGGATATAAGTTGGAGATAGAAGTATTTGATGATTATGTACTTCCAAACACTGCACTAAGTGAAGGATCTCTTGATGCGAACTTCTTCCAACACGTTCCTTATTTAGAAGAAACTATAAAAGAAAAGGGTTATAAACTGACTTATACAGAGAAAATACACATAGAGCCAATGGGATTATATACAGATAAGTTAAAATCAATAGATCAATTAAAGAATGGAGCAACAATAGCCATACCAAATGATGCAACTAATGGAGCAAGAGCACTTAAGTTATTAGCAGATAACAATATAATAAAAGTAAAAGATGGAGAGCTTATAACTGCTAAGGATATAACTGAAAATCCTAAGAATATAAATATAAAGGCAATGAATTCAGAACAATTACCATCAACATTAAAGGATGTAGATGCAGCAGTAATAAATACAAATTATGCGATAAGTTCAAAATTAAATCCTAAAAAAGATACAATAGCAATAGAGTCAGTAGATTCTCCTTATGCAAATATATTGGCATGTAGAGAAGATAATAAAGATAGTGAAAAATTAAAGGCACTATCAAAGGCATTGACTAGCGATGAAGTAAAAGAATTTATAGAAAAAAAATATAATGGAAGTATAATTCCAGCATTCTAATTAAATATTATTTATAGATGATATAGAGGGAAGTAAGCCTAAATTCAAGGTTTGCTTCCTTTTTATAATGTATACAAAAATTTTTTATTTTATTCTTTTCCTATTAATATAAATTTATAGATAAAAACTTTACAAACAATCAGAAAGTGACAAATTTTTTGATTTAAAGATGATAACATAGTTATATAGATAAAAATGTATAAAAAGGAAAGGGATTTATAATGGGAGGAAAATATGTAAGAGAGAGGAAGAAGAACAGTATAAAGTACATTATAGAAATGAACGATATATACATTTTAAGTATCCTATCTTTTATACTAATTAGGTACCTAAATAGGGATATACTTAAAATTTGTTTAGAGACTATAAGTTTAAGCCTACTTTGGATATTCACTTACTCAAAAAGGTACGATAAAACTTTTAGTCAGGATAACTTTATAAATATACTAAGAGTAAATTCTATAGCATTAATGTTTTTGTTCAGCTTTGATATATCAGGATTAGAGATTCAAGATTCACAGATGATTATGCTTATTATACTTGTAATTAATGTATGCATAAGTATCTACGTGACAACTTATGATAAAGGAGAAATAGACAAAAAAATATCAATATTGTTTTGTTTAATTCCAATTGTGTTAGATTTTGCAATTAGAGCTGCATTTGGGGAAATTATAAACGTAAACTTTATTGTAATGATGCCAGGCATAATGTTGGCTGCATTTAATATATATAATGTATATTTTTTATTGGACAAACAGTGTATTCACTACAAAGCCACAAAATCGCTGACGGCCATGTCTACAATACTTACTATATTAGGGTTTTTATTTTCAATGAGGATTACAATAATCAACAATGATTTATTAAAAGATATACTTTATTTACTTTTATATAGCTATATATATGGCTCGTACTCTTATAGTAGCAAAAACAGTATAATATACCCTTATATAGAGCTTTTTAGTAGAAATGAAAAGTTAGATAAGAATTCTCAGCATATGAACAAAATAAATATTGCAATTCAAAAGGATATAATAATACAAAATAAATTAAAAAACTATATAGAACAAAGAGAGGGCCTTTTAAGACAAGCATTAGACAATATGCCTTGTATATTGATGATTACAGACTATGAATTTAATATAATTTATACTAATAATTATTTTAAAGAAGAATTTAATTTTAAGGTTGATAGTTTTTATGAAGTTATAGATCTTATAGATAAGGGTAGAATAAAGAATAACAACTGGAAAGAAAAATTAAATGAAAATAAGGTATATATTAGCACTATACAGATGAATGATAGAATATATTCTTTAAATATAACCAACAATGAAAGTGATAACTCGTACTTAATAGCATTAAATGATACAACCAATGAGATAAAAATGGGAAGACAAATACAGAGCATCAATGAAAATTACGAAAAAATAATTTTAAATACACCATACCCTGTATTGGTTATAAAATTAAACAAGGACAAGAGTAAAAGTATTGTAGTAAGTATAAATAGAAAATTTGAAGAAATATTCGGATTTACATTAGATGAAATGAAGGGAATTACTTTGGAAGATTATATAGATTTACTTGAAGTTGATTTTTTTGATAATAATTGCTACAAAAGGATTAAGTTAGATAAAAACAAAAAAGTAGGAATAATAAGCAATCTGTATGAGTCAAAGAGTATAGTGAATTTAGTTGTAAAAGATAAATATGGAAATGAATATATTGAGGAGGTAAGTATAGGGAATTGTTTTTATGGAGATGATAGATTTAAATTATTAACTTTTAGGAATGTAACCTCTGAGGTAGAAATTTTCAAAAGTATAAACTCTGAAAAGGTGATATATCAAAAATTAATAGATTCTATACCTGAGGCTACACTGCTTGAGGATTTAGAAACATCAAAGGTAATTCATTCAAATAAAGCGTTTAGAACTATGTTTGGAATAGTGGATGGTGTCTCAGAGGATATCTGCCAGAAATATAGAAATAAAATAATGAAAAAACACGTAAATAATATCCACATGGGTGGAGAAGATAAGAGCATCTATCTGGTAAATGAGAAAAACGATATAAAAGAGATTAAACTAATATCAAAGACGTTAGTTTTTGACAACAGAATAAGAAAAATTAGGATAATAAAGGACATAGGTGCCCGAAAAGAATTAGAAAAAATAAAAACTGTTTTAAACAGACAGAGAAAATATGATAAGATGAAAATGGAATTTTATGTAAATATGTCACATGAGTTAAAAACGCCATTAAACAACATATACAGCTCAATTCAGCTAATTGAAAGCTTGTATAGAAAAAATAAAATCAGTGACAAGCAAGATGTAATAAAAAATCATATAAAAATAACTAAGCAAAATATGTTTAGATTACTTAGACTTATAGAAAACATAATAAATATATCACAAGTAAAGTCTGAAATCTATAAAATAAGATCTATAAATTTTGATATTATAGATATAGCGGAAAGAATAGTAGAATCTATTAGTGGATACGCAAAGTCAAAAAATATAGACTTAGTATTTGACACAGAAGAAGATGTACTCAATGTAGGATTAGATCCAGAGTCTATAGAACGTATTATTCTTAACCTTTTATCAAACGCTATAAAATTTACTAGAGACGGTGGAGAAATCCTAATAAATATACAGAAAATAGATAACTATGTTGAGATAAGTATAAAAGACAATGGAGTGGGTATAGAAAAAGAAAAGCTTATGGATATATTTGAGAGATTTAAGCAGATAGAAAATAGCGATATACACAATGAGTTTGGAAGTGGAATAGGACTTTTTCTGACAAAATCATTAGTAGAAATTCAAAATGGGAAAATTGACATAAAAAGTGAAGTTAACAAGGGAACAGAGGTAATAGTTTCTTTTCCTATCAAAGAAGTTGAGGAAGAGGTTTCAGAAGATACAAAGTATGATGATAATATAGAAAAATTTGAAATAGAGTTTTTTGATATATACAAATAAATAGTGGAATTTGAAAAAGCCTAATAAAATAGGCTTTTTTTGTACATAAAAATATAAAAAATACAAAAACTCAAAAAAGACTTTCAATTAATAAAGTAAGGTTATATAATAAAAATGGAATCATAATAAATAGTAAAATATAATAAATAGTATATTTATTAAAACATATATCTAAATATACTTAAACACAATATTTAAAAAGGGGAGTGGTCTGGATGAGTCAACTGAAGATAACTGAAACTGTACTAAGGGATGCACATCAGTCTCTGATAGCTACTAGGCTTAAGACAGAGGAGATAGTACCAATACTAAAAACCATGGATAGAGTTGGATATCATGCCTTGGAAGTTTGGGGAGGGGCTACATTTGATGCGTGCATACGTTTTCTAGATGAGGATCCTTGGGAAAGATTAAGACTCATTAGAAAAAATGTAAAAAACACTAAGTTGCAAATGCTTTTGAGAGGACAAAATCTTTTGGGGTATAGAAATTACTCAGATGATTTAGTAGAAAAATTTATAGAGCTTTCAATAAAAAATGGTATAGACATAATAAGAGTGTTTGATGCTCTAAATGATATAAGAAATCTAGAGGCATCTGTAAAAGCAATAAAAAAATACAATGGTCATTGCCAATGTGCAATATCTTATACAACTAGCCCTATACATACAGTAGAGTATTACTTAGATTTAGTTAAAAGCATGGAAAATATGGGAGCAGACTCTATTTGTATAAAGGATATGGCAGGGGTTTTAACTCCATACAGTGCATACGATTTGGTCAAACGCTTAAAAAGATTAACTAATTTACCAATAGAACTGCACACTCATTGTACAAGTGGGATAGCTGATATGATTTATATGAAGGCTGCAGAAGCTGGAGTAGATATAATAGACACGGCTATATCACCTTTTTCAGGGGGAACAAGCCAACCGGCAACAGAATCCTTAGCTGTTACATTTGATAGTACAGATAGAAAAACACAACTAGATATGGATTCTCTTTCAGAGGTGGCTGAATACTTTACACCTATAAGGGATAAGTATATGGCTGATGGAATACTAAATCCAAAGGTTTTATTAACAAATCCTAAAATATTAAAGTATCAAGTACCTGGAGGTATGCTGTCAAATTTATTATCACAGTTAAAAGATCAAAATGCTCAAGATAAATACGAGGAAGTTTTGAGTGAGGTGCCAAGAGTTAGACAGGATCTTGGATATCCTCCTTTAGTTACTCCAATGAGTCAGATGGTTGGAACTCAGGCCTTATTTAATGTACTTACCAATGAAAGGTATAAGTTAGTTCCAAAAGAAATTAAAGATTATGTAAGAGGACAGTACGGAAAATCTCCAGCTAAAATAGAAGATGATATAAGAAAGAAAATAATTGGGGATGATAAGGTAATAACTGTTAGACCAGCAGATTTAATTAAGCCAGAATTTGAAGCTATGAAAGAAGAAATAGGAAGTTTGGCTAAAAATGATGAGGACGTACTAATATACGCATTATTTCCGCAAGTAGCTAAAAAGTTTTTAGAATCTAAGTATTTTAATAAAGAAAAAAAAGAGGGTAATGTTACTGATATACAATATATAACAGTAACTATATAAAGAATAGGTGATAAAAATGGATAATATATCGATAGTAGAAGCTATATCTATAACATTTTCTAGTATGACAATTGTAATCTTAACATTATCATTGATTGCACTAATATTGGGTTCATTTAAACACTTATTTAAAGAAGAGTCTAATTTAGATATTAAAAAAGAAAATATAGATACCATACTAGAAGAAGACGATGAGGAAAAATTAATAGCATGCTTAGCAGCATCAGCTATGGCTGGAGATGGCAAAGTAAATCCAAATCTCCATATAAAAAGGGTGACTAGAATAAAGTAAATCGAGTAAAAATTATTTAATAAAAATTATTTAATAAAAATTATTTGATAAAAAGAGAAAGGAAGATAAAGATGAATTCTAAAACATATCATATAAAATTAAATGGAAAAGTTTACGAGGTTGAAATTGAGGAAGTAAAAGAGGATAAAATTAACAAAGAAGAATCAAAGGAAAATAAGCCAGTACAATCTACAAAAAAACATAAGGCAATATCAGAGGGAGAAGAAATAGCAGCTCCTATGCCAGGAAATATGTTTAATATACTTGTTAAAGAAGGGCAAGAGGTCAGAAAAGGGGATGTAGTAGCAGTACTTGAAGCTATGAAAATGGAAAATGAAATAGTAGCCCCAGTTGACGGACGAGTTTTATCTATAAATGTTGAAAAAGGTCAAAATGTAAGCTTAGGGGATATAATATTAAAAATAGCTTAGTAAAATTGACTTAAGGAGGGAGTTAACTGTGGGTACAATGCTAATGAACTTTGTTGCAGAATCTGGTTTTGCAATGATGACTTATAAAGAAATTATAATGATAACTATAGCTTGTATATTTTTATACTTAGCTATAAAAAAAGGATATGAGCCGTATTTATTAATACCAATAGCAACAGGGATGTTACTTGCGAACATGCCAGGTGTGGATTTAATGCAAAAGCCAACGGAGAGTGTAAATGGGGGACTGTTTTATTATTTATACCAAGGAGTTAAGCTTGGAATTTATCCTCCACTGATATTTTTATGTATAGGTGCTAGTACAGATTTTGGTCCAATGATAGCAAATCCTAAGACGATGTTACTTGGAGCGATGGCTCAGTTTGGTGTTGCATTTGCATTTTTAGGGGCAGTAGCTATAGGATTTACTGGTCCTGAGGCGGCTGCAATAGGCATAATAGGTGGAGCAGATGGTCCAACTGCAATACAATTAACAGGTAAATTAGCACCGCATTTATTGGGAACAATAGCCTTAGCTGCCTATTCTTATATGGCACTAGTCCCAGTTATACAGCCACCTATTATAAAAGCCTTAACAACTAAAAAAGAAAGAAATATAAAAATGGAACAGTTAAGAAGTGTTTCAAAAAAAGAAAAAATACTATTTCCAATAGTTTCTATGGTAATAGTGATAGGTCTTTTACCTACATCAGCTCCACTTATAGGTATGTTAATGTTTGGAAATTTATTAAAAGAGTCTGGAGTAGTTCCAAAATTAGTTGAAACAGCTCAAAACTCACTTATGTATATTATAACAATACTTCTGGGGTTGACGGTTGGAGCTACAGCGAATGGAGACGTATTTTTAACTGTTCAAACTTTAGGTATAACTTTAATGGGCCTTTTAGCTTTTTCGGCTGGTACAGCAGGTGGAGTATTAGGGGGAAAACTTATGTGCAAGCTTACTAATGGAAAAGTAAATCCAATTATAGGTGCTGCGGGAGTTTCAGCGGTTCCTATGTCTGCAAGAGTTGCTCAAAAGGTAGGTCAAGAAGAAAACCCTTCAAACTATTTATTGATGCATGCTATGGGGCCAAATGTATCTGGCGTTATAGGATCAGCTATAGTAGCCGGTATATTACTTAAGTTTTTTGCTTAATTATAGGAGGAGTATCTGCAAATGACTATAAATCATTTAAAGAAACTCCTCTTTTTATAATGCATATGAAATTATATTAATTTTCAGACTGTTTACAAATATAATTTTCGTATATGCATTTCAAAAAAATTATCCTTTAAAGGTTTTAGATAGAAAATTTTTATATTTTAAAATGTTACTTATATTGATTAAAAGTTAATTGTGAATAATTTTATTAAGAAAAAATAATTTTTTCTTAATAAATAAAATAAAAATGCCAAGAAATTATAGACAAACAAATATCAATAAATTATAGTTATAATAACACCATTTTTATAAGGTGGAGTGTCTAAAATTTGAATGAAATTAATTTTAATTATAAAAATTTTTGTTTAGACAGTTTATAGGTATTATACAGCAATAAAAAAGTTTTCTATAGAGGAATTTGATAGGTTGACTTTTTTGAAACACATAAATTGTAGCTATGCTTATTAATTAGGGTATATAAGTATGCTAATTTATGTGCTATAAAAAAACTTTAATAAGAGGTGAGTAAATTGAATAAGGACATAGGATCTAAAATAAAACAACTAAGGACACAGAAACAGATGACACTCAAGGATATGAGTGAGAAGACTAATTTATCAATAGGTTTTTTATCTCAATTAGAAAGAGGGCTTACTAGTGTAGCAACAGATTCGCTAGCAAAAATATCGGATGTACTCGATGTAGAATTGACATATTTTTTCATAAGACCAAAAGAGCATAAAAGACCAGTATTAAGAAGTTATGAAAAAGAAGTATTTGATATATGCAACTCTAGTTTTATAAATTATCATTTGTCTTCAAATTTAACAGATAAAATAATGTTACCAAGATTAATAGAGCTACTTCCAAGCAAGAGCGATGAGGAAATATGTTCTTATGTACATGAAGGTGAGGAGTTTGTATATGTTTTAGAGGGAACATTAACTCTATTTTTAGGGGAAGAACAAATCGATATGTATCCAGGAGATACAGTACACTACAATAGCGAAAGTAACAATCACAATTGGGCTAACTATACAAATAAAATAGTAAGGATTTTAGTAGTTAGTATACCAAATTCTTTTCAAGAGGCAGATAAAAGCAAAAAATAACAATTAATCATTCAAATCAACACAGCAATCAAAGAAATTTCAATTATTTTACTAAAAATATAAATAATCAATAAGGTGGCTATTGATAGATTTATTAAAATTTATTAATAGCTATTTTTATGTTTTTGAATATACAACTAATAAATATTGCATTTTTATGTATTGTGAATACAAAATTTTTTGACTTTATTGATAATGAGGAGTATTATAGGTATGGGATAAATAGAATTGGAGGGATTTGATAATGTCACCTAAGTTGTTTAGTATTTTTAGGAATAAAGAGTTGACAAAAGAAAGTGTGAGTAAGGATATAATTTCAGGTATTATAGTAGCTATAATTGCCCTACCTTTATCAATTGCACTTGCTATATCTTCTGGAGTATCACCAGAAAAAGGACTTATAACTGCAATAACTGCAGGATTTATAATATCTTTTCTAGGGGGAAGTAGAGTACAAATAGGCGGACCGACAGGGGCATTTGTTGTAATTGTCTATGGAATCGTTATGGAACACGGTATGACAGGTCTTATAATATCCACAATAATGGCGGGAATTATTCTAATATTAATGGGGTTATTGAAGTTTGGTTCTTTAATTAAATATGTACCTAAAACTATAACTGTTGGATTTACAAGTGGTATAGCCATAACTTTATTAGTAACCCAACTAAAGGATTTTTTTGGACTTAAAATAAGTGATGTTCCAGCTGAATGTTTAGCTAAGCTGGGAAGTTATATAAATAATATAAACACATTTGATGCGGTAACTTTTATCGTAGGTTTAGCGTGCGTATTAATAATGGTATTTTGGCCTAAAGTAAATAAAAATATACCAGGTTCAATAATAGCATTAATTCTAGCTACATTAGCAGTTCAATTATTTAATATTAAAGTAGACACTATTGGAAGTGTTTATACAGACATATCAGCATCAATACCGATGCCTACAATACCAGATATAGATTTAAATACAATAAAACAATTAATTAAACCGTCACTTACAATAGCTGTACTTGCTGCTATAGAGTCATTATTGTCATGTGTTGTTTCTGACAAGATGATAGATGATGAACATGATTCAAATATGGAACTTATAGCCCAAGGGCTAGGGAATATAGCATCCGCGCTATTTGGAGGTATACCAGCTACAGGTGCAATCGCCAGAACTGCTGCAAATGTAAAAAATGGTGGAAAAACTCCAATAGCTGGGATTATACATGCTATAGTTTTATTATTGATAATGGTTCTTTTAATGCCTCTAGCTAAGATGATTCCTATGACGGTTTTATCAAGTATACTTATAATAGTATCTTATAACATGGGAGAATGGAAAGAGTTTGGCGAGATGCTAAAACTACCAAAAGGAGATGTGGTAGCTTTTCTAGCGACTTTTATTCTTACTGTAGTATTTGACTTAGTGGTAGCTATAGGAGTAGGAATGATTATTTCTATAATAGTATCATTGTTTAGAAAATACAAAGAAAGTCAAGTAGAAGAAGAATACGATATTGAAATTGACAATATTGGATAATATATTGGTTAGTATATAGCATATTAGTTTATTATATAAAAATGGCACTTCAAAATGGCTGTATAATATTTAGCGTTGATGGTAATAAAAAATCCATAATTGTCGTTAGACAAAAATGGACTAATTACTATCAGCGCTATTATTTTTTAAAAAAATAAAGAACACATGTCAAACTCGTTGTATAATTAAGTCACGACAACAAAATAAACGAGGAGGTTTGACATGTGCTCAAATGATATTATATCAAATATTCTAGGAATTAGCGATAAAAATTTAGTATTTACAGGAGATGGAATTGAAAAAATAAGAGGTATTGAGTTTAAGGTATTAAACGCAGTGCTTACATATGTTCCAAAAGCATGCTCTAAATGCGGTTGCGTAAATGAAAATTATTCAGTAGTGAAAAAT
>NZ_FQWX01000027.1 GCF_900129815.1 Asaccharospora irregularis DSM 2635
TTTTTAGGATTTATCGGAGTAGATACTTTTGCTAATTCTACTTCACAAAGGGTTGGTTCTATTTGTTGATGAGCCAGTCGTTTTCTATGGTAATAGAATTGACTTTTAGATATTTTTTTCTCTTTACAAAATTCTGTTGCAGTTGCATCATAAGATTTGAATTCTTCAATGATTTGATCCCATTGTTCTATGCTGTTTTTTACATACATAAGGTTAGCCTCCATATTTAATTTTATATTAATATTTTAGCTAACCTATAATTTATATTGTAGTCAGAGATTTTTTGACGTTTACCCCCATCTGACTTGCAGCTTCTTTTTCTATTACTATTTCTCCGTCTTTTATTGGTTCTCTTCCCTCTATTTTGTATCCAAAAGAACTTATAAAGTCTTTATCAAATGAATTTAAATCAAGCCTAACACCACTTTTTTTATCGACTATTTCACATAGTTGTTTTGACATATTTAACTTTGATATATTTTTTTCATTTATAAAATATTGTACTTTTTCATTATCAATCCCTGAAAACTCTACATGATAATCGCTATGTACATCCTTAGCTTCTTTTACTTGAGAATCATATCCAGAATCCCTAATCACAATCATAGAGAACGTAAGCATTACAGCCAGAACTATACATGATAGTAGTGATATCGTTTTTCCTTTTTGTTTTTTCATATAGGAAATTGCTAATTTCCACGTATTATTCACAATTATTCCCCCTTATATTTATTTAAAAAGTATTAGAGCAGGAAATCTATATAAAAAATTATAGATTTCCTGCTCTAAATCTCAATCTAAGAAAATTTGTTTCTATTTTTTATATGGCTATTAATATGATCTTCCTCCAAATGGTAATCTATTTCCATTCTGAATCATTAAAGACTCTGTTAAAATCTATAAAAACAGATATAATTTCCAATTATTTTCTGTTTTTATCACTTAAAATTACTTCTAATTTTTATTGAATATTTATCATTTAAATATTATAGCTTTTTACTTGGTATCCTCTTATAAATTGACTTAAAGTACAATAACAACTTAAAAACATTATTGTATATACAGACCTATTAAATATAATACCTATGTATAGATTCAGTATTTTTTGTATTTACAACGTTAAGTAAAACTTAGTCATTATTTTCAATCACAAGTTCTAAAAAGTATACAATTCAGGATATAAAAAAACTATGAAATAACTTAGTTATTTTCTTTTCATTTAAGATAATGCTAATTCTTGTTTTTGCTCATTTACTAAACTATAATATGTACTTTCATTTAATATAAGTTCTTCGTGATTCCCTGATTCAATAACTCTTCCTTTATCTATAACATATATTTTATCCGCATTTTTTATAGTAGATAATCTATGCGCTATAACAATAACAGTTTTATTCTTAAGTAAATCACTTATATTTTCAGTTATTTTTTTCTGTGATATATTATCTAAAGCTGATGTAGCTTCATCAAATACTATTATACTTGAATTGCTAATAATTGCCCTCGCAATAGCAACCCTTTGCTTTTGACCTCCAGATAGCTTCACTCCTTTTTCACCTATAATAGTATCAAATCCATTTGGTAGTCCATTTATAAAATCATATAGATCCACTCTATTACATACATCTTTTACAAACTTTTTACTTATATTTTTATTACCTATAGTCAAATTATTTAGTATGCTATCATCAAACAATAATAAGTCTTGTGTAACAATAGAAATATTTTTCCTCAAGGATTTTAAATTATAATCTTTAATATCTATATTATCTATCATTATCTTCCCTTCATCTATGTCCCATAGTCTAAATAATAAATTTACTATTGTTGATTTACCACAACCACTTGTTCCAACAAGCGCTGTCAATTTACCCTTTTCAAATTCAATATTAATATTGTCTAAAATCCTATCTTCATCATATGAAAAAACAACATTATCAAAAGTTATATTTCCACTAAAATCCTCTTTAATTATACTACTATTATTATCTTGATTTATAATTATAGGCTCATCTAATATACTAAATATACGATTGATAGATACTAATGATTGTTGTATTCTTGTATTTGATCTTATAATATTTATACACGGACCTATTAGCATCCCTGTATATTGCTGAAATGCTATAAGCTCTCCAATAGTCATATTTCCTTTAATTATTTTTAATCCCCCATATCCGTATATACAGATCGTTATTAGACTACTTAGTATCATGGACGCAGATATATTACTAGAAATAATCATATCTAATTTTATACACTTATTTATCAAACCTTTTTCTTGTTTTATATATCTTTTGAAGAAATTAAAACTAGATTTAGATATTATAACATTCATTATATTAGATACGTATTCTTGAACTATATTAGATATATTTCCACTGTCTTTTCTGACTTCTTCAGTTTTCTGTGCTATAACCTTAGTAAATTTAGATTGAATAAATGTAAGCATTACTTGTAATGTAATTACTATAAGTAATAAATCAGATTGCATCCTTACCAGGAAAAATAAAGCTATACAAGCCGTAAGCCCATCAACTATTAATGAAAATAATATTTCTGCACCGAAATTTTCCACTATAAATATGTCATTTTCTATTATACTTAGCATATTTCCTGTTTTTATATTTGTATAATATTCCCCAGATAGTTTTGATAAGTGCTTAAGTAATCTTATTTTTAACTTAATAGAGGCTCTCTTTTTCATTTTAGAATATATATACTCTAATATAACCGTAAATAGCGCTGAGAAAATACTTATAATAGCATATAATAAGACTAATTTTATTAATAAATTAGTCTTATTATTAATTATAGCATCATCTAGTATTAATCTTGTTACTTGAGGTATAGACAAATCTAACATTGATATTACTAACATAATTACAAATGCTATACTAGCTATTAACTTATTTTTTTCGAATACTATTTTTAAAAACTTTTTTATGTTTCTAGAATTTTTCATTATTTATACTCCTGTTAGATACTACTTAGTATAATCATTCCCCTTATCCATTTCCTCTAATTTATTTAAAAACAATTCTATTTTTTCTATATCCTGTTTTATATCATTTCTTAACTCATTTTTAATTAAAATTCCTTTATGTAAATCTATTTCAAGATACTTATTATTGAAATATTCTACTGTATATTCTAAGTTATATAATATTTCTGCAATACTCTGATACTCAGTTATTTTATATAATTCATTTAATTTTAAATTAGATAGCTTCATCTGATTATCCATCACATATTTTAAATTTTGTATATAATTATTAAAATTATTAAAATATTCTTTTCTTGTTTCCTCCGTGTACTCCTCTGAAAAGTCTAACCTCTCTCTCAATGTAATTATTAAATTTTCTTTTAATGCTACTTGAACCTCTTTACTACTCATATTATTGAATAATTCTTTTAATTTATATTTAAAATTACTCATTTTATTCACTCCCCTAATAAGTTATCTATCCTTATTAATTAGCTTTAATTTATACTTATTATATTCCCATCAACTATTGAAATAATTCTATCTGCTTTTTCAGCTATTTTTTCATTGTGAGTAATCATTATAAGTGTTTGATTATAATTTTTAATAGACACCTTAAGCAAATCCATAACTTCCTCTGTAGTTTTTGTATCTAAATTACCAGTGGGTTCATCTGCAAGTATTATAGCTGGTTTCGCAGCTAAAGCTCTTGCTATAGCTACTCTTTGTTGTTGCCCCCCTGACAACTGATTTGGCAAATGATTTTGTCTTTCTGTTAGCCCTAGAAAATTTATAATTTCATCAATATACTTATTGTCAACCTTTGCCTTATCAAGTCTTAAAGGCATCTCTATATTTTCTCTTACATTAAGTACAGGTATTAAATTATACTGTTGAAATATAAACCCTATTTTTTTTCTCCTATGTTTAGCTAATTCATTTTCCGATAATTTATATATATCTTGATTCTCTATTTTAACAGTCCCTTGAGTAGGTCTCTCAAGGCCTCCAAGTAAGTGAAGCATTGTAGATTTGCCACTTCCACTTGGCCCTATAATTGCAACAAATTCACCTTTTTCAACAGAAATATTTGCACTATTAAGTGCAATAACTTCAGTATCTCCTTTTCCGTATTTTTTTGTAAGATTTATTGTTTCTAAGATTTCCATATTAATGTTTCCCCTTTTCTATATTTTTTTCAACAAGTTCTGCCAAAGTGTAAATTGATATAAAATCATACCTTGAGATATTCATATAGTCAAATTTTATATCAAATTTTTCTTCTAGCTTCATTATTATTTCAAAACAATTGTCACCATTTAATCCAATATTATTATTAAACAAACTACATTCATACCATTCATTATTACTTTCGTCTATTTTAAACCTATCTCTAATTATTTCAATTACACCTTTAAGTATATTTTCATTAATAACACTTTTTTCATTTTTAAATATAGGATATCTTTTACTAGATTCCATATCTTTATCTGCCCATTCATTACGTAAAGCATTGACTTCTAATACTTCTTCTAAATCATCTAGTTCAAATTTAGGATTTTTATATACTATTTTAGCTATCTTACCGGTCAGCCTTGCTGCTGCCATACTATTACATTGTCCAAATAAGCTATATTTATTGTCTAAATCACATGTTAAGTATGAATTATTATCTATAATACATTGAATATCATATTTCTTATTGTACCAAATAGCATCCTCACCCTCTAAGATAAATCCCTTAACACCTATTACATTATCAAAATTTGCAGGATAGCTAAATTCAAATCCATTAGCAACAGAGCATATAATAATTTTTCCTTGATTTTTAAGTTTTTCACAAATATCATATAAATCTTCGGCTATTTTACTTTCCATAACAGATAAACTTAAGTTTATAATTTTAACATCTATTTCTAGTAAATATCTTAATGATTCTTCTAATATTTGTATATTTGCTCTTCCTAATTTATCTAATGCCTTAACTACAAAAAATTCAACTTCTTCAAATTCTTTTTTAATTATTGATACACAAGATGTTCCATGGCCATTATCATCCTCATATTTATCAGATACAAATATATAATCTCTCTTAGATTCAAGTCCAATTCCATCAAAAACATTATACTTAAAATATTCATGATTTTTATCTATTCCAGTATCTATTATTGCTATCTTTACTTTTTGTTTCATAACCCACCTACTCTAATGAACTAATAGACTCAACTATTGATAAATCTTTGATTTTTTTAGATGGAAAGTATGTTGCTATAAGCCCTATTATAATGTTTATAACTACTATTAATAAGTAATTTTCCCATTGTATTATAAACTTAGGACTTATTAATTTAGGACTTAAAACTTTAAATAAAACATTTTGGCTAATAATCCCTAATGTAACAGATATAATACTTGAGCTCATTCCATATATCAATCCTTCAAATCTAATCATACGCTTAAATTCATTATTAGTCATACCTGTTGCTCTTATCATTCCAAATTCATTTGTTCTTGATATTAAACGATAACTTATATTGTTTAATATATTAAATAGACTTATTACAAATAAAACTATTATTATTGAGTAGATAAAAGCAATTTTATTTTTCTGCAATAAACTTATATCTTCTCTTTCTTTTGCCATGTCATATAGTACAGATCCTTCTGTTTTATTTGTTATATTAAGGATATTATCATTTAACCTACTATGGTCTTCTCCTTGTTTTTTATCTATATTTACAATTTGATAATTTTCAAATCCTGTAATTTTTTTAAATCTATTAGAAGATATAACTAAATCAACACTATCTTCACCTGAATAATAATCAGCTGTATCTATAACTTCATCAACTATACCTCCTACTAAAAATTCTTCAGTTTTATATTTTCCACCTTTATCTTCCATTCTTAAGTATTCTAGACTTGAGTTTCCATCCTCTCTAAACGTAACTTTTACAATATCCCCTACTCCTATATCTACAACATTAGGGCCTATAGGATGTGGTATTTTAATTATTGCAATATTTTCATTTCGCATTTTACTTCTATCTATCTCTCCATCAACTATATATTTATTTAGTTTTTTTAATAATTTGTCATCATAACCATATACAATATTTTTAAGTACATATTTACCACTATTTTCATCTTTAGTTAGTATTCCATTTAATACATTTTTATAGTATTCAAATGAGTTTAGTTGATCAAAATAAAGAGGTTCCGCTATTTCTGATTTGTCTAAGAATAATCTTGAATATAATAATTGTATTGAATTTACAGATTCAACAGCACTTAATTCCTTTATTTTTTTTACACTTTCTTCGTTAATTCCATAATTCATAGGTCTAGTAGGTATTATACTTACTTTATAATCTGTATTTATATTTGATAATTCTGCCTTTTTATAATCTTGTACTTTTGCTAAATGAGCATAGAAACTAGCTGATATAAATATGGCTCCTCCTAAACCCATTGATAAAATTACCATAAAAAATCCCTTTTTATAACTAAAAATATTTTTAAATGATATTACTTTTTCAAACGACATGATTTTTGTTAAAAATTTTATATTATTATTTGGCACTTTGCTTATTTTTGCTGACGATAGATTTTTCTTTATTGCATTAATAGGCGAAACTTTTTTCACAGTTTTAAAAGTGAATAAGCTAATTATGAATATTATAAATAATGTGACTAGTCCAGAAAAAATTACTATATCTTTATTTATAATAATCTTTGTAATTTCAACTGTTCCCTCTGTAAACAACCCTCCTGCTATAGAACTAAATAATTTTGCCCCCAAAATCCCTGCTCCTACTCCTATGGGCATACTTATTATTTGTAAAATTAGTAACTCAAAAAATAACAACATTAAAATCTGTAAAGACTCCCCGCCTATTGCTCTTATTACACCATATTCAGATGCTCTTTGAAGTATGGATATGTTAAATATTCCATGTATAACTATTCCCGATACTATAGATACTATAATTGCTAACAATATTACCTTATAATCTTTTTGCCCTGTATCTCCTAATGCTTCTAAAAGCATATTATTTTTTCTTACATTATCGCTTTTTATCTTTGCTTGTTTAGATATAGTTTGTATATTTTCATTTATGTTAGAACTTTCATCAAATGTTATATATGCATCCAGTTTATTTATACTATTAATGTCAAAAGCCAAAAATCCATCCACTTGACCCACTGATTTTTCTCTAGCTCTATCTTTCAATATACCTACCAGTGTATATGTTTCTTTACTTGCTTTATTATATAAATCTAATGTTATCTTTTCACCAAGCTTTGGTTCCAATCCCATATTTTTTAAAGCCCACTCTTCTAAAGCTATTTCATTTTTTTTTGTTGGTAAAGTACCGTCTATTAATCTTGAGTTCCCAGATTTAATATATTCCTTATTTGCCATAGTTAAATTTATCATTAATTTATTATCAGGATTATTAGAATCATAATATGATGTCATGCCTATCTCTTTTATATCTTTATTTTTCTCAATTATACTCAGCTGCTCTTTAGTTATATCTTTATACCTTACATGGTATAATCCTTCCTCATACTTAGTCTTATCTATATTAGCTTGTTTTGCACTTTGAGATAAGGTTCCGCATCCAACAATTAATGCTATACTAAGTACCATACTTGCACATATTGCAATAGATCTATTTATATACTTTTTTATATATAATGTAGCTAATTTAAAATAATTTTCCATACTAATCTCCCTGCATATTTTTTATATTATAATTGTATAATCAATGTATCATCTAAGTTTTTCAATTTCAACAGGTTATTCCTGAATGGTTAATTTTTTTAAGTTCAATGGTATTCTTATGTCATAATTTTTGTTTATATATAATATCACTCAACCTTATTCATTGACTCTACTATACTATTATTATTGATTCTCTTAGAAGGAATATATGTAGCTAACATACCTATAATCATATTCAAGACTATAATTATTATATACAATTTTAAATTTAGTACCATTTTAGGATTTATTAAGTCTGCTCTTATTTGTATGAATATTAATATCTGGGATATCACTGAAAAAATAATTGTAACTATATTAGAAATGATTCCATATACAATCCCTTCAAATAAAATCATTTTCTTGAAACTTTTTTCTGATAAACCAATTGCTCTTATGACGCTAAATTCGTTTGTTCTTGAAATTAAATTATAACTAATACTATTTATTATATTAAATACACTTACCAAAAATAGAATTACAGTTATTCCATTTATTAATAAAGCCCTACTATCATTATATTTATTTAGTTCTTTTACCTCTAAGCTTAAATCTCTTAAAATTACTCCAATAGTATCTTTTGTTATATTATTTATTTGTTCATTTAATTTACTAGAACTATATCCACCCTTTTTATTAATATTAACTATAGAATAATTCTGTATATTTGTTGATTGTTTAAATACCTTATCCGATAATATTACCTCTATACCCTCATCACCAACAGAGTATTCTTGTTCAACAATACCTTTTTCGATAAATCCCCCTATAACATATTCTTTTTCAACATAATCTATATTCTCAGGAAATTTAATATCATCTTCATCAATTACAGTATCTTTATGAAATTTTATTTTTATTGTATCTCCAATATCAAAATCAAAAACAGGATTTCCTTTGCCATCACGGTGAATTTTTAAAAGAGCTATATTACTATTTTTCATTATATTTTTATCAATATTACCCTCTTTTAAATATGGTCTTAGTTTCTCAAGACTTTCATCACTATAACCATATAAACTGCCCTTTATTTTATAGTCTTCACTATCAGATTGTTTTGTAAATATACCACCTAAAACATCTTTAACATATGGACTTTTATTTATTTCATCATAAAAATGTGGGAAATTCACATCCTTTTTATTTATATCCATAGTAATACAATAATATCCAAATGGTTCAACACTAGAAATACCATTTAAATTTTTTATTTGGTTTATTTGATTTACAGAAATTCCATCCTTCATATCCATTGATTCTTCAGATATTTTATAATCTGATGTTATTGATGATTCGCTTTTTAATTTTAATTCTGCATTCTTATTTTTTAAATTAGAACTAAAATCAGATGATATAAATAGTGTGCTACCAATTGACATTGATAAAATAGTTATGAAAAAACTTCTTTTATCTCTTAGAATATTTTTTAAAGATATAAAATTTATTATGGATAATTGTTTTCCTAAACTATACATTTTAGAACTATTTGATTTTTTACTAGATCCCCTATTCATCCTTATAGCTTCAATAGCTGACAATTTGTTTATTTTCTTTATTTGAGATATGGATATGATTAGTATATTAATAAACATTAAAATTATAGATAATATAATAGATTCTTTTGATATAAAAATCTTATTAACCACACCTGTATTTTCTGAAAGCATCATTGTTATTTTTGAACTACATAAATTAGCAGAGGCAATGCCTAAAAGTATCCCTAAAGGAATAGAAATAATATACAGAGTAAATAGTTCAAAAAATATAATTCCAAATATCTGTAATTTATTTGCACCTATCGATTTAAGGGTTCCATATTCAGACAATCGTTGTAATGTCGATATACTGTATATACTATAAACAATTAAACATGCAAAAATAGAGATTACTATAATAATCACCATTAATTTATTATTTGTTAAAACATTATTTGATATTGATTCTATTAATGACCTATTTAAGGATATATTATCTTTCTTAATTCCTAACTCTTTTTTTATAGAATTTATATTTTGATTTATTTTTACACCATCATTAAATCTTATATAAACATCTTGAGGTTTATTGCTATCATTATTAAACGTTGTAATTATCTCTTTTCTGCCATTAGCTTTATTATTTACTCTATCCTTAATTATCCCAACAATAACAAATTGTTTCGTTTTAGTTTTACCATTGTTATACAACTTTAAATTTATTTTCTGATTAATATTTTGGGGTAAATTTAAACTACTTATAACCCAGGGTTCTAGTAATATTTCATTATTATTTTTAGGCATTTTTCCTTCAATAATTTCTGCATTATAAAATTGTAAATAGTTTTTGTCAGCTTCAATTATATTAAAAGTCTTATTTCCTTCTGAATTAGAATCTGAATACCTTTCTAATCCTATTTCTTTTATATTTTTATTGTTAAGTAGCTTCTTTAAACTTTCTTCATTGATATTACTAAACTTTACATGATGACTACCAAGTTCATATTCTGTCATAGCTATATCAGCTTGTTTTTCACTTTCAAAAAGTGAACTTATCCCTATTATTAGAGCTATACATATTATTAAGCTCAAGCAAATTGTTAAAGATCTTGTTACATATTTTTTTATATAATTAACTCCTATTTGAAAACTTAATTTCATTTTAATCTCCTTCTTTAAGTTATTCCATTTGAATTTAATATTTTTACAGAGAATATATCAATATCACTGAATTGTTTTTTTTATAATTGAAGCACAAGCTGTTTCATGTACATTTTTATCAATACTTAAGTCTAATATAGATGCATTAAACATTTTCATTTATCTATTCCAATCTCTTTATCCCGTATAGCCTTAAACAGTTTTCTTTTCATTATTTTACATCTGTTTTCAAATAAATCTTTTAACTCAGCTAAATTAATATTTACATTCATAGAATCCTATATTATTTCAAAACTTCTTTTGACATCTTAATCAAATTACCTGAATTTCTATCCCCTAAAATTATTTTATTATTATTTTGTATTTTTACACACGATCTATTAAATATATAACTCAAACAATCCCCTCCATAATTAATTTTTGTAGCTTGTATCATTGCTTTATCTGAACATTAAAAATATTATCGAAATCCATTTTTACAACTATGATTAAATTTAGAATTTTATATATAATTAAGTATTAATAATATTCTAATAACCTTTTTTATACAGAGGTGATCTTTGAAATAAAATACAATTTATTCACTCCTCAATATACTAATATCATTTTCTATTTTTCTTTTCAATAACTTAAACATGAATAGTAATTTTTTGTGTTTAAATGGTATATTCTAAACTAATCATTATAAAAAAGTCCACTTTTTCATCATAGTAATCCTTGCTAAAAATACTTTATCTAGCAAGTCAAAATATAATAAAAAAATGGACTATAAAATAAACAAATTAACCTAAAGAACAAATAATTTTACTTATCTAAGTAAATGTATTCTATAAACAAGATGATTGATAATATTTAGATTTGTCTTTATATAAATAATATATCGGCTTTCCATTTGAACCGCATTTACAACTACTAGATTGAGCAGAAACATTTATTTCTTCTTTATCAATTATTTTTTTTATTTTTAACATTACTATCCCTCCTAAAGTTTAAATTTAAATTTATATATTTCCTAACAATGTGGTACTATAATCTTTACAATAAATCTATTTTCAACTTCTTCAATTACCAACTCACCTAAATACTTATTAACTATATTCTTTACATTTTTCAAACCTATTCCATGAAAAAATTTATCTTGCTTGCTAGTTAAAAATACGCCTCGCTTATGATTTACTATATTAGTTTTATTATTTTCAATTACAATAACATAAAATGAATCTATGAGTTTACTTTCTAACCTTATTTTCTTAGCAATATCTAAATCTTGTATTGTTTCGCTGGCCTCTATTGCATTATCTATTAAATTCGAAAATAATATACATATATCAACCATATCCATGAATTCAATTTTAGAAAAATCTACATCTATATCAAAATCAATTTTTCTTTCAATACATAAATTTTTTTTATTTTTTAATATTGAATCCACTATCATATTTCCTGTATTAAACTCTAACCCCAAATTGTTATATTTTTGCATCCCTGATTCTATATTATCGATATAATTTATAGCCCTTTGAGTATCACTATTTTCACAAAAGTCTCTAAGGCATATCATATGGTTTTTTATATCATGATATATTTCTTTGATTTTATCTTGTTCTTCTTTTATTTTTAAATAATAATCATAGTCTTTTAGAATATTATCAGTTAATATTTTATTTTCTTGTTTTACATTATAGTCATTTATAATTCTCTTAAAAATAAAACCTAATATTATATTAGATAAAAATATCATTAAAATTACAACTATAAATTCAATACTACTTTGTCTATTAAATACTTTGTATCTAAACACTAATAATACACAAATTATATTAGTTAAGATTGGAATTAACATGTATATAAATGATAAAGGTATTTTTCTTAATTTAGAATAGCTATAAATATATATATATATTAAGTATAATAATGAAATTGCTACTAGCTTAAATATAAAAAGTTCTATTTGAACTATTTCCCCATCCATAAACTCTAATCTTTTATCAATATTAGAATAGTTAATACTGCAAACTAAATGCAAGCTTACTAATTCAATAATTTTACGTATAACACACCAATAAAATGTGCTATAAATAGATCCTTTTAAAATACTTCCTTCATAATTAATTTTATAAAAAACAATACAAGAAATAATATAAAAAAAAATATTTTCATAAGCAATAATAAAACTTCCCATACTTATTAAAAATAATAGTAAATAGCTTATTTTATAATTAAATCTTTTTATACTAAAAGAGTCTAATATTAGTTTAAAAAATATAGAGTACATAAATAAATCCATAAAATTAAGTATATACCAAAAAATAGCATTATTTTCATTAATTATCTTTGCTAACATAGAATCTCCCCTAAAATACTTGTTAATTGTATTCTTAACTCTTTCATTTTATATCTACTAACTATAATGTCTTCTCCCTTAATCAAAACACTATTTTGCTTCATACCCTCTACTTTTTTTAAATTTATAAGATAACACCTATGACATCTATAAAACTTAGTACATTCAAGCTCTCTTTCTATATTGCTAATTCCCATCCTCGACTTATATGTTTTTTTATCTGTATGTATCAATACATATCTACTTTCTGTTTCTACATATAGTATAGAGTCAATTGGTATTCTAACTATATTTCCATTCTCGATTTCCTTTATGGCTAAGTGTCGTTTTTCACTTTCCAAAATACTATTAATACATCCCAGTAAGTGTTTTTTAAAATCTTCATACGCTATTGGTTTTAATAAATACCTAAATGCTCTAACCTCATAACCTTCTTGCATAAAATCTACAAATGCAGTTGTAAATATTATGTTGACAGAAGTGTCAAATCTCCTTATTTCTTTTGCAGCTTGCATACCGGTTAAACCACCCATTTGAACATCCAATAGTAATATATCTATTACCTCAGGAAAATTACTTAGTAACTCTTCCCCACTTTTATACTCTGATATCCTGTAATTTTCTATATCTAGAATCCTCTCTATATATTCTATCATTATTTTTCTAGATGAGTCTTCATCATCACAAATAGCTATATTAAGTAACATTATAACCCCTTTCTACTATGCAAATACCTAAACCATTCTATGTTTTAATACAAATACACTGTCAAAGTTTAATATTTTAATTTCATAGTTCAATCAACTCTTTCATACTTCTTGTATTTAAACATATCATTTTTTATATCTTTTTTCTACAGTTTTACATAACTAGCGTATATAGCGCATAACTGGTCAAAAACTTTGTCTTTTTATGTTGTAATTTATAAAAATTATATATACCTATACTAAATATATAAAAGCGATGAACCTAAGTCCATCGCTTTTATATAAGCATAATATATAGAAAATCCCATTTAAGGAATCAACTAACCTTTTAATTATCTAAAATATTTAACTCCTGATTCAAATATCTTTTGATCTTTCTCTCCTAAGATATTCTTGATTACATTTTCACCGATTCTCTCAGAGTGACCCATCTTACCGAATACTCTTCCATCTAAACTAGTAATACCTTCAACTGCGAAAGTAGAACCATTTGGATTAAACTCTATATCATAAGTAGCCTCACCGTTAAAATCTACATATTGAGTGGCTATTTGACCATTAGCTATTAATTGTTTCATAACTTCATCACTAGCAACAAATTTACCTTCCCCATGAGAAATTGGAATGCTATGTATATCTCCAACTTCTGTTTGAGCTAACCAAGGAGATTTGTTTGATGCTATTCTAGTTCTCACAATTTTAGCCTGGTGTCTTCCTATATTATTATAAGTAAGTGTTGGCGCATTTTCGTCTATCTCTCTTATTTCACCAAATGGTACTAATCCTAATTTGATTAGAGCTTGGAATCCATTACAAATACCTAACATTAATCCATCTTGTTTAGTTAAAAATTCATTTACAGCTTCTTTAACTCTAGGATTTCTAAATACTGTTGCTATAAATTTACCAGAACCATCTGGCTCATCTCCTGCACTAAATCCACCTGGTAACATTATTATTTGAGAAGATTTTATTTCATTTACTATAGTTTCTATAGAATCTTCTATATCTTTATACGTTAAGTTTTTGAATACTTTTATAGTTGATTTAGCTCCAGCTCTTTCAAAAGCTCTTGCTGAATCGTACTCACAGTTTGTTCCTGGGAATGCTGGTATAAATACTTTTGGTGTTGCTATACTTAATGATGATTTTTTAGATTCCCCTTGAGATATAAAGCTTATTGTTTCTATCTTAGATTTTATATCTGAACTCTTAGTTGGGAATATTGGCTCTAAAGTATCACAGTGAGCTTTGTATAATTCATCCAAAGATATTTCTTCATTTTTTATAACTATACTTTCTTTAGCATCTGTTTTACCAAGAACTATATAATCGCATCCATCTAATTTAGTTAAATCATCACTTGCTAATTCTAAAACTATGTTCCCATATGCTGCCTTAAACATTTCATTTGTGTTATTATATAATTTTTCTGCTTCTTCACTAAATCTAAATCCTATTTTGTTACCAAATGCCATCTTACTTATAGCTTCTCCAACACCTGCAAATCCTAATGCATAGGAAGATAAAACTTCTCCTGATAATATAAGTTCCCTTACTTTATCTAAGTTTTTCTTTAATTTATCAAAATCTAAAACTTCATTTTCAAGTCTATCGGTTTTTATCATTACTACTGTTGAATTAGCTTTTTTAAATTCTGAAGATACTACTTTCTTAGCATCTACTACGTCTACTGCAAATGATACTAGTGTTGGTGGTACATCTATATCTTTAAACGTTCCAGACATACTGTCTTTTCCACCTATTGCTGGTATTTCAAATTTATTTTGTGCATAGAATGCTCCTAAAAGTGCTGCAAATGGTTTACCCCATTTAGTTGGGTTAGTTCCAAGTTTTTCGAAGTATTCTTGTAATGTAAGTCTTATTGTTTTATAGTTTCCTCCCATAGCAACAACTTTACAAACAGATTCTACTACTGCGTATAAAGCTCCGTGGAATGGACTCCATTTTCCTATTTTAGGGTTGTATCCGTAAGTCATTATTGTAGAAGTATTAGTCTCTCTTCCAAGTACAGGTATTTTTGCTACCATACCTTGAGCTGGAGTTGCTTGATACTTACCGCCAAATGGCATGATTACAGTGTTTCCACCTATTGTATTATCAAATTTTTCTACTAGTCCTTTTTGAGAACAAACATTTAAATCTGATAATTCTTTTATGAATTTATCTTTTATATTAACTTCTTCTTTGTTAGTAGCGAAGAAGAAGTTTTCTTCTTCATTTACTTTTTCTACATGAACCTTAGTTGTTTGTTTAACTCCGTTAGTATCTAGGAAAGCTCTGTTTACATCAACTATTGCTTTTCCATTCCAAAACATTCTTAGATATCCTGTATCTGTTACTGTTGCAACATGAGTAGCTTCTAAGTTTTCTTCTCTAGCTAAATCTATAAATCTTTCTTTATTTTCTTTTCTTATAGCTACTGCCATACGTTCTTGTGATTCAGATATTGCTAATTCTGTTCCATCAAGTCCATCGTATTTTTTAGGTACTAAATCAAGATTTATATCTAAACTTTCAGCTATTTCACCTATAGCAACACAAACTCCACCAGCTCCAAAGTCGTTACATCTTCTTATCATTTGAGCAACTTCTTTATTTCTAAAGAATCTTTGGATTTTTCTTTCGTTAGGGGCATCTCCTTTTTGAACCTCTGCACTACAAGTTACTATAGATTCTTCACTATGTTCTTTTGATGATCCAGTTGCTCCTCCGCAACCATCTCTACCAGTTTTCCCTCCAAGAAGAACTATTATATCTCCTGCTTCTGGTCTTTCTCTAACTACATTTTCTTTAGGAGCTGCTGCTATAACTGCACCTATCTCCATTCTTTTTGCTACGAAGTTTTCATCATATACTTCTGCAACTTGACCAGTCGTTAATCCTATTTGATTTCCATATGAACTGTATCCATTAGCTGCTTCTGTAGTTATTTTCTTTTGCATAAGTTTACCAGGTAATGTATCTTCTAAAGTTGTTCTAGGGTCTGCACTTCCTGTAACACGCATTGCTTGATATACATAACTTCTTCCTGATAGTGGATCTCTTATAGCTCCACCTAAACAAGTAGCTGCACCACCAAAAGGCTCTATTTCTGTTGGATGATTGTGCGTTTCATTTTTGAACATTACTAAGTATTTCTCAGGTTTTCCATCTATTTCAACATCTACGTTTATACTACATGCATTTATCTCTTCACTTACATCTAAATCTTCTAATTTTCCTTCTTTTCTTAATTCTTTCATAGCAATAGTTGCTATATCCATAAGACATATATCTTTTTTTCTATCTACATAAACATTGTTTCTTGAGTTAAGATACATTTGATACGCATCTTTTACTATATCTGTATATTTTCCACCTTCTATTTTTACATCTTCTATTTCTGTCATAAAAGTAGTATGTCTACAATGGTCTGACCAATATGTATCTAATACTTTTATTTCTGTTATAGTTGGATTTCTCTTTTCTTGATTTTTAAAATATTCTTGTACATGTTTAAGGTCTTCTATAGTCATAGCTAAACCTTTTTCATTTAAGAACGATTTTAGTCCTTCCTCTGTTAAATCTATAAATCCATTTAATGTTTCAACTGATGTAGGAATTTCCACTTCCATCTTTAATGTTTTAGGTTTTTCCAAAGATGCTTCTCTACTATCTACCGGGTTTATTATATAATCTTTTATTCTTTTAAAATCTTCATCTGTTATGTTCCCAGTTAATATATAAACCTTTGCCGTATTTATTTCTGGTCTTACCCCTTGGTTTACTATTTGAATACACTGAGCAGCCCAATCACCTCTTTGGTCATATTGACCTGGTAAGAATTCTACTGCAAATATTCTTTCGTTATTTAATGATGGTATTTCTTCATTGTATACTAAATCTAAGTTTGGTTCTGAGAATATTGTTCTAGCTGCGTTTTCATATGCATCATCAGATATTCCCTCTATATCATATCTATTTAAAATTCTTAAATCTTCTATACTATTTATATGTAAACTTTCAACTAAGTCTTTTTTTAGTGCTTTAGCTTCAAGATCAAAACCATCTCTTTTTTCTACCAAAATTCTTCTAACACTTGACTCTAGGCCTGTAGTATTTAACATGCTTATTCCTCCATTTTAGAAAAAATTAAATTCCTATGTCTGTTCTATAATGCATTCCTTCGAAATCTATTTTTTTGATATTTTCATATACTTTGTTAGCTGCATCCTTAACTGTATTTGCTTTGGCAGTTATACCGATTACTCTTCCACCATTAGTTACTAGTTTTTCATCTACTAATTTAGTACCACTATGGAATACTACTATATCTTTGTCCAAATTTTCTAAGCCCGTTATCACTTTTCCCTTTTCATAAGAGTTAGGATAGCCTCCTGATGTAAGCATTACACAAACAGCTTGTTCGGATTTATATTTTATCTTAATTTCAGCTAGCTTATTATCTATTATTGATGTCATTATCTTATTTAAATCTGTATCCAATCTAAATAAAACTGATTGAGTTTCTGGGTCTCCAAATCTTACGTTATATTCAAGCACCTTTGCTCCATCATTTGTTATCATAAGGCCTATAAATAAAATCCCTTTAAATTTAAGACCATCCTTTTTCAATCCATCTAATGTTCTATCCAGTACTTTTTCTCTTATTTCTTTTTCTAAATCATCTGTATATATTTCGCTTGGTGAGAACGTTCCCATTCCTCCAGTGTTTGGTCCTTGTTCATTGTTATATACTTTTTTATGATCCTTTGCACTTACCATAGGGATTATTGTGTTGTTGTCTACAAAAGCAAGTATTGATGTCTCCACTCCTTTTAGGAACTCTTCCACAACTATTTTATTACCTGCTTCTCCAAATTTTTTGTCTAGCATCATATCTTTTAGTGCATCTAGTGCATCTTCTTTATTTTCAAGAATTACTACTCCCTTGCCAGCTGCAAGTCCATCTGCCTTTATTACTACCGGATATCCAAAACTATCTATTTCACTTATAGCTTTATCTATTTCCGTATACTCTTTGTACTTGGCCGTTGGAATATTATGCTTTACCATAAAGTCTTTGGAAAAAGATTTACTGCCTTCTAGCTGAGCACACTCTTTATTTGGTCCAAATATTTTAAGCCCTTCTTCTTCAAATCTATCTACAATACCTTTAACAAGAGGAACTTCAGGTCCTACAACTGTTAAATCTATATTATTTTCTTTTACAAAATCAATTAGCTTATCTATATCACTGTCTCCAATAGCTATGCATTCTGCTACTTGAGATATTCCTGCATTTCCTGGAGCACAGTATATTTTTTCTACATTATCTTCATTACTTAGTTTCCAACATATAGCGTGTTCTCTTCCGCCACCACCGACAACTAATATCTTCATAATATACCCCCTAGTGTTTGAAGTGTCTTACTCCTGTAAACACCATAGTCATTTTAAATTTATCACAAGCATCTATTGAATCTTGATCTTTTATTGATCCTCCTGGTTGAACTACTGCATCTATACCATATTCATGTGCTAAAGTTACACAATCATCAAATGGGAAAAATGCATCAGATGCAAGTACTGCCCCTTTGAAGTCTTTATCTTTATTGTTTTCAAGCGCATTTTTTAATGCCCATATTCTCGATGTTTGACCACAGCCAAGTGCTAATGTTACTCCATCCTTTACTATTGCTATGGCATTTGATTTCATGTTTTTTACTACCTTCATACCAAATTCCATATCCTTAAGTTGATTTTGTGTAGGTTCTACTTTTGTAACAACTTCTTGTTTATCTGCTAATTTATTGTTTTTATCTTGAATTAATAATTTCCCATCTAAGTATTTCATTTCATAAGGCTGTAAACTGTCTTCTATCTTAGCTAATTTTAGTACTCTTAGGTTTTTCTTCTTCTTAAGTATTTCTAAAGCTTCTTCTTCAAAATCATAAGCTACTACTATTTCTAAGAATATTTCACTTAATTTTTGTGCTGTAGCTTTGTCTATAGTAGAAGTTATTCCTACTATACCACCAAATATCGATACTTTATCGGCTTCAAAACATTTTGTATAAGCTTCAAAGGCATCCTTTCCTAATGCTACACCACAAGAATTTGCATGTTTAATAGCTACTGAAACTACTTCATCATTATCTTTGAATTCTCTCATAACTTCTAAACAACCGTGTAAATCATTTAAATTGTTGAAAGAAAGTTCTTTTCCATTTAATTGTTCATAGTTTAATATCGGATTTTTAGCGTTTGACTCGGCATATAAAAATCCATTTTGATGTGGATTTTCGCCATATCTTAGAGTTTGCTCTTTTTGGAAAGTTAAGTTTAGTATTTCTGGATATTTATCTCCAACTTCTCCAGCAAAATAACTTGATATCAAAGCATCATATCTCCCTGTAGTTGAGAAAGCTTTATAAGATAGGTTTTTTCTATCTTCTAATGTCAAGCTGTCAGTTTTTAATTTTTCTATTATTCCCTCATAATCATTTACATCTACTACCACTATTACATCTTTATAGTTCTTAGCTGCAGAACGTATCATAGATGGTCCACCAATATCTATATTTTCTATCATCTCATCATGGCTTTTTCCAGCTTTTAATGTTCCTTCAAAGTCATATAAGTTTACTGCTACTAAATCTATTGATTCTATTCCGTGTTCTTTTACTGTAGCAACATGATTTTCATCATCTCTTTTATATAAAATACCGCCGTGTATATATGGATTTAGAGTTTTTACTCTTCCGTCTAATATCTCTGGAAACTTTGTAACCTCATCAATTTGTATTGCTTTAACCCCGTTTTGTTGTAATGTTTTAAATGTGTTTCCAGTTGAGATTATTTCATAGCCAAGATTATTAAGTTCTCTTGCAAATTCAACTACTCCACTTTTATCTGTGACACTTATTAAAGCTCTCTTACTCATTAATGAACACTCTCCTATCTTGAATACTTAATTTGTTTTCGCATAATAGACTTATACTTTTTGTTAAAATTCTATGCTCAACCTCTAGCACTTTTTTTGCTAGAGATTTCGCATCATCATTTTTATCAACTTCTACTACATCTTGCATAATTATAGGCCCCGTGTCTGCTCCCTCATCTACGAAGTGAACTGTAGCACCAGTTACTTTGACTCCGTAATCTATAACCGCTTGATGAACTCTTTGTCCGTAAAATCCAGCTCCACAAAATGAAGGTATTAAAGACGGATGTATGTTTATCATTTTATTCCTAAACTCATTTACAAACTTTGGACTAATTATTTTTAAATAACCTGCTAAAACAACTACATCTATTTTGTTTTCTTTTAATATCTCTATAATCTTGTCTTCATCTGTTTCATATATAGATCTTATATTGTGATTTTTCGCTCTTTCTAGTCCGTATGCATTTATTTTGTTAGAAATAACAACCTTAACGGCACCATTTATTTCCCCTGACTCGCTTGCGTCTATAATAGCTTGCAGATTAGTTCCTCCACCAGATATTAAAACTCCAATGTTTAGCATAAAACTACACCTTCGTGACTATCTACTACCTTACCTATTTTATATGCTTTATCTTCAAATAACTTCGAGTATTTTTCGTCCACATATTCTAAGTTATCATTTTCTCTATTGTTTATAAAAGCTATTACATCATCAGCTTTATCTTCATCAACTATTAATACAAGTCCAACCCCCATGTTAAAGCTCTTATGAAGTTCTCTTGTGTCTATAGAGTTGAACCCTTCTATCATCTTAAATATAGGTGGTTTTTCCCATGAGTTTAACTCAATATCAAGTCCTAATCCCTTAGGTATAACTCTAACTATATTTTCTATAACTCCACCGCCAGTTATATGTGCTATAGATTTTATTTCATGTTCTTTTATCAAATCTAAAACTAATTTAACATATATTTTTGTCGGAGTTAAAAGTGCTTCCCCCACTGTCATTCCTAATTCATCTACATATTGGTCTAGTTTATAATTATATGTATCTAAAAATATCTTTCTGATAAAAGAATACCCGTTACTGTGAACCCCACTTGATGATATTCCTACCAACACGTCTCCTTTTTTGACATCTTTTCCTGATATTACTTTTTCTTTATCTGCAATACCTACAGAAAAACCTGCCAAATCGTAATCATCAGCTGCATACATTCCTGGCATTTCAGCTGTTTCCCCACCTATTAATGCAGATCCAGACATCTTGCACCCGTCAGCTATTCCACCAACTATTTTTTCTATTTGTTCTGGAACTAGTTTCCCAGTAGCTATATAGTCTAGGAAGAATAAAGGCTTTGCCCCTTGACATATTAAATCATTTACACACATTGCAACTAGGTCGATTCCAACTGTATCATGTTTATCCATCATCTGAGCTAGCTTTAATTTAGTACCAACTCCATCAGTAGATGCTAATAAAACTGGCTCTTTCATAGATGTAAAATCCTTTAGGCTATATAGTCCACTGAAACTTCCTAAATCCCCTATTACATTACTATCATAAGTCCCTTTTATTTTATTTTTTATAAGGTCTACCGCTCTATTTCCTTCATCTATATCTACACCTGACTCTTTGTAAGTTAACATGAACCTTGTTCCTCCTTATCAATTTTCTTAACTGGATATTCTCCATCAAAACAAGCCTTGCAGAACGTTGCTTTATTTTCCGTTGCTTTTAACATTCCTTCTATATCTAAAAATCTTAGGCTATCACACCCAATATGTTTTGTCATTTCTTCTATACTGTGGTTTGATGCTATTAGCTTTGAGCGATTCGGAGTATCTATTCCATAGTAGCAAGAATACTGAACTGGAGGAGAAGTTACTCTTAGATGTATTTCCTTTGCTCCTGCTTCTCTTAAGGATTTTATTATTCGTTTAGATGTTGTTCCTCTAACTACTGAATCATCAACCAAAACTATCGATTTTCCTTTTATTACAGAGGCCAATGGGTTTAGTTTTATCTTTACAGCAATTTCTCTTTCTTCTTGTGTAGGTTTAATAAATGTTCTACCCACATATCTATTTTTAACAAGCCCTTCACTCACTTTAAGCCCACTAGCATTTGCATATCCTATAGCTCCTGCCCAACCTGAATCTGGAACTGGAACAACCATGTCTGCATTTATGTCTCCATCTGCATTTGCCAATATCTCTCCACATCTGATTCTAAACTCATATGCATTTAAATTGTCTATAGTAGCATCGTTTCTAGCGAAGTAAATATGTTCGAATATACAGCTTTTCTTTAAAGGTCTATAATTTTCACTATAAAAATAAGATTTTGCCTTACCATCTTTAACTATTATTATCTCTCCTGGTTCTACATCTCTTATAACCTCACCACCAAGGATATCTATTGCACAATTCTCAGATGCAAATATATATTCATCGCCCTTTTTACCCATTACTAATGGTCTAAATCCATGGGGATCTCTAACTGCAACTAGTTCATCTTCTCCCATTATTACAAGAGCATATGCACCTTTTATTTGATCCATAGTTAACTTTAGGCTCTCTACCATATCTCCCTTGTAATATCTAGCAAGTATATATAATATTACTTCTGTATCCGAATTGGCTTGGAACATATACCCATCTTCTTCTAGCATTTCTCTAAGATAGTTTGCATTTACTAAATTACCGTTGTGAGCTATAGCTAATTTTCTTCTTCTACAGCTTCCTACTAAGGGTTGGCAGTTGGCACTATGGCTTCCACCAGCTGTTGAGTATCTAACATGTCCTATCCCAATATTACCTTTCAATTGGGACAGTTCATCTTCTTTGAAAACATCTCCAACCAATCCCATATCTCTTTTGTAATTAATATCATCTCCATCTAATACAGCCATTCCACAGCTTTCCTGCCCTCTGTGTTGTATAGAGTATAAAGAATAATATAGTTCTTTAGCTACATCCTTGTCTGAATAAATACCGATAACTCCGCACATGTGCCTTCCCCCTACTTATTATTCATTCTTGCAAGAACTTCAGTATAACCTTCTACAAGGTCCCCAAGATCTCTTCTAAATCTATCTTTGTCTAATTTTTCATTTGTATTTACATCCCAAAGTCTACAAGTATCAGGAGATATTTCATCTGCCAATATTATATTTCCATCTGTATCTTTACCGAATTCTATTTTAAAATCTACTAATTTTAAGTTCATTTTTAAGAAAAATTCTTTCATCAATTCATTTATCTTTAAAGTTTCTTCTTTTAAGAATTTTAATTCTTCTCTTGTTGCCAATTTCATAGCTACTGCATGGTCATCATTTAATAAAGGATCCCCATATTCATCATTTTTGTAGCATATTTCAAATATAGGTTCATCTAAAACCAATCCTTCTTCTATTCCTACTCTTTTGCAAAATGATCCAGCCGTTATATTTCTTACTATTACTTCTAGTGGAAGTATTTCAACCTTTTTAACTAACATTTCTCTATCTGATAAGCTTTTTATAAAATGACTCTCTATTCCATTTTCTTTTAACATTTCAAATATTATAGTTGATATCTTATTATTTAATATACCTTTTGAAGATATTTCTGCCTTCTTTTCTCCATTAAATGCTGTTGCATCGTCTTTATAATATACAACGTACTCATTTTCATTTTCTGTAGAATATATTTGCTTAGCTTTTCCTTCATATAATAACATAGTTATTACCCCCTTAAATTTTTATCATCTTCTAATACTTTTTGTTCCATTTCTTTTCTATATAATTTTAAATTTTCTTTTAGTTTAGGATATTTCAATGTCATGATTTGTAGAGCCATCAACGCTGCATTTAATCCTAAATCTATCGTTACTGTCGCAACAGGTATTCCCTTTGGCATCTGAACTATTGATAAAAGTGAGTCTAATCCATCCATTGTTGATGATTTGATAGGTAATCCAATTACCGGAATCAAAGTATGAGATGCAATTACACCTGGTAGGTGTGCTGCTTTCCCCGCTGCTGCAATTATTACATCTGTATCATCTTCTATTTCCTCTAAAAACTCTGCTAATTGTTTTGGAGTTCTATGTGCTGATAAAGCCCTTGATACAACTTCTACTCCATATTTCTCCAATAGATTTATCCCCTCTTCTAATTTAGGATAATCCGATTTAGAACCCATGATAACTGCTACTTTCATTACAAATCCCCTTTCTACTATACAAATTTTATTTTTTGAAAACGAATTATTCGTATCATTATACGAATGTTATACTTAAATTCTATAATAATATACATATTTTATCAACCGATATTTGAAAATTTTAAATAAAATTTATTTTCCTTTTTATTTGTAAGGCTAACTAATCTTTTAAATCTATACTTTTTATTCTTATTATCTATTTTCATCTTATAAATTTAAGTTTCAAGGTGTTTTCTGTTAATTCTTTTAATAAACGTTTTCATATAGTTTTTTTTAAATTTATTGTCTAATTTATATAGACTTATGATAATAAAAAAACTATAGCAAAATCAATTTATACACCGATTCTGCTATAGTTTTTTATAATATATATAATTTTTAAATATTGTATATTAGTTTCCTAAAAATACGAACTTTAATATAAATAATATCGATACTATTATTAATGAAATATTTACTTCTTCTTTTTTCTTAGTAGCTATCTTTAATACAGTAAATGATATCATACCAAATATTATTCCATCAGCTATACTATATGCTAATGGCATCATAGCAAATGTTAGGAATGCTGGTATTGCATTTGTGAAATCTGTAAAATCTATTTTAGTTAATGAACTTGCCATCATAACTCCTACTAATATAAGCACTGGAGCCGTTGCTTGTGCTGGTATAGCTGTAAATATTGGAGCAAAGAATAGTGATAACAAGAATAATACTCCAGTTGTAATCGCTGTAAGCCCTGTCTTTCCACCTTCACCTATACCCGCTGCACTCTCAACATATGCTGTAACTGTAGAAGTTCCTATAAGAGCTCCTAATGTGGTTGCTATGGCATCTGCAAATAATGCTTGTTTAGCTCTTGGTAATTTTCCATCTTCATCTAACAAATCTGCCTTAGAAGCTACACCTACCAAACATCCTACTGTATCAAACAAATCAACAAATAAAAATGTAAATACTACTACTAACATATCAAAGCTAAATATTTGACTCTTTTGAACTGATAATGCCTGTAAAAATATAGGTTTTAAAGATGGGACTGAAGATACTACACCATTTGGAAGATCAACTATTCCAAATATCATACCTACTGCCGATACTATTAGCATAGATAAAAGGAATGCCCCTTTTACATTTTTAGCCAATAATACTGATGCTAATAATACCCCAAATATAGTTAATAGTACTAATGGATCCTTTACATTACCTAATGATAATATCGTAGCCCCATTTACTACTAACCCTACATTTGCCAGTCCTACAAAAGCTATGAATAGCCCTATTCCAGCAGTAACCGCATGCTTTAAAATTCCTGGTATACAATCTATTATTTTCTCTCTAACGTTTGTTATTGTTAGTAATATAAATATTATTCCCTCTATTAGTACTGCACATAATGCAAATTGCCAATCATATCCCATACTTAAAACCACGGTATAGGCAAAAAATGCATTAAGTCCCATACCTGGCGCCAGAGCTATAGGGTAATTAGCTAAAATTCCCATCGCCAAACTTCCTATAAATGCTGATATAGCAGTTGCTGCAAATACTGCACCTTTGTCCATTCCAGCATCTCCAAGTATATTCGCATTAACAACAAGTATATATGCCATTGTCATAAATGTCGTTATTCCAGCTATTACTTCTGTTTTTATATTGGTATTGTTCTCTGTTAATTTAAAAGTCTTATCTAAAAAATTACCTTTAATATTCTCTGATACTTGCATAAAGTCCTCCTATTTGATGTCTTTTTTATAATATAGTTCGTTATAATAACCTTATATTTATAATTATACTTTATAAATGTATTTTTTTCAATATATTTTTCGAATATTAATTCCATAGCCCTTCTATATAGTTCGTATATATACATATATATATTTTTTACTAACTAATAGTTCATATAATTTTCAAGTATCATAAAACCCAAGCTATTTACTCATCTTTTATTATTAAGACCTTCGACTATTGTAGTTGTCAATTATATTTGTAATTGTATTAACACAAAATAGTTATACATGTTGTATGTTGGTAGGTAATACCTTAGAATATATATAATACGCCAAAAGGAGGTTTATATTATGAAAGAAAAAAGCATAAAAATTTACTCTGCAGCTATTCTTTATTCGTTTATTATAGGACTATCGTTTTTATTTGTAAAAGTTGCGCTAAAAACTACTGACCCTTTAAATATACTTGCACATAGGTTTACTGTTTCATTTATAGTATTGTCTATACCTATTTTATTGAAATATATAAAAATAAACCTAACAAGAGAAGATATAGTTTCAATTTTACCGTTGTCTATTTTCTATCCAACATTGTTCTTTGCATTTCAATCATTTGGATTGGTATATATATCTTCATCAGAAGCCGGAATTATTCAAGCTACAATACCTATATTCACTATTATTCTTGCAACTATATTTTTAAAAGAAAAGGCAAGCTTAGTTCAAAAGATTTCTCTGGCATTGTCAGTTATAGGAGTAATTTATATTTTTGTAAGCAAAGGTGTTTCTTTTAATTCCAACAACTTTATTGGAATTATACTAGTAGTTATTTCAGCTCTGTCATCTGCTTGTTATAACATATTAGCCAGAAAAAAGACAAAGGATTATAGAGTAATTGATTTAACATATGCTATGATTTTTGTGGGATTTATAAGTTTTAACACTCTATCATTAACTCAAAGAATAATAAACGGAAATATAAATAGCTATTTTAGCCCATTCTCAGAACCATCATTTTTAATTTCAATATTTTACTTAGGAATATTATCATCTATAGTTACATCATTTTTATCAACTTATGTATTATCTAAGATAGAAGCTTCCAAGATGAGTGTATTTAATAACCTAGGTACTTTAATAACCATGATTGCTGGGGTAATTTTCTTAAATGAAAACATATACTACTATCATATTATTGGAACAATTTTAATAATTTTAGGTGTGATAGGAACCAACTTAAAGCTTGAAAAGAAAAACAATAAAAATCTCGATGAGTAAACACAAAAAGGCTAGAGATTGATCTATTTTTAATAAATCATTCTCTAGCCTTATATTATCTGTAATTGCAATTCATAATCTAGTTGGTTATACACTAACCAACGGATTTTATATTTTTATTTTTAAATAACGCCTCTATTAAGCCTAGTTGGGATGAACTAATTTTTATATTCGAATTTTTATATGCAAATTTAGGTTCCTTTTTTAGAGATAATACCAAACTATAATAGCTCTTACTCTTTATTAGTTCTTTGTCTAATCTATATCCCTGAATATTTTCCCAAGGCGTAAAAGATTGATAGGTAAGAATTCCATCATTATAGACAATTGCATTTTTTCCTTTAGGGCTATACATTGATATAGCTATAATAAAATATAGTAAAATAGTAATATAATCTATCGTACTCAAAAAATCCAATTCTCCATTAGATAGTCCTGATTTCAAACTTGTTATATAATTTATAAGAATAAGTATGACTATACCTGCAAGAAAAATTTGAGAAAATTTCACTGCTTTTTCATCCCATGTAGAGGTTTTATAAGATTTAATATAAAATATAGGTTCTACTTTAGATAGCTCCTTATCTTTTTTTAATGCTTTTATCAAACTTACAGCGTCCAGTGCAAAAAATACATTAATGAATAGAGCTGCGAAAACCGTTATAGATAAATTAATACCAGCGATTCTGTCATATAAAATCATACTAAATGCATTTACTGACAATAGTAAAATCACAAAAAATACATGAAATAATCTCTTATATTTATACGTTTTATCTCTATAACTTTTACTTAAAGTATTAGGATCTCCCATATTCTTTAGTGCCATATTTACCGCACTTTCTTCACTTATACCGTCGTTTTTATATTCTTCGATATAACTATAAATATGATCTCTTAATTCATCCTGTATTTCTATTGATCTTTCTTCTGTAGAAATAAATCTACATGCTGATTGAAGAAATCTTTGTATATTTTTATTTTCTGCATTCATTAATATCCCCCTTGTATAATGTAGTTGTAACATTTGATAGAAAACTTTCTAATAATCTAACGAACATTAACAACTTTTCTTAATTTTTAAATTTGTATAAAATCCTATCGGATCTTAATTCATTTCTTTAATTGTTTTCTATTAAAATTCTCCCTAATGGATGATTCAACTTTGACAAATATAGTATAATCTTTACTGAATAGAGGATAGATGTATCCCCCCTGGGTGATCTTAGAGATCCTATACCCGAAAAATAGCGTATCATTCCATCAGTAATAGTTCTATGTTTAGCTGGTTGAATTTCCCCGAAGGGAATTATTCGTGTCACAGACAAGGT
>NZ_FQWX01000050.1 GCF_900129815.1 Asaccharospora irregularis DSM 2635
AGGTAACTAAAACAAAATCCACTTTTCCATCAGATGAATCACTGCTAAAAATGCTTTACTTAGCAAGCCAAAACATAATGAAAAAGTGGACTATGAGATATAGAAATTGGGATAGTATTTATAACCAACTATCTATATTCTTTGATGGTAGAATATAAATTTTAAAAAATCTATATTCAGATTTTGTTGAAGGATAAGTAATTTTGAAAAATTACATATACTTCACTAGATTTAGTTTTACCATTTTTGAATTAAATATCCAAAATATGAATAATTAATTCAAACTTACAAATATTATTATTAAATTACATTGCTATAGAGGAGCGAAATTACTCTAAAGCACAAATCAATTTACACTCTCTAGTAGACATCTAGAAAATGTCTACTATATAGGGGATTTTTATCTATTTAACCTTATTCACTATTCCTTTTAGAATAGAGTCTAGTTCTTCGCTAGTTTCATTAACTCCTTTGTGAGTTATATCAACTATCTCCTTGCTCATAGGAAGTTCACCTAGAAGGCTTAAGTTCATATCTTCTAAGAATTTATCAGTATCTTCTCCATCAAATAGTTTGATTTTTTTAGAACAGTCTGGGCATTGTATATAGCTCATATTTTCAACTACACCTAAGACATCTATATTCATTTTTTTAGCCATGTTAACAGCCTTAGAAACTATCATAGAAACTAAGTCTTGAGGTATAGAAACCATTACAACTCCACTTATTGGAATAGACTGCATTACTGTTAAAGCGACATCTCCTGTTCCAGGAGGCATATCTATTAATAAATAATCAAGTTCTTCCCAAAGAACATCTGTATAAAATTGTTTTACAACTTCACCTACCATTGGTCCTCTCCAAATAACAGGCTCATTTTCATCAGCCATCATAAGATTTATTGACATTATTTTTATGTTATTTGAATTCACAACAGGATATATGTTAGAACCGTCTGAATAAGCTTTTATATCTTTTACACCCATAAGTCTAGGTATACTTGGACCTGTTATATCTGCATCTAATATCCCGACTTTATAGCCCATTTTATTTAGTTCATTAGCTATAAGGGCAGTTACTGTAGATTTTCCAACTCCACCTTTACCACTCATTACACCTATAATTTTGTTGATTTTATTATTAGGATTGTTTTTAATAGAGCAAGTCTCTTGACTGTTACAATTTCCGTTTGATGGACATGAATTACAATCTGCCATTTTTATCCCTCCGATTTTAATGTATTTCTTACTATAGTTTAATTTTATTAAAGGTATGTAAGATTGTATTTATATATAATATTTAATACCCTTATATTTTATAATATATCAAACTTATAAAATATAAAAATCTATAAGTTTAGATTTTAAGGGTCTATATATAATTTTAATACATTAATTAGATAAAGTCAGCATATAAATTAGAATTTAAAGATAAAAAAGATTAAATGATACTTACTATTAATAACTAAAATTAAATGAAAGCAAAATAAAAAGAAGCCAATAACCGCTCTTATCAACTTCTTTTTAAATTTAATGTAGTTGTATTTAGCCCAATCTAAAAGTTTCGCAAGTAGCATTTTCTGAATTGATCTCTACATTAGTAGCATTACACCCACCATTTATATTATATAAACAATTTGTAGCACTACAAGATATGTTCTGAGTATTAGTAAGTCCTAATTCACCAGAATAATTTGAAAGATTAAAAGCGTGTCTATTTCTAAAAGAATCGCAGTAGGTTTCTGGAGTAACTGTAGCATCAAATCCTTCCACTTTTATATGTGAGGCATAGCAACTCCCAAGTTTATTAAAAGCACAATTATGTGCCATACAATTTAAATTAGTTCTCATAAAAAACCTCCTAAATCAACTATATTAGTATTATGGGGAAGTATACAAAATTTAATCATAAAAATTCATTTTTAAAAATTTTTATGATTAAAATACAATCAACTTAATATGTTTATAAAAAATATTATGCAAGGTATTGTAAATGCATCCAATAAAAAAGCACTTACTAAAGGAACGACTAAAAAGGCTTTTTCAGAGTAGCCATATCGATCACTTACAGAAGTCATATTCGCTATTGCATTGGGAGTTGCACCTAAACCATGGCCGATAAGACCACTAATTATAACTGCAGCGTCAAAGTTTTTGCCGAGTGCTTTAAAGCATACAAACACGGCGAAAAATATTAAGAATGCTACTTGTGATATTACTATAATCAATATAGGACCAAATAAATTAGATAGTTTAAATAAATCAATACTCATAAGGGCCATAGTTAAAAATATTCCAAGAGAGAGTTCTCCTAAAAAGTCTAAAAGCTTAAAATTGAGAGCTATAAATCTAAATTTATCATTAATACTTCTAAATATTACTGCGAAAAACATACACCCTACAACTGTAGGTAATATGATTTTAGTTGTATTAAAAAGCAGGTTTGTCATAAGTTCGCCAAGATTCAAACAAAGTAATAGTACTAGTGCTTGCTCAAAGAATGTATATGTAGTCAAACTATAGGATGATTTATTTATATGTGAGTTATTATTTTTTTTAGAATATCCAGATTTATCTTTTAAATTATTGCCTTTTATATGTACAGGTTTTAGGTTATATTTTTCAATTAAATATCTCGCTGTAGGTCCACCTAATAAACTTCCAAGTAAAAGTCCGAATGTAGCAGCGGCAACTCCGACGCTAAGGGCGTTATTTACACCGAGGTTTTCAATTGTAGAACCAAATGCAGCAGCAAAACCATGCCCACCTTCCATGGAGATAGTTCCGCACATAAGTCCCAAAAGAGGGTGTATATTCAAAAATTTAGCAAGGATTACAGCGAGGATACTTTGGCAGTAAGCGAGAATTCCACAGAGTAGCCAATATTTAAATAGAAGATACCCTCCTTTTTTTATTAGATGAAGATTTATGCCAATGCCTATTATGGTGAAGAACAATGACATAAAGTATGGCATCAAACTAGTATCTGGATAAATAATTAATAAATTAGCTGATCTGAGCAGTGAATTTATTAAACAAAATAAAAGTCCTCCAATTACGGGAGATGGAATACATATACGATTAAAAATTGAAATCCTATCCTTTATTACAGTTCCAATTAGAAAAAGAAGAGTAGATAATATTAAAGTATCTACAATATTTAAGTTTATTGAAATCAAATAATTTCCTCCTTGTGTAAAGTAGTAGTAAAATTAATCAGAGTTTACAATTAGTATTAAATATATATTAATAAGTTGACAAAAAATAACCTGGTTAAAAAAATTAGCTTTAAAATAATTTTTATATCCTTATATGAGTATGAAATATTAATTATTAGTTTAGATATTATGTAAAAAACGTATTGACAAATATTGAAAAGGAATGTAATATGTAAAAAAACATTTTTCGTATAACCCTAATGATATGGTTTAGGGGTCTCTACCAGGAGCCGTAAATTCCTGATTACGAAGAGAATCTATTTATTTAAAGTTAATAGGTTTTCTTTGTAATCAGGAATTTTTTTGCGTATAAAAATAAAAATACTTATAGCATTATTAATAATAAAAATTAGGAGGTAAAAAGATGAAAACAAATCATAATAATATAGTAAATAAATTGCCAAAAGTAGAGTTACATTGTCATCTAGATGGGAGCGTTAGAGTACAAACTATAATCGATATAGCTAAAAAAGAAAATATAAATATTCCATCATTTGATGTAAATCAAATCAATAAATTGGTTAGAGTTAATTCTGATTGTACATCTTTAGTAGATTATTTAAAAACGTTTGATATACCAAATAGAGTAATGCAATCTAAATACAGTTTAAAAAGAATTACTTTTGAACTTTTAGAGGATGCAGCTAATGAAAATATAAAGTATATGGAGATCAGATTTGCACCACTTCTTCATATCCACAAAGGGCTTAGTGTAGATGAGATAATAGAGAGTGTGTTAGAGGGCGTTTATGAGGCTCAAAGTAAATATGATATAAAAGCAAACTTAATATTAAGTTGTATGAGGACTATGACAGTAGAGGATGCACTTTTAGTTATAAATAGTGGAAGAAAATTCTTGGGTAAAGGTGTAATAGCAACAGACCTATGTGGGCCTGAATTAGAGGGATTTTGTGAAACATTTAAAGATGTTATGCGTATAGCTAAAAATTATGGATATAGAATTACAATACATGCAGGTGAAGGTGCAAGTGGAAAAAATGTATTAGATGCTATAAATATTTTGGGAGCCGAAAGAATAGGTCATGGGGTCAGAATAAACGATATAAAAATAGCTTATAATGCAGTGAAGGATAACAACGTACTTCTTGAAATTTGCCCTACTAGCAATATTCAGACTAAGGCTGTAGATTCATATGATAATCACCCACTTTACAAATTTTACAAGGATGGTTTAAAGATAAGTATAAATACAGATAACAGAACTGTTTCTTCTATAAATTTGACTGATGAACTAGAACTTATTTTTGATAAATACAGCTTAGATATAAATGACTATAAAAAAATATACCTAGATACTGTAGATGCAAGTTTTGCAGACGAACAAACAAAAAAATGGCTTAGAAATTTTATATAAATAATATAATTTATAAGAAAAACTTAATATAATTCATATAATAAGATACTTTAAAGATGTTTACAGGTAATAGAGAATATGTAATTAATGTTTAATTTAGGAATTTTAATGTAATGATATTGCATTAGTTGTATCTATAATAGTATTATTAGTATAGATACAAACTATAATTTATAGTATAAAAGTCATGTTAAACTCTTAATAGAAAACCTAATATATTTGTAAAATTAGGATGAAAATTAGGGGGAATAATAAATGACAAATTTACCGAAGCAATTTGAAAGTTTTAATAAGGCAAGACAGATGGGATTTATAAAGGCTAAAGAGTTGAAGGAAAGTGGGAAAAATATGGTGGGGATATTCTGTGCATTTACTCCAGTTGAGATAATTATGGCAGCAGGTGCAACTGTAGTAGGAGTATGTGGTGTAAGTGAGGAGCCTATACCAGCGGCAGAAAAAGTACTACCAAGAAATCTTTGCCCATTAATAAAATCAAGCTATGGACATGCTATAACTGATACCTGTCCTTATTTTTATTTTTCTGATTTATTAATAGGAGAAACTACATGTGATGGTAAGAAAAAAATGTATGAGGAGTTAGCAAAAGTTAAGCCAACTTATGTTATGCATTTACCAAATATGGGAAAAGGAGAATTTGCCTTTAAACTTTGGAAAGATGAAATGATAAAACTAAAATCAGAGGTTGAATCCTCACTAGGTGTTACAATAACAGAAAATGATATAAAGGAAGCTATAAAAGATAAAAATGAAGAAAGAAGACTATTAAAAGAGTTTTATGAACTTGGAAAATTAAATCCATCAGCCTTAACAGGAATGGAACTTCATAATGTTTTACAGCAAGCTGGATTTAAATTCGATAGAAATGAGTTAAAATCTTCAATAAGAAAAGTTATAGATGAAGCTAAACAAAGATATGAAAAAGGAGAGTGTCCTGTTGAAAAAGGAAAACCAAGAATTTTAATTACTGGTTCGCCAATAGGAGGGATAAGCGAAAAAATAGTAAAAACATTAGAAGATGCTGGAGCTTCAGTTGTTGCATATGAGCTTTGTGGGGGAATAAGATCTAATGATTTACTAGTTGATGAAGAAAATGATGATGTATATGAAGCCTTGACTGAAAAGTATATAAATATAGGCTGTTCTTGTATGATGAACAATGACAATAGAATAGAATTGTTAGATAGATTAATAGATGAGTATGAAGTTGACGGTGTAATAGATGTTGTACTACAGGCGTGTCATACATTTAATATTGAAAGTTATAGAATAAAAGAATTTGTGACAAAAGAAAAGGAAAAACCGTTTATGTATATAGAAACCGATTACTCAAAATCAGATACAGAACAGTTAAGAACTAGATTTGAGGCATTTATAGAAATGATATAATGTTAATTGGGAGGGCGTATGTATAGTATAGGAGTTGACTCAGGTTCAGTAGCAACAAAAGGAGTATTATTTGATGGTAAAAAAGTCGTAAAAAAAGTAGTAATACCTACAGGATGGAGCCCAAAGAGTACATCTAAACAAGTTTATGACTTATTATGTGAGGGAATTGATAAAGACAAGATAAAAAAGGTAATAGGAACTGGTTATGGAAGGGTAGCTATGGATTTTGTTGACAAGACTGTAACAGAAATAACTTGTCATACAAAGGGGATATATTTTTTAAATAATAATATACGAACTATTCTTGATGTAGGTGGACAAGATAGCAAAGTAATAAATTTAGATCAAAATGGGAATGTATCCAACTTTATGATGAACGATAAATGTGCAGCAGGTACAGGTAGATTTTTAGAGATAACATCAAATCTTTTAGGGAGTGATATTGAAAATATTGACGACTTAGCAAAAGATGCTAAACCAGTAAATATATCTAGTATGTGTACAGTTTTTGCAGAGTCTGAAATAGTTAGTTTACTTGCACAAAATATACCAAAGGAAGAAGTTTCCGCAGGAATTTTAAAATCTATTGCTAATAAATCAACTTCTATGTTAGCAAGAGGAGAAATAGTTGATGAAGTAGCTTTTACTGGAGGGCTTGCAAAGAGCAAGGTATTAGTAAAGATGATAGAAGAAATACTAGGTAAAAAGATATTTATAGCAGAGGACACTCAAATTATAGGAGCACTTGGTGCTGCTGTAATCGCATTTAAATAACTATACATAGGGGTTTAAGTATAGAAAATTTCTTTAAAAATTTTAAAGATTTAAAAAATTTATTGACAGTGAAAAATACTCTGCTATAATTATGGAAAAGGAAGATTCAAAATATTGTAAAATAAAAATTATTATTTTAAAGAGGGAGGATACTATGAAAGGAATTATAAGAGAAATAGAATCAAAATTATATAATGCTTATTCTATGTTCTGGAGCTACTACTATAGCTCTGGCTATTTCTCATGCAAAAATAAATATAATTCTTTTCTGATGAGGTCAGAATCTTTTATACAAGTATAATAATTTTTTATAATAATTTCTTATAACAGGGATTTAAAAGAGCTCATTTTAGAGCTCTTTTTTTTTTTTATAATGCATAGGAAATTATATTCATTTTCAGACTGTTGATAAATATAATTTTCGTATATGCATTTCAAAAAAATTATCCTTTAAAGGTTTTAGATAGAAAATTTTTTTACAATAGAATTCCTATAGAATAATAAATTTAAAATTTTAATTAAGGAGGGGTAAAATGATAGTAATATTAAAGGCAGATACCAGCCAAAGTGAAGTTGAAAAAATAGCAAAGTCTATTAAAAGCAAGGGGTTACAAATACATTATTCAAAAGGGGAAAACTTTATAATACTAGGCTTGGTAGGGGATACAAGTAGTATAGATGCAGCCCAAATTGAATCAAATAAAAATGTTGAAAGAGTTATGAATGTAGCAGAACCATTCAAGAAGGCTAACAAACTGTTTCATCCAGAGCCATCTATAATAAATGTAGATGGACAAAAAATAGGAGGAAATAAATTAGCAATAATAGCTGGGCCTTGTTCAGTTGAAACAGAGGAGCAGATTTTATCAGTAGCAAAAGATGTCAAAAAATCAGGGGCAGGATTTTTAAGAGGGGGAGCATTCAAGCCTAGAACATCGCCATATGCATTTCAGGGACTAAAATACGAAGGTCTTGAGTTGTTAAAAAAAGCCAAAGAAAAGACAGGACTTCCAATAGTTACAGAGATAATGTCTCCATATGATATAGAAGTATTTGAAAGAGACGTCGATGTAATTCAAGTCGGTGCTAGAAATATGCAAAACTTTGATTTATTAAGAGAATTGGGGAAAACTAAGAGTACAATCTTATTAAAAAGGGGATTGTCTGCTACTATAGAAGAATGGTTGATGTCGGCTGAATACGTTATGGCAGGTGGAAATGAAAATGTCATACTTTGTGAGAGAGGTATAAGAACTTTTGAAAAATACACTAGAAATACATTAGATTTAAGTGCTGTTTTAGCGATAAAAAAATTAAGTCATTTACCAGTAATAGTTGATCCAAGCCATGCTGCGGGTAAGAACTGGATGGTAGATTCACTATCTAAGGCGGCAATTGCAGTAGGTGCAGATGGGCTTATGATAGAGGTTCACAATGATCCAATAAATGCACTTTGTGATGGTGCTCAGTCTATAAAGCCTGATGAGTTTGAAAAATTAATGTCAGAATTAAAATTAATGGCAAATATAATAGGTAGAGATATATAAAAAATAGTATATAATATTTTTATGGAAAATCTTTCAACAAAAGATTGAAGGTATAGACTTTAAGGAGGAAAAAAACAATGGGAGTATTAAAACTTTATCCCAGTAAGTTAAGAGGAGAAGTAAGAATCCCGCCATCTAAGAGTATAGCGCATCGAGCGGTAATATGTGCATCTCTTGGATGTGGGGTTAGTAAAATAAAAAATATAAATTTATCAGACGATATAATAGCTACAATAGAAGGGATGAAATCATTAGGAGCAACCATACAAGATAAAGGAGATTACCTAGAAATTAAGGGTATAGATAGATCTAAAAAATCGGATAAGGTAATTGATTGTAATGAGTCTGGTTCTACACTTAGATTTCTTATACCTATATCTATTGCAATATGCGAAGGTGCAAGGTTTGTCGGTAGAGGGAATCTAGGGAAAAGACCACTAGACACTTACTATGAAATATTTGATAAGCAAGGGATAAGTTATAACTACGCTGAAGATGAACTTAATCTATCTATTTGTGGAAAGTTAAAGCCAGGAGAATTCAAGGTTGAGGGAAATATAAGCTCTCAATTTATAACAGGGCTTTTGTTATCACTTCCACTATTAGATGGAGATTCTAAAATAATTATAACTACAGAGTTAGAGTCTAGGGGATATTTAGACTTAACTTTAAATACTATGAGAGATTTTGGAATAGATATAATAAATAATGATTACAAAGAGTTTATTATAAAAGGAAATCAAACATATAAAAGCATTGACTATAAAGTGGAGGGAGATTATTCACAGGGAGCATTTTATTTATGTGCTGATGCAATTGGATCAGATGTAAGTATATTAGATTTAAAAAGCAATTCATTTCAGGGGGACCGAGAAGTTATAAATATACTAAATAGAATGGGAATGGAATTTGTAGACAGACAAGGAAAAATAAGTGGATATGCAAAAGAACTCAAATCAACAATAATAGATGGATCTCAGTGTCCAGATATTATTCCGGTATTATCGGTTGTAGCTAGTCTGAGTAAGGGACGAACAGAGATAATTAATGCTAAAAGGCTTAGAATAAAGGAATGTGATAGATTAAATGCAGTAGCAGTAGAACTTAGCAAATTAGGGGCTAAGATAGAGGAAAAAAAAGACAGTTTAATAATAGATGGAGTAGATTATTTTTTAGGTGGAGTAGAGGTATGGAGCCATAATGATCATAGGATTGCTATGACGTTGGCAATAGCATCTACTAGATGCAAAGAACCAATTGTTATAAAAGACTTTGAGTGCATTTCAAAATCATATCCTAAGTTTTTTGATGACTTTAAAATGTTGGGAGGAAGCTTTGATGAGTGGCATGTGGGGCAATAACTTAAAGATATCTATATTTGGAGAATCACATGGAAATTCTATAGGAATAACGATAGATGGTCTTAAGCCAGGAATTGAATTAGATATAGAGAAAATATCTATGGAAATGAAAAGAAGGTCTCCTGGGAGAAATGATTTATCAACAAGTAGAAAAGAGAGTGATATCCCTGAGATAGTTAGTGGGTATTTTAATGGAAAAACAACCGGCACACCTCTTTGTGCTATTATAAAAAATGTAGATACTAGATCTAAGGATTATACTAAAACAAAGGATTTAATGAGACCTTCTCATGCAGATTATACTGGATATATTAAGTACCTTGGATTTAATGACTATAGAGGCGGAGGACATTTTTCAGGAAGAATCACTGCTCCATTAGTATTTTGCGGTGCTATTTGCAAACAAATATTAGAAAAAAGAGGTATAGAGATTGGGTGTCATATAAAAAAAATAAAAAATATAGAAGATAGCTCATTTGATTTCACTAATGTTTGTAAAGATATGTTAATTAAATTAAGGAACAATGAACTCCCTGTAATTGACACACAAAAAGAAGAAGATATGAGAAGGGTTATTTTAGAATCTAAACAGCAAGGTGATTCTGTAGGAGGAGTAGTAGAATGTTGTGTAGTAGGGATAGATGCAGGGATAGGAGATCCATTTTTTAACTCTGTGGAATCCGTTATTTCTCATTTACTTTTTTCTGTTCCAGCTGTAAAGGGAGTAGAGTTTGGACTAGGCTTTGAAATGGCAAATATGTATGGTTCACAATGTAATGATGAATTTTATTATGATGGAGATACTGTAAAAACTAAGACTAATAACAATGGTGGGATATTAGGTGGAATCACAAGTGGTATGCCTATAATATTTAGAACTGCTATAAAACCAACTGCATCTATATTAAAGGAGCAAGATACAATTAATATCTCCGATAAAACTAATGAAATAATGAAAATTGAGGGTAGACATGATCCTTGTATTGTTCAGAGAGTAATCCCTGTTATAGAAGCAGTTACAGCTATAGGAATTCTTGACTTATTAAAGGAGAAAGAAAAATGGAGTATTTAGAGAAACTTAGAAGTGAAATTGACGATATAGATAGAGAACTAATTAAACTATTTGAAAAGAGAATAGACATTGTATTAAAGATAGGCGATTATAAAAAAAATAAAAATATGGAGATTTTTCAGGAGGATAGGGAAAAACAAGTTTTGAAAAATGCACTATCTAACCTAGAAAATACAGAGTATTCAGAGGAAATAGTTAGGATGTTGAGTTGTATTATGGATATTAGTAAAGATATTCAAAAAGAAAAAATATAAAAAATAGCAAACAATAGACCAGCTAGTTAAAGTCAACAGTTTTTAAAAATATTTTATAATTATGTTTTTTCGTATAGCAAATAAACCATCAAATATACACGAATTTTTGATGGCTTATATGGAAAAATAGTTCATATTAGCCGTTAGGCTATATTAGGTAGACTTTTGTTTTCTAGATACATCTTACAGTGCAATTTAGGGTTACGTACTTCATATGGTTTTTGGTTGCGTAGCACAGAAAAAATATAGTTCATTAGCTTATGCATAATGGCAACTAGTCCAACTTTTTTGCTTTTACCATTCATATTATTTTTATAATAATTAAGCAAAACAGGGTTTATTGCCTCAGAATTACGCTTAGTTCTA
>NZ_FQWX01000046.1 GCF_900129815.1 Asaccharospora irregularis DSM 2635
ATCAGACGCGGGTCCATCTCATACCGCCGGAGCTTTGATATTTTTATCATGCGATAAAAACATGTTATCCTGTATTAGCATACCTTTCGGTATGTTATCCATGTGTATGAGGCAGGTTACCCACGCGTTACTCACCCGTCCGCCGCTCACCCCGAAGGGTTCGCTCGACTTGCATGTGTTAGGCACGCCGCCAGCGTTCATCCTGAGCCAGGATCAAACTCTCAAATAAAAGTTTTGTTTTCCTTGCTCAGACTAATCATTATCTGAATATCTGGCTTGGTTTGTGTTGTTTCAATTCTATAAATTAACCTACTGTTTAATTTTCAAAGTTCAATTGATCTAATAAATTCTTATCTGAATTTATTATCTTGTTTTGTCGCTTGTTGTCTGTTTTTCAAGGACAAGTATTACTATATCAACTTTTCTTTTTACCGTCAACAACTTTTTTTATTTTTTTATTAGTTTTTTTACTATTCTATTTTATGTTTTATATTATCCACATTATCTACAACTTACATGCATTATAAAGTTGGTAGTTATGTTTTTTATCCACATTTTCCCCGACTTTATTAATCTATTATTTTTTACTAATTAAATCGATTATGAGCTAAATAATTATTTTATTTAGCGTCCTCTCACACCACCATGCGTACCGTTCGGTATACGGAGGTTCATTAAGTTCAATGCACTTTTTAATATTTCTTGGAAATACTCATATATTCCATTTCCTCTAGGTATTTATTTGTAAGTGTCTTTGATAGTATTAGGCTTTTATATAAATGTCAATATAACTTTGGTTCTTTCCACTATTAGTTGAAAAGTGCTATTTTTCTAATATAACTTTTATATCATTGTATTTTTTTAGTAATATTTCAAATCTACGCAAAGTAATATTATTTATAACTCTTTTCTTATTATACAATAAATTTAATATATCTTTTCTTTCTATATATTTCTACATAAAACTTTATATTTCTTCTAATTTTTTATTTTTCCCTTAAAAATCAGACGAAATATAAGGATTCCATATAACTATTTAAAGCAATTTTACGATATTGATAATTACTTTAATAATAGTTATAATTTTCAATATTTTCGAATAATATCGTAGTTGTCATATATATAATAAAAAACTGCCGTAAGTAATATATAATTACTTTACGGCAGACCTCAGTAGACATATTTATTTTAAAATTTTTAACACCTTACCATCAATATCTTTCATTTCTATATTAAATATCTTCATAATTGTGGGAGCTTCATCTACAAGGTTTCCTCCATCTATAATTGTATTTTCTTTTATATCAGGTCCTTTTGCTATAAAAGGCGGCTTATCTCCCTTACTTGGGAGATGACCATGTGTAGCTAAGCTGTACTTATAATTAGTATTATCTACTTTTTTGACTATATCACCTACGTATGAATTACTAAAAGCTACGCCTTCACAACCTTCTATTACAAATTCAGCTTCACAATCTAATCTATGTTGTGTTTTCAACTCTTCTTTATTAATTATACGCTCTATACCGAGTACATTATCATTTATCATTTCAGAAACAATTTTGTCTATTTCTACTCTATTATCTGAATCTTTAATTATAAGATGTGCTGATTTACCAGCTGATTTAAATATTGCTTTAAAATCTATTAAATTACCATCTTTATCTAACTCAATCAAATTATTTTCTCTTAAAATAATATTTGGGCATACTACTTTATCTACTTCTAACTGGCCGTGATCACCCAGTATGATAAAATTAGTATAATTATAAACCTCTGCTTCATCTAGTGCATTTATCAACCTTCCTAACCATTCATCATACTTTTCAAAAGATGATATTACCTTATCATTCATAAGGCCATATTTATGTCTAGTATGATCTAGATAAGCTAAATGTATAAACATAATATCAGGCTTATATTCACGGATTATATCCTCAGCACAACATACTCCAAACTCATCTAAATGAGGTTCCGTGTTCCACTTAATTATATGTGAGTGCTTTGGATAAATTTTTTCCATTAATTCCTTCGTACAGCTATCATTAAATACCTGAAAAGGATCTTCATCTTTTGTTTTCGTCCAAATCTCTGCTATATTATAATCAGAGTTACAGCCACCAGTTACTGGCCATAAAATAGTAGAAGTTTTTAAATTATTTTCTTTTGCTATATCTATGATTGTTTCCGTTCTTATATCCTTACTGTACCAGTACCAATCTGGGGAATTGGTTTCTGGCATCAGTTTTTCATTGTGACTTATCCCATGTTTATCTGGATACACACCTGTAATTATGCTTGTATGACAAGGGTAGGTAAGTGTAGGATATACACAATCAATATTTTTAACTATTGAGGAACCTTCTAATATTTTTTTGAAATTTGGCAAATCTTTAATATGGTTTATATCACTTGTAAATAGTGAATCAATTGAAATTACAATAGCTCTACTCAAGTTTATACCTCCACTACTTATTATTCTTATCTATAACTCCTTGCATAATAGAAGTTGCACTTTTAATTGTTTCCTTAACATCTAAATCTAAATCTAGAAGTGCTTTTTTCATCTCATTCATAAGCTTTTCAGATGCTTCTACATATCCTACAACACCAGGTCTTTTAGAAGAGTATTTCAACTGATCTGCCGCAACCTTATATTGAGGCTTTTCTTCATATAGTTTTGCTATTCTCTCACTTTCAAGAGCACTCTTAGTAATTGGCATATATCCTGTTTCCATACTAAAATCAACAACATTTTCCGTATCAGTCATAAATTCGATAAACTCTGTAGCTGCTTTCTTCTCATCTTCAGTTGAATTTTCCATCATAACTATATTTGCACCACCTGTTGGAACACCGAATTGAGTGTCTCCTGGTATAAAAGCTGTATTTACTGTGAATTTTCCTTCTGTTTGTTCCATAAGCCCTGTTAAACTAGCAGTAGATTGAAAAGTCATCCCTGCTTTATTGTTTATAAATGCATCTTTAGCTGCATCCCAAGCATCATAACCTTCTCCTGGAGGTAACTGCATTATTCCATCTTTCATCATGTCTTGCCATAGACCTAAAGCTTTCTCACCTTTTTCATTGTTAAAAGCTACTTTATTGTCTTTATCAATCATTTCTCCACCTTGTCCATAAATTAATGCTTCATAGAACCATATATCTATCGGTACAGCAAGACCTATTACTCCATCTGCCTCATTTGTAAGTTTCTTTGCATAATCTTTTAGTTCTTCCCAATTTTTAGGACCTGATGGATCTAACCCTGCTCCTTCACACATTTCTTTATTTATGTATAATAATGGAGTACTTCTATTTAATGGTACAGCAACAGTTTTGCCATCATATTCTGATTCTCTCATAAGCCCTGGTAAAAAATCATTTTTCTTTTCTTTACTAATTTGTTCCCCTATGTCTGCTAATGCACCTACTGAAGCAAATTGGGCTACTTGTGTTATCTCAAGCATAGTTAAGTCTGGTTGGTTTCCTGCTGCAATTGCTGCTTGGAGTTTTGTTCCATTTTCCCAATAGTCACCTTGAGATACCATTTTCACTTCAACAGTTTCACTTTGTTCATTAAACTTATCCACAAAACTTTTAACAATTTCCTCATTCTTACCTGTAAGAGCATTCCAAAACTCTATCTGTGTTTTACTATCTGAAGTTTTACTTTCTCCACTTGTTGTGTTACATCCTGTAAGTGATAATGCTATTAATCCTAATGCCATTGATGTAGATATAATCTTCTTTAATTTCATTTTTCTCTCCTCCAAAAATAAGAATTTATATTATTTTATACCTGAATAAGCAAATGCTTTTTTGATTTGTTTATTCAAAAATATATATATAATTAGTATTGGTGCCGTTAACATTACATTCCCTGCCATTACTACATTCCAGTTGACAATCCCCTCACTGTCTTTTAACATTGCTACACCTATAGGAAGTGTTCTTACTAGGTCAGTATTGCTCATTACTAGTGGCCAGAAATAGTTGTTCCAATGATATATAAAACTAAATAGGCCAAAGGTTATCATCGCTGGTTTTGCCATAGGCAACATTATCTTCCACATTATTTTAAAATCTGTTGAGTTATCAAGTTTTGCAGCATCTATTATTTCATTTGGTATTTGCATAAAGTTTTGTCTTAGAAGAAATATTCCAAATGATGAAGTTATAAATGGCAGTATCAATGGGATATATGTGTTTATAAGACCTAGATTACTCATCATCTTGTATACTGGTAAAAAAGTAATTTGAGGTGGTACCATAAGGCCTGTTAAAATTATTCCAAATAAGAATTTATTCCCTTTAAATTTAAATTTCGAGAATGCATAAGCTGCTGGTATCATAACTACAAACTGTAAGACTAGTATAGACATAGTTATAAATAAACTATTTCCTAAATACCTAAAAAATGGTCCTGAGCTCCATGCTTTTATATAGTTTTCTATCATCATTTCTGATGGAATGATTGTCGGTGGTATCATAATCGCCTCTTGAGTAGTTTTCAGAGAAGTTGATATCATCCATATAAAAGGAAAGGCGAATATAACTATCATGAATATCAAAGTTAGTAATTCAATTCCTTTAAAAATTATTTTAAATATTTCTTTAAATCTATTTTCTCCGTTTGCTTTATCTTCCATATAAATTACTTGTTTTCTAGTTTCCAAATTTATCTCTCCTTGTATAATGTAGTTGTAACATTTGATAGAAAACTTTCTAATAATCTAACGAATATTAACAACTTTTCTTAATTTTTAAATTTGTATAAAATCCTATCGGATCTTAATTCATTTCTTTAATTGTTTTCTATTAAAATTCTTCCTAACGGATGATTCAACTTTGACAAATATAGTATAATCTTTACTGAATAGAGGATAGATGTATCCCCCCTGGGTGATCTTAGAGATCCTATACCCGAAAAATAGCGTATCATTCCATCAGTAATAGTTCTATGTTTAGCTGGTTGAATTTCCCCGAAGGGAATTATTCGTGTCACAGACAAGGTTGTAGAATTACTGATAGAAATGGAATCTCTATTCTAGCTCAATATATAAAAAATAAGGGAATATTAAAATATCAAGATTTATTAATACACAGTAATCGGAATAGATGTAGCATCAGATTTTTCAATTGTTGCTATACTTACACCTAACGGTGAAACTTACAGTAAACCATTTAGAACAAATCATACTTTGGAAAGGTTTGAATATTTATCCTCTGAAATACAAATCGAGATATTAAAATTATATACTAAACCAAATGATATTTTATCTGCCAATAAAGACGATTTAATTAGTATACTTTTAAAATCTAAAAAAGGTATTGCTTATGCTGAAGATAAATATTATAAATTAATCAATACTGCCAAAAGTGCTAATATTATTTAAATACCTTCAGTTAGCCTTTTTATAAAATTAATATCTGAAATCTACAACTTACTTTCTAGTGGAGAAATACCAGCCAGTATTGTTGATAATATTAATCTATACCTGGTGTTGGTGAATCTAAGGGTAACAATAATCATATATCTAAACGTTGTCCACGCATAGGCCGAAGGGCCTTATATGCTATCGTATTAGCTTCAATTAGAACTAAGCGTAATTCTGAGGCAATAAACCCTGTTTTGCTTAATTATTATAAAAATAATATGAATGGCAAGATCAAAATAGGCCATCGAAAATTCACGTATAATTGATGGTTTATTTGCTATACAAAAAACATAATTATAAAATATCTTTAAAAACTGTTGACTTTAACTAGCTGGTTTTTTATTGATAGTGTATTTTGTTTGATAACAATTTAAAATGTGCAAATGTAAGAATACCAATTATCACTATCATAAATACACTTGCTGCAGAAGCTATACCAATATCATAATATCTAAATCCTGCCTCATATACATAATACACAAGCATATTAGTTGAGTTTATTGGCCCACCTTTTGTCATAACATTTATTAAATCAAACACTTGAAATGACGATGTAGTTGTTGTAATCAATAAAAAGAATATTGTCGGAGATAATAGAGGCAAAGTAATTTTAAAAAATGTCTTGATACTGCTACTATTATCTAGTTTTGCAGATTCATAAATATACCCTGGTATACTTTGAAGTCCTGCTATAAGAACTAAGGTATTGTACCCTACTGTTTTCCAAATCCCCACTAGAATTATTGAAAAAAGAGCTGTTTTTTCACTTGAAAGCCACTTAGATGGTGGAATACCAATTAAATTAAGAGCCCAATTAAAAAAACCATAATCTGGATTCATTATCCACATGAATAATACTCCTATAGATACAAGAGATACCACATGTGGAGTAAATATTACTGTTTGGGTAAGCTTATGCATGAAAGATTGTTTATTTAACCACACTGCAAACAATAATGCTAAGGATATTGATATACCAACCATTGCTACAGTATAAATCGCTGTATTGTTTAACGACTTTATAAAATCTGCATCATTTAATAAGGTTTTAAAGTTTTCTATCCCAGCAAATTGTAAGTTAGGACTTATCAAACTTCCTGCTTGGAAGCTTAAATAAATAGTATGTATAATTGGATAAATCACAAATACAATCATTCCAAGTAATGCTGGAAGTGCATATACATATGGTTTAAATTGCTTTTTCATTTATTCTTACTCCTCTTTGAATTTTTAAGAATAACTTATGTGTCTCAAGCTCGTCTGTAAGCCTTTCATCTTTATTATCAAAATAGTAGATATCATCTTTATTTATAATAAGCTCTATATTTTGATTGACTATATACTTATCATCTTCTATTTTGATCATTATTCTATCATTTCCAACTAAAACTGAATAAATCACCTCAGAACCAAGTATTTCCCTTGTTACTACCTTACCTGCTAATTTTAGAACTTCTGAATTTTTATTTTGTTCAAATCTTACTTTTTCTGGTCTAAAACCATAACTAAATTTTTCACTTAAATCACTTTCACAATTCCCAGCAAATTTTATTATGTTCATAGCCGGATTTCCAATAAACTGTGCTACAAATACATTTTTCGGATTTGTATATATCTGTTTTGGACTATCTTGTTGCATTATTTCACCTTTGTTCATAATAACAATTTTATCTGCCATCGACATCGCTTCTACCTGATCATGTGTTACATATACAAAAGTCGTTTTTAATTTATTATGAAGTTGTATTAATTCACTTCTCATTTGATTTCTCAACTTAGCATCTAGATTAGATAAGGGTTCATCCATTAAGAATACTTTAGGTACTTTTACCATTGCTCTAGCTAATGCTACCCTTTGCCTTTGTCCGCCTGAAAGATCAGAAGGTTTTCTACTTAAATATTCATCTAACCCCACAGTCGATGCAACCTCATTTATCAATCTATCCCTGTCCTCTTTTTTTACCTTGTTGTTTTTTAGACCAAATTCTATATTTTCCCTTACTGACATATGAGGGTACAATGCATAATTTTGAAATACCATAGATATTCCTCTTTTACTTGCATCTACATTAGTTACATTATCTTCTCCTATAAATAAACTACCTGATGTAATATCCTCTAATCCAGCGATCATTCTAAGTGTTGTAGATTTACCACAGCCTGATGGACCTACAAGTACTGTAAAAGAACCATCTTCAATTTGTAAGTTTAGGTTTTCTATAACAGTATTTTTGCTACTATAACTTTTTTTGATATTTTCTAATGTTATATTAGCCATATTTATCTCCCCCTTTTCTTTTCTACAATTTACATTTTACTATGCTTATGTTAAGTGTGAGTAAAGCTAGATTTAAGGTATGGTTAAATTTATTAAGATTATATTAACAACGAATTATTTTTATAAAGATTCTAGATTTTTGAGAATATATGTAAAACTATTATTTAATAATTCAATATAATGAGAAATCGAGTAGGAGCTAAATAATTATCCCAGAATTACCTATTACACTATCTACTAATATTACACAGTTATTATCCAATCCAAAGTAAGTTCTAAATTTTCCAGATTTAAATTTTAAAAAATCTGCCTGTGTAGCCTTGTACAATTCACTCGCATAATCCTTATACTCATTCTCTAGCTTCTTGTTTTCTTCAAACACTATATAGGTTTCACTATTGTCATCATCATTTATTTCAAAGTATGCATTTATTTCTTTTAAAACTTTATGTGGTATTAATGTAACTAAAAAACAGGTAAAGTGATTCTAACTTTTCTCTTTAATTTATTTTTAGTCTTTTTAGGTATAATCTCCATTCTAAAGTCCTTTATAAAATCCATTCCTAATAAAAAGAAATAAATTGCTATAATTACTAATATCTCGTTTAAGTGCATCAATGGAGAAAATAGTGCAGTTACTCCAAAACCAAAAAATATTATAATCTCTGTTATTGTTCCAAAACTAACTCTACTATTATTTCTTATATAAATATATATTGTCATTAATTTTTACTATAACATTTAATATTAAATATAGTGCAAATGCTATAGATAACAATGATAATGATATACTAGGACATATTTAAAATTCCATATTTAACAAATAAAATAGCCAAGTGAATTTTTATATTCCTCGGCTATTTTGACTCTAGTATTAATTTTTATTTCATATACTCTTCATTCAGTATTATTTTTTCAGACTCTAAGCTTCTTTTAACGTCTATTATTCTTTGATTAGACGATCCTCTAAACTTTAAATTTATATCTCTTTTGTTTTCTATAAACTTTCCATCAACCAATACATCTATATTATTGAGAAGACTTAGATTTTTCAAATAAGAAGGGTTATTGTTTTTTAACAGTTCTTCAAATGTAAACCCAGTATATGCCCATACATCTAATCCAATATTCTTACTTTCTCTAGCTATCTCCTCTAATGCCTCTGGTTGTAAAAATGGTTCTCCTCCTGATAAAGTTATTCCCTTATGCAATTTTAAGGATTTTATTTCTTCTATAATATCTTTTGTATCAACTTCAAACCCTCCAACTAAACTGTGAGTTTTTGGATTGTGACAACCTCTACAATTATGTTGACAACCTTGAGTCCAAACTACAGCTCTAAGCCCTGGTCCGTCCACTATGCTATCTGTAGTTATTGGAGATGCAATTCTAAGTTTCATTTTTCTTCCTCCATAATATAAATCATTGATCTGTAACTCTAGTATTTAAATTTTATAGGTAAACATCTATTAACCATTATTTATGCTTTACTCTATCTCTAACTTCTGCTTTTTTAGCATTATTAAATCTGTCTACAGTTCCAACTAAGTATCCAGTTATTCTTCTTATTCTTTCAAACTTTATATCACTTTCTTTTTCATCTCTTCCACATGAAGGACATATATCTCCTTCTATAACTCCAGAATAACCGCATATAGGATCTCTATCTACAGGATGATTTATACTACCATAACCTATTCCAGATTCTTTCATAGCTCTTATTATGGTTTCAAAAGCTTCTATATTATCAGATGGGTTTCCATCTAATTCTACATAAGTTATATGCCCAGCATTAGTAAGTTCATGATAAGGAGCTTCTAATCTTATTTTATCATACGCTTTTACATTATAATAAACTGGAACATGGAATGAATTTGTGTAGTATTCTCTATCTGTAATTCCCTTTATTTCTCCATATGCTTTTTTATCAATTCTTGTAAATCTACCTGAAAGACCTTCTGCTGGTGTAGCCATTAATGAAAAGTTTAATTTATACTTTTCAGTTGCTTCATCCATTCTTTTTCTCATATGTGAAATTATTTCTAACCCTAACTTCTGAGATTCTTCGCTTTCACCATGATGCTTTCCTGTAAGACCTACAAGACATTCAGCTAACCCTATAAATCCTACTGTAAGTGTTCCTTGTTTTATAACTTCTCTCAATGTATCCTCTGGACCTAACTGATCAGAACCTAGCCATACTCCTTGTCCCATTAGGAATGGGAAGTTCTTCATTTTTTTATTTGATTGAATTTCTAATCTTTCTAATAATTGATCTATTAATAAATCTATCTTTTGGTTTAATTCATCATAGAATCCTTTAATATCAGCCTTATCATTATTTACTATACCATGTTTTATTCCCAATCTAGGAAGGTTTATCGTACTAAATGATAAATTCCCTCTTCCGCTAACTGTTTCAGGCCCGCAAACATTTCCTAATACTCTTGTTCTACATCCCATGTATGTAGCCTCTGTTTCAGGATCACCTTCCTTATAATACTTAGCATTAAATGGTGCATCTAAGAAACTAAAGTTAGGGAACAATCTCTTCGCAGAAACTCTACAAGATAATTTAAATAAATCATAGTTAGGATCTTCTGGATTTAGGTTTATACCTTCTTTTACCTTGAATATTAATATAGGGAAAATAGGTGTTTCTCCATTACCAAGACCTTTTTCTAGTGATAAAAGTAAATTCTTAGTTACCATTCTTCCTTCTTCTGAGATATCCGTTCCAAAGTTTACACTACTAAATGGTACCTGTGCACCAGCTCTAGAGTGCATTGTATTTAAGTTATGAATAAAAGCTTCCATAGATTGATATGTTCTTCTGTCAGTTTCTTTAGTAGCTTCATCAAGCGCAAATCTTTGTATATTCTTAGCAAGCTCTTCATCTATACTAAAAGCAGCCTTTAATTTTTCTCTTTCACTTGCTAGGTATGTATCATCTTGTTTTAATCCTAGTTTTATTCCTGTTTCTTTTTCATTTTCATATACCACTTCTTTTACAGTATCATTAGCTTCTATACCTTTAAATAATCTCAACGCCTTGCATATATTAGATATATAAAGCCTCTTAAATGTCTTATATACACCTTCTGCTAAACCATAGTCAAAGAAAGGAATACTCTGTCCACCGTGTTGGTCGTTTTGATTACTTTGAATAGCTATAGCAGCAAGAGCTCCGTAACTCATTATATCGTTTGGCTCTCTTAAAAATCCATGACCTGTTGAGAACCCATTACTAAATAATTTCTTTACATCAATTTGACAGCAAGTAAGTGTACCCATATTCAAAAAGTCCATATCATGTATATGTATGTCACCATTATCATGAGCAAATGTATGTGCGGGTTTTAATATATGAGTCTTACAAAATTCCTTAGAAACTGTACTACCGTATTGTAACATAGTTCCCATAGCTGTATTTCCATTTATATTTGCATTCTCTCTTTTTATATCAGCATCTTTCGCATCTTCAAAAGTTATTTCTTCTATTGATTTCATTAATCTAGTTTTTGAATTTCTTATTCTACTTCTTTCAGTTCTATAAATAATGTATTCTTCACTAGTCTTAGCATGTCCTGTCTCTATAAGAACCTTTACTACAGCATTTTGTACATCTTCAACTCCCGGTATAGAATCCCTATACTGGCTGTTTAGTAATTTTATTACTTCTTGTGTTAATTGCTCTGCTAATTTATAATCAGGAACTGTTCCTTCTCTTTCAGCAACTGTAGCTGCAGCTAAGAATATAGCCCTTGTTATCCTATCCTCATTAAAAGGTATTACTCTTCCATCTCTTTTTTTTACGAAATTAATCAAATTTGACCTCCTCCTAATACCACAATATGTTGTATTAAATCTATATTCTAAACACTATATGTAGTGTACAAGTCTAAAAAAATCCCCTTCAACAAAGTTAAAGGGACAGTTTTTTATTATTTACTAATTAAGATTACCAAAATTCTATATTTTAGTCAAATCCCGTAAATCATTGAAAATACTATATCAATAATTTGAACATAAGCATTTCTAACAACTTCAAAAAAGAATATAAATTTTTTTATTTTTTGTTTATCTTAAATAGATCATTTATTACTAAATTTTATGTTTTTATATTTAATTTCATCAAAGTGTCGTATAATATAGTTGGTCATTAAATAATATATTTAATCATTAGAAGGAGGTATTTTATGTTATCTAGTAGACTATCCTTTATAACTCCATCCTACACAATAGGCATAAGTTCAAAGGTTAAAGAAATGAAAAATTCAGGAATTGATGTAATTAATCTTAGTATAGGAGAGCCTGATTTTACTGTTCCTAGCACTGCTAAGGCTTATGGTATAGATTCTTTAAATAAAGATTGCACTAAATACGATCTAGTTCCAGGGATAACAATACTTAGAGAGGAAATTTGTAAAAAATTACTCAATGAAAATAATTGTAACTATTCTCCAGATGAAATAGTAGTATCTAGTGGTGCTAAGCACTCTATAACTAATGCTTTATTAACTATAACTGATCCTGGTGATGAAGTTTTATTACCTAAACCATACTGGGTAAGCTACTCTGAAATGGTTAAAATAGTTAATGCTGTTCCTGTTCCAATAGATACTAAAAAAGAAAACAGCTTTAAATTAACTAGAGAAGAATTGGAAAAAAGTATAACAGATAAAACAAAACTTCTAATTTTAAATAACCCTTCAAATCCAACAGGAAGTATTTATACAAAAGAAGAATTAATTGCTATAGTTGATGTATGTATCGAAAAAGGTATTTATATACTTGCAGACGAAATATACGAGAGAATACGCTTTAACAATGACTTCGTATCTGTAGCATCTATAAGTGAAAAAGCAAAAGACATCACTGTTACTATAAATGGTTTCGCAAAGTCTGCTGCCATGACTGGCTTAAGACTAGGGTACTCAGCATCAAATAAAACTATAGCCAAGGCGATGAGTTCTATCCAAGGTCACTTAGTATCTCATCCATCTTTAACTGCACAATATATAGGTTATTCTGCACTTAAAGATTGTACTAAAGATATAGATCATATGGTAGAAACTTATAAACAAAGAAGAGATTTAATTACGGCTAAATTAGATACTATCCCTGACGTAGATTATATATATCCAAACGGAGCTTTCTACGTTTTCATAGATATTTCTAAGGTGGCAGATAAGTTTAAATACAATAAAAGTCTTTCTATAGAGTTCTGTGATCAATTCTTGTCTGAATATAGAGTTGCAGTTGTTCCTGGAATAGCATTTGGATTAGATAATTACATACGTATTTCATATGCTTGTAGTGAAGAAACTTTCTTAACAGGACTAGATAAACTAAATGAATTTGTAAAATCTATCATGTCAAAATAATAGTATAATAAAAAGCACTCACTAAATAAAATTTATTCTAGTGGGTGCTTTTTCACTTTATATTTTATTATAAGCTTTTAGTACATAAAAAAAGATTACGTGGCTACGTCCTACTCTCCCAGGCAGTTGCCCACCAAGTACCATCAGCGCTAAAGAGCTTAACTTCTGTGTTCGGAATGGGAACAGGTGTATCCTCTTTGCTATAATAACCACATAATCTT
>NZ_FQWX01000004.1 GCF_900129815.1 Asaccharospora irregularis DSM 2635
TTTTATCATGCGATAAAAACATGTTATCCTGTATTAGCATACCTTTCGGTATGTTATCCATGTGTATGAGGCAGGTTACCCACGCGTTACTCACCCGTCCGCCGCTCACCCCGAAGGGTTCGCTCGACTTGCATGTGTTAGGCACGCCGCCAGCGTTCATCCTGAGCCAGGATCAAACTCTCAAATAAAAGTTTTGTTTTCCTTGCTCAGACTAATCATTATCTGAATATCTGGCTTGGTTTGTGTTGTTTCAATTCTATAAATTAACCTACTGTTTAATTTTCAAAGTTCAATTTGTTTTGCTCCCTTTTCTTAGGGACAAGTAATAATATACTATAAATTTAACAGTAGGTCAACAGTTTTTTATATTTTATTTTAAAATTATTTTTTAATTATTTTTTTCGTACTCTTTTTTCAGTTTTTCAATAATTTTTCTTTCTAATCTGGATACTGTCATTTGAGATATGTCCATTTCTTTTGCTATAGTTGACTGAGTTTTATCTAAAAAAAATCTGTCCTTGAATATTTTTACTTCTAACTCGTTTAAGTTCTCCATAAATTTATTTACAAAGTCTTTATACTCTATACTTACAAAGCTATTTTCTTCTTTTCCTATCCTATCTATAAGGGTAAGATCTTTGTCATCAGAGTCATCATTATTTGATGAGTCTAATGATACTGGCTTGTATCCGTATGAAGCCTCCATAGCCTCCAAAACTTCTTCTTCTGTAGCACCAATATACTCAGCGATATCCTTAACCTTTGGGTGTTTTTTATTTTTCTGTTCAAGTATAAGCTTTGCATCATTTATTTTTTTGTTTAATTCTTGAACTCTTCTAGGAACCCTAAGTGTCCATACTTTATCTCTAAAGTATTTTTTTATTTCTCCTATTATTGTTGGTGTAGCAAAACTTGAAAATTCAAATCCTTTTTCTACATCATATCTATCTATTGCATATATTAAAGCCAAAGAAGCAACCTGATAAATATCTTCGAACTCAACACCTTTATTTATGTATTTTTTAGCTAACAATTTTACTAAATATAGATGTCTTTCTACAAGAATATTTCTAATATACTGATCTTTATTTGTACTATATATTTTAAATAGCTCTTTTGTATCCATATCTAGGTAATTTGTAGCATTACCTACATTTTTCATTAAATATCAGCTCCTAAGAATTTAGTCATTTTTATTAATGTTCCTTCATTATTTTTTGATTCGATGCTCACTTCATCCATTAGTGACTTTATAATAAATAGACCTAATCCACTTTCTTTTGGATTTTCTAAATCTGGCGTACCTACAGAGCTAATATCATATCCTTTGCCATCATCTCTTATTTCTATACTAAGACCATTTTCTAATATGCTAAATTTTATATAGAATCTATCATTATCTCCATGCTTTATAGCATTTGTACAAGCTTCTGATACAGCTACTTTTATGTCATCTATATCATCAACAGAGAAACCTATTTTATTAGCTATCCCCGATGTAGTTAATCTTATAATTCCTACATAACTTGGATTTGATGTTATTTCCATTTTTATAGTTTCACAAGCCAAATTTTATCCCTCCATTTTAAATATTTTATCTAGACCTGTTATAGTGAAAATTTTATTAACATTATTTCTAGGGTTTAATATAAATATTTCTTTATTGTTTACCTTTAATTTTTTTAATACCCCAATTAGTACACCTAAACCTGTAGAATCTATATATTCTAAATTTTCAAGATTTACTTTTATATCTAAAACTTCTTTGTCTAAAAGTGAGTATAAATGTTCCTTTACCTTATCACATGTAGATACATCTAATTCTCCATCTATTAAAACATCCCAAAAAGAATTTGTGCTATCTAGTTTTGAACTAATATTCATTGACATATACTGCCTCCTCTTACTTTATACAATTTTAACTTACTTTCTTTTTATAAATCTAAATACCTTAACTGCACCTGTTGCTCTACCTACTAAATCTATTATACTCTCTGCACTTTTTGTTATATGTGCTGTATTTTCTATTATTTCATTTATATATCTTTCGTTATAATCAACAATTCTATTTGATTTTTCAATTATTTTAGTTGTATTATCTAGTAATTTAGCAAGATATATAGCAATCACCAATGATGATATTCCAAATAATATAGCCCCTATTTGCCATCCCAAAGCATTCATTATTTATTCTCTCCCTCATCATCAAAAGTTTTACTTATAATTATTTCATCTTCACTTATATCTATATTCTCATCATAACAAGTATCATCTACTAAATTCGATAACTTATCTTTTATTTCAACATATGTTTCACGTAAAACCTCTTTTGGATTTTCTTTTACTTCATCCAACTTATCTTTTGTATCTTTTCTTAACTCTGAACCTTTTTTAGGAGCTAAAAATAATCCTCCTATAAACCCTAGAATTAACCCCCAAAACAGAAATCTACCTTTTTTACTGCTCATATATTTCACTCCTTTTGATTTGAAATTTTTAATATATATGGCAATTATACTCATATACAAAGTTAAAGACAATATAATCAACTATTTTTTACAGAAAAAGAATAGGTTTTATCCTATTCTTCTTCCATATTTATTTTAGCAATAGAAACTACGGTTACTTCGTCATCAGTCTTCATTAGTTTGACACCACTAGTCACTCTACCAAATAATGATATCTCATCAACTCTTATTCTAATAAGAACACCATTAGAGTTTATAATCATTACCTCGTCATCTTCTTTAACCATTTGAGCTCCGACAATTTTTCCTGTCTTATCAGATATATTATAAGTCTTTATACCTTTTCCTGCTCTTATCTGGCTTCTATATTCATCTATGTTAGTTCTTTTTCCATATCCATTCTCACTAACTACTAGTACATCTGTTCCTTCATCACACAAACTCATAGAAACTATTTTATCTTCCTTGGATAAAGATATCCCTTTAACTCCCATTGCAGTTCTTCCCATATGTCTTATATCATTTTCATTAAATCTTATAGACATTCCATTATGAGTAACTAGAAGTACATCTTTATTTCCGTCTGTAAGCTTTACATCTATAAGTTCATCATCATCCCTTAGACCTATAGCTATTAGACCTGATTTATTTATATTCTTAAACTCATCACGTTTAGTCTTTTTAACGATACCTTTTTTAGTTGCTAATAATAAGTACTCATTACTATCATTATCGTTTATAGCTATTAATGTAGCTATCTTTTCATCTGGGCCTAATTGCAATAAGTTTACTATTGCTGTACCTTTAGCTTGTCTCTTTCCTTCTGGAATTTCATATGCATTTAACTTGAACACTCTTCCCTTGTTAGTAAAGAATAACAATCTACTGTGAGTAGTTGTAGATACAAGGTGTTTTACGAAATCTTCTTCTCTAGTTGTAAGAGCTGATATTCCTCTTCCACCTCTTTTTTGGCTCTTATAAGTATCTGCTGGCAATCTCTTTATATATCCAAAATGAGTCAGAGTTATAGCTATCTCCTCATCACTTATAAGATCTCTCATATCTATTTCGCCTTCAGCATGTCTTATTTCAGTTCTTCTTTCATCTGCATAGTTTTCTTTTATTATTAACATTTCATCTTTTATTACATTTAAAAGTAATCTTCTATCAGCTAATATTTCTCTTAGTTTATTTATTCTTTTTATCAATTCTTCATACTCAGCGTCTATCTTTTCTCTTTCTAAACCTGTAAGTCTTTGAAGTCTCATATCTAATATAGCCTGAGCCTGGATATCAGTTAAATTGAATTTTTCTATTAATCCAGATTTAGCTTCTTGCCCAGTTTTAGAACTTCTTATTAATCTTATAACTTCATCTATATGATCTAGAGCTATTTTTAAACCTTCTAATATATGTGCTCTCGCTTCTGCTTTATTTAATTCAAATTTAGTTCTTCTTGTAACAACATCTTCTTGATGTTTAATATAATGATATAACATCTGTTTTATATTTAATACTTTAGGTTGACCATCAACTAAAGCAAGCATTATTATACTAAAAGTATCTTCCATTTGAGAATGTTTATAAAGGTTGTTTAACACTATGTTAGCATTTGCATCCCTCTTAAGCTCTATAACTATTCTCATACCATTTCTATTACTTTCATCTCTTAGGTCAGATATACCTTCTATTTTTTTATCCTTAACTAACTCAGCTATTCTCTCTACCAACTTAGCTTTATTAACTTGATAAGGTATTTCTGTAACTAATATCTGCTGTCTTCCCTTTGGTAACTCTTCAATATAAGCTCTGGCTCTAACCTTTACCTTACCTCTACCAGTTCTATAAGCCTGTGCTATATTTTCTTTTCCCATTATTATAGCTGAAGTAGGAAAATCTGGGCCTTGTATATAATTTATTAAATCATCTACAGTACATTCTGGATTGTCTATTAAGTGTACTGTAGCATCTATAACCTCTCCTAGGTTATGAGGTGGTATAGATGTTGCCATACCAACTGCAATACCATTCGAACCATTAACTAATAAGTTTGGATATCTCGATGGTAAAACTGATGGTTCTTTCAAAGACTCATCAAAGTTTGGTATAAAATCAACTGTTTCCTTATCTATATCTCTAAGTAATTCTAATGATAATTTACTCATTCTAGCTTCTGTATAACGCATTGCAGCAGGAGAGTCTCCATCCACAGAACCAAAGTTACCATGACCATCAACCAATAATGCTCTTGTTGAGAAATCCTGCGCCATTCTTACCATAGCAAAATAAACTGCTGTATCTCCATGTGGGTGGTACTTACCTAAAACGTCCCCAACAATACGTGCTGACTTTCTATATGGTTTATCTGGCATTAAATTTAATTCGTTCATTGAGTATAATATTCTTCTATGAACAGGTTTTAATCCATCTCTTACATCTGGCAATGCACGACCAGCTATAACACTCATAGCATAGTCGATGTATGATTTTTTCATTTCATCTGCTATTTCAATAGGGAGTACTTTATTTTGTTCTTCCATCTTATACTCATCCCCTTTCTTTATATGTCTAAGTTTCTAACATATGTGGCGTTTTCTTCTATAAATTCTTTTCTAGGACCTACTTTATCTCCCATCAACATAGAGAATACCTCATCTGCAACAGCAGCATCTTCTATATTTACTTGTAGTAAAGTTCTTGTTTCGGGGTTCATTGTAGTATCCCATAATTGCTCTGCATTCATCTCTCCAAGACCTTTATATCTTTGAAGCTCTACACCATTTCTTCCTATTTCATCTAGTAAAGTATCCAATTCTTTGTCTGAATAGACATAGTATTCTTTTTTCTGTTTCTTAACTTTATATAGAGGTGGTTGAGCTGCATATACATATCCATTTTCTATTAAAGGTCTCATATATCTAAAGAAGAATGTTAAAAGTAATGTTCTTATATGTGCACCGTCTACATCGGCATCGGTCATTATTATTATTTTATGATATCTTGCCTTCTCTATATCAAAATCATCACCTATACCACATCCATAAGCTGTTATCATATTTTTTATCTCGTCAGATGATAAAATTCTATCTAACCTTGATTTCTCTACATTAAGAATTTTACCTCTTAGTGGTAATATAGCTTGTGAATGTCTGTCTCTACCTTGTTTTGCTGATCCACCGGCAGAATCCCCTTCGACTAAGAATATTTCACTTTTTGAAGGATCTTTTTCAGCACAATCTGCTAATTTTCCTGGTAATGATGTGCTCTCTAAAACGCTTTTTCTTCTTGTTAACTCTCTAGCTTTTTTCGCAGCCTCTCTAGCCCTTTGTGCCCTAAGAGCCTTGTCTACTATGATTTTTGCGATATTAGGATTTTCTTCTAAAAATGCTCCCAATTCCTCCACAGTAACAGTATCCACTGTACCTCTCATAGATGTATTCCCTAATTTTGTCTTAGTTTGACCTTCAAATTGAGGGTCTGAAAGCTTAACAGATACTACAGCTGTAAGTCCTTCTCTAATATCTTCTCCTAATAAATTAGGTTCATTTTCTTTTAAAAACTTATTTCTCTTAGCATATTCGTTTACTGTTTTAGTAAGAGCTGCCTTGAATCCGCTTAGATGTGTTCCACCTTCATGAGTATTTATATTATTTGCAAAAGAGTATATATTTTCTGTATACCCATCAGTGTATTGCATTGCTAACTCCACAGTACAACTATCAAGATCCTTATCTATATAAACTATCTGATCATGTATTCCAGTTCTAGATTTATTTAAGTACTTAACATACTCTATCAGACCGCCAGTATAGTGAAATTCTTTTTTCTTTTCGCTTTCTTCTCTTTTATCTTCAAATACTATTTTTATTCCTTTGTTTAAGAAAGACAACTCTCTAAGTCTGTATTCTAGAGTCTCATATTTAAAATCAACTTCATCGAATATAGTTTCATCAGGCATAAAGCTTATTACTGTTCCTGAATCATTAGTTTCTCCTACAGTCTCTAATTTAGATGTTGCTATTCCTTTTTCATAAGATTGTCTGTATACTTTCCCATTTCTGTTTATTTCTGCAACTAACCATTTAGATAATGCATTAACTACAGAGACACCTACTCCGTGAAGTCCACCAGATACCTTGTATCCTCCTCCACCGAATTTTCCTCCTGCATGAAGAACTGTTAAAACTGTTTCTAACGTTGATTTTCCTGTTTTAGGATGTACCTCAACTGGAATACCTCTACCGTTATCTTTTACAGTTATACTTCCATCCCCATTTATAGATACATAAATTTCTGAACAATATCCTTGTAGTGCCTCATCTATACTATTATCCACTACTTCATAAACTAAATGGTGTAAACCTCTTGGACCAGTGGAACCTATGTACATACCAGGTCTTTTTCTAACGGCTTCTAATCCCTCTAGTACCTGTATCTGACTTGCACCGTATTCTTGTTTCATTTAGTTACCTCCATTCTCTATGCTAATAACTTTTCCTTTATCTATGTTAAAAATAGTAGTATTACTTTTATTAAATATACTTTTGTGTGAAACCTCAGCTGTTGTTATAAACATCTGTACAGCACTTAAATTATCAACCAGTAGCTTTTGGCGCGTCTCATCTAGCTCACTAAAAACGTCATCCAATATTAAAACTGGATATTCACCTACTTCATTTTTTATCAGCTCAATTTCTGATAATTTTAGAGAAATAGAGGCTGTCCTTTGTTGACCCTGAGAACCATAAAGCCTTACATCTAATCTATTTATACATATATTTAAGTCATCTTTATGTATACCGTACCTAGTTGTTCTAGTTTCTATATCGTGATCTCTACTAGATATTAATTTTTCTAAAAACCTAGTATATATCATATTTATATTATCTTCATCGCTTATATCAAGCTGATTCTTGTATGTTATAGACAAATCTTCTATACCACCTGTAAGGTTTTTATGTATATTTATAGCTATATTAGCTATTTTTTTTATAAAATCTCTTCTCATAATATAAATATAACTTCCATACTTGGCCAAACTCTCATCATAAACATCAAGTAGATTTTTATCTACAAAGTTGCTCTTTAACAACTTATTTCTTTGGAATAATACCTTATTATAATTAGTAAGGTAGTTGTAATACTTAGGAATAATCTGACTTATCTCTTTATCTATAAAAGACCTTCTTTCCTTTGGACCTTCTTTAACAAGTCTTAAATCTTCAGGTGAGAATATAACAACATTAAAATTTCCCAACAGTTCTTGTATTTTCTGAACATGAATTTTGTTTACTTTGATTCCCTTTTTATTTTTTCCAATTGCTATCTCTATTACACATTCTCTACCATATTTTAAATAGTTTCCACCAGAATATAGACTTTCGCTATCGAAATTAATAATTTCTTTATCTTTATTCGTTCTAAATGATTTTCCAAAAGAAAGCATATATATAGCCTCTACTATATTTGTTTTTCCTTGACCATTTTTACCAACAAGAAGATTTACTTTTTCATTAAATTCTAGATGTAAATTTTTATAGTTCCTAAAATTTACTAGCTGTAAGTTCTTTAATCTCACAAAAGCACTCCTTTTTTACACCACTTTAATTTTTGAACCTTCAACTTCAATTATATCACCAGGTCTTATTTTTTTCCCTCTTCTTATTTCAATTTCTCCATTTAACTTAACTAAACCTTCTAAAATTAAAAATTTAGCATGCCCTCCCGTTGAGGCCACATCTGCTAATTTAAGAAATTGGTCTAATTTTATGTACTCTGAATCTATTTTTACCTCTATCATAACAACACCTCCCATTTTAATATTTTATAGTATTTATTTAATTATACTTAGCTTTATAAATATAATTAAATACAGTTTATGACTATATAATTTCAACAAAAATCATGCTTTTAAGTCCCTCAACTATGTCTTAATATAAAGACACTAAAATATAATTATATCATAAATTTAGATATAAAAACCCAACTTTATGATAGTTGGGTTTTTTATAGATTAATTATATATTAGATGACATCCTTACTGGAAGTAATAAATATGTATACTTCGTTCCGTCAACTGGTTTTATTATGCATGGATTAATATTAGTTGTGAATTCTATAAATATCTCTTCACTATCTATGTTTTTTAGTCCTTCTATAAAATATCTAGAGTTAAAAGCTACGTCTAGATAATCACCTTCTAATTCTAAGTTTACCTCTTCGTAAACATTACCTTTTTCAGTATTAGAAGTTATAGCCATTGCATTATCTCTTATAGACAATTTAATCAAATTGTTTTTTTCTGATTCAGATAACAATGATGCTCTTTCTATACTGTTTTGAAGACTTTTAGTATTTAACTTTATCTTAGTATTATACTCCCTAGGAAGTAATTTTTGATAGTCTATAAATTCACCTTCTAATAACCTAGTGATTACTCTTGTTTCATTAATTATAAATATGGCATTTTTATCATCAAATCCTAATTTTACATCATCTTCACTAGAAAGAAGACTATTTATATCATTAAGAGCTTTTCCTGGTATTATTACTTTTATACTCTTTTCTATATTATTAAGTTCACAACTTTTAACAGCCAATCTATATCCATCTATAGCAACTAGGCTTATATTATTATTTTCGATTTCTAAAAGTTCACCCATTAAAACATGCTTACTTTGATCTTGAGATATAGCAAATACAGTCTGCTTTATCATATTCTTTAATATGTCTTGCGGAATAGTATATAAATTTTCTTCTTGAACATCTGGTAATCTAGGATATTCTTTGGCAGAATCACCTTTTATTTTAAATCTTGAGTTAACACAATTTATATAAACGTTGTTTTCAGAGTCAGTTTCTATTTCAACAAAAGAATCTGGAAGTTTTCTAATAATATCTCCGAAAAGTCTAGAGTTTACTACTATTTCTCCCTCTTCTACTATTTCCGCTTGAACAAAAGTTTCTATTCCTATTTCTAAATCGTATCCAGTTAATTTTAATTGATTTTCTTGCGTAGATAAAAATATACCCTTTAAAACATCTAAAGTAGTTTTACTATTAATAGCTTTTTGAGTAATTCCAATTTTATTAGCTAATGATTTTGGGTTACAAATTATTTTCAATGTGGATAACCTCCTTGCACTAATTATATATAAAATAAATAAAAATAATAGTAGGAATAGTAGTAGGTGCTGTTAGTAATGTTAATAAGTGTATAGGTGTAAATAAACGCAAAGATATTAACATGTGTACAAGATGTTAATATCTTTGTTATTTTTTAATGTATATTTTGTGTATAAAATCGACCCCAAAACATATACACATTTTATCAATAGGATACTAACAAGCAATTGTGAACAGATTACCCCTTTAAATCCGAAACTATTTTGTCTATTTTTATTTTAATTTCTTCATTATTTTGTATATCTTTTGATATCTTATCATGGGCATGGATTACTGTTGTATGATCCCTTCCTCCGAACTCTTCACCTATTTTAGGAAGCGATAAATCTGTAAGCTCACGAGTTATATACATAGCTATTTGCCTTGGGTAAGCTATAGATCTTGTTCTTTTTTTACAATTAAAGTCTTCCATTTTAATGTTGAAAGTAGAAGCGACCTTTTCTTTGATCCTAAGAACAGTGATTTCTTCTGTTTTTGAAGTAGTGATTATATCCTTTAAAGCTTCAGCTGCTAAATCTAGAGATATAAGTCTATTTGTAAGAGATGAATAAGCAACTACTCTTGTTAAAGCTCCTTCTAGCTCCCTTATATTAGATTTAATATGTTTTGCTATATAAGTCATTACTTCACTTGGTACTTTGATGCTTTCCATTTGAGCTTTTTTTCTTAGAATAGCCACTCTGGTTTCAAAATCAGGAGCTTGTATATCAGTTATAAGACCCATTTCAAATCTAGATCTTAGTCTATCTTCTAATGTAGGTATTTCTTTTGGTGGCCTATCACTAGAAATTATAATTTGTTTATTCGCCTCATATAAAGAATTAAAAGTATGGAAGAACTCTTCTTGAGTATGTTCTTTTCCAGCTATAAATTGGATATCGTCTATCAATAAAATATCTACATTTCTATACTTGTTTCTAAATTCTTCATTTCGATCATCTTTTATTGAGTTTATAAGCTCATTTGTAAATTTTTCAGAAGACACATATACAACTTTAGCGTCCTTTTTTTGACTCATTATATGATGTCCAATAGCATGCATTAGATGTGTTTTTCCAAGCCCAACGCCTCCATATAAGAAAAGAGGGTTGTATGTTCTAGCTGGGGACTCAGCAACGGCAACACAAGCAGCATGAGCAAATCTATTACTATTACCAATCACGAACGTATCAAATGTGTATTTTGGATTTAGGTTTGGATAGTTCCTTTTCATTTTTATAACTGGATTATCCTCTCCTAAACTAGCAACTTCTTTTTCATCGAGTACAAATTTTATATTGTATTTTTTCAAAGATAGTTGATTTATTGAGTTTTCTATTAAAGTTAAGTACCTATCTTCCAAGATCCCCTTAGTAAATTCATTGGGAACTAGGAGAAATAAATCGTTTGAGTAAATTTTTAGAGGTACTATTTGTCTAAAAAAAGCTTTGAAGCTAGGGGCAGATAATTCACCCTTGATTAGCTGTAGTGTTTTGTCCCATAAAGAAACTATATCCATAATATAAACCTCCGAACAGAATAATTAACATTTTCCACAAAGTTATTAACAAAAAAGCAAAATATATATATATTTTTTACAAAATAATTAAATCTATGGATAATAATGTGGATATTGAACTAATAAGTAAAATATGTGTAACTTAATACTAAAAGATATAAACAGCATGTATATAAAGTTATAAATAGCATAAAAATATACTAAATATAGATTATATTTAGATTATAGGCACATATGATATAAGTTATACACATTTCTATCCACAACCTGTGAATAAATTTAATATGTAGATAAGTTATATGAACATTATCAACAAGTATATTAATAATATCAGAATAAACGGCAAAATTCAATAATTTATACTCAATTTATCCACAATATTAAGAGTATGTTTATAAAATAATACACAAGAAAAATGTATATATAATATGTTTGGATTTGAATAGATAGCTGAATAAGTGTCAATAAAGATATATGCAGGTCGGCTATTATAAAATTTAAAAATCCAGTTTTATTGGCTAAAGCTTCTATATTTAAAGCAAGAAGGGTTTGAATAAACTTAATTTTGAATACTTTAGACTTCGTTTTATTATTTTAATAAAAAATACAATCCTAAAGACTTGTTATTTTTATAAGCTTATTTTAAAATATAGAAATAATATAAAAATAACACATATAAGGAAAGTAATTGGTCTGATTTAGCCTACAAATATGCTACAAAAACTCGTTGACAACTGATATAAAAGGATTTATAATTATACGTGTTATGTTTACTTTGAGGGCAAAGTTATTATTTTTATAAACGGAAATAAAAATTTGAAAGGCGGTGCTATATAATGAAAAGAACTTATCAACCAAAAAAGAGACAAAGAAAAAAAGAACATGGTTTCAGAAAGAGAATGAAAACTTCTAATGGAAGAAACGTGTTAAAAAGAAGAAGAGCTAAGGGAAGAAACAGATTAACTCATTAATTTAAAAAAGGCCGCTGTAAAAGTGGCCTTTTTGTGTAAAAAGGTACAACTTACAGCTGTGTTTATGGAGGATAATTATGGACTTTAATAGAACTAAGGGGTTAAAAAAGGACTCTGATTTTAGAAAAGTATATAAACACGGCAAGTCATTTGCGAATAAGTATTTAGTATTGTATATACTTAAAAATAAATCAGAATATAGTAGAGTCGGGATGTCAGTTTCTAAAAAAGTAGGAAAAGCAGTTACAAGAAACAGAGTTAGAAGGCTAATAAAAGAAGTATACCGTTTAAATATTGATGAAAATATTGAAGATGGATATGATATAGTATTTATAGCAAGAATACCTTCTCAAAATGCTGAATTTAAAGACATTCAAAAATCGGTAAAAAGTTTGGTCAAAAAAGCAGGTATTTGTAAGGAAATTAATTAGAATGTTGAGTTGGTATTGCCAATATGGAGGAGATCTATTTGGAGAAAATAATTAATATATTGAAGGAAATAGGCAACTGTTTATCGAAATTATGTATTTATTTGGTGAGATTTTATCAAAAATATATATCACCTTTAAAAGGACCTACTTGTAGATTTTATCCAACATGTTCTCAATACTCAATAGAAGCATTTAAAAAGTATGGATTTATAAAGGGAATGTATTTTAGTATAAGAAGGATTTTAAAATGTCATCCTTTCCATCCTGGAGGATACGATCCTCTAAAATAATTAAAGATTAATCTACTTTAGGAGGTATTAAAAATTGAATTTAATAGGCAATTTATTAGGACATATTCTAAGAATTATATTTGAAAATGTTCATCAATATGGGCTTTCTATAATAATATTTACTATAATTGTAAAGGTGATATTATTACCGCTTACTATTAAGCAGACAAAGTCAACAAAAGCAATGCAAGATATACAACCTCGTATAAAAGAGATACAAGAAAAATATAAAAGTAAGCCAGAAAAACAAAATGAAGAAATAGTTAAGTTATATAGTGAAGCTAAAATAAATCCTCTAGCAGGATGCTTACCTTTACTTATACAGATGCCTATATTAATAGGATTATTTAGTGTCTTAAAAAACCCAGTATCTCATGGCGTATTTGCAACACAAGCACAGTTCATGGCAGCAGACACTGGTTTTTTATGGATGAGTAACTTAACTGATAGCAACTTTATATTAGGGGTATTGTCGGGGATAAGTGCATTTGTAATGCAAAAGGTAATGACACCACCAGACCAACAGCAAGGAAGTATGAAAATGATGCTTTACATGATGCCAGCATTTTCATTTTACTGGGGAGTTACATTCCCAGCAGGAGTTATACTGTACTGGACAGTAAGTAACTTATTCTCAATAGGGCAACACTACTTAGTAATGAATCCTTTAAAAGCTAAGCTGGCGAACTCTAAGGAGGAAATAATTGATGAGAAAAAGCCTAGAATTAAGAAGTAAGACTAAAGATGAAGCTATAAAAAAAGCACTAGTAGAGTTAGAGGTTAGGGAAGAAGATATTGAAATAACAGTTATACAAAACCCTACAAAAGGCTTTTTAGGTATAATAGGTGCCAAAGATGGTGTCTATAAAGTTTCCGTAAAAGAAAAAAAACAAGAAAAAAAGGAAACAGAAATTGCTAAAGAGTTCATATCTACTATGCTAAAAAATGCTAATGTAGATGCAAAGGTAAATGTTGTTCAGGAAGGTAATTTAATAAAAGTTGATATTGAAGGAAAAGAAGCAGCATGTTTAATTGGTAGAAGAGGAGAAACTTTAGATTCTATACAATTTTTAACAGGACTAGCTCTTAATAAAGTAAATAAAGACTCTCACCTAAGAGTTCTTGTAGACATAGAAAACTATAGATCAAAAAGAGAAAAATCTTTAGTAAGATATGCTAATAAGGCTGCTAGAGAAGTAGCTAAGACAAGAAAAACTAAGAAGTTAGATTATATGAACCCTTATGAGAGAAGAATTGTTCACTCAGCTCTTCAAAATGATAAATATGTAATTACATACAGTGAAGGAACAGACCCTTACAGAAGATTAGTTATAGAGTATAAAAAATAAAACTTAACCTCCTAGATAATAGGGGGTTTTATTTTTGAAATTTATTTTATATAATATTAGGATTAAGGAAACAATTAGAGTAGAATATAAAAATTTATAATAAAGAGGTGATAAATTTGTTTATAGATGATACTATAGCGGCTATAGCAACTGCCCCCGGAGAAGGTGGTATAGGGATAATAAGAATAAGTGGAGAGAGATCACTTCAAGTTGCTCAAGAAATATTTAAATCTATGTCTGGAAAGCAGATCGAAGAATATAAGACGAGAACATTAATATATGGAAATATTATAGATAATGAAAATGTGATAGATGAGGTATTAGTGGCATATATGAAGGGCCCTAATTCATATACGGCAGAGGATGTTATTGAAATAAACTGTCATGGTGGATTTATTTCTGTAAAAAAAATACTAGAACTAATTTTATCAAAGGACGTTAGACTTGCAGAAAAGGGTGAGTTTACAAAAAGAGCATTTTTAAATGGAAGAATAGATCTATCACAAGCAGAGGCTATAATAGATGTAATAAAATCAAAAACAGATAAAGCTCATGAAATAGCTCAAACACAACTAGAGGGAACTCTTTCTAATAAAATAAGAGAACTAAGAATGAATGTTACAGAATTATTAGCACATGTCGAGGTAGCAATAGATTATCCGGAAGAGGATATCGAACATATAACATATAAAACACTTAAAGATAAAGCAGAAATACTTAGAGATGAAATAAAGAAATTATATGATACAGCTGAGAGTGGGAAAATATTTAGAGATGGTTTAAAAACAGTTATAGTGGGTAAACCAAACGTAGGAAAGTCATCTCTACTAAATTCTATATTAGGAGAAAACAGAGCTATAGTTACTGATATTCCTGGTACAACTAGAGATGTAATAGAAGAATTTGTAAATATAAAAGGTATACCTTTAAAAATAGTTGATACAGCAGGAATAAGAGAAACAGATGATATAGTTGAAAAAATAGGCGTAAAAAAATCAAGAGAATCTCTTAGTACAGCTGATTTAGTGATAGCAGTATTAGATTCATCAAGAAAATTATCAGAAGAAGATTTTGAAATTCTTGAGAACTTAGATAAGAAAAAAGCTATTTTAATATTAAATAAGGTTGATTTAAATCAAAAGATAGAAGAAGAAAAAATTCTTCAATATGTAGACAATGATAGTATAATAAGAATATCAGCGTTAAACAATGAAGGAATCGAAATTTTACAAAACAAGATAGAAGATTTAGTTTATAATGGAGAAGTTAAAAACTCATCTGACTTAGTAATCACAAACTCAAGACATAAAGATGCACTAAATAAGGCATACAAATCTATAAATGATGCAATAGATGCAATAAATCAAAATAAGCCTTTTGATTTCATTGAAGTAGACTTAAAAAATATATGGGATTACCTTGGATATATAAATGGAGACACTGTAACGGAAGACTTATTAGATAGTATATTTGAAAACTTCTGCATAGGTAAGTAATATTTTTTTTGTAGTTTATCGTGAAACATCTTTTAATGTTTAACAGAAAGGAGCCATACATGATAAAGTTTGAAGCAGGTAAATACGATGTTGTAGTAGTTGGAGCGGGACATGCAGGCTGTGAGGCAGCCTTGGCTACAGCTAGAATGGGTCATAAGACTTTAATAATAACTATGTCTTTAGATTCTATAGCATTAATGCCATGTAATCCATCAATCGGAGGAACAGGTAAAGGCCAACTGGTTAAAGAGATAGATGCACTTGGTGGCCAAATGGGAATAAATATAGATAAGACATATATACAAAGTAGAATGTTAAATACAGCGAAAGGACCGGCTGTTCATTCACTAAGAACCCAAGCAGATAAGTTTAAGTATCATCAAGAAATGAAAAAAACATTAGAAAATGAGCCTAACCTAGACATAGTTATGGATGAGGTTGTAGAGTTGACTCATGAAGGAAATGTAGTAACAGGGGTTATTACAAAATTGGGCTGCCAATATAATTCAAAAGCAGTTATATTGGCTACGGGCGTTTACCTGAATTCTAAGATATATATGGGAGAAGTGTCTTTTTATGAAGGACCAAATGCATTAGGGTACTCAAAATATCTTACAGATAACTTAGTAGAATTAGGACTAAGAATGAGAAGATTTAAAACGGGTACTCCAGCTAGAGTTCACAAAGATAGCATAGATTTTTCTGTGATGGATATACAAGAAGGGGATAAAAAAGTCACTCCATTTTCTTTTATGAACGAAAACATAGAAAAAAATCAAGAACCATGTTATTTGACTAGAACAACAGAGGAAACTCACAAGGTTATACTGGACAATATCAATAGATCTGCTATGTATAGTGGAAAGATAGATAGTACAGGTCCTAGATATTGTCCGTCTATAGAAGATAAGATAGTTAGATTTAATGATAAACCATCTCATCAAATATTTATAGAACCAGAGGGCTTAAATACAAAAGAAATGTATATTCAGGGTATATCTACAAGTTTACCTTATGAAATACAGCAACAAATGTACAAAACAGTAAAAGGGCTTGAAAATTGCAAGATAATGAGACCAGCATATGCAATAGAGTACGATTGTGTGGATCCAACACAACTAAAAATAAGTTTAGAAATAAAAGGTGTAGAAAATCTATTTAGCGCTGGGCAGTTTAATGGGACATCTGGTTATGAAGAGGCTGCTGCACAAGGGCTAATAGCAGGAATAAATGCAGCTCTAAAAATACAAGGTAAGGATCCTTTTATATTAGATAGATCAGAGGCATATATAGGGGTATTATTAGATGATCTTGTAACAAAAGGAACTAATGAACCATATAGAATGCTTACTTCAAGAGCGGAATATAGACTATATCTAAGACAAGATAATGCAGATATGAGACTTACTCAAAAAGGATATGATATAGGTCTAGTGAAAGAAGATAGATATAGTAGATTTTTAAATAAAAAAAGTGATGTAGAAAAAGAATTTGAAAGATTAAAAACAGAAAGAGTAACTCCAAAAGAAGTAAATCATCTTCTTGAAGAGTTAAATGCATCGCCTATCAAGGTAGGATTATCTTTATACGAATTTTTGAAAAGACCAGAAGTGACATATGATTTAATTGAAGCTATAGGAAAAGGATCAAAAGAAGAAATATCAGATGAAGTTAAAGAGCAATGTGTCGTAATAACTAAGTATGAGGGATATATAGAAAAACAATTAAAGCAGATAGATCAATTTAAAAAGTTAGAAAACAAGAAACTTGATGAAAAATTAGATTATTCATCTATAGATGGTCTTAGATTAGAAGCTAGACAAAAGCTTGATGAGATAAAGCCTATATCAATAGGACAGGCATCACGTATATCTGGAGTTTCTCCTGCTGATATATCTGTACTTCTTATATATTTAGAGCAAATGAGAAGGACTAGAGGAGGAAATAATGGAAAATAAAGATATTTTAAGAAAGGGTATAGAGGAATTAGGCATATCTGTAAATGACAAAATTCTACAGGATTTTAAGGTTTATAGAGAAGTATTAGTTGACTGGAATCAAAAAATGAACCTTACAGGGATAGAAGAGGAAAGGGAAGTATATATAAAACACTTCTTAGATTCTATATCTGCAATAACTAATAATTATATAAAAGATGGTATGTCTATAATTGATGTTGGCACAGGTGCAGGTTTTCCTGGTCTACCACTGAGAATATGCTTGAAAAATGTAAAACTTACACTACTTGACTCACTAAATAAAAGAATTAATTTTTTGCAAGAGGTGAGTGCTAAAGTTGGTATAGATGATATAGAATTTATACATGGAAGAGCAGAAGATTTTGGAAAAGACGAAAACTATAGAGAAAAGTATGATATTGCAACTGCTAGAGCTGTTGCTGGTCTACCTGTTTTGATAGAGTTTTGTGCACCTTTTATAAAATTAGGAGGGTACTTTGTCTGTTTGAAGGGTCCAAATGCTAATTTAGAACTAGAAGAGGCAAAAAAAGCTATAGAAATAATGGGGTTAGAGTTTGTAGAAAAAATAGATGTTAAGTTGCCAGAGCTTGATTTAAGTCACAATATATTGGTATTTAAAAAAATCAAAAATACACCAGAAAAATACCCAAGAAAAGCTGGTAAACCATCAAAAAATCCTATAAAGTAGGGGTATAAACGATTATAATTGAATTTACTTCCTACAGAAACAAATTAAATAATATTAAAAATAAATAAAATAAAAGGATTATGTAATTATATGAAGAAATAAATATCATATATAATTAACGTAATTTATAAACAACATAAGAAAATTATTATCTTATGTAATTAAGAAATTTAAAAATATATTTATATTTAAGTGAGAGAGGGATGTTATGGAAGATAAAAGAGTTATGGAGATACCTATAGAAAATATAGTTCCTAATCCATATCAACCAAGAAAAATATTTTCGCAGGCTTCGTTGGAAGAACTAAGTAATTCTATAAGATCTTATGGAATACTTCAACCTATAACAGTTAGAGAAAAAGATGATAAATATGAACTAATTGCAGGGGAAAGAAGGTTGAGGGCGGCTAAATTAGAAAATCTTAAGACAATCCCAGCTATTATAAATAATATGTCTGATGAGTCTTCAGCAGTTTTAGCTCTTTTAGAGAATCTACAAAGAGAAGATTTAAACTTTATTGAGGAAGCTATGGGATATGAAAACTTAATAAAGGAACATAGCTTTACTCAACAACAGTTAGCTGAGAAATTAGGAAAAAATCAATCTACTATAGCTAACAAACTTAGAATATTAAGATTACCTGATGATGTTAAAATTAAGCTTGTAGAAAACAACTTAACAGAGCGTCATGCAAGAGCTTTTCTTAAACTACCAACTGAGGATTTGATGAAGGATGTTTTAGATAGGGTAATAAAAAATGAATTAACAGTAAAAAGAACAGAAAAACTTATAAGTGACATCTTGTTTGACCTAGAGTCAGAGAAAGAACCTGATAAAAAACAGAATATAAAGGGTGCCATGGGTATAAGAATATACCTAAATACTATGAAGCAAGCTTTTGATGCTATATTAAACACAGGAATTGAAGCTAAGTATAAAGAAGTAGATAAGGGCGATTATATGGAAGTTGTTGTTAAAATTCCTAAAAAATAAAGATTACTGCTTAGCAGTAATCTTTTTTTGGAAAGTTAGAAGGGGGGAAATCTTATGAGCAAAGTTATAGCTGTATTCAACCAAAAGGGGGGCGTGGGTAAGACTACTACCAATGTAAATTTAAGTGCAAGCTTAGGTAAAAAAGGAAAAAAGACTTTGGTTTTAGATTTAGACCCACAAGGTAATACAACAAGTGGGTATGGAATAGATAAGACCACGGTTGAAAATACAATATATGAAGTTATGTTAGATAATCTAAGTATTAAAGATGCTATAATAAAGACAGAGTTTGAGAATGTAGATATAGTATCATCAGCTACAGATTTAGCTGGAGCTGAAATAGAACTTGCATCTATTGAAAATCGTGAGTATGTCCTTAAAAAAGCTATAAAAGAAGTAAAGAAAGATTATGATTATATATTTGTAGATTGTCCACCGTCACTAGGAATGCTTACTATAAACTGTCTTACAGCCGTTGATAGCGTATTGATACCTATACAGTGTGAATATTATGCATTAGAGGGTGTAAGTCAGTTAATGGAGACTATAAAACTAGTTAAATCAAGACTAAACCCAGATATAGATATACAAGGTGTAGTTTTGAGTATGTTTGATGGAAGAGCAAATCTTTCTATACAGGTAGTGGATGAAGTAAAAAAATATTTCAAGGGCAGTGTTTATACAACGCTTATACCAAGAAATGTAAGATTGGCTGAGGCTCCGAGTCATGGCAAACCAGTTATTTATTATGATGATAAATGTAGGGGGACAATTGCTTATATGGAACTAGCCGAAGAGTTTATAGATTTAGAGGAGGATGTGATATAAAATGGATAATAAAGTATCTAAGAGAACTAACAGATTAGGAAGAGGTCTTGGAGCATTAATACCTGACTTAAAAGAAGATATAGACAAAAAAGAAGTTGTAAATATAGACTTAGATAAAGTATATCCTAACGATAAACAACCTAGAAGAGTATTTGATGAAGAAAAAATAACGATTTTATCTGAATCTATAAAAAACTACGGAGTTTTGCAACCCATAGTTGTAAAACAAGATGAAAATGGGAAATACATGATAATAGCAGGTGAAAGAAGATATAGAGCTTCAAAAATGGCTAAAAAGAAGGAAATACCTGCTGTAATAAGAGATATCTCAATGAAAGAAATAATGGAGATAGCCCTTATTGAAAACTTACAAAGGGAAGATTTAAACTCAATAGAAGAAGCATTAGCATATAAAAGTTTGATAGAACACTACCACGTTACTCAAGAAGAGATTTCAGAAGCTATAGGTAAAAGTAGACCTCATATAACTAACACTATAAGGTTATTAAACTTAAGTCCAGAAGTTTCAGATATGATTGGTTGTAACAAGATTACAGCTGGACATGGAAAAGCTCTACTTAGAATTTCTGATCCAGAACTGCAATTAGAAATAGCAAAAAAAATAGCAGAGGAAGGATTATCTGTTAGAGAAACAGAAAGAATAGCTAAAAAAATAAGTGAGAGTGACGTAAAGGAAATTAGTAAAAAAATAAAAGATAAAGATCTATTTATAACAGATATAGAAGATAAGTTGAGAAATGTATTTGGTACAAAGGTAAATATATCCAAGGGAAAGAAAAAGGGTAAAATAGAGATAGAGTACTACTCTGAGGATGATTTAAATAACATAGTATCTATGCTTATGGAATAAAAACAATAAAAATAGGAGGAAGAGAAAAATGATTTATTTAGACAATGCAGCAACTACATATCCAAAACCAGAGAAAGTATATGAATCAATCATAGATTGTATGAAAAATTACTGTGCAAATCCAGGTAGAGCAGGGCATAAATTAGCAATGAAAGCTGCAAGAGAGATATATGATGCAAGGGAAAATATAGCAAGATTGTTTGGGATAAGCGATCCTATGAGTATCGTTTTTACACATAATGCAACAGATTCTTTAAACTTAGCAATAAAGGGTGTACTAGAGAGTAAAGATCATGTAATAACTACAAGTATGGAGCATAATTCAGTAATAAGACCAATAAAAGCTCTTGAAGAAAAAGGAGTCGAAAATACAGTAGTTAAATGCAACGAAGAGGGATTACTAGATTGTAGAGATATAGAAAAAGCTATAAAACCAAATACAAAGTTAATAGTTACAACACATGCTTCAAATGTAAGCGGAACTTTGATAGATATAAAATCAGTTGGAGAAATAGCAAAGAAACATGGAATACTATACTTAGTAGATGCATCTCAAACAGCAGGGGTTTATGATATACAGGTAGATGAGAATAATATAGATATGCTAGCAGCCCCAGGACACAAGTGTTTACTTGGACCACAAGGAACAGGGATTTTGTATATAAGGGATGGATTAAAGTTATCAATACTAAAAGAAGGTGGAACAGGTAGTAAGTCAGAGGAGTTATATCAACCTGATCTAACTCCAGATAAATATGAATCAGGAACACATAATACGCCTGGAATAGTAGGACTTAATGAAGGTGTTAAATTTATATTTGAAGAGGGAATAGAAAATATAAGAAAGCATGAAGAAGAATTATGCCAGTATATGTTAGATAGATTAAATGAAGTTCCAGATATAAAGATATACGGACCAAAAGATAGCAAAAAAAGAGCGGCAGTTATATCAATAAATATAGGTAATATGGATTCAGGAGAAGTTACATTTTTATTGGATAGCGAATATGAAATAGCAACTAGATCAGGGATACACTGTTCTCCTTTAGCTCATACAACACTTGGAACTCTTAAGCAAGGTGCGGTTAGATTTAGTTTGGGGTATTTTAACACTAAAGAGGATATAGATAAGGCAATAGAAGCACTAAAAGAAATATCTGAAAATAATTAATATATAAAATATAAATTTTGTGCATTATAAAGAAGGTATGAAAATAGCTATTGCTAGATTCATACCTTCTTTATAATTTATTATTTTCCTGGGAAATATTTTTTATAATGCATAGGAAATTATATTCATTTTTAGAATGTTTATAAGTATAATTTCCGTACATGCATTTCAAAAAAATTATACTTATAAAAGTTTTAGATAGAAAATTTTTTTATTTTAGGAAATCTCCATCTTCAAGCATTATGTGACCACTTTGATAGTTTTCTCCATCAACAGTAAGCTTTACTTGTCCTACTCCCATATTATCTATGTAAGTGTGTGCAAAAGAATTAAGCATTAACTCTTCAGTTCCACTTCCTAGATTTGTATTCATAAAGTTTGAGTCAACATCTATAAGTGCCGTTTTAACGCCATCTATATCCTCAACTTTAAATGAATTTAACTTAGCTTCTTTAGGTATAACGCCTAAAGACTGTAATTGAGAGAAAAGAGAATTTTCGTCAACTGTATCTAGTGAAACTGAATTTTTGATTAGGTCTTCACTATCTACATTATATGAATATATAGTAGTTTCTTTAGTAGTTTCCTCTTTAGTAGACTCCTCAGGAGTAGTTTTCTCTTCCTCTTTTACTTGAGTATTTTCCTCATTTTTTTGTTGTTCAGTAGGTGTAGAGCTGTTGCTAGTTTCAGATCTTTGATTATCAACAGTATTTTTCTCACATCCAACTATAAACAGAGAGGCTGATAATATACATATAAGCATTAAACTTATTTTTCTATTCATTTTATTGCTACCTCCTTTTAAATAAAAGTGTATATATATATTATAAACTTAAGATGATTATATATAAATACAAAATAGTAACAAATTCCATAAAGTATAAAAAAACATCTATTTTCTGTAAGAAAGACCAAAATTAAATAGTGTTTTTAAAATAAATATAAGTTATAATTATATTATAAGAAAATGTTTTCAAAAGGTGGGAATAATATGGAGATTTTGAGCTTAGGAGAGAAAATAAAAAAATTAAGAAAAGAAAAAAACCTTACGTTAAAAGAGCTGGCTGGGGATAGGATTACTGCTGCACAAATAAGCCATATAGAAAGAGATAAATCACATACAAGTTATGAACTATTAGAGTATTTGGGAGAAAAGTTAGATGTAAGTGTAGACTACTTATTGGAAACTAAAGAAATGCAGTCTAAAAAGTTAACTGATAATATGATACTTAAAAGTGAAATATATATAAAATCCAATCAAATAGAAAAAGCAGAACAAGAAATAAAAGAGGTTTTAAGTATATGTGAGAAATACAATCTTATTGAAAACTATGGTAAATGCAATTTTTTGCTTGCAACAATAAATCTAAAAAAAGGCAACAACAATGATGCTGTAACTAATTTCGAAAAGTCACTACACTTCTTTATAAAAAACAATGACAAAGAAAGTATATTTAAGTGTTACTTAAATATAGGAAAAGTCTATATGGATGAGAAATTCTATAATGGAGCTATAAGCCACTTTAACTTTGCAGAGGAAGTTTTAAGGGAAAGTAAAATAGAAGACATCAGTATATATCAAGATTTATATAGTAAAATATCATACTGCTATATAAAGCTTGACCAACCTCAAAAATCCCTAGATTATATAGCAAAAATATCAGAACTTAATAGACAAGGTAACTCTAAAGAAGAAGTGGATGTTTTAGTCTTAAGAGCTAACAATATGCTTAATACAGGAAAGTATGAAGAGGCGAGAGAATACTTTGATAAGGCATTAGCCATATTAGAAAAAGAAGAGAATAAGACTGAATTAGCAGTAATTTATTTAACTATAGCAGACACATATAGAAAAATGGGAAATACTGAAAAGTTTTTAGAGTATTCTCAAATAGCATATGATATCAAAAAGAATGATGAAGATGATTATATGATAAATAGTTTATGCAACATGATTAGAGCGTATATAGAACTTGGAGAATTCGAAATAGCAAGAAAGTATTGTAAAATAGGATTAGCATCATCAATAAAAAGTAGAAATAGGTACAATGAGTATAGGGTTTTAAAATTCTATGCAGATATTTATAAAGCCCAAAATAATTACGAAGTTGCTATTGAATATATATCAAAATGCATAGATATAGTTGAAGGTTTAAACGATACAAAAATTCTTGCCGATTTATACATTGAACTAGGGGAACTTTATTCAGGTAGTTCAAAAGAAAAAGAATTGGAGTATTACCAAAAAGGAGTATTTATGTATAAAAATCTAGATATAATATAGAGAATAGTAATTTTAATAATAATTACTATATAAATTCAACTAATATTACAGAAAAGTATAAACAAATGACAGAAAAAATTTAAAAAAAATAGATATAAAATTAAAAATTTCACAAAAAATGAAGCCGATTTTACTATTTTATATAAATAGATATAGCTTTAGTTCGATTAAGAAAATAGAAATAATCTATAACAGATAAAATAGTATATATGATAAAATTAAGTAAAAAGATCTATAAGATTTATAAAAATTAACTAATAATCTTGAGGGGATGATATATATTATGATTATAGAAGTAGATGCTAGAGGATTGGCTTGTCCAAAACCAGTTATAAATACAAAAAAGGAATTAGAAAAACTAGAAGAAGGTGTTGTTATAACAACAGTTGATAACAACATAGCTAAAGAAAATATATTAAAATTAGCTAAATCTTTAAATTGTGAATCTATGGTTATAAAAGAAGAAGAAAATTTAATTTCTATAGAGATTAAAAAGGGAGAAAATGTTATAATAGAAAAAAAAGAAGAGAGTGACTTAGAAGATAAATGTATATATATATCTTCAGATAAAATGGGACTTGGAAACGATGAATTAGGACAAGTTCTAATAAAAGGATTTATCTACACTCTAACAGAAACAAAACCTTATCCAAAACAAATACTTCTTGTAAATGGAGGAGTAAAACTAAGTGCAGAAAATGAAGCGACTATAGAAAATCTTAAGATACTTGAGGAAGCAGGGGTTGAAATACTGTCTTGCGGAACTTGTCTAGATTACTATGGTCTAAAAGAAAATCTACAGGTAGGTACAGTTACAAATATGTATACTATAGTAGAATCAATGAAAAATTCAGCAAACACTATAACAATATAAGAATTATAGAATAATAATTGGATTAAATTAGGCTGCATTATTTTTTAATATATGCAGTCTTTTGTTTAATTAACAATAAACTTACTAGCAAAAGAGAGGTATCTTGCATATGAAAGAAATGTATATAGTATCATTCAACTCAACTCACCATGCTATAAGAACAGATAAGCTTATAGGAGAGAATAATATAAAAGCAGTTACTTTACCGACCCCAAGGGAAATAACCGCAAGTTGTGGAATTTCAATTAGATTTAACTACGAAGATACAGATAAAATAAAAAATATATTAACTGAAAACAACATTGAATACAGAGGAATTTATAATATAAAAAAACTAGAAGATGGGCTAAAAGAAGTAAGGCAGATAGATTAGGAGGTAAGAGTATGCCTATGGATATAAAAATTGGAGATATAGTTGAATTAAAAAAACAACACGCTTGTGGATGTAAAGAATTTGAAATAACAAGAGTAGGAATGGACATAAAGATAAAGTGTCAAAAATGTTCTAGGATGATAATGTTAGATAGAGAGACTTTAGAAAAAAGAGTAAAGAAAATAGTTAGAAAATGACATAAAAATAACATTTAAAAAGTATAAAGTAGCTATATTAATATAAAAAAATTTGATATAATAAAATAGGAAAACATTTTCAGGGGGTGCTTTAATATGGCTATTAAATTTGCGAAAAGAATGGATGGATTAAAAGGATCAGAAATACGTGAACTTTTAAAACTTACAGAAAGACCAGAAGTTATTTCATTTGCTGGAGGGATGCCAGCACCAGAATTATTCCCAGTTGAAGAAATGAAGAAGATTTCAGTTGCAGTACTTGAAGAGGGAGGTAGACAGGCGCTACAATACACAACAACAGAAGGTTTTGCTCCACTAAGAGAAAAAATAGCTGAAAGAATGAATACAAAGAATATGACTAATATAACTAAAGACGATATATTAGTTACTAGTGGATCACAACAAGGATTAGACTTTGCAGGAAAAGTATTCTTAGATGAAGGTGACGTAGTATTATGCGAAAGCCCTTCTTACTTAGGTGCATTAAACGCTTTTAAAGCATATTGTCCTAAGTTTGTAGATGTTCCTACTGATGATGAAGGAATGATAATGGAAGAGCTAGAAAAAATAATACAAACAACTGACAGAATAAAAATGATTTATGTTATCCCAGATTTCCAAAATCCAACAGGAAGAACTTGGCCTATGGAAAGACGTAAAAAATTCATGGAAATAATAAACAAATATGAAATACCTGTAATAGAGGACAATCCTTATGGAGAATTAAGATTTGAAGGTGAGTCTTTACCATCTTTAAAATCATTAGATGAAAAAGGATTAGTAATATTCCTAGGAACTTTCTCAAAAATATTCTGCCCAGGATACAGATTAGGATGGACATGTGCAGCTCCAGAAATATTAAGTAAGTTTGTATTTGTAAAACAAGGTTCAGACTTACAAGCTTCTACTATATCTCAGATGGAAGTTAGTAAATTTATGGATGTATACAATCTAGATGAGCATGTAGAAAAAATAAAATCAGTTTATGTAAAACGTAGAGATGTAATGTTAAAAACTATGGAAGAAGAATTCCCAGAAGGTGTTAAATTTACACATCCAGAAGGTGGATTATTTACATGGGTTGAAATACCTAGTCATTTAAATGCTAAAGAATTAATGCCAAAATGTATAGAAAAAAATGTTGCTTATGTTGCAGGTGGAGCTTTCTTCCCTAATGGAGGAAGAGAAAATACTTTCAGACTTAACTACTCAAATATGCCAGAAGAGAAGATAGTTGAAGGTATCAAGAAAATAGCTGAAGTTTTAAAAGAAGCTATAGGAGAAACTGCTAAAGCTTAAGTAAATTATAAAAATATAATAGTTTTACATATCTGAAAATGTTGTATTTACACTAACTATATTGTTAGTAGATACTATTTTCAGTGTAAAAAAGAGGGTGGTCAAATGACCACCCTCTTTTTGGGGAAATTGGGATGAAATATATTTAAGTTATGGGGGCTATATGATTATATTATTACCAAAATAGCTAAAGATATACATATACTAATAAAAATAAAATTATCTTCTACAATTCAAAGGTATTGACACATTTTTATAAAGGTGATAAAATACATGGGTATGAGATTTTATTCTCGTTTCTCTGCTCTAAGATAATAGAGCCGTTAAGTCCAAAGGGAGGTGAATTATAGTGAGAAATTATGAATTAGTTTTCGTAGTAAAGCCAAATGTTGATGAAGAATCAAGAGATGCTGTACTAAACAAAGTTAAGGAAGTAGTAGCTACTGAAGGTGAAGTAGTTAAAGTTGATACATGGGGAACTAAGAAGTTAGCTTATCCAATAGCTAAGTTCACAGAAGGTTATTATGTATTAGTTAACTTCAAATCAGGAGTAGAAGTTCCTAAGGAAATAGATAGAAACTTAAAGATAAACGAAAACGTAATAAGACACATGATAGTTGTTGCTTAATAACTAGTCTTTTACGAAATAATAGGCGGTGTGATTATGAACCATGTTGTATTAGTTGGTAGATTAACTAGGGACCCAGAGTTAAGATACATCGCAGGAACAGGGACACCAGTTGCAAATTTTGCAGTAGCTGTTGATAGAGAGTTTACTGGTAAAGATGGCAAAAAAGAAACAGACTTTATCGATATACAAGTTTGGGGCAAATCTGCTGAAAACTGTGCAAACTATATAGGTAAAGGTAGTTTAGTAGCTATCCAAGGTTCTATAAGAATAGATACTTACCAAAACCAGGCTGGAGAAAACAGAAGAAGTTTTAGAGTGAATGCAAATAGGGTTCAGTTTTTAGATAGTAAAAATAAATCGGAAAATTCATATAAAGGAAGCGCTCAAAGCTTTGAGCCTAGCTTCGAACCAAAAGGATTAGATCCTCAAGGATTCCAGGCTATAGATGATGACGATATACCGTTTTAAAAATATACCGTTTTAAAAAAGGAGGGAAAAAGTCATGATGAACAAGAAGAGACGTAAGAAAAAAAGAGTTTGTCAATTCTGTGCTTCTAAAGACGCTAGAATAGATTACAAAAATACTCAAAGATTACAAAAGTATATAACTGAGAGAGGTAAAATATTACCAAGAAGAATATCTGGAACTTGCGCTAAGCACCAAAGAGAATTAACAGTAGCAATAAAAAGAGCTAGAAATATAGCACTTTTACCATATACATTAGACTAATAATAGGACGAGCCATTTGGCTCGTTTTTTTGTATATATACTTAAATATATGCTTATTTATGATATAATGTTTATATGTTAAGGAGGGGGGAGACCGTGAAAGTAGAAAGAGGATCCGATATAACGAAGAATATAAAATTAATAGAGTGGATGAAGACAGAATTATTGATGAGTATAAGCGATTTGTTTAATTTATTATTTAGAGGGGTAAAACCTTTAGATGAAGCACTTCAGGATACTTTAGCGAATATAATAATGATAACATATCTGTTAGCAAAAAGATTAGGGATAAGTTTTAAAGAAATAGATTATAAGGTGAAAGAAAAGATAAAAATAGGAATAGATGATGAACATAGCGTTGAAAGATGGTATGGAGACTTATCGAATTTAAAAAAACACATAGATAATAGGGAGTGATTTCAAATTGAAGAATAAAAAAGGACTATCTCGAGAACTATTGATAGTCGTGGCAGCTATGGCTTTGGCTTTGATAACGGCATATATACCACAATTAAGTATATTTAACATAATGATTCCAGCTATTTATGCTGTTATAGGTACGATAACTGATAATAGATATTCTATATTATCTATAATAATAACTTTTTTTGTACTAGTAATTTTTGTAGATGTATCATATGCTCTAAGCATTTGTATTATTAATGCAGCACCTGGAATTATAGTAGGAAAAGCTACTAGAGTATGTATAGAAAGAGAGAGTAGGAATATATCAGAACCTATATATGTTGGTATTATAGCTTTTGTAATATCAACAGTTTTGTATTTCCTTATTACTCAACTAATATTGAAGGTAAACTTATTAGATGAATTTATGAAAATATTGGAAGGTAGTATAAATACACAAATAAGTAGTATAAAAGAATACCAACCACAACTAATAGAAGATTTAAATTCGAAAGACTTGTTGATTTACTTTAACAATATGTTACCTATGATGTTATTTTTACAAGGAGCAATTTCTGCATTTATAACATACTATTTAAGTATATTTTTCCTAAAAAAGATGAAGTGGAATGTAGAGTCACCAAAATTTACTGGTTTTTATCTTCCAGGGAATGCTGTAATGACTTCTTTTGTACTATACCTACTTGTTTTATTTATTAAATTTGTTGGTTCGAAACTATATACAGATTTAATAATGATGAATTTGCAGTTAGTGTTTAGCTTAATGTTTATAATACAAGGTATAGCGGTTTGTATCTATTACTTTAGAAGATGGATTAAAGAAGGCAAAGTTACTAATATATTATTTTCAGGTATAACGCTAGGATTGTTTGGGGTTATGGGAGTATCTTTTGTTGGGATGATAGATAGTATAATTGATTTTAGAAAGGTAAGAAGCTATAAATCCACATAGGAGGATAGAGATGAGGAATAAATCAACAAATATGCCAGAAATAAATATATATATAGTTATTATTGGTATTACTAGTTTAGTTTTACTTTACTATAATTTATATATAGGCAGTGTATTTTTTGTTATTTTTCTATATTCGGTTTTTCACAATTGGCGAGTTACCAATATTAGAAGAAAAGAATGGACTAAGTATATTCAAGACCTATCTTTAAATATAGATGAAACAACTAAAAAAGCTATAATTAATCTTCCTATACCTTTGTGTATACTTGAGTTTGATGGTCGTATATCATGGTATAACAACAAATTTTATAATATGGTTGGAGAGGAAGATTTACTGGATACGAATATCGAAGATACAATAAAAAATATAAGCTTAAGAAAAGTACTAAATGAAAACAAGGAAATGTATACAGATGTAGAGTACGGAGATAGACAATATACAGTAGTTTACAATGTAATAAAAAAGGATCAAGAAGAACATGCGAAGTATTTGATGATACTTTATTGGATAGATAAAACTGATTATTTAAAACTTGAAAAAGCCTATAATGAAGAAAAAAATGTAATGGCTTTGATACAGATAGATGGATATGATGAAGTACTAAAAAGTGCAGATGAAGATAAAAGGCCTTTAATAAATGTAGAGGTAGAAAAAATATTAACATCTTTAGAGACGAGTACAGAGGGAGCCTTAAGAAGGACATCTAAGGACAAATTCTTTTTGGTTATGAACAGAAGAGAACTTAAAAAATTAGAGGCTGGAAAATTCGCTATATTAGATACTATAAGACATATTGACTATGGAAATAATCTTCCTGTTACAATAAGTATGGGAATAGGTATAGATGGAGATACAGTAAATGAAAACATAAAACTTGCCTCAGGAGCACTAGATTTAGCTCTAGGTAGAGGTGGGGATCAGGCTGTTATAAGAACGAAAGACAAGTTTACGTTCTATGGAGGAAAATCTAAGGCAGTAGAAAAGAAAACAAAGGTTAAATCTAGACTAATTGGTCATGCACTAAGAGAGGTTATCTTAGAAAGTAGTCATGTTTATATAATGGGACATAAGTACCCTGATATGGATGCTATGGGAGCTGCAGTTGGTATTTATGATATATGTAAGTCGTGTAACAAACCAGCGAATATAGTATTAAACTCAGCAAATGAGTCAATAGAAATGTTTGCAAAAAGATTAAAAGAATGTGATTATTATAAAAATATATTTGTAAGCCATGATGAAGCAATTGATAATTGCGGAAAAAACACTCTAGTAGTGGTAGTTGACACTCATAGACCTAACTTCACTGAATGTGAAAAGCTTCTAGATATATCCGAAAAAGTTGTGGTTATAGACCACCATAGAAGAGGTGTCGAATTTATAAATGATACAGTTCTTTTATTCCACGAAATATACGTATCATCTACTTGTGAGATGGTAACTGAATTAGTTCAGTATATGGAAGGGGATGTAAAGATAAATAAATTAACAGCAGAAGGCCTTTTAGCTGGAATAAGTTTAGATACTAAGAATTTCGCCTTTAAGACAGGTGTTAGAACTTTTGAGGCTGCATCGTATCTTAGAAAAGTTGGGGCTGATACAATAGAAGTAAAAAAACTGTTTAACTCAGATGTAAAGGACTTTATAACAAAAGCAGAGATTATACAAAGTACTAAGATTATTAATAACAGAATATGCTTAGCCTACTCTGAAACAGAGCTTGAAAATATAAATGTTGTTATAGCTCAAGCAGCAGATGAATTGTTAAACGTAAAAGATGTAGAGGCTTCATTTGTTCTTGGTCATAAAAATGATAAGGTATTTATAAGTGCAAGGTCACTAGGACAAATAAATGTTCATGTTCTTATGGAAAAGCTAGGCGGAGGAGGACATATAGATATAGCTGGTGCACAGCTTAAAGATGTTTCTCTAAAACAAGCATATGAAATGGTACATGACATAATAGAAGAATATCTAGAGGAGGAAGACTAAATGAAGGTTATATTATTAAAAGATGTAAAAGGAACTGGTAAAAAAGGTGATGTTAAAGAAGTAAGTGATGGATACGCAAGAAACTTCCTACTACCTAAGAAGTTTGCCGTTGAAGCAGATAGCACATCTATGAAGGAATTAAATGAAAAGAAAAAATCTCATGAAATAAAATGCCAAAAAGAATATGAGGCGGCTGTAGAATTAGGTAAGAAAATGGAAGAAATAAATATAGAGATATACTCAAAGGCTGGAGAAGCTGGAAGATTATTTGGATCAATTACTTCTAAAGATATAGCAGATCAACTTAAAAAACAAAAAGGTATAGAAGTTGATAAGAGAAAAATTATATTAGATGAACCAATAAGAGTATTAGGTTCAAGATTCGTAGAAATAAAAATACATCAAAAAGTAGTAACTAAAATAAGAGTAGATGTAAAAGAGAAGCAATAGTAGTGTACTTGAGGTGATTAAAAATGGAGGATATGACAAGAGTCCCTCCACATAGTGTGGAATCAGAACAGTCAATTTTAGGGTCTATATTGCTTGACAAAGATGCAATAATAACAGTCACAGAAACTATAAAACCAGGCGATTTTTATAAGGAAGCTCATAAAATTATATATGAATGTATGCTATCTTTGAATAACAAAGGAGAACCTATAGATTTAATAACATTAACAGAGGAATTGAAAAATCAAGGATACTTAAATGATGTTGGAGGGATAAGTTATATAACAAGTCTTTCAACTATAGTACCAACTACTTCAAATGTAAAATATTATGCAGATATAGTAAAAGATAAGTCTGTGCTTAGAAAGCTTATAAAAGCATCTAATGACATAATAAGTTTGGGATATGATGGTACAACAAAAATTCAGGATGTTTTGGATAAAGCTGAAAAAAAGATATTTGATATATCCCAAGAAAAAACGAGTGATGATTTTAAACCTATAAATTTAGTGTTGATGGATACCTATGATATGATAGAAAACTTATATACAAATAAGAGCGATGTCACAGGTATAACAACTGGTTTTAAGGATTTAAATAAAAAAATAAACGGTCTGCAAAGAACAGACCTAGTACTTATAGCAGCACGTCCAGCTATGGGGAAAACAGCATTTTCATTAAACCTTGTTCAAAATGCAGCCCTAAAGGGAGATGCATCTGTAGCAGTGTTTAGTTTGGAGATGTCAAAAGAACAATTAGTGCAGCGTATGCTATCATCACAATCGAATGTAGAATTAAAAAAGATAAAAACTGGGACACTTAATAATAATGATTGGCCTAGAATAATAGATGCTATGGCAGTTTTATCTGAGGCAAAAATACACATAGATGATACTCCTGGTATAACTATATCAGAACTCAGATCAAAGTGTAGAAAATTAAAAATCGAAAAAGGTTTAGATTTAATCTTAATTGACTACCTTCAGCTTATGGAGGGTGAAGGGAACAATGAAAGTAGACAGCAAGAAATATCTAAAATATCTAGATCACTAAAGAAAATAGCTAAGGAATTAGATTGTCCTGTAGTGGCATTATCTCAGCTATCTCGTGCCCCAGAGCAAAGGGCTGACCATAGGCCTATGTTATCGGATTTAAGAGAATCTGGAGCTATAGAGCAGGATGCTGATATAGTAATGTTTTTATATAGAGATGAATATTACCATCCTGATTCAGAGAGCAAGAATATAGGAGAAATTATAATAGCTAAAAATAGACATGGAGAAACTGGTGCTGTTGAGTTAGTATGGCTTGGTGAAGTCCAAAGATTTGGGGATAAACTAAGAGAGTTATAACATGTAGAAATATCCACATGTATCCACAGAACAACCTTTCTGTTTTGGAAAAAAATGTGGATACTTGTAGAAAACAACTTATAAATATTGAAAAATAAAGGATGAAGTTATCCACATTATCAACATGTGGGTGTTGATAACTGTTGATAAGATATGGGGAGCTGTAGCTCCCTTTATAATTTTTATATTAATGCATTAATTTTGTATATTAATCACACAGTAAATCAATAATAAAGAGGTAGTTTGAAACTATCAATGGAGTTGAGGAATTTGGATATAAATATAAAATATATATACCCTGAAACTGTATTTATAATTAGAGAAATAAATCTATTTAGAATCGTTGATCTTAATATAAAAGAAACGATAGTATTTTATGCTAGAATGATAAGAAATGAATATGAAATATGTATGTTAAACACGTCAATAGGTAATACTATTGGCATTTTAAAAGTAGATAATACCGAAAAATTTGATGAATTAATAGACAAAATTAAAAGAGAAGAAGAGAATATAAAAAAGATAAAAAATCTATCTGATATAGAAAATTACATATTAAAAATACTAAAAAATTAAAAAGGTTTGAAAATATATCGAATGTTTGATAAAATTAACAAGTATAGTGTTCGAATATATAATAATTAAATAGAGGTGAATTACATGAAAACAGTTGCAGTAGTAGGATCTCAATGGGGAGATGAAGGAAAAGGTAAAGTAATAGATTACCTTGCTACACAAGCTGACGTAGTTATAAGAGGTCAAGGTGGAAACAATGCTGGACATACTTTAGTCGTATCAGGAAAGAAATTCGCATTACGTTTAATCCCTTCAGGTGTTTTAAATCCAAAAACAATCAATGTAATAGGAAACGGAATAGTATTTGATCCAAAAGGTTTTTTAGATGAAATAGAAATGCTTAACAAAGATAACATAGATACTAGCAATATAAAAATAAGTGACAGAGCTCACGTAGTATTCCCTTATCATAAAGAATTAGATGCTTTATCTGAAGAAGCTAGAGGAGATAGCAAAATAGGGACTACTAAAAAAGGTATAGGTCCTTGCTACATGGATAAAACTGAGAGATCAGGTTTAAGAATATGTGACTTAATGGACAAAGATGTATTTGCAAAAAAATTAAAGCCTCAAATAGAAGCTAAAAACAAAATAGTTAAAAACATATATGGAAAAGAAGAAATGTTTGACTTTGATGCAATATACAATGAATACGTTGAATATGCAGATAAAATAAGACATTATGTAGCTGATACTTCTGTTATAGTATATGAAGCTATAAAAGCTGGTAAAAAAGTATTATTTGAGGGAGCTCAAGGAACATTACTTGATTTAGATTTAGGTACTTATCCATTCGTTACATCTTCTCATCCAATATCAGGAGGATTTGCTGTAGGAGCTGGTATAGGACCTAACATGATAAAAGACGTTGTAGGGATAGTAAAGGCTTATACTACAAGAGTTGGGGAAGGACCATTTGTTACAGAATTACTTGATGAAACTGGAGAAAAAATAAGAGTCCAAGGTCATGAGTTTGGAACAGTAACAGGTAGAGCAAGAAGATGTGGTTGGTTTGATGCTGTTATAGTTAAATATGCAGCTAGAGTAAACGGACTTACAAGTATATCTTTCATGCTACTTGATGTATTGACTGGATTTGAAAAAATCAAAATATGTAAGGCTTATAAAATGGGCGATAAGGTAATAACTGATTTCCCAGCATCATTAGATGATTTAGCTAAATGTGAACCTATATATGAAGAGTTAGATGGATGGAATGAAGATATAACTAAGGTTGAAAAATTCGAAGACCTTCCTGAAAATGCTAAAAAATATATAGCTAGAATAGAAGAATTAGTTGGAGTTAATATAGATATGGTATCTGTAGGACCAAACAGAACTCAAACTATAATAAGAAAAAATATATTCTGTTAGTATATAACTGTCCTAAAACGACTATTAAGTCGTCTTAGGACAGTTTTTTATTTAAAATAGATTAATTGGTGCTTTTTCTATTAACATTTAAGGTGATATAAAGGTGAAATAAAGTGCTTTTTTATATATAATAAAATTGACAATGCCTTAGATATTAATAAAAGATGCTACTTTATAATTATAAATAATGCTTGTAGAGAACTATTCTTTTTTGAAAGGGGATAAATATGATAGATATTTTTATAGTAGAAGATGATAAAGATTTAAGTAGAGAGATAAATTTGGCCCTTAGTAAATGGGGTTATGAGGTTAAAGAGGTTGATAACCTGGAGGATATAACAAAAGAGGTCTTAGAGAATAATCCTAAGCTAGTATTAATGGATATAAACCTACCATCACATGATGGATTCTATTGGTGTTCACAAATAAGAAACTTTTTAAAAGTTCCAATAATATTTATATCATCTAGGGATAATGATATGGATATTATTATGTCTATAAATATGGGTGGAGATGATTATATAGTTAAGCCATTTTCTCCACAGGTTCTAGTTGCAAAAGTCCAGGCAATACTTAGAAGAACATATTCATATAATAGCAACCTAAAAAGTGACATTATAAAATTTAAAGAGGTAACCATGAATATAGTAGAAGCAAAAGTATACTATAAAGACAAGAGCACAGAACTCACAAAAAATGAGCTAAAAATAATGAAAATATTAATGGACAATCAAGAGAAAATAGTTAGCAGAGAAGATATAATAGAAGAACTTTGGGATAGTGAAGAATTTATAAGTGAAAATACACTGACAGTAAATATAAATAGGCTTAGAAAAAAACTAGATTCTATAGGTTTAGAAGAATTTATATTAACTAAAAAAGGACAGGGGTATATTATAAGATGAGTTTTTTAGAGTATTTATCCAACTATATAAAAGAGAATAGAATATTTTTATATTTAATTGTAACTATAATGGCAATAGTAAATATTGTTATCTTACTAGATCCATATTTATCAAAAAGCTTAGAGAGCCTAATATATATAGATCTTTTAGTTTGTATAAGTATATTAATTTTTCTAGTTTTAGGTTTTTTTAATTATAAAAATAAATTTGATATGTTCATCAGTTATATAAATAAGAAAAAAGATGAAGATTTTAATTTTAAAGGAAATGTAATATATACAGAAGTAGACAAGTTAGTAAAAGAGTACGACGAAGAGATATATAGTTTAAAAGAAGAGTTAGAGGAGATAAACGACTATATGACAAACTGGATACATGAGGTAAAAATACCTATTTCAGTTTTAGAAATAATAAGCAAAAGAATTCGAGATATAGATACAGGTCTATCTAAAGATATAAGAACGTCTGTAAGTAGGATAAATAGGCTTGTAGAACAGGCTATGTACTCTAGTAGAGCAGGGAACTATAGTTCAGATTTCTTGATAGGGGAGACCGACTTAGAAAATGTAGTTAAAGAGGTAATAAAGAAAAACAAATATCAGTTTATATACAATAAAATAGAAATAGAGACACAGGACTTAAACTACACGATTCTTACAGATAAGAAATGGATTACCCATATAATAGAGCTTATAGTAGACAACTCAATAAAGTATAGCAAAGCAGGAGGAAAGATAGAAATATTTACTAAAGAGGCTAAAAATGGTATAGAATTACATATAAAAGACTATGGACTAGGTATAGTTCCACAGGATATAGATAGAATATTTGATAAAGGATTTACAGGTCAAAATGGACGGAAGATAACAAAGTCAACGGGAATGGGTCTCTATATATCTAAGAAGATTTTAAATAAATTAAGTCACAAGATAGAAGTAATATCGACTCCAGGTGAATTTTGTGATGTATATATTACATTCTACAAATTATCAGATTACTTCAATGTGACATAAATGAAAGAAAAACCCTCCAAAGTGTAAGGTTAAGTGATGGAATTAAGATATCTTAAATTATAGAATATAAATATAAGTTAAATCTCATTCAACTAAATATAAAGGGATTGAAAAGACTAGAAATATTTATAAAAATAGTATTTATTAAAATTTGGAGGGGAAAAAATGATAAAAGTTGTTAATTTAAATAAGGATTTCAAAACGAATAAAAATACATTTAAAATTTTAAAAGAAATAGATTTAGAGGTGAAAAACGGTGAATTTATCTCTATAATGGGTCCATCAGGAGCTGGTAAAACAACTCTTTTAAACATATTATCTACAATAGATAGACCGACAAATGGCAAAGTTTACTACGATAATAGAGATGTAGGTACTATGAAAAACAAAGAACTGTCTAAGTTTAGAAGAGATAATATAGGATTTATATTTCAGGACTATAATTTATTAGATAGTATGAGTATTGAAGATAACATAGCACTTCCTCTAGTAATAGCAAACGAAAAACAAAGTAAAATAAAAACAGAGATTTTGAGATTAGCTAAGTTTTTTGGTATAGAAGGTCATCTAAAAAAATATCCATACGAGTTATCTGGAGGTCAAAAGCAAAGAGTTGCAGCTGCTAGGGCACTTATAACATCTCCTAAAATTATATTTGCAGATGAACCAACTGGGGCATTAGACTCAAAAGCATCGTCAGAATTACTTAACTGTTTAAAAGATATGAATGAGAAGTTTGATGTAACTATAATAATGGTTACACATGATCCTTTTAGTGCTAGTTACTCCAAGAAAGTTATATTTATGAAGGATGGAAAATTAAACGCAAGGATAGATAGCACTGGAAATAGAAAAGATTTTTATAATAATATAATGAATTTACTAACTTCCATGGGAGGTGAAGTAAATGAGCTTCTTTAAATTGTCGTTTATGAATTTAAAGCAAAATTTAAAAAACTATGGAATGTATATATTCTCAATGTTATTTTCAATTATAGTTTTTTATAATTTTATGACACTTATGTTTAGCAAACAATTTACTCAAATACAGGATTTAGCTACAATATCTAGTGTCTCCGGTATGTGTATATTTGTGCTCTTTATATTTTTTGTATTTTTTATATCTTACTCAAGTAGTTTTTTTATAGAGCAGAGGAAAAAAGAATTTGGTATATACACGTTTATGGGAGTTGAAAATAACAAGATAGCCTTACTATTTGCTCAGGAAGGTCTACTTATAGGTTTAATATCTCTTGTTGGGGGATTAATAGGTGGAGTTTTAGTTAACAAGGTATTTCTAATGACATTAGTTAAGATATCAAAACTAAGTGTTGTTATGAAATTTGAAGTGTCTAAGGAATCTTTGATAACTACAGCGATAGTTTTTATTGGAATTCTTTTATTTGTATTTATAATTGAATATATAAAGTTGCTAAGAACTGATATAAGTAAGCTTATAAATGCAACTAATATATACCAAAGTGACAATAGCAAAAACAAAACACTACAGGGGTTATTAGGGGTTATAATAATAGCATTTGCATATATAGTTATATTAAAGTACACGAAGCTTAATATACCTTTTCCAGTGGCAATAATACTAACAGTTATTATGGTAATAGTAGGAACAATGTTTTTATTTAAGGGATTTTTTACATTTATTATATCTAAAATAATAAAAAATAAGAAAATATTATACAATGGAACAAATATACTGAGTTTTAATAATATTATTTTTAGGATAAGAGATAATAACAAAACCTTGGCACAAGTGGCAGTTTTAATAACTTGCTGTTTAACAAGTATAATAGTTTCAATAACTATGAAATCATTGTTTACTCAAGGTAAGGAAGCAGAGTATCCATACAGTATGACGTATATTTCAAATAGCAATGATGATATTGTAGACAATGCAATAAAAATATCTAAGGAGGAAGTCAAGTATAAATTATCAGCAGAATTTATACCATATAGTATAAGTTCGAATTCTAAGGAAAAAATACCTTATATAGATGATGTTTGGATTATGAAGTATTCAGATGTAGAAAATATATCTAAGTTTAGAAAATTAGAAAATGAAGATAAATTATTAAAGAGAGAATTAAAAGATAATGAGGCGTTTTTTGCTATACCAGGAGCTCTAATAAATGCGTTTGACTTTAAGGTGAATCTAAATATAGCAGGTAAAAATGTGAAAATAGTAGATGCACACACATTAAATCTATTTGGAAGATTTAATGAGGGAGCAGTATTAATTGTAAATGACGATGATTATAGATATTTTAGCGAGAAACTATCAGATGCAAAAATATCACAGGTAAAAGCTATAACTCTAGAAAACTTTGATAATACTTCAAAAATTTCTGAGTATATAAAAAATAGTAGCGATATAGAAGTATATAGTGTAGATAATTTTGATGAAAACTCATACAATTTCATAAATTCTATATATTTTATGGGCCTGTTTATGAGCTTGGTATTCGTAGTATCTGTGGGCAGTATAATGTATTTTAAATGTATATCAGATGCAAGCAAAGACAAGAAAAGATTTGATACATTAAGAAAGATAGGTACAGGTCAGGAATATATAAATAAGGCTATATTTAAGCAAGTTGGTATATTCTTTTTATTACCGATTTTAATAGCTATTGTACACAGCAGTGTCGCAGGTTATGCTATAAGCAAACTATTTAATCAGGATGGAAGGCTAGTTATATTAGTAACTGTAGTAGCTTTTTCAATAATCTACTCAGCATATTATTTAATTACGGCTAAAAAATATATTGATATAACAAAATAAAATTACAAACATTTAAAAAAGTATTACCTAAACACCAGATTCTTTATAATGCATAGTAAATTTTTATATATTTTGGTGTAAGGGAATACTTTTTTTATTCATACAAAATTTTTTATTTTAAAAAGAACTTAATTTTAAGTGTAATGTTTGCTTCATTGAAAATCATTTGAATTTCAATGGTTTTAGACTTATAAGTTCAATTTATATTTTAGAAATGGATAGTCTTGGAATATATTTATAGTAATATTAAAATAAAATTATAAAAAAAAATCAAAAAAAGTATTGACGAAAAAACCACAGGCATATATAATAATATTTGTGAGTGAGAGAAAACTCGAAAAAAGTCGAAAAAAAGACGTATGATCCATTAGCTCAGTCGGTAGAGCACCTGACTTTTAATCAGGGTGTCCCGCGTTCGAGTCGCGGATGGATCACCATTTATGGCCCGTTGGTCAAGCGGTCAAGACACCGCCCTTTCACGGCGGTAACAGGGGTTCGATTCCCCTACGGGTCACCATTTGTGGGATTATAGCTCAGCTGGGAGAGCACCTGCCTTACAAGCAGGGGGTCACAGGTTCGAGCCCTGTTAATCCCACCATTTATATGGCCTGGTAGTTCAGTTGGTTAGAATGCCAGCCTGTCACGCTGGAGGTCGAGGGTTCGAGTCCCTTCCAGGTCGCCAATAAAAACTGTATTATGCTGGTGTGGCTCAATTGGCAGAGCAGCTGACTTGTAATCAGCAGGTTGTAGGTTCGATTCCTATCACCAGCTCCAGTGGAAACTCTTAGATTTTATCTAAGAGTTTTTTTAGTTTAATATAAAATAATTATATAAAAATATACCTTGCAAAACAAGATAGATAGTTTTATAATATATTTATAAAACAGTTCAAGATTATTTTATTTAGCTATCTTGTATTACAACATAGGAGGGTGATGATGAACTCAACTCAAATATTAAAGGGAATATTAGAAGGCTGTTTATTAGCTGTAATATCGGAAGAAGAAGTATATGGATATGAAATGACAAAAAAATTAGAGCTATATGGTTTTAATATGGTTAGTGAGGGAAGTATATATCCTTTACTGATAAGAATGAAGAAAAATGGTTTAGTAAAAACAACAACTAAAGAATCTGATAGTGGACCCAAGAGAAAGTACTATTCTTTGACAGAAGATGGTAAAGAAGAATTAAATTTATTTATAAAAGAATGGAAAAATATTTCTGGTAGTGTAAATAAGTTGCTAGAAAGCAAGTAGGAGGGATTTTATGAGTAATATTTCTAAAGAAGGAGAAAAATTTATTGAGGATTTAAATTTATATCTATTTAGCACAGGTAAAAGTGAACAACAGATAAAGGAATTTATACAAGAGGCAGAGGAACATCTAATTTTAGGAGAAAAGGAAGGAAAGACAATAAAAGATATTTTTGGAGATTCACCAGAGGAGTATGCAAAATCAGTAGCCAAGGAAATTTCATTTGATAAAGTAGATGTATTACAAACAGCATTTATTTTTATTTTGGGATTTGGAGCCTGGATATTTTTAGGGGGGATAGACAATAAAGTATTTACTATGTCTTTAGTTGAGGCAGCAGCTACCCCAATAATCTTTTTAATTACTTTGTTTCTTATATTTTACTCATCTCGAAAATTTGCATTTAAAGATAAGAAATGGACTATATCTTTGTTTGTAATTTTCATATTAAATATAGCTAGCCTAGTAGTTGTAGGATTGATAGGAAGAAGCATGGATCAAACAATAGTTTTAAATAGACTAATAGTAAATTTAATAATAATAATACTTTTTGTAAGTTTATTTATAATTTCAAAAAAAATAGATACATGGATTTTGATGCTTCCTTTTATATGGTATGTAGGAGTTATCATATCGAATTTTACAAGTATAAATCTTGCAGACAATAGTGTACTAAGAATAGTTTCACCAATATTAGGATTAGTTTTTACTGTTTTAGAATCTAAAAGAATGACAAGAGAAAAGGCATAAAACTTAAGATAAATAAAAATTAATGTGCAAATAAAAAGGAATTATAACATCAATAATATTAAATCATGATGTTATAATTCCTTTTTAGAATTACTTGAATCTTTCCCATCTTAGATCGTTCCCTATAAATTCTATGACCCTGAATTTATCCAAGATTCTTGATAAAGTTCTTTGAGTGTATGTTTTTCCTATCTGAGAAGGAGATAAGTTTGTTGATATAATAATTTTCTTGCCCGAGATTAATCTAGTATTAACTATATTAAAGATTTCTCCACTTGTAAATGAATTGTTTAATTCGGTTCCCAAATCATCTATTATTAAAAGGTCACATTCAAACAAATTTTTATAGTTTTCATTACTTGCTTTTGAGTTGTCGTCCCTTCTAAATTTATAATCTTCTATTATTTCTAGTATTTTAAATGATGTCTGGTATATAACAACATATCCCTTATCTAATAAGTCTTTGGCTATGCAATTGCACATATATGTTTTCCCTACACCTGTGGATCCATAGAATAATAAATTTTCGCTATTATCTACATCAAAGTCAAATACAAATTTTTCACAGATAGAAAGTGTATTAAGCATATTTTCTCTAGGAGATATGCCATTATTATTAGATTTATTAGGAGAAAATATATCCAAATTAAAGTTAGAGAAGTTCTCCTGACTTAAAACTTTATCTAAATTAGACATTTTATATGCCTCATTTATTATTTCTTGCTTTAGGCAATTACATTTTTCACCACTAGGCAAGAACCCTTTGTCTTGGCAGTTTTCGCAAGTAAATTTCATTTCTAAGTAGTCATCAGGAAAGCCATAATTATTTAATAATGTACTTTTTGTTAAATTAAGTTCAGCTATTTCATCTTTAGATTTTAATACAATCTCCTCTCTAGATTTTGGGTCTAAAAGGACGGCTTTGGTTAATCTAAGTCCTATTTTAGCGATTTTATTTTCTATATTTTGTATTTCTGGTATTCTTTCATAAACTTCTTTTTTTCTATTCTCTAAACAGAGTTCATTATTATCTCTTCTTTTTTCATATTTTAGAAGTATATCTCTGATTTTACTTTCATTCATTTAATCACCTACCTAAATTTTTCTTTTTGACTTTTTTTGATAATCTCATCTAATTCATCAGGTGTATATTGGGTAAAAGTCTCATTAAAATTATGAAACTTAGTTTTCTTAAAAACATCAGTATTATTATTAGAAGTGTTCTTCTTTTTAACTTTATCTTTTGAATTAAGAAGGTCTTCTGCTTCTTGAAGATCTTTAAGGTTTTTTATGTTAGAATTATTCCAACTTTTAACCACTCCATTTATATAAGATATAGAAGGATTGGATACATTTTTGGATTTTGAGCAAGCTTCTAGTATAACCTCTATATCCATTTGGAATTTGTCAATCCACTCGTCCATAATCTGCTTTTCAGATCTAGATGGTTGCCTTGAAAAGCCTAATTCATTGAAAATCGTTCTATACATCATCTGTCGTTCACTTCTTAATGCGAAACTATCTTTAACATCTTGAGGTGTATATAAGTTGGAATCATACCAATTTCTTATAATTCCTTCTATATATTTAACAGATTTAGAATTTCCAGTTCTTTCTTTTACATGTTCATAAGCACATATTATCATATCAGGACTCATGTTGTACTTGTCCATAATTTCCATAAGAGATATTTTTTCACTAGGATCAAGATATCTACCTACGATTTTGTTTAATGAATTAAACATTTTTCTAATACTAGGATTTTCAGCACTATGAACAATTCTATCTGAACTAGATTTTATAGAAGGTGTATCAATAACTATGTTTTCCATATAAACCCTTTTTAAATCAAGGAATTCTATTGAATAGTTGAATTCATCAGAACCATCGGTTCTATGTATCTTAATTATTTTTTTGCTTTCCCAGAACTCCCATGCCAAGAGAACATCAGATAGCGGGACATTTAAATTTTTAGCTATTGAGTTGTTGTCAAATCTAGGATTTGAACTATAATCACAAGCCTGCTTATACCCCAAAAGATATACTTTTACGTATAACCCGTCCGCCATTGGCATAAATATATCTATGAAGATATTAGGAATAGTGATTTCACCTAAATCTATTTCGTTAATCTCTTTAAAAAACATTTTATCACCTCAGATTAAATTATATCATTTTTGACATTACAATTGGATGCAACCAAAAAAACATCATTTAAAAATTGATGCCCATAAGAATGATTGTAACACAAAAGTATATTTTCAAATTATATCACAAAACAGCTATAAGATTATATTACAAATATTTATTAAAATTATTCATGTAAACAGGAGGGGATAAGTTGGTTATAAATTTTAGTAAAAGAGTGAGAAGGCTAATATGTATTGCAATTTGTGCAGTGTTAATTTTAGGAGGAGGTGTACACTTACTCAGAAACAATAATGAAGTTGTAAAAACCTATGGGCTGCAAAATAACAAAAAAATAAATGAGTATAGCATGGATATAATTTTTGACGATGAAACAAAAAGGGTAATGTGTAACCAAAATGTGAGTTATACAAATAACACAAAAACTAGCTTAGATAAATTATATTTTCATATATATCCAAATGCATTTTTAAGGAAGGAAACTGTTCCATTTGAAAAAAATGAAATGAAGCAGGCCTATCCAAATGGATTCAATGAAGGATATATAGATATAAAAAATATTCTAAATAAAAGTCAAAGGCTAAAGTATGAAGTAAAGGGAGAAAAAAATGATTTATTAGAGATAACTTTAAAAGAAAAATTAAAACCAAATCAAAAAATCTCAATAGATATGAAGTATAATATAAAACTCCCTAATTGTCTAGGTAGGTTTGGATATGGGGAAAATACTATAAATGTCACTAATTGGTTTCCTATAGCTTGTGTGTATGATGAAAGAGGATGGAATTTAAAAGGATATGAAACATTAGGGGATCCTTTTTATAGTGAGACTAGTAATTTTCATATAAAAATGTTGATACCAAGAAAGTATAAATTAAGTTCTACAGGAAAAGTAATTAATGAAAAAAATGATAACGAAAAAACACTTTACGAAATAGAGGCTCTTAAGGTAAGGGATTTTGCATTTATACTAGGTGAAAAGTTTGTTGTAGATAAGACAGATTACAATGGGACTGCAATAAGTACATATAGTTTAAATAAAAAATATGCTAAGACATCTACTAAAATTGCCAAAGACTCAATAGCTATATTTGGTGATTTATTTGGGAAGTATCCATATGATACATACTCAGTAGTAGCAAGTGATTTTTATATTGGTGGTATGGAGTACCCTACGCTTGTTATGATTGATGAAAGTTTATATAGTGATAGAAGTAAATTTTTACTTGAATATGTCATTGCACATGAAACAGCACATCAATGGTGGTATTCAGTTGTAGGAAATGATGAAATAAGTGAACCTTGGCTTGATGAGGCCCTGACAGAGTACTCTACAATACTTTATTTTGAAAAGAAATATGGAAAAGAAACAGCAGATAGGCTTATAAAAACAATGGAAGTACAGTCTAAAAACTATCTGTGTGAAAATATATTTAAGGCAACAAACCAATACAGAAATTCTACAGAATATAGCCTAAATGTATACACAAAGGGAGCTGTTATATTCAATGAGATAAGAAAGGAAGTAGGAGATAAGGTATTTTTTGATACTTTAAAAGAATACTATAGCAAGTATATGTATGAAAATGTAAATGGTGCAAAATTCGCAGAGCTATGGCAAAGTAAGGGAGTAGATATAAATAAAATTATCAGTAAACACAAGTAAATAATAGGTAAAAACTATGCAGGGCGTTAAAAAATATTTAATGTCCTGTTTTTTTGGTATAATATAATTTATGAGCATAGGAAAAAGAGGTGAAAAAATGCTGAAATATTGTTCTATAGGAAGTGGAAGTAGCGGAAATTGTCATTATGTAGGATATAAAGATACCAATATATTGGTAGATGCAGGTTTAAGTGGAAAGAGAATAGCAACAACCCTAAAGGATATAGAGGTTGAGGCTAATAAAATAAAAGGAATATTTATAACACATGAACATTCAGATCATATAAAAGGAGCAGGTATACTTTCTAGAAAATTTGATATACCTATATTTGCAAATATAAAGACATGGTGTTCTATGAAGGACAAGCTAGGTGATATACAAGATAAAAATATGAAAGTGTTTGAAAATGATAAAACATATTCTATTGGGGATATAATAATAAGACCATTTTCAATAGAACACGATGCAGCCGATGCTGTAGGATATAATTTTTATACAGGAAATGATGAAAAAATGTCCATAGCAACAGACATAGGGTGTATAACGGATAATTTAAAAAGACATTTATATAAATCTAAGTTGGTAGTATTAGAATCAAATTATGATCATAATATGCTTATGATGGGGTCATACCCTTATTCTTTAAAAAAGAGGGTAGTATCAAATACAGGACACTTATCCAATGAAGATGCGGCTAATTTTTGTGTAGATTTAATAAAAGAAGGGACAGAATCTATACTTCTAGCCCATTTAAGCAAAGAAAATAATTTTCCAGAGCTTGCATATGAAACATCTAAGGGAATATTATCACAAAATGATATGTTTGTAGGACAAGATGTTAAGTTGGATGTCTTGTTAAGAGATAGTGCCTCTCATGTCTATAATCTTAAATAGAGGAGAAAATAATGAACATAAATATTATTACTGTAGGAAAATTAAAAGAGAAATATTTGAAGTTGGGAATAGATGAATTCAAAAAGAGATTGTCTAAGTACTGTAAACTAGAAATTATAGAATTGGATGATGAGAAGGCCCCAGAAAATCTAAGCGACAAAGAGATGGAAATGATAAAAGATAAAGAAGGAAAGAAGATTCTCGGTAAGGTAAAGGGAAATAGCTATGTTATAGCCCTTGCGATAGACGGAAAGAACTTGTCTTCTGAAGAACTGGCTAGCACTATTGAGAGTTTGGGCGTTAGGGGCAATAGTCATATTACTTTTGTTATAGGAGGATCCTTGGGGCTATCTGATGAGGTTCTAGAGAGAGCTGACTATAAGTTATCTTTTTCTAAGATGACTTTTCCTCATCAGTTGATGAGGCTGATTCTTTTGGAACAGGTTTATAGGGCTTTTAGGATTAATAAGGGAGAACCGTATCACAAGTAGCTGCAAAATTTTTGTTTATTTTTGATAAAGAAGAAATGGGATTAGATTTTCAAATGTTAAAAAAGGAATAAATCCAAGAACTAAAGAAAAAAGAAGAGATACATATCTTGTAGAGATGTTAAGAAATAATAACTTGTCAGAAGTAGATTTTCAAAAAATGAATATGAAAATTTTATCATATGACCTTGATATATAAATATAAAAGGCAAGTAGAGGCTAAAACTACTTGCTTTTTCATTGTAACAATAATTATGAAGTTTAAAATTATTAAAAAAATCTTTATATATAGTATATAAAGGTTGATATTAAGTAATATTTTAAGTTACTATAATAAAAATTAATAAAGTAAGTTTATATAAATGGAGGAGGTTGAGTAATGAAATTTTATTTGGATAAATTGACAGTTGCGTATTGTTTTCAATCAAAAGACTACATATCATTTGAAATATTACCATATGAAAACCCATACTATGATGTTAGAGATATAGAAAATGAAGAGTTAATTTATAGAGATAAATATGTTGATTCATGTATAGATTGTGCTTGTAAAGTATGGAGCAATTGTAATTTTTCAGATAATTTAGCTGTTATATATGAAGACAAATATAATGAGTCTAAAAAAAGAGAAAATGAATTTGTTGAAATGTGTTTGGGGTCTACTGAATGTACTACTTTCCCATTTGAATGGATTGATGATGAAGAAAAATATTATGGAACACGGTATGTTTGGGAAACAAATAGAATAAATATTGAAAAACTTTTTAGAGGGATCATTGTTTCTGATATAGGAGATAATACTGAGCTTGATTGTGCAGTTTATATAATAGATAAAGAAACAGATAATGTATTTTTTCTTTATGATGACAGGGGAATTCATGTATTTTCTAATAATTGCACATTTATAGAAAAGTTAAAGCAAATAAAAATATAATATTTAAATAGTAACTATCAGATATAGAATATAAGGAGGGGTATATGGGTAAATCATGGACTGGATTAAGGAAAGAATTAGAAGAAGAATTTTTATGTGAAAGTTTGAGAGGTCGTGTTCAGTATTTTTTAACACATTATCATGGAGCACCAGATAATTATGGGAGGTTTTGCGTGAGGGTTGATAAAAATGAGTATGCTATGGCAAATCCATATGCATATTATGTGAAGGGATATCCTAATTTAGAATATTTGGCTAAACAGGAACTTGATATTCCAGAGAGAGAATGGATAGATGAAGATTGTTTATATGATGAGAAAAATAAGGTGATTGAAGATGAAGTTGTAAATATATCAATAAATAATGGAGATTTTGATATTTATAACATTACAGATGCAATTAGAGAATATAAAGAATTACCTATCGTGAAAAGTATTGTATCGGAAAATCCAATTGTTAGGATGTTTGCTGTAATGGATAGACGTATAGGAAAAAGAACACTTAAAAAATTAGCCAAAGAAGTTGATACACAACCTAAATGGTTACAATTCTTCTACAAACTACGCTTAGACTCTGAAAATATTTATTATTAAAGTTATTAAATATAGATAATATTATGTACATAAATTTATAAAAATATAGAGTTAGACGATATATATTGTCTAACTCTATATTTTTTGTATAACAAAGATATTTACAAATCAGTCAAATATAAGATGTGAAATCGTACCTTAAAAAGTAAAAATTAATATTGCATTTCAGCGAGCATGTGAAAAAAAGTCTGTAAATTACAAAATTAACAGATTTCTATGATAATATTAAATTATTATACGAGTCTGTTTTACTATGGAAAAAAGAGAAACTAAGTGAAGGAAAGAAAAGTATAATAGGAGGATTAATTGAAGAATATGATATTCAAAGTGCTGAGGATTACAAGATGAATTAAAAGATTTTCTTAGTGGAACAATGCAAAATATTCTTAAAGTGGAGTTGGATATTCAGTATCAAAGGGTGTTATGACAGATTTAGGAACTTTAACTGTAACACCGTCATGTTCAGGGCGAAGCTTTAGTAAAAGCTATTGGACAAAAGATGCTGGAACATATTACTTTTAAACTTGTAGATAATGAATTAATAGAAAATAGAAGTTTTTTGAAACATATCTCAAATCAAATTATGTTATATAAAAAATAGAGTAATTAAAAAATAAAATGCTTAATTAATTCATATCTTAGAACTCAAAAATCTGTTCTAAGATATTTTTTACTAAAAAGCTTTCTTTAGAACTAGTACGGAGAACGAAACATAAGTAAGGGAATGTGTTTTAAAACATAAAAGCGGTATAACTAATAAAAGATACGGCTTTTAATTGAGGAAGAAGTTTTTCTATATATTCTACTAAAGGAACACTATCAGATAAAAGAACAATATTTGTCAGCTTTAAAAGAATATCTTTACATAAGTTTTTTTCAGAATCATTTTTTAGATTAGGTTGATTAAGATAAATAGCTCTTATAGATGATTATATAGATTTAAACTAGTATATAAAATCAATTTATCATGCTTCTAACGAAGAACAAGCTCACCCAACAATGCTTAAAGTAACCGAAAAATGGTCTCTATCTCTTAGAAACTGGCGGAAAGTTTTTTACAGTCTCACTTTACACTATCTATAGTTCCAAAAAACTTAACATATTAATAATAAGCTGTATTCTATCATATATTTTATACTTATTTTGCCACATAATAGGAGTCAATCGACATAATTATTTCTTCGTGTACAATAAGTACCTTGTCTGCATTTTCACCTATAGCCTCATAAACAGTACATTTAGGAAGGTCTCCCTGCTTATTAATTATTGCTATCTTTTTTCCCCTTTTAATATCCTGAAATTTTTCCATAAAATCAGGCTCAGAATAGATTGAATAGTTAATATTATTATATGTAAAACTTTCATCATTATTTCTATTTATATGGGGTAAAAACGGAGAAAATCTCCACAAATAGAATATAAAACAAGCTAGAAATATTGATAGCACAATCAAAATTTTAAAGTTATTATTTTTTTTCATAGTATACTAAATTCACCCTTTCTTAATCATTTACTAATAAAAATAACTAGATAAATGTTTTATTCCTAAACTTAAAAGCAAATATTGCAAAATATAAAATTACAGAAACTAAGAGTGTTAATATGCTTTTTATTGTAGTACTTTTAGCCTCTAAGCTGTAATATTTCCCATTGTTCGCCCATTAATATAGTTTCCATTGTTAAAAGTTCTGCTAAAACTTGAATTATACCCAAAACAAGAACCTACCATAGTAAATACTAATGTACTTGTTATAATTACTATTGACTTTAACTTTTTACTCATCATAATTTCTCCTATATATACCAATAAATTCATTTTTATACGTTAATTACTATAACATAAATTGTAGAAGATATAAAAATAATAATAGATGAAATTAATCTAAGTTTCGACAACAAGATATATTACTATACTATATCTAAACAACTTTTGAGCTATTTTAGTTTTAGTTAGTTATTTTTTTATTGTAAACATAGTAAAAGAAAAGACTAAGGTATCTGGACTTATGGTAAGGGTTCCGGGAAAAGGTACACCAACACTCCACAGCTAATCTATTCAGAGTGAGTATAGGTTTTTCAATAGCATTAGCTGCATTTTTGCCGGTTTATGTAAATACTATTAGGGGTGAAGCGATGTAGATGAAATTCTAATACATGCATCTAGAGTTCTTGGAGCTGTAATGATGGACTTTAGGATGCTTGGAAATGTAGATATTATAATAGTGTGCATGATAGATATTTCAATATGGGGCAGGATTTATGATTTAATTTTACAGGGAGTATTTAAATTTTTAACTCCTTATATTAAGTAGAGATGAATATTATTAAGAGAAACTATGCTTGAAATAAAAGACATCACAGTTGAGTTTGAAAACAATAAAGAGAAAAAAAGAGTTTTGAACTCTACTTACCTAGATATTAAAAAAGGTAAAATAGTAAGTATAATAGGTCCAAGCGGTTGTGGAAAATCTACTTTTTTAAGTGTGATTGGAGGAATAAATACCTATACATTTAATTTTTCAAAAATAACTTAGTAAGCTTACTAAGTTAAAGTTATAATAGTACAATAATCTTTATATATAAAAATAACTAAAAGACTCGCTTAATCAAAATTAGAGTAGATATGTGATATAATAGCCCTTGTAAAAGCATAAAAGTCCAACAAGGTAGCTCTATAAGCAAAATACAAATTATTGGAATAATTATATATTCAAATAACTACAAGTTATTATTAATCAACAGACTTTTGGAGTATAACCAGAAGTAATTTAACTTGTATTAATGCTTGCAATGTCAAACTTATTGCTAGTAAATGGTTAATAGTATAAATAATAATCAGTACATTGGTTGTAATTCTTAATTTTAATATTTAGAAAATTAATTGTATTTAAAAATAAAAAGACATTAAAAATTTAATTTGGAGGAGATGATTATATGAAAAAAATAGCGGTATTAGTACCATGTTATAACGAGGAATTGACTATAAAAGCAGTTATCAATGATTTTAAAAATGTAATTCCAGATGCTGATATTTATGTTTATGATAATAACTCAAAAGATAAAACTGCACAAATAGCAAGAGAAGAGGGAGCTATAGTCGTTAGAGAATATCGCCAGGGCAAAGGCAATGTAGTAAGAAGTATGTTCAGAGACATAGAGGCGGATGTATATATAATGGTCGACGGTGACGATACATATCCTGCTAAGGATGCATATAATGTTGCAAAACTTGTAATGGAAGGAAAGGCGGATATGGCGATAGGGGATAGGCTATCGAGTACGTATTTTACGGAAAATAAGAGACCGTTTCACAATACAGGAAACAGATTGGTTAGAGCTTTGATAAATAAAATATTTAAGAGTGATATAAAAGATATAATGACAGGATGTAGAGCGTTTAATAGAAAATTTGTAAAATCTTTCCCAGTTTTATCTAAAGGTTTTGAAATAGAGACGGAAATGAGTATACATGCATTAGATAAAAGATTTTTAATCGGAGAAGTAGAGATAGATTATAGAGATAGACCGGATGGAAGTCAGTCAAAACTAAACACGTTTAGAGATGGATTTAAAGTACTAAAAACTATATTAAATTTATACAAAGATTACAAACCACTATCATTTTTTGGAAGTATCTCAGCTGTATTATTTATAATAGGTGTATTAGCATTTGTACCTGTATTTTTAGGATTTATAAAAACTGGATTAGTAGCCAAATTCCCAACTTTAATAGTATCAATTGGACTTATGACATCTGCATTGGTATCGTTAGCGTGTGGGTTTATACTAGATACAGTTAAGAAGCACTCAGATCAATTTTATGAAATAGCAATGAATTTATTAGAGAAAGGTGATAAATAATATATGGACTTAGATAAATCAAAAAATATCTTAGGAAAAACTAAAAAATTATCATTTTTATATATTAGCCTGATGGTTATATTTTTATTAACTATGTCTTTATCATATGCTATACCTAATAAAAGCATAATCAACCATACTAGAGAATCGATACCACTACTTAAGTATGAGGGATTGTATCCAAAGGTAATGTCGGATTCTTATTCTAACCAACTAGATAATTTTACTGATTCATGGATGTTGAGTATAGCCATAGGTGGTGACAATAGTCATCCAATAAAGTCTGCACTTGAGAATTCATTTAAAAATGATAAGGAGATTGAGAGTAAAATAGACAACCTAGCTAAAACAATAGATAGTGATAGTGCGAAGCGGGGTTCATACAGTAGATATTGGCATGGATATTTGATAGTTCTTAGACCATTACTAACAAAGTTTAATTACGAGGAGATAAGATACCTAAACTCATTTATGATAATGGCTGTTTTTATGTTGGTTTGCTATTTGATAAAAAGAGAACTTGGGGCTAAATATTCATTTACCTTCCTAATAACTATGATTGCAATAAAGATACTTATAGCTCCTATGTCACTTCAATTTTCAAATATGTTTTATGTAACGTTTTTTAGTATGATAGCAGTACTTATTTATCATAAAAAAATAAAGCAGGATGATTTAAGTATATATACTTTTTTTGCAATAGGTTCTGTAACTAGTTTTATGGATTTATTGACAACACCTATTTTATCATTAGGGATACCATTAATAACATATATTTTGTTGGAAGAAAGTGAAAGTAAATTTATAGAAAACTTTATAAATATAATAAAATTGTCTACTATATGGACATTAGGATACGCAGTAACTTGGGCATCAAAATGGGTATTAGCAAGTATTGTGCTTAGAAGAAACATAATAAAAGAGTCGTTATCACAAATATTGGTTAGGACATCTTCAGTAGCAGCAAATACAGTACTAAATAGACATGAAGTAATACAAAAAAATACAGAGTTAATATTTGATGATTTTACAATAAAGATATTTTTAGCGGCACTTGTTTTATGGCTAGTACTATTAGTTATTTATAAAAAAAATAAAATAATTAATATGATTCCTGTGCTTATAATAAGTGTATATCCATTTATATGGTATTCAGTATTGAAGAACCATTCATATATGCATTTTTGGTTTACTTATAGAAGCTTAGGTGTAACAGTATTTTCATTGTTAACATTTATGGCTTACTCAATAGATACATCGAGGATTAAAAGTATTTTTAAAAAACATGCTAAGAGATAATATATTTAAATTTAATATAGAAATAAGGTAGTTATAGAGTTTGTTAAATGCGAGGGTTAGAGAAATAAAAATTTTAAAATTATATTAAGAAATTAGCACTAATCTTTCCATGAGATAGTGCTTTTTCTATTTATTGAGTAATAGATGGTTACAATATATAATATATATAAAAACCGGAAAGGGCTATACTTATGATTAAAATAAAAAATAGGATTTGCTCAAACAATAAACAACCATCTCTTCTGTTGAGAAAAGAAGCTTTAGATGTTTTTATAATAAAACAAAAAAGAACTTGCTATGATTCGTTCTATCCATTTAAAATATTATCAAAAAATAGATTTGAAAGAATTGATTTTGAACCAATTACTATATTGTACGGAGGAAATGGATCGGGCAAATCAACAGCATTAAATGTTATAGCAGAAAAAACACAGGTAGACAGAGACTCTATTTATAATAAGTCCGATTTTTACTTAGATTATGTTAATATATGTGAAATGTATATTGAAGATAAAATCCCTGAAAATAGTAGAATTATAACAAGCGATGATGTATTTGACTATATGTTAAATATTAGAAATATTAACCAAGGGGTTGATCAAAAAAGAGAAGAACTTTTCAAAGAATATTTAGAAATTAAAGGATCTAGTTTTCAAATGAGTTCTCTAGAGGATTACGATGAATTAAAAAGAGTTAATAATGTTAAAAGTAAGACTCAATCTAAGTTTGTACGTGAAAACTTAATGAATAATGTCAGAGGATATTCTAATGGAGAAAATGCGTTTAGATATTTTAATGAGTATATAGAAAATAAAATTAATAGACAATTAAAGGAATCTAATCAAAAAAATTATGAGGAAAAGTTAATTTTAGAAAATAGGATGAGCAATATAATTTCAATGCTATGTATTGAGAGTAATATTGATAAAAAAGCTGAGTACGAGAAGGAGTATGAGTTAATTTTAACAAAATTAAAAATGTTTAATGATAAAATATAAGTTAAAACTTACTTTAATATTGATTAATTTAATAATTAATATTAAAAATTTTATGACAATTTGAGTATTTATTTACAACTAAATAAAAACATGCTACATTTACTGTATGCACATAAAAAATCTTGGGGCTTAGGAAAACGTTATATTAAAATGTGTAGTTAAGGGGTGGAGTACCTTTAGAAAGCTAAGGGTATTCTTTAAGAACATTAGTTAAAAATTAAACTATTAAAATTTAAGGGGGAAATTAAGAATGGAGAACTTAAAAAATCAAAAATTTGCTACGAAGACAATACACGGAGGGTACAAAAAAGATTCCTCAGGTGCTCTAACAACACCTATTTATCAAACATCTACATTTGTATTTGATAATGCAGAACAGGGTGGAAGAAGATTCGCATTAGAAGAGGGAGGATATATATATACTAGACTTGGAAATCCTACTAATACTCAATTAGAGGAAAAAGTTGCTTTACTTGAAGGTGCAGAAGCTTGTGTATCAACAGCTTCAGGAATAGGTGCAATAACTTCAGCTTTATGGACAGCTTTAAAAGCAGGAGATCATGTAGTTGCAAGTAAAACCTTATATGGATGCACATATGCAATGTTTAACCATGGTATTAGTAGATACGGAGTAGAGATTACTTTTGTTGATGCCGCAAATCTAGATGAAGTAAAGGCTGCTATGAGAGAAAATACTAAAGTTGTTTACTTAGAGACTCCAGCAAATCCAGATTTAAAGTTAGTAGATATAGAGGCTGTATCTAAAGTAGCTCACGAAACAGAGGGATGTATAGTAATGGTTGATAATACTTTCTGTACTCCATACATACAAAGACCGTTAGAATTAGGAGCAGATGTAGTAGTTCACTCAGCTACTAAATATTTAAATGGGCATGGAGATGTTATAGCAGGATTTGTTGTTGGTAAGTTAGACTTTATAAATCAAGTAAGACTATTTGGAATCAAAGATATGACGGGTTCTGTGTTAAGCCCGTTTGATGCATATTTAATAATAAGAGGAATGAAAACTTTACAAATAAGAATGGATAGACACTGTAAGAATGCTATGGAAGTAGCTAAATTCTTAGAATCACATGAAAATGTGACAAAAATTAATTATCCGGGGCTTGAAAGTTTCCCACAATATGAATTAGCAAAAAAACAAATGGATCTTCCAGGAGGAATGATTGCTTTTGAAGTTAAGGGGGGACTAGAATCTGGTAAAAAATTACTTAATTCTTTAGAGTTATGTGTTTTAGCAGTTAGTTTAGGTGATTGTGAAACACTAATACAACATCCTGCCTCAATGACTCATTCTCCATATACACCAGAGGAAAGAGCTGAAGCTGGCATATCTGAAGGTTTAATAAGAATATCAGTTGGATTAGAAGATGTAGAGGATATAATAGCGGACTTAAAACAAGGACTTGATAGATTATAAAAAAGTAAAAGGTTGCTAAAAAATTTGTAGCATAATAAATAGTATATTTAAAACTACCAGGGAAGATATATAATACCTTCTCTGGTAGTTTTACCTTAAATTAATTTAGAAGGGATAGAAAATATGCAAAACGTAAGCAATCAAGTTGAAAATAAAGGTAATGCATTTGCATTACTTCCAATAGGAGTATTTTTAGTTCTATTTTTAGGAAGTGGTATTGTAATAGGAGATTTTTATAAAATGCCTGCATTAACGGCATTTGTAATTGCAGCTGGTGTAGCCTTTATGACTAATCCTAAAGAATCTCTAGATACTAAAATGGAAATATTCTGTAAAAGCGCGGGAGATAGTAATATACTTATAATGCTTGTAATTTTCCTACTAGCAGGAGCATTTGGGAGTGTAGCCAAGGCAATGGGTGGGGTAGATTCAACGGTTAATCTGAGTTTATCAGTTCTGCCTCCCAATCTACTAGTTCCGGGCCTATTTTTAGTAGTTTGCTTTATATCTACATCTATGGGAACATCAGTTGGAACAATCTCTGCATTAACGCCTATAGCATTAGGTATTTCTCAAAAGACTGGAATGCAACTAGAATTACTAGTAGCAATAATAGTAGGGGGAGCCATGGTTGGAGACAATTTGTCTATGATATCTGATACAACCATAGCTGCAGCAAGTACACAAGGTTGTGAATTAAAGGATAAAGTAAAGATGAACTTTCTTGTAGTACTACCAGCGGCATTAGTAAGTCTCATAATAATATCTATAATGTCATCAGGCTACGGGGTTACTTCAGCTGAGGCTGGATCTTATGAGATAATAAAGGTTGTACCATATGTAACTGTTTTAGTAGGCGCTTTATTGGGTGCCAATGTTTTTGTACTTCTTGCCGGTGGGATTTTATTTGCTGGTGCAATAGGTATACTAACAAATGCTATAGATATATGGGGATTTATTGGGGCTGTATCCGAAGGTATGGCTGGAATGCAAGAGTTATGTATATTGGTATTGATAGTAGGAGGAGTAATAGGATTAATAAAATATAATGGCGGTATAGATTTTATACTAAACTTTATAACAAGTAGGATAAAGACAGCAACAGGTGCTAAATTTGGTATAGCGTTACTTGCAAGTGTAATAGATTTATGTACTGCAAACAATACAATAACTATAATAACAGCTGGACCTTTGGCTAAGGATATTGGAGAAAAGTATAATCTTGACCCAAGAAAAATAGCTAGTATGTTAGATATGTTCGCATCGTGTTGGCAGGGAATGATACCTTATGGAGCCCAGGTACTAACAGCTGTTGGAATAGCCGGGGTTTCTTCTGTAGGAATAATAAAATATTTACATTATCCTATGTTATTGCTTATATTCGCGATCATATCTATAACTATAGATTTTTCATTTCTAAAGAAAGGTAAGAGAGCGAGTTAATTTGGACAGTTTAAATAACCTCTACGAGTATTGTGAATACAAAGTACTTGTAGAGGTTTATTTATAAAATAAATAATGTATATATATGTAATATAATAAATAGGGTTTTTATAAATCCTTTTTCAAATAAACCATGTCTACAAGTTGTACTTCACCTTCAAAAATTGGATTATCATAATTATCAATGAAAAAGTTTTTAATGCGAGTATAAATTTTAAAACCGCAGCGTTCATAAAAAGGGATTGTCAAAGGGCTATCTCCAGTGCCCACAATCATCGTTTTGAACTCATCCTTATAATACTCAGATAAATACTCTAATAATCTACTTCCATAGCCTTGTCCTTGATATTTTTTATATGTAGCCAAGTTTTTTATCTCGCATTCATCATTGTTTTCTTTTGTTACAACACAGACTGTTTTAAGATCTCCGTCATACAATGCAAACAATTTTCCTCTATCTAAGTATTTATCAATCATGCTTTCTTGTTCATCACCCAAAAGTAATAGGTCTAAGAAGTCTTTTTTATTTTCTTTTATAATTTTTATTATTTCCATATAATCCTCCCTATAACATATATAATCCTTTATATTTATATATTATTTTTATTATACATTATTTTGAATGGTTGATTATTCACCTATGATATAATGTAATTTATATTAATTAAAATTTTAAGGGAGAAAACTATGAGATTAAATAAGTTTATTAGCTCAACAGGAATGTGCTCTAGGAGACAGGCTGATGAATTAATTAGAGAAAAAAGAGTAACAATTAATGGACAAATTGCAACAGTTGGACAATCTGTAAATATAGATGATAAGGTATGTGTAGATAGAAAGCTTTTAAAACAGAAAAAAAATGATGTATATATTATCTTAAATAAACCAAGGGGTATAACTTGCACAACAGAGCGACATATAGAGGGAAACATAATAGATTTTGTAAATCACTCTGAGAGGATATTTCCAGTAGGCAGATTGGACAAGGACTCCGAAGGATTAATTTTGCTTACAAATGATGGTGATATTGTAAATAAAATTCTAAGAGAAGAAAATAACAAGAAAAAGGAGTATATTGTAACTGTAAACAAACCTATAACACAATCTTTTATAAAGGGAATGGCTAATGGAGTGAAGATATATAATCCTGTAAGAAATGAATATACTATTACAAAAAAATGTGAGTTAGTTAAAATAAAGGATAATACATTCAAAATCACATTGTCCCAAGGGCTAAATAGGCAAATCAGGAGGATGTGCTCACATTTCGGATATAATGTAATAAAGTTAAAGAGGGTTAAAATTATGGACCTAACATTGGGAAATTTAAAGATAGGCGAATGGAGAAATTTAAGCTCTGAGGAAATAGAGAATATTAAGTCTAAACTATCTTAATTTGGGATTACTATAATCATGAAATTGACTTTAAAGGGATATATATAGTATAATTTTGTTAAAATTTGGATAAAAATATATGGGTTATGGAGGATAGAAATGGCATATAAATGGTCAGATGATTTATTGACAGGAAATAAGCAGATTGATACAGAACACAAGGAACTACTAAATGCAATAAATAATTTATTAGATGCTTGCAGTGTAGGCAAAGGTAGAACTGAAGTAGAAAGTACGGTAAAGTTTTTAACGTCTTATACAAAAACACATTTCTCACATGAAGAAGCTTTACAAAGAAAGTACAATTATCCTGATTACAATAATCATAAAAAGGAACATACTCAGTTTATAGAGACTATTGAAGATATACAAAGAAAGCTGCTATCAAATGGTCCGAGTGTTATTTTAGTTGGTGAAGTAAATAGTAAGGTTGCTAGTTGGGTAATTAGACATATAAAAAAAGAGGATGTTAAAGTAGCAAAACATATAAGAGAGAATTCAAAATAATTTTAGAATTTAAATACAAGCCGTATCAAAACTGATACGGCTTTATGGCTATAAACAAACAAAATTAGAATAAGGGAGAACTACGAATGAAAATAGAATTTGAGGTAATGGAAAACGACTATATAAATTTTAATATATATCATCTGGAGAAATCTAAATCTAGAAAAAATACATTCAACTTGCTTAGATTCTTTATACCTATAATATTTTCTATACCAATATATTTTATTGGAACAGGGGTATTCAAGCAACCAAGTCTTTATTGGTTTATAATTTCTATTATATTTATAGCTGGGTGGATTTTAACTTACCCAAAACAGTATAAGAAGTTGGTATCTAAGGAGATTAAGAAAATTTTAAGAGAAGGAGACAATTCTTCTATACTAGGCAAGAAAAGCCTGAATATTGAAGATGGCATTATTACTGTAAAGGGAGAATTTAGTTTAGAAACAATATCATCAGAGAATATTCAAGATATAAGAATTTATGATGATATGATCCTTGTATATGTAGGTGGATTTGTAGCCCATATAATACCAAGGAGATATTTAGATGAGGATAATGAAAAAAATCTTTTAGAAAGTCTGGAAAAAATTAAACATGCTTAGATTATAAATTATTAAATATGACTGGTATATAAACTACTGATGTGATTAATATATAAATTATTATAGATTAATTTGATAAATAAGATTGAACTCATATCCTTTGTGGTAATATAACAGATATATAGTATAGATTCTAGAAATAAAGTAAAAATTAGAGTATATAAATATGTTAAATAAAATAAAAGGAGAATATATATATGAGTAAAGTATTATATATAAAAGCAAATATTAAAGAGGACGGACAATCAAGAACTTTTAGAGTATCAGATAGTTTTGTTGAGGAATATAAGAAAAATAATCCTGAAGATGAAGTAGTAGTATTGGATTTATATAAAGAGAAGATAGATTTTTTAAGACCAGAAGATTTAGGAAAAATATTTGGACCTAAAGATGAAGAAAGTAAAAACCATCAAAAGCTAAAGTATGCATACCAATTTGCAGAGGCTGACAAATATATAATCGCAGCACCTATGTGGAATTTAAGCATACCAGCAATACTAAAGGCTTATATTGATTATGTAAGTGTTACAGGGATAACATTTAAGTATACAGCAGAAGGACCTGTAGGCCTTTTAAATGATAGAAAGGCTGTTCATATAGTATCTAGAGGTGGAGGATATGACAATTCACCTTATGAAATGGGAGATAAATATCTGAGAACTATATTGGGATTCTTTGGAATTAGCGATATAGAGACTATAGCAATAGAAAATGTAGATGTTATGGGTGTAGATGTTGAAAGTAAAGTAGAAGACGGTATAAAAAGAGCCAATTTAATAGCACAAAAATTCTAGTGACTATATAAAAGCCAAATGGAGTGAAAAAAGTACTCTATTTGGCTTTTTATTTGATTTGTTTTGAAGTTGACATAATAATTATATTAAAATATAATTATCGTACAAGATTAATCGTATACGATAATATATTTTTTTATTGTGGATGACAGGAGTGTATAGGATGAACGAGAATCTAAAATTAGAAAATCAACTTTGTTTTAAAATTTATTCTGTATCAAAGAGCATGATTAGGATATATGGTCCATTACTAAAGGAGATAGATTTAACCTATCCACAGTACCTAGCGATGTTGGTTTTATGGGAACACAAGAAACTACCATTTAAGGATATGTGTTTTAAGTTAAAGATGAAAACAGGCACATTGACTCCTATTTTAAGCAAACTAGAAGGAAATGGGTATTTAGAAAGAATTAAGGATGAAAGCGACGATAGGAAAATATATATATCTATAACTCAAAAGGGTTTAGATATAGAGAAAAAAGCTAAAGATATTCCAAAAAAAATAGCAAATGATCTCAATTTTTCAGAGGAAGATTGTCAAAAATATATAAAGGAGTTTGATTATTTAGTGAATAAATTAGACCTTATAGAAAATTATATTAAATAAGATATATAAACAAAAAATAGTTAGAATGTAAATTTTTATTTTGTTATATTAAATATTTCAAGAATAAAGATTGTAGATTATTAGGAGGTACTCAATATGGATATAAAAGATCAATGGATTGAAGCTGTAAATAATCGAACATCAAGAAGGACATATATAGAAAAATCATTAGGACAAAGTCATATCAATGAACTTAACAAATTAATAGATAAAATAAATGAAGAAAGTAGTTTGAATTTTCAATTTTTAGATGATTGTTCTAAGCTTTTTAAGGGTTTTTCTGCATCTTATGGCATGATAAAAGGGCTAAATTCATGTATAGCTATAGTAGGAGATAAAAATATAGAGAACTTTAAGATAAAAGCTGGGTATTATGGTGAAATATTAGTATTAGAGGCTACCAATATGGAGTTGGGAACCTGTTGGATTGGTGGTACCTATGATAGAAAAGAATGTGAAAGGTATATAGATATAAATCAAAACGAGGAATTAATTTGTGTAATAGCTATAGGGAATGTTTTAGAGGATAAAAGCATGAGAGAAAAATTAATATCTAAGATGAATAAGGGAAAAAAATCATTTAGTCAGGTTTTATTAGACAAAGATTGTGATTCAGTGCCAAGTTGGGTTAAAGAGGGGATTAATTTTGTATTGAAATCTCCATCCGCACTAAATAAGCAACCATTTGCATATTCATTTAAGAATAATGAGATAAGAGCTTTCAACATTTCTAAAAAGCATGGATATGAGGAAATAGATTTAGGAATATCTATGTTACACTTTGAATTAGGGGCTAGAAAAGAAAACTATAATGGCAAATGGAATTATATAAACGGAGAAAAAATATTTAAATAATATAGAAATAACTGGTAATCCAAAAATTTTCCACACTAATTTTAGTGTGGTTTTTTATATTAGAAATAAAATAGCAATTTGGGAACAGATTAATTATTTGTTAATTGATATACTTTAATTATCACGTGATAGAAAGTGAGGATATAAGTTGAATTACAGTAAAGTGATATCACAATGTATTGATTTTATCGAGGAAAACATAAAAGATGATTTAACACCAGATTTAATAGCTAGCAAATGCGGGTACTCAACATTTCATTTCTGTAGAATATTCAATATTCATAAAGGAATAACATTAATGGATTATATAAGAAAAAGAAGGTTATCGTTAGCATCATCAGAACTGTTTGATGGAAGAAAAGTAATAGATATAGCCTTAGAGTATGGATTTGATACGCAGAATGGATTTTGCAAGGCTTTTAAAAAGGAGTATGGATTTAGTCCTACCCAGTATATAAAGCGTATGGATGGATATTTTCAAAAACAGTCACTATATAAAATTGGAGGTTATATTATGGATCCTATTATTGTAAAAAAGCCTGCATTCAAGATTGCAGGGTATGGTATAGAAACAAATATTTCTAGTGGAAATTATACTAAAGATGTAGCTTCGTTTTGGGTTAACTATAACGGTGAAAATCTTGAAAGTAAAATGTATGACATTTTGAATCCTAAAAAACATGGAGAGGTTGGATTATGCATACCATCTAACAATCAAAATGGTGATGCTATCTATCTTATGGGAGTTATAGTTGATGATTTTGATCGTGTTACAGAAGATATGATGACAGTAGATATACCTGAGGCGACATATGCAGTATTTACAACTCCGCCAGTTGACACATCAGAAGACGACGAACAAATAATATTTGCAAATGTCATAAAGGAAACTTGGAAATATATATTTGAAGAGTGGTTTAAAGATAGTAAGTATGTATTTGATGAAAGCAAAATGGATTTTGAGTTTTATGATGAGAGATGTCATTGGAGAAAGGATACAGTTATGGATATTTATATCCCTGTGATAGAGAAATAGTTACCACCAAAAATAATTTTATCAAAAATGTTAAATTTAAGGTTTAAATTATTAAATTGTGGTATATAAGTAATAGACAAATTTATGGTAAAAATTTACTTTAATAAGATATAATGATATTATCTTATTAAAATATATAAAATATTACAATATATACTTTGGGGGTAAGAGATATGGCATATAACTGGTCAGATGAATTATTAACAGGAAACAATCAAATAGACACAGAACATAAGGAACTTATAAAAGCAATAAATGATTTACTAGAGGCTTGTAGTGAGGGAAAAGGTAGAGCAGAAATAGAAAAGACAGTTAATTTTTTATCTTCTTATACAAAAATACACTTTGGACGTGAAGAAGTTTTACAAAAAAAATACAATTATCCTGATTATATTAACCACAAGAAGTATCATCAAACTTTTATAGATGCTGTTGAAAGCATACGTAAAAAGATTTTAGCTAATGGTCCAAGTATAGTTATAGTTGGAGAGGTTAATCAAAAGGTTGGAAACTGGATAATTAATCATATAAAAAGAGAAGACGTTAAAGTAGCTGCACATATAAGAAACAATACTAAATAATTGAATAATAAAGTTATCCTAGACCGTATCATGAAAATGATACGGTTTTTTGATTTCTACAATTAAAAAAATATTTTTTTATTATTTGATAGAAATTTGGATTTAAAATCTAATTAATAAGTGTAAGATATCTTACAGGAGGAAAGGGAAATGATAATAGATGAAAAAAACTTTATTAAACAGTTAAAGAAGAAAGATGAAAAAGCTCTAGAATATATCATAGATATATATGGCGGAATTGTAAAAGCTGTTGTAAAAAGGCATATGTACAATATTTTTAATTACCAAGAAGAGTGTATACAAGATGTATTCCTAGATGTTTGGTATGGAATAGACAAGTACGATGATAAAAAGGGAGATTTCAAAAATTGGATAGCTGCAATTACTAAGTATAAGTGCATAATGTATAAAAGAAAACACTTGCCAACGAATTTAAACCAGGATATAGAAGATACTTTGGTTGCAGTTGACGATATTGAGATAGAAATCAAGAAAAAAGAACTAAAAGAAGAGGTGGACAGTTTACTTAGAGGCTTAAAAGAAGAGGATAGAAATATATTTAAGAAATATTATATTGAGGGCAAGACAATAAAAGAAATATCTAAAGATATGAATATCAAGGATGAGAACATATACAATAGGATGTCTAGAGGAAAGAAGAAGATAAGAATTTTATTTAATAAAGATAAATAAAGAGGTGAGACTATGAAAGATTGGTTAGAACTACTAAACGAGACAAATATTGATTTAGATGAGTATAAAGAGGAAACTCTTAATGATATAGAAAAGAAGACACTAAAAAATAATTTGAAAAAAAGTATAAGGAAAAATAAAACTAATAAATACAAAAAACCTATTATAGCTTCAGCAGTTATATTATCAATAATAATATCAACAAATATTAAAGTTATAGCAGATACATTAGAAAAGTTAATTAGTAGAAATCCTACGGAGAGTTTTCAAAATTATAATAAAACAAAGTTAGATGAATATAAAAATATAATTGATAAATCCGTAACTAATAATGGAGTAACTATTACTATAAATGAGTTTATATTTGATTATGATAACATAATAGTAACATACACATTAGAGGGTGAAAAAATAGATACTCAAGATATTAATATCTTACCTAAGATATTGATTGACGGTAAAGAAGTAAAAAGAAGAGGAGTGTCTGCAACATATAGCGGTGAAAATAAAAATTTGAGACAATTTATCTTAGAACCTAGAGATCCTATAACTAAATCAGGGGAGTTTGATGTCAAAATATTAATTGGAGGTAAGGATGATTTTTCACAAGATAGAATCATCGAAGAAGGTAAATGGGAGTTCAATTTTAGGGCTAATAATTTAGCAATAAATGAATTTATTGAAAAGTTTGATTTAAATAAGAATATTAACTTAAATAAATATGGTAGCATATGCATGAAGCGTGTTATTAAAACACCGATGTCTACTATAGTTGAGCTTTCATCAGAAAACTTATTAGTGGAAAATGAAAATGTAAGTGTAGGGTGTATTTTAGAAGACTCTGATGGTAATATTTTAGAAAAAATATCCGAACAGAAGAGATACGATTATTCAGATTTGGAAAGGGGAACATATATATATAGATTTAAAAGTATAAATAGAGAATCGAAAACCATAAAAGTTACCCCTATAATTTTACTTAACTCTGTATATGATGAAAACAGCAAATATAATAAAGAGTTGAGAGAATATTCTTTAGAGTTAAATTTAAGTAAGTAGGGAGATTGTTAAATATTAAATACTTATCAAAGTGTGGTGCAAATAAAAGTATAAAATTATTTCATTGAACACTATAATGATATATAATAATTACGAAATATGTAATTATTAACAATAAAAAATAGTTTATCAGGGAGGAAGAAAAATGACTTTAATGAAAAACATGACTTGGTATGAATTTAATGAAAGAAAAGACAAGGATATAGTAATACTACCTGTAGGTTCAGTAGAACAGCACGGGCCTCACTTACCGCTTTACACTGATACAATTATATCAGAGGGATTTTCTAGTCTTTTAGCCAATAGAGTAAATGGGATAGTAATGCCATCCATAAATTATGGATATAAATCTCAACCAGCATCAGGAGGAGGACCATTATTCCCTGGTACGATAGATTTAAATGGTTCAACACTAATTGCGATAGTAAAAGATATATTAGAAGAATTGATAAGAGATGGAGTAAAAAAAATAGTTTTAATAAACTCTCACTTTGAAAATCAAGCATTTTTACTAGAGGCGATAGATTTAGTAAGCAGAACTATGCCGGAAGGAACAAAGATTTTAATGATGAGTTGGTGGGATTTAATAACCCAAGAAACTATTGATAAGGTGTTTGATGAAGTAGAGTTTCCAGGGTGGGCACTTGAACATGCCGCTATAACAGAAACTTCTTTAGTATTAAAATTTGCTCCAGATACAGTTCATATGGATAGGTTAATAGATGAGAAAATAGAAGAAGTTCCAACATATCAAGTTTATCCAATACCAAAAGACTTAGTGCCTAAATCAGGACTTTTATCGATAGGTAGAACTAGTTCAAAAGAAAAAGGTGATTTAATAGCAAAAGAAGCTTTAGATGGTATGGTTAAAGTAATAAAAAAAGAATTTACTTAAAATAAATATAGTTAAAACAGACATTAAAAGGATAGAGGATAAATTTTTATTAATATAAATTTATTTACTATCCTTTTTTGGAAGGAAAAATGTATTAATATGGTGAATATTATATAGCTAGGTAAATATTAGATTTTTATAAATCTTTCTAGTATTGGAGTGGGGAGCATAAGTTAAATAGGGGGGAAATAATGTTTAATTTACTTAACAGAAAATCTATTAAGAGTATAGAGAGGTCAATAGATAAGTATAATGAAGTTTTAGTAGACGATATAAATTTGAAAATGCGTATTAGATGTAGAAATAAGATATATACAACTGATGTAGAGTTTTTTGATAATAGGGAAGTTGTATTTAGATGTCCTATAGATAGACATGATATTATTAGATTTAATAATAAAAGCATTGTAAAAGTAGACTTTGTAAGTTATAGTGGATTATACATAACTGAACTTTTAATAACTGAAAAAATAATGAAGGATGATGTATTATATTATAGAGGAGAAATTAATTCTCCAATAGAAAAAAGGCAGAGAAGAAAAGATTATAGGCTGCCAATAACTTTAGATTTAAGCTATACTTTATTGCCAAGGGAATATTCCCAATACAGCGGGAGCACTTTAGATATAAGTTCTAATGGCATGCTTATGGAAACGTATGAAAATATTTATCAAACCAAAAAATTAAAGATAAATATTGATATAGACGGGAAAAAATATACTATAAAGGGTACTGTATTGAGAAAAAGAAATAATTTTAGTAACGGTACATATTTATACAATATAAAGTTCGATGACTTAAGCAGTAGAAACAAAAGTGAAATAGCTAGATTTATATTTGACACTAAAAGAGCCCTAGTTAAAAATTAGAAACTTGGGTTTAATATTAGAAAATAAGCACAATTCTTTACACTAAGAAGGGTGCTTTTTTAAATTTAGATATTACATATTTAGGTCATTACAATAAATTTATGATAACAAGAAAATGGGTGATAACATGGACTTTAAGACATTAAATGCAATAATAATAAATAATACAGAAAAAACAAGATTAGATAGGGGTAAGTCTTACTACAAAGATGGTTATGTAGAAGAAGTACAATATACAAGTGAAGATAGAAATTTAAGTATAAGTGGAAGGGTAGAATCTGAAAATCAAAGAAGAGTATACAATAGTTCAATAAGTGTAAACTTGGATGAGAAAAGGATTATATCGGGAAAATGTGATTGCAAAGATTGTATGTCTAGAAGTACACCAAAGGAATTAGCTATATGTAAGCATATAGTAGCAATGACATTATACGTGATAAATTTACTTAAATCAGATGTAGTGAGCAACCTAAAACAGAAAACTATAACAGTAAAAAATAAAACTAGGTTATCAAGGAGTGTTGACTTTATAAATAATGATTTCTTAACATATTTCGAAACAAAACCTAGAGAAAAGGTGAATTTAGAAATAAGTTTAGAACTAGTTCCTGGAGGAATTGTTATAGCTGATTTTAAGATAGGCATAGATAAGATGTATATATTAAAAAATATAAGAGACTTTGCATACGCCAGAGTAAATTCAAAAGATGTAATATATGGTGTGGATTTTGTTTACAACCCAATAAACAATTATTTTGATTCAGATGATGAGAAGGTAGTTGATATGATAGAAGAGTATGGGATGGGACTTTCATATGAATCAACACAAAGAGAATATAGGTATATGAGAGTTACAGGACCATCGGTAAGAAGGTTGGTAGAAGCACTTAAATATAGGGATTTTGAACTTAAATATAGAAATACATACTACAATCCAAAGGTAATAAAGGGAGATCTGCCTATAGATATAAGTATGGAACTTATAGAGGATGAGATTCTATTAAAAAGTGAAAATGTACTTCCTATGCCAATATCCCAAAAAGGTGATGTGGTGTTTTACAGGGGTGATATATATTTACTTAGTTCTGAAAGTGGGATTTACTACAAAAAATTATATGAAATTTTAGATGAATATAAGGAAATTAGATTTGCAAAGGACGCAGTAAGTAAGGTGCTTACAGACTTAGTTCCAAAGCTTAATAACATATCAAATAGAGTAAATATAGATAAAAAAATAGAGGAGAATACTTGTAAGGAACTTACAGTTAAATATTATTTTGATCTAGAAGATGGGAAGGTTGTTTGTGATTTAAAGTTCTATTATAAGGGTGAAGATGAAGGAAAGTTTATAATTAAAGATATAGAGAAAGAAGAACAAGCAAGGTATAGGCTTTATACATATTGTTTTGAAAGAGACAAAGACAAGTATGTGTTTAGAGGAAATGATTATGAACTGTATGATTTTTTAAGTAAAGAAATAAATAGACTCAAAAATATAGGAGAAGTTTATTACTCAGATAAATTAAAAGAGAAAAAAATATATAATTCAACTTCAATAAAGGTAGGCTTAGGTGAAGAGGTAAATCATTACTTAGATTTTAATTTTGAAATTGAAGGTGTAGATAAAAAAGAATATAAAAAAATAATAGATGCTTTTAAATCAAAAAAGAGATTTTATAAATTAGGTGATGGTAATTTTGTTGATTTAGAGGATGAAGAAACAAAAGAAATGTTTAAATTAATGGAGAGTTTAGGTTTTTCTAATAGTTTAAACGATATGAAAGTACATGCAAGTAAGGCCTTATATATTAATGATTTAATTATGGATAAGAAATTACCTTATATAGAGGGGGTAGAGAAAACTAAGGAAATAGTTGATCGTTTTAAAAATATAGATAAGGTTAAAAGTGATATACCTGATGAGCTAAATGCAACCCTTAGAGATTATCAAGTAGAGGGATTTAATTGGTTTGAAATTTTAGATTACTGTGGTTTTGGTGGAATACTAGCCGATGAAATGGGGCTAGGAAAAACAATACAAACCATAACATTCTTACTATCTAAAAGAGGTAAAAAAAGTATAATAATAACTCCAACATCACTTATACACAACTGGAAAAATGAATTTGAAAAATTCGCTCCAAGTTTAAGTGTTGGAATAGCACATTCACTTAAAAAGGAAAGAGAAAAGGTTATAGATAATATCGGTAGTTATGATGTTATTTTGACAACTTATGGAGCTTTAAGGAATGACTTAGAAAAGTATGAAAAAATAAATTTTGATTACTGTATTATAGATGAGGCACAAAATATTAAAAATCCTACAGCCATAAGTACGGATGCAGTAAAATCTATAAAAGCCTCGAATAAATTTGCACTTACAGGAACTCCGATGGAGAATAATCTCATAGAGTTATGGTCTATATTTGACTTTATTATGCCGGGATATTTATACAATATAACTAAATTTAATGCTATCTTTATTAAGGATGAGGCACAAATTGAAAATCTAAAAAGGATGATAACACCATTTATTTTAAGAAGAACCAAAAAGCAGGTTATAAAAGAGTTACCCGACAAAATAGAAAGACAGTTTTTAGTAGAATTAACAAAAGAGCAAAAGAAAATATATGGTGTATATATAGAGGAAATTAAGAATAAGTTACAGCAAAAAAGTGATATAAAAGATAGGATAACAGTATTTTCCTATTTAACAAAGTTAAGACAACTATGCTTAGATCCGAGCGTAATAATTGAGGGATATAAAGGTAAAAGTGCAAAAATAGAGGCCTGCCTAGAAATCATAAAGGACTATATAGATGAAGGTAATAAAATACTGGTATTTTCCCAATTTACTAGTGTACTAAAAAATATAGGTAAGAAATTATCTAAGAATAATATCGAATATAGTTATTTAGATGGACAGACAAAGGCTATTGATAGGATAAAGCTTGTAGATGAATTTAATGAAAGTAAGTGCAAGAGGGTATTTTTAATATCTCTAAAGGCTGGAGGAACTGGACTTAATTTGACATCTGCAAACACTGTAATTCACTTTGACCCTTGGTGGAATCCGGCTGTTGAAGAACAGGCAAGTGATAGGGCACATAGGTATGGACAAAGACAAGTTGTAGAGGTTATAAAGCTTATATCAAGAGGGACGATAGAAGAAAAAATAGTTGAACTACAAGAAAGTAAAAAACAGCTGATAGACGATATAATAAACGTAAATTTATCTGATGGCAAAGTATTAAAAAGTCTATCTGATGATGAAATATTAAGTTTATTCAAATAGAATTTATAGCTGTAAAAAAAGCTGTACCATAGAAAAATGGTACAGCTTTTTGGGGGAAAATTATATTTTTCCTTAAATTATGATAATATAAGATATTATTATGAAATTATTTTCTGAGAAGTAAGATATGAAAATACTGAGGTACGCTCAACAGAATTACCCCATACAGAATCATATAAATTACTTATATAATCAGAGATCGATGGACCAACTTGATATAGTCCGGGAATATCATTATAAGAAGCTACAACATGAAATATATTAGAAATATAATCGTCCTGGTAAAGCTGTAAACCTAAATAATATTTTGGATAAGTTGATAATAAATACTCATCAAGCTCTTCGACAAAATCTATATATGAACATTCTAAGCCTGGCTTAGTAATATTTCTATTTACATTATAAAGTATATTTTTGTAACACATAAAAACACCTCTTAAATTAATTTGAGTTGGTACATATTATAATATGAGAAATCTATAATATTTGTTCGTATAGGTAGGGGATTTTAACTAAAAATGATGAATTTTAACTAAAAATGATGAATTTCAATAAAAACATATTGATAAAATATTTTGGAGGATATGAATTTGAATAATATAAAAATAGTGGATATAAGAAATTATACTGGATCAAAGTCAAATATAATAAGTGTTGATAATGAGGAAATACTGTATAGTAAGGAAGTTAAAGTGGATGGAATATACTATATTTGTATATATTGCTATAAAATTAAAATAAAAAAATTAGAGGAAGTTTATAGGTACAAATTAAAGAATCAAGAACATGAAACAGAAGAATATGAGTTTAACAATCAGTACTTTAGAGTTAACGATGAAAATATCACAATAATAAAAACCCATTTGAAAAGCAGTCTAGAGGTAGAAGTTATAGACAAAAAATCTAAACTAGTTAAATCAAAGCATTACTTTGATGTAGAAGGGGAGGTAACATCTATTCCAATAACTATAAATAGTCGTTACTTTATTTTCTATACTGAGTCAGGTGATTTAGATACCACACAAGATTCGATTTACCTATGTGATTTACTAGAAAATAGCATTCACTTGATAAGGAATTCTAAAATAAAGGATGGTCTTTCTGTTGTGCATGGGTTACTGGATATTATGCCGACATTTATCCATGATGGTGAGGAGTACTTAATATTTAATGAAACTTATATGGATGATTATGAGTATGAGTTGGACGTTTATGAATGGGTTAAATCTGAAGGAATAAATAAAGATAGAATCAAAGAGATAGAGGCACTATATCTAATTAGTGTAAACGACTTTACAGGGGCAATCAAGAATGGAGAACATGATATTCCTTTTATAGAAGTAAAGAAAAGACATTTAAATGGATGGGTAAGATATATTTTTATGGATGAAAAGAATATTTACTTTAGGGAAAAAGATTTTGACAATCAAATCGAAAAAATATATTCACTAGATAAATCTGATTTTAAAACCAAAACAGTAAAAGAGATAGACCATAGAAAGATTGAAGGAAGGTTGTTTTATGGTGATATTGTATATGAAAAAATAGAATCACAAAATTTTATTTATATTAAAGGTATTTACAACTGTGATTACGAATTAAGTTTTAAAAATGATATGAATACTTATTTTTGTGATTTTATAGGTGATAGATACTTGGTAACTAATCAATGGATTGAGGATAAAGAAGAAAACTATTTTGAGTTTGTCTATATTGTAGATACCAAGGAGAATAATTGTAATAAATATGATGGTACATGTAGAGTACATGATGATATTGTGGTACTGTATGACAATTCCGGGTACTTCGAATAGTTGTATATACCCAAATATTTGTCAACATATATAGATTATGATATTATAAAAGTCTGTGATAAAATCTGGTGTTTTTAATACGTTCAAGATTCAAAAATCTTTGAAAAATTAAGAATATTGATAATAATAACGAATGGAGGAAATAAAGTAATGGAAAATTTACCAAATTGTCCGAAATGTAACTCAGAATACACTTATGAAGATGGAAGTATTTTTGTTTGTCCAGAGTGTGCACATGAGTGGTCTTTAGAATCAGCAGATAATGAGGGTGCAGATGTTATAAAAGATGCAAACGGAAATGTATTAAATGATGGAGATGCTGTGACAGTAATTAAAGACCTTAAAGTAAAGGGAAGTTCATCTTCTATAAAAATAGGTACAAAAGTAAAAAATATACGTTTAATTCAAAATCCTTCTGATGGACATGATATTGAATGTAAAATAGATGGTTTTGGAGCTATGAAACTAAAATCTAGTGTTGTAAAAAAAGCATAATGTTATTTACTTAAAAGCTGGGAATTATTCCTGGCTTTTTTGTGATAGACTATTGACATTGACGCAACGTAATCCTTTATTATATCAACTAAGGATAACTGTGAGGAGGGAATCTAATGGAGTACACAACAAAAAAATTGGCCGAATTAGCAGGAGTTAGTGCACGAACTCTGAGATATTATGATGAAATTGGATTACTAAAACCATGCCGTATTAATTCATCAGGTTACCGTATTTATGGAGAAAAAGAAGTTGATTTATTACAACAAATTTTACTTTATAGATCAATGGATATGAAACTAGATGACATACAAAAATTAGTTTGTGAACCAGACTTTGATATTTGTAAAGAATTAGTACAACATCATAAAATGCTTATATCTAGGCGTAATCAGTTAGATCAAATAATTCTGACAGTTGAAAAAACATTAGCACATAAAAAAGGAGAGATAGATATGTCAAATAGAGAGAAGTTTGAGGGATTAAAAAAAGAAAAGTTAGCTGAGAATGAGGCTAAATACGGAAGAGAAATAAGAGAAAAATATGGTGAAGATGTAATTGAAAAATCTAACAAAAAATTCATGGATTTAACTGAAGATGAATTTGATATGATGAAACAAACTGAAGAGGAGATGTTTAAAGCCTTAGGGGAAGTTGTAGAAACTAAAGATTTAAATTCAGAAATAGCTAAAACTGTATATGAAAAACATAGAGATTGGCTAGGTTTCTCTTGGCCATCTTATTCAAAGGAAGCGCATATAGGTTTGGTTAAGATGTATGTTTCAGACGATAGATTTGCAAAATACTACAATGATAGATTAGGGTGTGATGCTGTTAATACACTACATGATATAATTATTAAATATGCAAAACAATAAAACATTTTTAATTTAACGAGAAGGAGACTATATTTCAAATAAGGGAGATAGTCTTTTTCTAATAATAAAATTCATCATAGATAAATTAATTAATAAGACGTATAATGGAAAGAATAAACTGTATAAAGACAGAGGTTAAAGGAGAAATATATGATAAAAAGAGAATTTGATATAAATGATATTGCTTATATAGCAAAAAATAGAAGGCTAAAGGCTCATATTGATGGAAGTGATACTAACACAAAAACTATATCTTTAAAAGCTGGAGATAAGGTTAAAATATTAGATTTTTATGAGATTGATAGATATGGCTATTCTTATGAAGCTGAGTATATGAAGGATGGTACTTCATATATTATAAGAAAACACTTGAGTCAGTCAGACTTAAAGCCTAAAGACAGTAATTAATACAAATTTGAGAAGAGGTTAATATTATGGATGGAACTAAAAGAGCAGATATAAATATAGGTGCAAGGGTAAAAGTTGTACAAAAACAAGATCAGCGTTCGGGAAAATTAACGGACGGAGTTGTTGAAAGAATTCTTACGAAATCCTCGAATCATCATCATGGAATTAAAGTTTTACTCGAGGGCGGTATTGTAGGTAGAGTTAAAGAAATTCTTTAAACTTATATTTGCTTATTAATATGCAGTATCACGAAGAGGTGATACTGTTTTTCGTGGAACAAAAACATACAAGAGTTTATTTAATGTCATATTCCTTGTTATTATAGCTCTAAAAATAATCAATCCTAAAAATAATCAAGCTAAATTTATAATTGTTTAGATATAAAAAGAGTAATACAATTAATAAAAGGATAAAAATATATAAGAATTTATAAAGTATAAGTTTTGGGGGGATAACATGGAAATTATTACTTTAGACGATACAAATTTGGACAGCGAGCATATTTGCTGCGCAATTTCAGATAAAAAAGGGGAGTGTCAGGTTTCATCTAAAAAAGCATGGCTAAGAGAAATGTTCAAAGATGGGCTTGTATTTAAAAAAGGGAATGTAAGAGGAAAAGTATTTATAGAGTATATACCAGCTGAAAATGCATGGTGCCCAATTATTGCTGAAAATTATATGTTTATTAATTGTCTATGGGTTTCCGGGAAATATAAAGGTCAGGGAATTTCTAACCAATTATTAAATGAGTGTATAGTGGACAGTAAGCAAAAAGGAAAGAGTGGACTAGTCGTGCTGAGTTCGAATAAAAAGAAACCTTATTTATCAGATCCAAAATACCTTAGACATAAGGGGTTTATTTTAGCTGATACAAAAGAACCATACTATGAGTTATTGTATTTGCCATTTAATGAAGACGCTAAAGTACCTAAGTTTAAGGGTATAAGCAAACGAAATATTATAACAGAGCCGGGATTTGTATTGTATTACTCTAATCAGTGTCCGTTTACATCAAAATATGTATCTGTTATTGACGATTATGCTAAAGAAAACGATATAAAACTTACTATATTTAAGTATAAAAATAAAGAAGATGCACAGAATTCATTAACTCCATTTAGCACATATAGCTTATTTTATAATGGGGAATTTATAACGCATGAGATTTTAAATGAGAAAAAGTTTAAAAGCATACTTAAGGATAAGGGTTTTGATATATTAAAATAAAAAATAGGTGGTGATACTTTGAAAAAAATATTTTTTTACGATACGCTTATAGGTGAAATAGGAATAGCTGAAAACGAGGGTTCAATAACTAATCTATTTTTTGGCAGAGATAATATTAAAGAAGAAGTGGTTATTGAAGAGACAAAGACTATAAAGACTGCTATTGAACAACTTAACAGCTATTTTTTAGGAGAAAGATTTGATTTTGACTTGCCTCTAAAGCCTCAGGGAACAGAATTTATGATGTCTGTTTGGAATGAACTATTAAATATTCCATATGGACAAACATCAAGCTATGGAGAGATAGCTAAGCGTATAGGAAATCCAAAAGCAGCTAGAGCTGTTGGTCTTGCAAACAATAAAAATACCATACCTATTTTTATCCCTTGCCATAGGGTTGTAGGTTCTAAAGGCAATTTAACTGGGTATCGAGGAGGACTGGACATAAAGAAAAAACTTTTAGATATAGAAAATATAAATAAAACTGTTTAAAAACTACAATATTTGGATAAATATCTACTACAAACAATTAAGGCGAACAGTTGGAGGTAATTTAAATGAAAGCATTTGTAGATAAAGATATTTGTATAGGGTGTGGCGCATGTACAGGAATATGTCCAGAAGTATTTGACATGGATGATGATGGATTAGCTGTGGCAAAGTCAGAAGAATTAACTGCTGATGTAGTAGATTCAGCTATAGAGGCCCAAGAAGGATGCCCAGTTTGTGCCATATCAGTAGATTAGTTAAAATTGTAAAATAGTTAGAGAAAAGGGGTATAGAGTTAACCTTTAAGGTAATCTATACTCCTTTTTTAGGTATAGAAAATTATGTTAGAAAATAACTAGTCAAAAAATTAAAAATAGTTCAACAAAAATATAACATGTGATATTATGTTATAAGAGTCTATTTAAAAAGGAGGAATTAATATAAGATGAAATCAATTTTAGTTATGGGTGGAAGCGACTTTATAGGTTCTGCACTAGCTAAATATCTAATTAAGTCTGGTTATAAGGTGGATATATTTACACCGGGCGAGAAGAGAATAAGCTATAAGGGATTTAATAGACACTTGATTTGCGACAGAATACAAAGAGATAAGGTGAAAAAAATTCTTGAAGGCAAAAAATACGAATACATATTTGATATTACAGCCTATACAAAGGAAGATGTAGAGATTCTTATAGACGCTATAGATAAAGACAGCCTAAAGAAATATATAGTTTTATCTGCAGGAGCAGTATATAAAGATTGTACCAAGAGAATGAAGGAAGACAGTGAAAAAGGTAAAAATGAGAATTGGGGAGATTACGCTTTAAAGATGAAGGAAGCAGAGGACTTTGTTATAAGTAGTGGTATTCCCTATGTTATTGTAAGGTCTACATATATATATGGCGAGCATAATAACTTATATAGAGAAACATATTTCTTTGACAGGATAGAAAGAGGAGAGGCAATACCAGTCCCAAGAGGAAAGAGTGTCAACAATCAGTTTATATATATAGGTGACTTGGTCAAAGTTTTCAAGAGTTTAATGAATAGTTCTCGTGTTAGGGAGGATTACAATGTAACAAATCCACAACTAATATCATGGAATGAACTTATACAGACTTGTGGTGAAATTATAGGAAAGACACCTATAATAAAGCCAATCGATGTTAATAAGGCAGGATGTGAAGAAAGGTCTTATTTTCCATTTATGCATATAGATTTCAGCTTAGACATAGATAAATTAATAGAACATGGTATTTATATTCCTAATATCTTGTTGAAAGAGGGTTTAACAAAGACTTATAAATGGTATAAGAAAAGTAAACCCAAATTATCAGATAATAAGATGGATAAAATAGACTTTGTACTTAAACAAACTCAAAAAGAAGGAAATGATGATAAATCAATTCATAGTGAGCTTTGTAAACAAGGTTAATTTTTAAGGAGAGTAATTTGAATAAAATAAAAATGACATTTAAGATTATGATAATATTATTTATATCGCTATTATTATATTCGGCCCTAGTAGAACCAAATAGATTAATTGTTAGGAAATATGATTTGGACTCAAGTGGAAAGTTTTTAAGTGATAAATCAGAAAGTAATAAGAGAGATGATAGCAAATTAAATAATAAATCAAATAAGAATATAAAGATTATACACATAACAGATACCCAAATTGGATACTTCTATTCTATAAAGAAGCTTAGCAAAGTGGTAGAAAAGGTAAATTCATTAGATGGAGATATAGTAGTTTTCACAGGTGATTTAATTGATAGGTCTAACAAAAATCCAAATGTAGAGGAAATTACAAAAATACTATCAGGGATACACTCCAATAAGGGTAAGTTTGCAGCGTTTGGAAATCATGATTATGTAGGCAAACTGCCTAAATATTACAGACAGATTATGAAAGATTCAGGATTTAGGTTATTAGTAAATGATAGTGAAAAGTTAGATTTAAGTTTTGAGAAATCTATAAATATCATAGGTGCTGACGAAATATTAAGTGGAAATTTTGATATTGAAGAACTTAAATCAAAGGTATCCAAAGAAGACTTCAATCTATTATTGATGCATGAACCTGATTTAATAGATAGATTTAACCAGGATTCAATAGAATTAACTTTGTCTGGTCATAGTCATGGAGGTCAGGTCGGTATCCCTATTAAAGGGGCCCTAATAGGACCACCTTATGGTAGGAAATATACAAAGGGATTTTACGACATAAACGGCAACAATCTATATGTTAGTTCAGGTCTGGGTAGCACAAGAATACCTTTTAGGCTATTTAATCCCCCTGAAATAATTGAATTTAATATTAATTTAAATTAAAATAGGCTGTCGCGCTAAATAATAAGTGTGACGCCTTTTTTGTGTAAAATATATAGGATTATATGCTTTATTTAAATAACATAATAACTATCTAATTTTTTCTTTATCCCATATAAAAAGCTTATCAGAATTATTTAAAGAACCAAATAGGTTTCTCTTGATATCTGGGAAATTTTTGCCTAAATCAGAGATTAGATTTTTTATATCTTCCCTCATAGAACATAGACATTAAAAAGGTTTCTACAGCATCGTCTTTATGGTGTCCTAAGGCAACTTTATTGCAACCTAATTTTTTTGCGTTGTCATTTAGAGCCCCTCTTCTTAATTTTGCACATAGAGAACAGGGGTTTTTCTCTTTTCTTATATCGAATACAATCTCTTTTATATCTGTCTGGATTTCATAAAAAGGAACATCTAATTCCTCGCAGAATTTATATAGAGGAGAGTTATCGACATCCCCTGGGTTTAGTGTGATAGCAATTAGTTCAAAATTTTGGGGTGAAAATTTCTGGTAATTTTTAAGTATACTAAGTAATGTCAGACTATCTTTACCACCAGAAAGCCCAACGGCTATTTTATCGTTGTCTTGTATCATATCAAAATCCTTTATGGCTTGACGAGTTTTACTAAGAAGTTTTTGCATAGGCATGAATCGTTTCCTCCTAAAAAAATATATTTATTGTCTAAATTTACAAGCATTTATAAAAAACTTATAAATTTTAATGTAGAAAATAAAATAAAGGTTTTACTAAAAGTAAAAATTTATATATAATATATGTATAAGCATTAAAATAGAAATTAATATGTGGTTTTATATAAGTTTCTAAAAAAATGTCGTCAACATAGAAAAAGGCTGAGGAGTTTTGGTATAACTTCTAACAGCCTTTTTTTGTTAATTTATTTTTTTAGAATGCCCAATCACCAGATTTAAATATTTGTATTTCTTTGTTATCATAAGTTTCTCCTATGATATCCATATCTTGGGACCCTATCATAAAGTCAACATGAGTTAAACTATCATTAACCCCGTATTTATCTAATTCATCTTCTTTTATACTATCACCGTTTTTTATACAGGATTTGTATGCAGATCCAATTGCAAGGTGACAAGAAGCATTTTCATCGTAAAGTGTATTAAAGAAAGTGATTCCAGTTTCAGAGATCGGAGAATTGTAAGGAACTAATGCAACCTCTCCTAAATAATGTGAACCTTCATCTGTACTTATAAGATTTTTTAAAGTATCGAAGCCTTTCTCAGCTGAGAAATCTATTATTTTACCATCTTTAAAAGTTATAGAGAAATTGTCTATGACATTTCCACCGTATACAAGTGGCTTTGTACTATAAACTACACCGTTTACCTTAAATTTGTGAGGCATACAAAAAATTTCTTCAGTTGGGATGTTGGCATTGAAAAGAACTCCATTTGGATCTTTAGATGCACCACTTAACCATATATGGTCTTTTGGAAGTTCTAAAACTAAATCTGTTTTATTAGATTTAAATTTAAGAAGCTTAAAGTTTTTATTATTTAAAAAGTCCATTTTTTCCTTTAAATTAGAATTATGTTCATCCCAAGCTTTTATAGGGTCTTTGGTATCTACTCTTGTGCATTTAAATATAGCATCCCATAATTTGTTTATGGCATCTTTAGCTTCTAAATTAGGGAACACTTTCATAGCCCAGGCTTCTGTAGGAATTGATACTATACTCCATTTACATTTGTCAGTTAACATGTAAGATCTCCACTCTTTAAGGGCATTACCAGATATTTTTTGGTAATCGGCAATTCTCTTAGGGTCTACATTTTTTAGTAAATCAGGGTTTTGAGCAGAAACAGTTAAAAATGCTCCACCTTCTTCTGCGATTTTTACATATTGATCAGATACCCAACTAGGGAATTCACTAAATGCTTCATCAGGAGCATCAAGATACTTTATTAAGCTACATTCTTCATCCGACCACTCTATATGTACGTTTTTGGCACCATTTTTATAAGCGTGTTTTACGACCTTTCTGACAAAAGGTGCACATTCTATAGGAGAGCGTACAAGTAAGGTTTGATTTGGCTGTATATTTACACCCACCTTAACTGCTAATTCTGCATACTTATCAAGGTTATTATCTAAATTCATAAGGCTATCCTCCCTAATTTATTAATTTATAAATATATCTACTTAAATATTTAAACATATCTACCAATATAATATTACCTATAGTTATATATAATATTTATCGACATATTTATACATAATATATATCTAAAATAACATATATTTATTAATTACATATTATACCATAATAGCAAAAACTAGTCATGATATTGAAGTTTAAAGGTTTAAAAACAGTCGAACTGGGATGTATTACATAAAGTAAAATTTCAATATAAATATATATGTAAGATATAATTAAAAATCTAAATTATTTTAATATACTTTTTCGCCTAAGGACTATACAACAAGGTCGAAAAAAACTTATAATATAATAATAAAATATATGAATTTTATAGTAAAATTAAAAGAAAGAAGAATTAATATGTAGTATCATGTAATAGGGATTTTGACATAAATAAATTTTATTAGGAGGAAATTGATGGAGTTATATGAGGCTATTTTTTATAGAAAATCTATAAGAAATTTTTCAATAGATAAATTAAAGGAACCTTTGATGAAAGAGGTTAAAGATATATGTGCCAACTTAGACTACTTAAATAAAGATTTGAATATAAAAGCCCATGTTGTAGAGAGGGGACATTTGATTCATTTTTTATTAGGAAAAGAATGCAAAATAAAGGCTCCACATTATATAGTTGTTACATCTGATGAAGGTGAAGATTACTTAGAAAATATAGGTTTTGCAACAGAAAAGGTTGTTCTTCAACTGACGACTTTGGGTTTGGCGACTTGTTGGATAGAAAGTAATTTAAAAAAAGAGGATATTGAGGAGTTTATAGATTTCAAAGGTGAAAGAGGCGCAGATTTTTATGAGATGGATTTGCTGTATAATGAAAGCGACGAGTTAAAAGAGAAAGAAGAACAGCCGTATATAATAATAGCGTTTGGATTTGCTGGAAAAAATGAGGATTTATTTAGATCTAGAAAGGCTAGACCTAATAGAGTTCAGGTAAAGGATATGTCTAAAAAGGTGGAGAGAAAGTGGAACAGTACTTTAGAACTAGTGAGAAGAGCACCTTCTGTAAAAAATGCCCAACCTTGGTTTTTTTATGGAGATGATAGAGGGCTTAATATGTACGAAAACAAGCCTAAAAGAGGTACTGAAAAAATGAACAAGGTTAGTATGGGAGTTGCCCTTAGACATTTTGATATAGGATGTGCCAAGTATGGATTGGAAGTAAGGTATATAAAGAAAAAGGTTAAAAGAAGAAGAGGAAAAGAGTATTTTATAAGCATAGAATACATCCCTAAGGAAGAACCAATGCAAGATTTATAGAAAACTTTCAAAATATATAGACATAATACATTTATAATAAAAACAGTTCTTGACATAAAAATTAATAAGTGATTTAATAAATATAGAAATAATACTTTAAATTATCCCAGAGAGGATACGAAGTTACTAAAAATATTATTACTATAGGCATTAAAGGTACAGAGAGACCGTATATTTATAGTAGTACTATCAATTTGTATTTGTAACCTCTAGCTGGCAAGGCTAGAGGTTTTTTAAAAATAAAATAGCAAAGTCTTTTAAACTAGTCCAGAGAGGCTGGGAAAGATATCTCATAACGTCTAAATATAAAAGTTATGCTAAGATAAAATCCTTATACCTCCCTTGGTATAGGGATTTTTTTATACACTAAAAATTATGCATTTGTTAAGAGGGTTTACTAAGACTTTGTACAAAGGGGAGAGATAGGAATGACAGAAGGAATAGAAAAGTTAATAGTAGCAATAGACACAGATGATTTTGATAAGGCAAAAGAGCTAATAGATAAACTAGAAGATAGTGTTGATATATTTAAAGTAGGCCTTGAGCAATATGTAGCTACTAGAGGAAAAACAGTAGACTATTTAAAGGAAAAGGGAAAGAAAATATTTTTAGACCTAAAATTTCATGATATACCTAATACCATGAAAAGTGCAGTAAAAGCAGCAGTTAGGGATAATGTGTGGTTGATGACGATCCATGTATCTGATATGGAAGGTATGAAACAATGTGCACAAATAGCTAAAGAAGAAGCAGAAAGATTAAATATAGAAAAGCCTTTAATAGTAGGGGTTACAGTTTTAACTTCATTAAGTAATGAAGACTTACAAGATATAGGATGCAATATGACGACTGAAGAACTGGCTATAAAGAGAGCTAAGTTAGCTAAAGAAGCAGGAATAGATGGAGTTGTTTGCTCAGCAAAAGAAGTAGACAAGATAGTAAAAGAGTGTGGAGAAGATTTTGTAACAGTATGTCCAGGAATAAGACCAGAAACATCAGAGGTTGGAGATCAAAAAAGAGTTGTTACTCCAGCAGACGCAATCAAAAAAGGAGCTCATTATTTAGTTGTTGGAAGACCTATAACTAAATCAGAAGATCCAAAAAAATCAGCTCTTGATATAGTTAGAGAAATAGAAAATGCTTAGGAGGTAGTCTATATGAAAGCGAAATTAATATTACAAGATGGCACGATATTTGAAGGTAAAGCTTTTGGTTATTTAAAGGACAGTGTAGGAGAAGTAGTATTTAACACTTCTATGACAGGTTATGGTGAAGTGTTAACTGATCCATCTTATTATGGTCAAATAGTAACGATGACGTATCCTCTTATAGGAAATTACGGAATAAATTTAGAGGATGTTGAGTCAACAGGAGTTCATGTAAAGGGGTTTATAGTAAGGGAAAAAAGTGATGATCCTAATAATTTTAGATGCGAAATGGATTTAGACACTTACTTAAAGCAAAATAAAGTAATCGGACTAGAGGGCATAGACACAAGAGCATTAACGAAGATACTGAGAAATAATGGGACAATGAGAGGGATAATAACTTTAGAAAAAGCTTCTCTAGAGGAGGTTAAATCTAAATTAGATAAATTTTCAAATACAGAAGCAGTAAGAACGGTTACTAGAAGAGAAATAGAGCATATAAAAGGAACAGGTAAAAAAGTAGCAGTAATGGACTTTGGTGTTAAGCAAAATATATTAAGATCTTTTGCAGCACGTGGATGTGATATAACAGTATTCCCAGCGCAAACTAAGCCACAAGAAGTATTAGATATAAATCCTGATTTAATATTTTTATCTAATGGACCAGGGGATCCAGAAGATTTAAGTGATGTTATAGAAAATATAAAAGAGTTAGTAGGTAAAAAACCTATAGTTGGAATATGCTTAGGACATCAACTTTTAGCTTTGGCATTAGGAGGGCAAACAGATAAACTTAAGTTTGGTCATAGAGGTGGAAATCATCCAGTAAAAGACTTAGAAGAAGGAAGAGTATTTATAACATCTCAAAATCATGGATATTACGTTTCACAGGTGCCAGAGAATATGGAGGTTACTCATATAAACCTAAATGATAATACTGTAGAAGGAATGAGACATAAAGAGTTGTCTATATACAGTGTTCAGTACCATCCAGAAGCTTGTCCAGGACCAAAAGACAACGATTATATATTTGATAAATTCTTAGAGTTAGTATAATTAAAAAATCAGTATAATGAAAAAAATCGTTTGAGATAAGGAGAAAAAAATATGCCTAAAATAGATAGTATAAAAAAGACTTTAGTATTAGGATCAGGACCAATAATAATAGGTCAGGCCGCAGAATTTGATTATTCAGGAACACAAGCTTGCCAAGCATTAAAAGAAGAGGGAATAGAAGTAGTACTTATAAACAGTAACCCTGCTACGATAATGACTGATAAAGAAATTGCAGATAAAATATATATAGAACCATTAACAATAGAATTTATAGAGAAAATAATAGAAAAAGAAAGACCAGATAGCTTGCTTGCTGGAATGGGTGGTCAAACAGGACTTAACTTAGCAGTTGAATTACATGATGCTGGTATACTTGATAAATACAATGTAAAAGTTATAGGAACTTCTATAGAATCTATAAAAAAAGGTGAAGATAGAGATACTTTTAGAGAAGTAATGAGACAAATAAATCAACCAGTTGTAGTTAGTGATATAGTAACAGATCTTCAAAGTGGGCTTGGATTTGCTGATAAAATAGGGTACCCAGTAGTTGTTAGACCTGCGTATACTCTAGGAGGAACTGGAGGGGGTATAGCAGAGACTCCAGAGGAGTTAACTGAAATACTTACTCAAGGTTTGCAACTAAGTCCAGTTGGTCAGGTGTTGCTTGAAAAAAGTATAAAAGGCTGGAAAGAAATAGAATACGAAGTAATGAGAGACGGAAATGGAAACTGTATAACTGTATGTAACATGGAAAACATAGATCCAGTTGGAGTTCATACAGGAGATAGTATAGTTGTTGCTCCTAGTCAAACACTAAGCGACAAGGAGTACCAAATGCTTAGAAAAGCATCAATAGATATAATAAATGCAATAGAAGTTCAAGGTGGGTGTAATGTTCAAATAGCCCTAAATCCACACAGCTTAGAATATGCAATAATAGAAATAAACCCAAGAGTAAGTAGATCTTCAGCTCTGGCATCAAAAGCTACAGGTTATCCAATAGCAAAAGTTGCAGCCAAAATAGCTTTAGGATATACATTAGACGAAATACAAAACGCAGTTACCAAAAAAACTTATGCATGTTTTGAACCTACACTAGACTATGTAGTAGTAAAAATACCTAAGTGGCCGTTTGATAAATTTAGACATGCAAATAGAAAACTAGGAACTAAAATGATGGCTACTGGTGAAATAATGAGTATAGGAAGCAACTTTGAATCAGCTATCCTTAAGGGAATAAGATCTCTTGAAATAGGAAAGTACTCATTGGTTCATGCAGCATCAGAAGCAAGAAGCATAGAAGAATTGAAATCAAGAGTAGTTGTACCAGATGATGAAAGATTATTTGACTTAGCTGAAATGATAAGAAGAGGCTATAAAATAGAAAAAATAGAAGAAATAACTGGTGTAGATAAGTGGTTTATAAACAAAATTAAATGGATAGTAGAACAAGAAGAAAAGCTAAGATCTATGAATATAGAAGATATAAGCAAGGATTATCTACTTAAATTAAAGAAAAAAGGGTTCTCTGACAAAGGGATTTCTGATTTGATGAAGATAGAGCCAGAAAAAGTTTATGAGCTGAGAAATTTATATAATATACAGCCTTCATATAAGATGGTTGATACATGTGGAGGAGAGTTCGATGCCTTATCTCCTTATTACTACTCAACTTATGAACAATATGACGAGGTAGAGGTAAGCGACAAGAAAAAAGTCATAGTTTTAGGATCAGGGCCAATAAGAATCGGCCAAGGAATAGAATTTGACTATTGCTCAGTTCACTGTATAAAATCACTAAGAAAAATGGGTATAGAAACTATAATAATAAACAACAATCCAGAAACAGTAAGTACTGACTTTGATACATCAGATAAATTATACTTTGAACCATTAACAGAAGAGGAAGTACTAAACATAATAGAAAAGGAAAAACCATATGGAGTAGTATTACAATTCGGAGGACAGACAGCTATAAAGCTAGCTAAATTTTTACATGAAAAGAATATCAAGATTCTAGGAACAGACTTTGAAGATATAGATGCTGCTGAAGATAGAGAAAAATTCGATGATTTATTGGAGAGATTAAATATAAATAGACCAAAGGGAAAAGCTATATGGTCGGTAAGTGAAGGTGTTGAAGAAGCTAGTAAACTAGGATATCCAGTGTTAGTGAGACCTTCTTATGTACTTGGTGGTCAAGGAATGGAAATAACATATGATGAAAAGCAATTGACTCAATACCTAAAAGATGCTTTTGATAGAGACAACAAAAATCCAGTTCTTATAGATAAATATTTGACTGGTAGAGAAATAGAAGTTGATGCTATATGCGACAAAGAGGATATATTAATACCGGGAATAATGGAGCATTTAGAGAGAGCTGGGGTTCACTCAGGGGATAGTATAACAATGTATCCTAGTCAAAATATATCAGATAGTATAAAAGAAAAAATAGTAAAGTACACAAAGAAAATAGCTTTAGAACTTAACGTACTGGGAATGGTCAACATACAATTTATAGAATTTCAAGGTGAATTATATATTATAGAAGTTAATCCAAGAGCGAGTAGAACAGTACCATATATAAGTAAGGTAAGTACTGTACCTATAGTAGACTTGGCTACAAGATGTATGATGGGAGAGAAATTAAAAGATTTGGGATACGGAATAGGGGTTTATAAAGAACCTAAATTAGTATCAGTTAAAGTTCCAGTATTCTCTATGTCAAAATTATCTAAAGTAGAAGTAAGTCTTGGGCCTGAAATGAAATCAACAGGAGAAGTTTTAGGTGTAGGTGAAAACTTAGAAGAAGCTTTATACAAAGGATTCTTAGCAGCTGGAAGACATATGTCTGACGAAAGAGGAGTTGTTTTAGCTACAGTTAATAATATAGATAAAGCTGAGTTTATAGAGATAGCAAAAGATATGAAAGAGTTAGGATATACTTTTGTTGCTACAGAAGGAACTGCTAATAGCCTAAAAGAAAATGGAATAGAAGCGGAAGTAGTAAATAGAGTAGAAGAACCAAGACCAAATATACTAGATGTTATTAGAAATAAAAAAGTTGATATAGTAATAAATACTCCAACAAAAGGAAATGACTCTACAAGAGATGGATTTAAAATAAGAAGAACTGCGATAGAGTTTTCAACGGAGATGATGACTTCATTAGATACACTAAAGGCATTAGTGGAGGTCAAAAAGAAACGTATAAATGAAGATTTATTGAAGGTTTATAATATAGCAGAACAATAATGATAATTTACTACCCCTGTTTTATATTTTTATAGGTATAAAATAGGGGTAGAATATTTTAATATCTAAATCTAGGTTCCATATCTGGCATCTGAGGCCCACATAAAAAACGGGGATTTATATAATCAGCAAATCTTCCAAATGAAATTAAAAATTTAGGAAAACCAAATCCAGTTGGTGCAATTTGATCTAATCCAAAATAAATAACTAACCCCTTATCTGTAATATAAAAGGATTGGTCATAGGGTATATTAATGACAGTATTTTCATAGTACAATTCTTTATTTTGTCTTATTTTATAATTAATATAGTTATTTATAATCTGAAAATAATTTACATTAGGATTAAATACTTCTTCGAGTTTAATACGTTTACCACTAATAAGGTCTATATTATAATTATTTAGATTATCGTACTCAATCTTATTTCCGCTTGAAATCACTCCTAATCTTAAAGTTACACTTAAAATATTATTTCTATTGAATGTAACTGCATAGATAGAAAAAGCTTTGTATCTTTTTTTAGGTAAAGAGCCGCCTTCTGCTACGACTAGGTTATAGTTTTGTTCTTCTTCAAATAGACCTTGTTTAAAAGTTGATGCATCTAAACTAATAATAGAATTTATATCATTAAGAATGGAATGGTCTATAGTATCAGATCCATTTTTAAAGTTATGAAAGCTTGGAAACTGTAGGTTATAAGAGAAGAAGCCTTTGGATCTAAAGTATTCATTGAATTTTACAAACAATGGGTTATATACACACTCATTAATATTTATGCTACCACTCATACGAGGGACCTCCTTTAAATAAAAAATCGCATGCAATATACTATGATGTATACATACAGATAGTTAATAAAAGATGATTTAAAATAAGAAAATTACAGAATATAAAGTGTACAAAATACCGAAAATATAAATAATTATATGGTATAATACTAAGATTGAGAGTAATTTTATCAGGAGGTAAATAATGTTATTATTAGCAGATAAATGGAAAGATTATGAACTTATAGATATGGGTAACGGTGAGAAGTTGGAGCGTTGGGGACAGTATGTCCTTAGAAGACCAGATCCACAGGTAGTTTGGCCTATGTCCGAAGAGTGGGCGCTATGGAAAAATCCTCATGGACATTATCACAGAAGTAGTAGAGGAGGAGGAAGCTGGGAGCACAAAAAGAAGTACCCTGAGCAGTGGACTATAAACTATAAGAACTTGAAGTTTCATATAAAGCCTACAGGGTTTAAACATACAGGATTATTCCCAGAACAGGCTGCTAACTGGGACTGGATGATAGACAAAATAAAGGGAGCAAAAAGACCTATAAAGGTGTTAAATCTTTTTGCATATACAGGAGGAGCCACAGTAGCTTGTGCTTCAGCAGGAGCGGAAGTATGTCATGTTGATGCTGCTAAAGGGATGGTTACTTGGGCAAAAGAAAACATAGAATTATCGGGGCTTCAAAATCAAACAGTGAGGTTTATAGTAGATGATGTTGTTAAATTTGTTGAAAGAGAGATAAGAAGAGGTAGAAAATACGACGCTATAATAATGGATCCGCCTTCTTATGGAAGAGGACCAAAAGGTGAAGTTTGGCAGATAGAAGAGAAGTTATATAGTTTTGTTGAGTTATGTATGGGTGTATTATCAGATGATCCTTTATTCTTTTTAATAAACTCGTATACAACAGGATTTTCTCCTATAGTTCTTGAAAACGTACTGGATACTACTATCGGCAAAAGGGTTAAAGGCGGAACTATATATGGAGGAGAGCTAGGGATACCTGCTTCTAGAGACGGAAAAACACTTCCTTGTGGTATATTTGGAAGATGGGAGAAAAAATAATGTTAAAGGTTATATATGAAGACAATCATTTACTGGTTGTTGAAAAGCCTGTAAATATATTATCTCAAGGTGATGATACTAATGATAAAGATATGGTAAATCTTTTGAAGAGTTATGTAAAAGAGAAGTATAATAAACCAGGTAATGTATATATAGGTCTTGTACATAGGTTGGATAGACCTGTCGGTGGCGTTATGGTGTTTGCAAAGACATCCAAGGCAGCTTCAAGGTTATCAGAGCAGGTTAGAAATAAATCTTTCAAAAAAACATATAGAGCGGTTATTCATGGGAAGATGAACAAAAACAATGATACTTTAAACGATTATCTTTATAAAAATAAAAAAACAAATATGGTGTCTGTTGTAAATAAAAACCACAAAGATGCAAAGTCTGCTGAGCTCAGTTATGAAACCTTAGGTTTTAAGGAAAACAAAAGCCTTGTGGAAATAGATTTAAAGACTGGTCGTTCTCATCAAATAAGGGTTCAATTTTCAAGTAGAAAACATCCGCTATTTGGAGATCAGAGATATGGACAAAATGTCAATAAGGTAGGACAACAGATATCACTATGGTCGTATAGAATTAATATAATTCATCCTACAACAAAAGAAAAAATGGAATTTATTTGTCCACCTCCACAGGAATATCCATGGAATTTATTTAAGTTCTAAAAATGCTATATAAAAGTAGACTTATGATATAACTGCAAAAATATGTAGTTTTTATATTAAATTAAAAAGAAATATTTAGGAGTTATTATGGATAAATATACAGGATTTTATATTGATAAACCAGTTGGCAACAATATATTTTCATATGAAGATAGAAAAAATAAAAAGATATATGTTCCGAAATTAATAAGTGGAGACTTAGAGGATGTTTTAGTAGGAGAGGAAATAGTATTTAATGAAATAGATGACGGTAGTGAAATAAGTTCAAAAGGTTTAAAGAACATGGTAAATTATTATTTCCAGGGCAAAGATATATATATATTTGATAATCACAACCATGCATTTTATTTCTGGATAAAAAGCCTAAGCTTAAATCGCTTTTCAAAAGGTTGTAAACTAGTTCATGTAGATCAACATAAAGATATGAGAGAACCAGAGAACTATGATGTTGAAATAGATAATATAGAAGATGTTTTTCGCTATACCAATGAGGTACTAAACGTAGGAAACTTCATAAAGCCGGCATTGAAACACGGTGTATTTTCTGAGGTTATAATAATGGACAGCTCATATAGTTTGGATCTAGATATACAGGGTGAATATGTTTTAGACATCGACTTGGATATTTTTTCAAAGGACATGGATTATATTCCTTATGATACTAGACTTGCAAAAATACAAAACCTTATAAAATCGGCAAGGGTAATAACAGTTGCTAGTAGTCCGTTTTTTATAGACCAAGAGTATGCCATAAAAGTGTTAAAAGAATTATTTAATTATGATATAATAGAAGAGTTAATTTAGAATAAATAAGTGATAAGTAGTTCACATAAAGAGTTTATTAAAAATACAAGTTTATTTTAGGAGGAAAATATAATGAGTTTATATGCTGATTGGACAAAATTAAGTGAAAATCATGAAAACCAAGAGTCAGAAATAAAGTTCTGGGAAGATTACTTAAAGGTAGAAACAGAGATATATAATGAAATATTAAACAGTAAGATGGAAACTGTAGAAGGAAAAGTAAGCGAGTTAGCTGAAAAGTTTAACACAACAAATGAATACATAATGGGATTCATGGATGGAATAAGTGAAAGTTTAAAAGAAGAAATAAACCTAGAAGAAGTAGAAGCTGATAAAGAGGTTTCTATAAAAATAGATTGGGAAAAATTATACTACAACATGGTAGCTGTTGAAGCTCACTGGTTGTATAATTTAAAAGGTTGGGAAGATATATTACCAGCTCAAAGAAGAAAAGAAATACAAAAAGAGTATAAAAAATCTAAGACAATAGTTAAAGATGAAAAGATAGGAAGAAATGATCCATGTCCATGTGGAAGTGGAAAGAAATATAAGAAGTGTTGCGGAAAATAAAAAATTAATAAAACATTAGTATAGTATTTATAAAAGCCATGGGATATTTTGGTATACCATGGCTTTTATTTTGTTTTGAGGCTTATTTATGAGTTGATAGTAACAGTAAGTAAATATTAATAGGCGAGGTTATCTTTTATTTATGCCGTTAGAGCAGTATAAAATAGACAATTCAGACGCTACTTTGATATTTGCATAAATCGGTAAATTAGTGTCCGAAAAATTATCATAGTCATAAAAATTTTTATTTACAATGCATGTATTTCTTTTGGGGTATATTTTATTGTTTATTTTTAATACTTTATATAAATCATCAACTAGATTAATATCACTTAAAAATTGGGGATTATCTTTAGTAAGATTGACGATAGAGAAATTATTTTTATAGCAGTTATTTTTTATATAGTTATTAGATAAAAAGCTACAGTCACAAGAAGTTGAGCAAATAAGAATTGTATTCTCAACATTTAGATGGAATACATTTTCTAGTGAGTTGTCTACTACACCAGTAACTATTATATTAATACCAATAGAATTAAATAATTCAATACAACAAGGTAAATCAACAAGTCCTGTCCTATTGTTTAATACAAAAAATGGAAGATCATTTTTATTTAAAACAGGCAAATCATTTTTTATAGCAAGCATCTCAACCTCATCATTAGTTAGGCCAAATTTTACTACACCATCTATGATTGCTATGGATGCAGGAATGGCCTTATGCTTTCTAACAATCTTAGAGATATTTTTAAATACTTCTAGGCTGTCAGGGTAAGTGAAATTGTTAAGTACAAAGGAAAAGTCTATACCTACTATTGGGGTATTAGAGTGTATAGCTTTTTTTGCTTCAAGATGAACTCTTAAAAAGTTTTTTATTATGTTATTCACCTCCTAATATAATCTAAATAATATTTTCTATTATTTTTCAACAAAAATATATTTTATATTCCATGGAAACAAAATACTTTAGAGGACATAGTATGAACTAAGAAAAGTTATTAGGGAGGAAGGCTATGAAAATAGGAGATATAGTCGCAAGAAAGTCTTATAATAAAGATATTGTGTTCAAAATTGAGGCTTTCACCGTGGATGACAACAATAAAAAAGTAGCTATTTTAAAAGGTGTAGCATTTAGAATTATTGCAGATGCTTATTTAGATGATTTAGAGTTAGTTAGCATGCCAAATATCAGAAGTATTTTAATAGATGAAGATGTTGAAAATTTATTATATAAGTCAGTAAGAAAATCCAAAGAAAGACAAAAAAAAAATAATAGAAATACCGTTATGAAGTCTCAGGTAAATAATTCGGATATTTATGGTATACCTGGAAAGGTATTGCAAATAGATGGTGATAAAGAATATCTAAAGATATGTCTAGACGTCTATACACAACTAGGTATTCCTGCAGTAGGTGTAGCAATACCGGAACAAAACCAATACAAGGAGGTCAGAAATCTTCTCAATAAACATAAACCAGATATATTAGTAATAACTGGCCATGATTCAATGACAGGCAAAAATGGGGGAGTAAATAATATAAATAATTACAGAAACTCTATGAACTTTATAAAGGCAGTTAAGGAGGCTCGTAAGTGGGAACCGAACGTAGATAACCTTGTTATATTTGCAGGGGCATGTCAGTCCAATTATGAGCAAATAATAAAGGCAGGGGCAAACTATGCAAGCTCTCCAGCTAGAATAATGATACATGCTTTAGATCCTGTATTTGTAGTTGAAAAGGTGGCCTGTTCAAGAATAGATACGGTTGTTCCTATTGATGAAGTTATAGAACAAACTGTTACAGGGGTTAAGGGAATAGGTGGATCTGAGACTAGAGGAAAGTTTAGATGGGCTATGCCTAAGATAGGTTTATATTAAAAATATTAAATAATACTGTATATCTTAAAAAATAGTATTGACTTTTAGTTAAAAAATATATAAAATAACTAGTTTAAACATTTGACAAACATAAAAACTTATGGTATTATGTAAACATACAAATGTTTAAAGAAGGTGATATTATGGCCACTGTTCAGACTCTAGACAAAATAAGAAAAAGCTTAGAGAAACATTTAGGCAAGAAGATATTGTTGAAAGCCAATAAAGGTAGAAAACAGATTATTACCAAAGAGGGTATTCTAGAGAAAGTTTATCCAAGCGTATTTGTTATAAAACTAGATGATGAGACTAATGGATATTCTAGGGTATCTTACAGTTATTCAGATTTATTGACAGATAATGTAAAACTACAAGTGTTTAAAAATCAAGATAAATTAAAAATAAGTTAAAAATTATACCTATTTAAAATAGGTGTAATTTTTTTTTTGCTCTTTAAATATAAATATAGTGTGATATTTTATTTTTACAAGGGGGAGAAAAAATGGAACTAATTAAAGATATAATAAAGATAGACAATAGAGTAGAGTTTGGAAAGTTTCAAACTTTTATTGAGGCAGAGGCTGTTGTTCCGGATAAAAAATCAGACGTATATGAAATCGTAAAAACAGAAGGGTACATAGCTATTAAGAAAATAGAAGTTACAGATGGCAAAATATTATGTAGAGGAAGCTTTAATTACAATGTACTTTATGTAACAGATGATAAAAACTCAGTATCTAATGTAGATGGGAAAATAGAAATTAACGAAGTTATAGAAAAGGAAAATGTTGTTCAAGATATGGAATATATGCTATTTCCAGAAGTTGAACATATGGACTGTACTATAATGAACGAAAGAAAAATTAGAGTAGGTGCTCTTATGAATATAAGAGGAAGTTTATTTGAGAAACAAAGACTAGAGATAGTAAAAGATGTATCTCAAGTAGAAGGAATACAAAAGCACAGAAAAGAAATAAGTTATCAAGACATTGTTGGAATAGAGAAATCAGAAAGTGCTATAAGAGATACTATAACTATTAATACAGAGGAAGTTCAATCAATAATAAGTCTGAACCCTTGTGTCAAGGTAAAAGAAAGTAGAGTTGCAGATAATAAGGTAATTGTTGGAGGAGTTTTAGAAATAAATCCACTAGCTTGTACTTATGATGGTGAGCTTGTTGAACTAGATAAGGTAGGAATAGAATTTACTCAATTTGTAGAGGTAGCAGGTGCATATGACGGAATGGTAGAAGAGGTTCTGCTATTAATGTCAGACTTTAATTATACATTCAAACAAAATGAAGATAGTGCCACAGGAATTCTAGAGGTAGATGCTACAGTTAACAGTAAAGTTAAGGTGACTGATGAGGTTACAAGAGAAGTATTACAGGATGCATACTCACCACAAAAAATTATAAAATTTGATCAAAAGCCTATACAATTAAATAAGGTGTTGAGTACAAAATCAGTAAACTTTGTAGTAAGAGAGAGTATAAGAAATGACAATGATGATATACAAATAAAGGAAATTGTTAGTGTATGCCCATCTATATCAATAGAGAATGCATATATAGAAAACGGAAAGAGTTATATACAAGGAATATTAAAAGTAGATATGCTCTATGTTCCTGTTGAAGGATTAAAATTAGTGTATAAAATAAGTGAGGAAATTCCGTTTGATCATGATATAGAAATAGATGATCTGACAGATACGGCTACTGTATTTAATACAGTTTGTATAGAAAGGTTGGAGGTTGATTTAGGCAGAGATCAGATAGATTTAACTATAAAAGTAAAAAGATTTATCGAAGCCCTAGACAAAAAATCAGAAAACTTCATAGTTAAAGGAGAGGACCAAGGAGTATATGATTTATCCAAAGCACCAAGTATAATTGTTTATATATGCAAAGAGGGCGACAACCTTTGGAATATAGCCAAAAAATACAATACTACAGAAAATGAAATAGCTGAATTAAATGATATAAAAGCAGAGGATCCAATCAAGGCTGGCAAATGTTTAATATTAGAAAAAAACGTAGTTTGTGAGTGTTAAAAATGTACAAAATAAAATAATAGGGGATTATAATCCCCTATTATTTTATTTTTTGTAGTATAATAGTAAATAATTAAAATGCATTATACTTTATACAAGGAGGCTAAAATGAGTTCTATAGAATTAAAAAGTAGAGCAAAAATAAATTTATCAATAGATGTTCTAGGAAGAGAACCTAATGGTTATCATTTAGTCGAGATGATAATGCAGACAATAAATTTATACGACATTATAAGAATAAAAGATATACCACATGGAGATATAATTATAAAGACTGATAGCTCTGAAATACCTATAGATAGTGATAATATTGTTTATAGGGCTGTTAATTTACTTAAAAATCAATTTAGTATAGATAAAGGTGTAGAGATATTTATACAAAAAAATATACCAGTAGCAGCTGGTATGGCAGGTGGAAGCTCTAATGCGGCTGCGGCTTTAGTAGGACTTAATAAACTATGGAAATTAAATTTATCAGAAAAAGAATTGCAAGATATTGGATTTAAGCTAGGAGCAGATGTACCGTTTTGTATATCAGGTAGTGCAGCTTTAGCAGAAGGTTTAGGAGAAAAATTAACGAGTATAAAAGGGTTACCACAGCATATAAATATACTAATATGCAAACCTGAATTATTTGTATCAACTAAGGAAGTCTATGAAGGGTTAAATCTCAATAAAATTCAGAATAGACCAAACAATGACTTGTTGTTAAGTCACTTAGAATGTGGTGATGTAAAATTTGTTGCAGAAAATATGGCAAACGTTCTTGAAGAAGTTACCTCTAAAAAATATAAAGAAATAAATGAAATTAAAAAAGTTATAATGATGAATAATGCATTAGGTTCTATGATGAGTGGAAGTGGACCGACAGTCTTTGGATTGTTTGAAAACAATGAAGATGCATCAAAATGTAAAGATGAGCTTATAAAAAAATACAGACAAGTGTATATTGTTAATAGTAGTGAAAAAGGAGTGGAAATCAGTGGAGAACTTAAATAAATTAAACCTGGATGATTACAAACCATTAAGAGATGTGGTATTTGAAAGCTTGAGAGAGGCGATACTGGAGGGACAATTAAAACCAGGGCAAAGACTTATGGAAGTTCAATTAGCAGAACAACTAGGAGTTAGTAGAACACCTGTTAGAGAAGCTATAAGAAAGCTTGAATTAGAGGGGTTAGTTGTTATGCTACCTAGAAAAGGTGCTTATGTAGCAAATATGTCTTTGAAGGATATAATGGATGTTTTAGAAATTAGATCAAGCCTAGAAGGTATGGCGGCATTTTTAGCGGCCGAAAGAATAAACGATGAGGATCTTAAACATTTAAAAGAAATAGCTGGAGAACTTGGACAAAATGAATCTAACATAGAAGAGCTATTGAAAAAGGACGTTGAATTCCATGAATGTATATTTAAGGCTACAAACAATAAAAAGTTACATCAGTTAATAAATTCATTATGGGAACAAGTTTACAGATTCAGAGTTAGTTATCTATCTGATTATGATGCTTTATTAAATATAGTAGAAGAGCATAAGATGATAGTTGAGGCTATAGAACAAGGAGATAGTGAACTTGCTAAAAAGCGTGCTACAGAACATATTGAAAAGGCAGAACAGTTTATGCTGGATAAGGCTATGAACGACAAAGAATAATAAAAAATATGCCTTATGAAATGTACCCTATAGAGTAGATATTTGAGTTAAGTATCTAATCTATAGGGTATTTTTGTATTGATAAATTAAATTATAATTAACATTTTGTGTATAAAGATAATAAAAGTGGGAATAATTCAAGATAGAAAATATCTTGAGGGGAGTAGATATGAGTGAGAAAAATAAAAATTAGATTGGTAGCTATGATATTCAGTTTAATATCTATAATATTAGTAATGACAATGTCTATAAATGCAGAGGCTAAGAAGATAAACCTGGCTTCAAAAAGTTATAAAAATAAATTAATAAGATTTCATACTATAGCTAATAGCGACTCAGATGAGGATCAAGAACTTAAGCTAAAAGTTAGGGATGAAGTTATAAAATATTTAAAACCAAAGCTAGAGAAGTCTAGTAGTATAACAGAGAGCGAAAGAATTATAAAGCAAGAATATAGCAATTTAGAAAAAATAAGTAAGAATGTTATTTTAAAAAATGGATATAACTATGATGTAAAGATCGGAATCGATTACAGTAATTTTCCAACTAAACAATACTCAAATATAGTCTTACCAGCGGGCAAATATAAAGCCTTGAAAATAATAATAGGAGAAGGTAAGGGTAAGAATTGGTGGTGTGTTATGTTTCCTCCTCTATGTTTTGTAGATGAGGAAAGTGGAGTTATAGACAAAAAAACAGATAAAAAGCTTAAAGAAGTTTTAACAAAAGAAGAGTACGAATTGATAACTCAAAAAAATCAGAGTGAAGTTGGTAAAGTTAAAATGAAATTTAAAATAGTAGAAATCATAGAAAAAATAGATGAAAAAGCTAAGATGAGTGAGATTATATAAATCTGAAATTATGTAAACTTGATAGTATATAAATATTTATTTTGATTGAAAACATATTATTAATTATGGGAAAGCCAGTAATACTGGTTAAGTAAACTAAAAGATTAGTTAAAAGGGAGTGACTTTGATTATGGACAGGTACTTTAAAGTATCAGCCGTACTGTTTGTATTACTTTTTATATTGATTCCTAATAACAGGGTACATGCTGTTGAAAGGAATGTACAATTGTTAAGGATAAGCATAGAAGGTAACGATATTGACAAAGATAATACAAAAAAACAAGATATAGAAGTTACATCAAAGGTTAAACAGGCAAAACAAGAGAGAAGACAGATAATAAGCCTAACAAATGATGAATTATTTCTACTTTCCAGGTTAGTTACAGGAGAGGCTAGAGGAGAAAGCTATGAAGGGCAGGTAGCTGTCGCTGCGGTGGTGATAAATAGAGTACAGGATGATAGATTTCCTGATACAATAAAAGATGTGATATACCAGAAGAACGCGTTTTCTGTGGTAAATGATGGAGCTATACACTTAAAGCCAACAGAATCGGCCTACAAGGCGGTAGAGGAGGCCATATATGGAGTTGACCCAACAGGTGAGTCAGTATACTTCTGGAACCCGGATATAGCCACATGTAAGTGGATAGAAAGATTAAAACCACACTTGAGGATAGGAAATCATGTATTTGCAAAATAATACTAAGTAATATTAAAAGTAATATTAAAAATTAATATACAGAAGATTTAGGTAAAGGAGTTTTTCTCCTTTATTTTTTTTTGAAAATAAACTATAATAATCAGTTAGATAATGAAATGCATATAATATTAAATATTAATAAATATATACAGCGGAAAGGTGATTATATTATGGGCAAAATAAATGTAGCTTTAATATTTGGTGGGAAATCAGGGGAACATGAAGTTTCGCTGTTATCAACAAGTTCGATATATAAATATATAGATAAAGAGAAATATAATGTTTTTACTATAGGAATAACTAAAGATGGAAAGTGGATGTACTATGATGGTAGTCCTGAAAATATTGAAAATGGAAGTTGGATTGATTTTGTAAATAAAAATGTGGAAATTAACTTAATTCCATCTGGAAACAAAGAAGTTGGTATTATATATGAGGATGGAAAAACAGAAAAGATAGATGTATTATTCCCGGTTTTACATGGACCATATGGAGAGGATGGTACTATTCAAGGTCTATTTGAGATGAGTGAGATACCTTATGTTGGGTGTGGAGTTTTAGCATCAAGTGTAGGTATGGATAAGATTGTTTGTAAAAAAGTATTTTCACAATTGGGATTGCCACAGGTGAATTACACAGATACAAATAGATGGTTATTTAATAAAGATGAAAAAACAGAGTTAGACTTAATAGAAGATAAGCTTGAATATCCTATATTCGTAAAACCGGCAAATTTAGGATCAAGTGTAGGTATATCAAAGGCCATAAACAGAGAAGAACTTTCAAGTGGAATAAAAGAGGCTTTAAAGTACGATAGTAGAATAGTTTTAGAACAAGGCGTAAATGCTAAGGAAATAGAAGTTGCTGTTTTAGGGAATGAGGATGTAAGGGCATCTATAGCCGGAGAAATAAAACCTGCCAAGGATTTTTATGACTATGAAGATAAATATATAAATGGTGCATCGACTTATGAAATACCTGCAAATATAAGTGAAGATGATATGAAGAATATAAGAGAAATGGCTATAAAAGCATTTAAAGGTATAGACGGGAGAGGTCTTTCTAGGGTAGACTTTTTTATAGATAGAAATTCTGGAGAGATTTTTATAAATGAAATAAATACTTTACCTGGATTTACAAATATAAGTATGTATCCTAAAATGTGGGATAAAACAGGTTTAAAATATATAAACCTTATAGATGAATTAATACAATTAGCATTAGATTCAAAAAAGTTAAAGTAGGTGTGTAGAGTGAGTGATAGACCGATAGGAGTTTTTGATTCAGGATTAGGCGGATTGACTGTACTAAAAGAAATAGTAAAGATATTGCCAAATGAGAATATAGTTTATTTTGGAGATACAGCTAGGGTTCCTTATGGTCCAAGATCAAAGGAAACAGTAACAAAATATACTTTTCAAGCTATAAATTTTTTGAGAACTAAAAATGTAAAAGCTATAGTTATAGCTTGTAACACAGCAACAGCCAGAGCATTAGAAGAGGCACAGGATAAGTATGATATACCTATTTTAGGTGTAATAGAGGCAGGAGCTAGAACAGCCGTATATTCAACTAAAAATAAAGTAGTAGGGATTATAGGGACTGAAGGTACAATAAGTTCAAATGCATATAATCTTGAAATAGGAAAGCTTGATAAGAGTATAAAAATAGTGTCAAAGGCGTGTCCTTTATTTGTTCCAATAGTAGAAGAAGGATGGTCAAATACAGATGTTGCCAGACTCACTGCTAAAAGATATTTAGAGGAGCTAAAGGATGAAGGTATAGACTCCTTAGTTTTGGGCTGTACACACTATCCAATACTAAAAAGAACAATAGGAGAAGAAGTAGGAGAAGCTATAAAGTTAGTTAATCCTGCAAAAGAAACTGCTGAAGATTTAAAGAAAGTATTGGAAAAGTCAAATATTATAAACGATAATAATAGCGTTAGTGCAAAGTATGAATACTATGTATCTGATATTCATGAAAAATTTTCAAGCATAGCAAAAGAATTTTTAAAGAAAGATATAGAAGAAATACAAAAAATAGAAATACAAAAATATTAAATAAAAATATAAAAATATTAATATGAATCGACACAGGTATAAACTTTAGAGAAAATAAATCTAAAGTTTATACTTTTTAGGAGGATAAACTTATGTGTGTTAAAATTAATATTAAGACAACTCAATATGATAACAATGGAAATAAAGATATAATAAAAATTAGCTCTACAGGAAAATTGTACGAAAAGAATGGAGATATATATATTCTTTACAAAGAAGAGGAAACTGGAATATCTAACACGATCAAGGTTTCAGACAATCAAGTAAGTATCAAAAGGTTTGGGAATATAAACTCAAACATGGTATTTAAAAATGGTGAGAAAAATATAACTAAGTATAGAATGCAACAAGGTATATTTTTGATAGAAACTTATACTAATAATTTACATATAAATATATATAAAAATAAGAGTATGAAAATTTATATAGACTATAATATAAAAATAAAAGATATTTTTGAAGGTAGAAATGAAGTAGATATAGAAATAAATATATAAAAATAACGTAAGTTTATACCTAATATTGCCGATAAAAATAAAATAATGGCAAATATAAATTTATGAAAATATGGTTATTAATATAAATTTTATAAAGGTAGTGAAAAAACTACCTTTTATTTAATTTATTTGGTATTATTATATTTATACTAAACTTTAAATAATTGAAAATATACAAGGATTTGACGGTTTTATATAGAAAATATACTTAAAAGTTAATAAAAACTAAGTGTAAGAGGGATAGGTATGATATTTGATAAGGTATTAAGTACGATAAATAAATACAACTTAATAGAAAATGGAGACAAAATTGTCCTAGGACTATCTGGAGGACCTGACTCAGTTTGCTTGTTGCACATATTAAATAGATTAAAGCAACAAAAAAACATAGAAGTATATGCAGCTCATTTAAACCATCAGATAAGAGGAATAGAAGCACAAAAGGATGCTCTATATGTTTCAAAACTTTGTGAGGAAATGGGTACCACACTATTTATAAAGTCTATAGATGTACCTAAATACTGCGAAGAAAAGGGAATGTCATTAGAAGAAGGCGCGAGAAAACTAAGATATGAGATGTTTGATGAAATAAAAAACAAAACTAAATCTAATAAAATAGCTGTTGGACATAATTTAAATGATCAAGCTGAAACTGTTTTAATGCGTATAATGAGAGGAACAGGACTACAAGGGTTAAGAGGAATAGAGTACATAAGAGATGGAGTTATAATTAGACCTATTTTGGATGTAGAAAGAAGCCAAATAGAAGAATATTGTGAAAAAAATAATTTAAATCCAAGAATCGATAAAACTAATCTAGAAGGAATATATACTAGAAACAAAATTAGACTAGAGTTATTGCCATACATGAAGGATAATTTTAATTCAAATGTAATAGAATCTATAGTAAGAATGAGTAATAATTTAAAGTTAGACAGTGAATATATAGAACAAGAGGCAGAAATTAAGTTTAAAGAAGTGTGTAATTTACTAGAAGATAGCGTGGAAGTGGACTTAAAGGAATATGTTGATTTGCACGAAGCTATAAAAGTTAGAATTCTCAGAAGTAGTATAAAGTATATATTAGGGGATACTAATTTTATTGATTATAAGCATATAGAGGATATTTTAGACTTGGAAAGTGATACTAAGATAGACAAAAAAATAATTCTTCCAAGAGGGATATTTGTATATAGAAAAAAAGAAAGTATAATATTAACTAATAAAGAAATTATTGTTGAGGACATAGAGTTTAAGTATAATGTCCCTAGCAATGGATTTATAAAAATCAAAGAAATAAGAGAAATCATTGAAACACAAACAATGAGTATAGAAAGATACAAAAGCACTAGAGCAGATAAAGCATCTAAAGTATTTGATTTTAATAAGATAAAAGGGGGTATAGTTGTAAGAAGCAGAAAACAAGGAGACAAAATAAAGCTTACTATGGGAAGCAAAAAAATAAAGGATCTTTTTATAGATTTAAAAATTCCTAGAGATGACAGATGTAAAGTTCCTATAATACTAGATGAACAGGGAATAATATGTGTCGGAGAATATAAGGTAAGCGAAAATTATAAAATTGATGATAAAACAAAAGAAGTCTTAAAGATTAGCTTTAAGAAATTGTAGAATAAAACAACGTATGAAAGGAGGGCTTCTTTTGAACAGACTATTAAAAGGAGCAGGTTTCTATCTATTTATCTTCATAATTATAGTAGGAATAGTTCAATTTTCAGGTAAACCTACAGAAAAAGTAGAAGAAATGCAATTCTCTAAAGTATATAGAGAATTAGTAGATGGAAATGTATCAAGATTATATTTTGTAAATCAGACATCTGTAGAGGGAACAATAAAAGATAAAAACACTAAATTTAGATCATATGTACCGACAGAGGTAATGGGAGATAAATTAGCAGATGAAGTTTTAGAACAGGCAAAAACAGGAAAATTAACATTTGGAGGAGAAGCAAAACCAGCTACACCTTGGTTCTTAGAAATGTTACCAACATTGGTTGTATTATTCTTCATGATAATCCTATGGTTCGTATTTATGAATCAATCTCAAGGTGGAGGCGGAAAAGTTATGAGCTTTGGTAAATCAAAAGCTAAGGTTCATAAGGATGACGAGAAAACTAGAGTTACATTTAAGGATGTAGCAGGATTGACGGAAGAGAAGGAAGATTTACAAGAAGTTGTAGATTTCTTGAAAAATCCAAGAAGATATATTGAATTAGGAGCGAGAATACCAAAAGGTATACTTATGGTAGGGCCTCCAGGAACAGGTAAAACATACTTATCAAGAGCTGTTGCAGGGGAAGCAGGAGTACCTTTCTTCAGTATAAGTGGTTCAGACTTTGTTGAGATGTTTGTTGGGGTTGGGGCATCAAGAGTTAGAGACCTATTTGAACAGGCTAAAAAGAATTCTCCAGCCATAATATTCATAGATGAGATAGATGCTGTGGGTAGAAAAAGAGGAGCAGGACTTGGCGGCGGTCATGATGAGAGAGAACAAACTCTTAATCAACTTCTAGTTGAAATGGATGGATTTGGTGTCAACCAAGGAATTATAATAATGGCTGCAACAAATAGACCAGACATACTTGACCCAGCACTACTTAGACCAGGTAGATTTGATAGACAGGTAGTTGTTGGAACACCAGATATAAAAGGTAGAGAAGCTATATTTAAGGTTCACTCTAAAAATAAACCTTTAGAGGACGATGTAAAAGCTGATGTATTAGCAAGAAGAACACCTGGATTTACTCCAGCTGATATAGAAAACCTAATGAATGAAGCAGCGATACTTACTGCTAGAAAAAAAGAAAAGAAGATAAAAATGGAAACTATAGAAGAAGCTATAACAAAGGTTATTGTTGGTGTAGCTAAAAAATCTAAAGTTATAAGTGAAAAAGAGAGAAAACTTACAGCTTACCATGAAGCGGGGCATGCGGTTTGTGCTCAAGTTCTTGAACATGTAAGTCCTGTACATCAAGTTACTATAATTCCAAGAGGTAGAGCTGGAGGATTTACAATGAGACTTCCACTAGAAGATCAGTTCTACTCAACTAAGAAGGAAATGGAAGAAGAAATAATAGTTTTACTTGGTGGTAGAGTAGCAGAGGAAATAATTCTAAAGGATGTATCAACAGGAGCTTCAAACGATTTAGAGAGAGTATCTGCGACAGCAAGAAATATGGTTACAAAGTATGGTATGAGTTCTAAATTAGGACCTATGACATTTGATAGTGAAGATGAAGTGTTTATAGGAAATAGTATGTCTAGCAAGAGAAATTACTCTGAGGAAATAGCTTCTGAGATAGATAAAGAAGTAAAACGTATAGTTGATGAAGCTTATAAGCTAACAAGACAGAAATTAGAAGAAAATATAGATAGTTTAGAGTACGTTGCTCAAGCATTACTAGTACATGAAACATTAGATGCAGAACAATTTGTTAAAGCATTTAATAAGGAATTACCTCTAGAAATTGCGGCCACAGAAGAAGTAGAAGAGGATTCTTCTATCTTAAACTTATCAAAAGAAGTAAAAGAAGAAACAGAAATAAAAAAAGAAGAAGTAACTAAAGAAGATGGAATAAAATTAGATAAAACTGGATCTAATAAAAAAGATATAGAATAGCTAAAAAAATTGCCTACTTGAGTGAATTTAAATCATTTGAGTAGGCAATTTTATATTTATTGATAATAATTTATTGATGTATAAAAGTATAGGTTTATATAAAGTTGTCAGTCTACATTGATTAAAGATAAATAATTGTTTATTATAAGACATATGAAATAGTGGTGTTTAGTACGTTAGTATTAGATTTTATTATATAGTGTTTAAGGTAGCTGAGTTAAATTGAGTTATATCTATTAAGGTAATGGCATTGTAAATAGGATTGAAAATTATATCTATGCGGAGGTAATATAATGAGAAATAAAATAATAAATATTTTTTTTAAACAAGGCAATGAGTTTGTTTCGGGGGAAGAATTATCAAAACAGCTAGGTGTATCTAGGGCGGCTATATGGAAGCATATAAAGGCGTTGAGAGAAGAAGGATATAATATAGAGTCTGTAAATAAAAAAGGATATAGATTACTAGAAAAACCGGATGATTTGCTGACTTTACAAAACATAGGGTATGACTTAGATACAGAATTTATAGGAAAAAATATAATACATTTTGATACTATAGATTCTACAAATGACTATGCAAAACATATTGCTGTTGATGAAAAGGATGGGACAATAATAATAAGTGAAGAACAGACAAAAGGCAAGGGAAGATTAGGAAGGCAATGGCACTCTAAGGAATCGGAGGGGATTTGGATGAGTATTATTTTAAAACCAGAGATAACTCCATACAAAGCCCCTTTTATAACTTTGGTAGCTGGGGCTAGTATAGTTAAAGCTTTAAACAAACTGGGAGTAAATGCATCGATAAAGTGGCCAAATGACATTATAGTAAATGATAAAAAAATTTGTGGTATACTAACAGAATTATCAGCAGAGATAGAAAGAGTAAATTATGTAGTATTAGGTATAGGAATAAATGTAAAAACTATGGAGTTTGACTCTGAAATATGTGATGTGGCCACATCTTTATATAAAGAGGGGTATGAAGTATCCAGGGTGGATATAGTTAAGAATATATTAACGGAGTTTGAAGTATTGTACTTAGATTATGTAGTTAATAAATCAAAGAAAAAAACTCTAGATATATGTAGAGTGTATTCAGCTATAATAGGCAAAAAAATATATATAATTAGTGACGGTGAAAGAGAATTAGTTAAGTGTTTAGATTTAAATGAAGAGGGGAATTTAATAATAGAGACAGAACAGGGCTTAGTAAAGGAAATTATGTCTGGTGAAGTATCTATAAGAGGAGAAAAGGGTTATGTATAAAAATATACTAGATATAAAGGGGCTAAAGGTTGGACAAGCACAAGATTATGAGGCTCTTACCGGGTGTACGGTTGTGATTTGCGAAGAGGGTGCAACCTGTGGAGTAGATGTAAGGGGATCAGCGCCTGGAACTAGAGAGACGGACTTATTAGATCCCATAAATATGATTCAAAAAGTTCATGCGGTTGTCCTTTCTGGCGGTTCTGCATTTGGTCTTGAATCAACTTGCGGTGTAAGCAGATATTTAGAGGAAAGAAAAATAGGATTTGATGTTGGAGTTACCAAAGTACCGATAGTTGTAGGAGCTGTGTTATTTGATCTTGGGGTAGGAAATCCTAAAGTAAGACCCGATATAAAAATGGGATATGATGCTTGTAAGTCGGCTAGTGATAAAATTTTAAATCAGGGAAACTATGGAGCTGGTTGTGGAGCTACTGTTGGAAAAATAAGAGGAATGGATTATGCAATGAAGGGTGGAGTAGGAAGTTATTCTATAAAACTAGACAATGGATTAGTTGTATCAGCACTAGTTGCAGTTAATGCCCTTGGAGATATATACGAAGATGGAAAAGTGATTGCCGGTGTATTAGATGATACAAAAACTAAAAATCTTAGCACATATGAAATTTTAAAACAGGGAACATGTGACGGAGGGTTTAGCATAGATAATACTACTATAGGGATAGTAGCTACAAATGCTAAACTAACAAAATCAGAATGTAAAAAAGTATCTCAAATGGCTCATAATGGGTATGCAAAGGCTATATTCCCAGTTCATACTCCTCATGATGGAGACACAATATTTACTTTGGCAACTGGAGAGATAGAATCAGATGTTACTTTATTGGGATCGCTAGCCACAGAGGTCATGCAAAAAAGTATTTTAAATGCTATAAAAAATGCAGAAAGTATAGGCAAAATAGTATCATACAAAAATATGTTAAATAAATAAGAATAGTTGACAACAATATTTGCTCTTGATAAAATATGTTTTGTTGTAGCGGGCATTCTAAATAAGAAGCCTGACTTTATACAAAAATTAAACAAGTACAAGTAAGAAAACGAAAAAATTAATAGTCCGGCATCGCTTATGAGCTGGAACGGAGGTGGATTTTTATGATGAACACAAACATATCATCAAAAAAGAAAGTAAATGTTAGACAAATGACTATTATAGGAGTACTTTCTGCAATATCAATAATGTTATCTATGTTACCGATGATAGGGTATATTCCAGTTGGACCTACTAAGGCAACTATAATGCATATACCTGTAATTATAGGTGCAATTGTAGAAGGTCCTGTAGTTGGTGCTGCAATTGGATTTATATTTGGATTGACAAGTCTTATAAAGGCTATAACTGAGCCTACAGTAGTATCTTTTGCATTTATGAATCCTTTGGTATCTATACTACCTAGAGTATTGATGGGGATACTAGCCTATTATGTATATCAAGTCGCAATGAAAATCACTAAAAATGTATATATATCAGGTCTGGTTACAGGAGCAGTAGGCTCACTGTTAAACACAATAGGTGTACTAGGAACTATCTATGTTTTATATGCCCAAAAGTATATGCATGCTATAGGAAGAGACGGATCTGCGGGAAAAGTTATATTAGGTATTGCAGGTATAAATGGAGTACCAGAAGCTATTGTTGGAGCTTTAGTTGTATCAGCTGTTACCATTGTACTTAAGAAAAGCAAAAAATAGAAAGAAGGTTAAAAGCTTATGCTTCTAGTATTTGACGTTGGAAACACGAACATGGTTTTAGGAATATACAAGGATGATAAACTAATAAAATATTGGAGAATTCATACGGATAAAGAAAAGACTTCTGATGAGTATGGAATATTAATAGGGAATTTGTTTCAGCATGATGGAGTAAATATAAATGAAATAGCTGATATAATAATATCTTCTGTTGTACCAGATGTTATGCATTCTCTTGAAAATTTTTGTATAAAATACTGCAATAAACAACCTATGATAGTTGGTCCTGGTATAAAAACTGGATTAAATATAAAATATGATAACCCTAAACAAGTTGGAGCAGATAGGATAGTAAATGCTGTAGCTGCAATAGAAAAATATGGATACCCGAGCATACTTGTTGATTTTGGAACAGCTACTACATTTTGTGCTATATCCAAAGCAGGAGAGTATTTAGGTGGGACAATTGCTCCAGGTATAAAAATATCTAGTGAGGCATTATTCCAAAGGGCATCTAAACTACCAAGAGTAGAATTAGCTAAACCTGGTAAGACTATTTGCAAAAGTACGGTTACAGCTATGCAATCTGGGATAATATATGGTTATGTAGGGTTGGTTGATAAAATAATAGAAATGATGGAAAAGGAATTAAAAAGTGATGATGTTAAGGTAATAGCTACAGGAGGTTTGGCAAATCTTATAGCATCTGAAACTGATAGTATAGATTGTGTAGATAATTTCCTTACACTAGAAGGGCTAAAAATTATCTACAATAAAAATAAAGAGCAATTATAGGGAATTGGGTTATTGCCCAGTTCCTTTTTTGTAAAAGATTGAATTTATTTATTTTATATAAAATTTACTTTAAAATTATATATATGTAAATTTTAACCTAAGTACAGACACATAAAAAGGGTATATAAATTAATGGTTTTATGATAATTAATAACGATGAGTTAATGACTGGATACTATGAATTGATAAGGAGAATAATATGAAAATAGGTGGTTTAGAAATAAAAAATGAGGTATTCCTATCTCCTATGGCTGGAGTTACGGATCTTCCATTTAGATTAATATGCAAAGAGCATGGATGTGGAATGTTATATACGGAAATGATAAACGCAAAGGCACTTTGCTATGATGATGAAAATACAAAGAAAATGTTGAAAATAGACAATAAAGAACATCCAATAGCTGTTCAAATATTTGGGTCTGACCCTGAATATATGGGTAGAGCTGCTGAAATAATGAATTCTTATCCTAATGAGATACTCGATATAAATATGGGGTGTCCAGCTCCCAAAGTAGTAAAAAATGGAGATGGCTCTGCTTTGATGAAAAACCCAAAATTAGCAGAGGAAGTTTTAAAGTCAGTTGTAAAAAATTCAAAAAAGCCTGTTACCCTAAAGATAAGAAAGGGATGGGATGATAACAGCGTAAATGCTGTAGAAATTGCGAAAATAGCAGAAGATTGTGGTATAAGCGCATTGGCTATACATGGTAGAACAAGAGAACAATATTATTCTGGAAAGGCCGATTGGGATATAATTGCACAAATAAAGAGAAATATAAGTATACCAGTTATTGGTAATGGAGATATTTTTACTATAGAAGATGCAATAAATATGTTAGACAAAACAAACTGTAATGCTATAATGATAGGTAGGGGTGCCCAAGGAAATCCTTGGATATTTGAGAGAATAAACCATTATATGAAAACAGGAGAGGTTTTACCAGAACCCGAAGTAGACGAAAGAATAAGGACTGCCATAAAACACTTAAACTTTGCAGTTGAGGAACATGGAGAATATGTTGCGGTGAGAGAAATGAGAAAACATATCGGATGGTATTTAAAAGGTCTTAAAAATTCGGCTAAGTTAAGGGATGAAATTAACAAGATAGAAAGCCATGATGAAGTTATTTGCAAGCTAGAGGGCTACATCCAAGACTCCTTGACATAAGAATAATAGTGACTTATAATATAGCGCATAAATTAAAAAAGTAATTATAAATTTATAACTTGAAAAACAAATAAGTTGAAAAATAAAATGAGGAACATTAATGTTCTTAAAAGTATGTGAAGGAGTTGTAGGGGTTATGGAAGAAAATAAGGAAATATTATTAACTCAAGAAGGTTATCAGAAATTAGAAGATGAATTAGAACTTTTAAAGGTTGTAAGAAGAAAAGAGGTTGCTGAAAGAATAAAAGTGGCAATATCTTTCGGAGATTTATCTGAAAATGCAGAATATGATGAAGCTAAGAATGAGCAAGCACAAGTTGAAGAAAGAATCATAAAGCTAGAAAATATGATTAGAAAAGCTGTTATCATAGATGAGAGTAAAATAGACCTTAACATGGTGACAATCGGTTCTATAGTTAAAGTTAAAGATATAGAGTATGATGAGGAAGTAGAGTACACAATCGTAGGCTCAGCAGAAGCAGATCCTTATGATGGTAAAATATCAAATGAATCTCCTGTAGGAAAGGCCCTTTTAGGAAGATGTAAAGGAGAAACAGTAGAAGTGCATGTTCCTGATGGGATAGCTAAGTTTGAGATACTAGAAATAAGAAGATAATCGGGAGGGAAAAAATGAATAGTGATCAACAAAACATTAAAGCAAATGAAACACAAGAAGACCTTAGCGAAGTACTTCAAGTAAGAAGAGATAAATTAGCTAAACTACAAGAAATGGGGAGAGACCCTTTTAAACAAAGTAGATTTGATAGAGATAACAGCTCTATGAACATAAAAAATAACTTTGAATCTCTTGAAGGTCAAATGGCTAAAATAGCTGGACGTATAATGAGCAAGAGAATACAAGGTAAGGCAGGATTTATAGATATACAAGATCAAGATGGTAGAATTCAGTGTTATGTAAGATTGGATGCTATAGGGGAAGAAGAGTACTCTATATTCTCTACTTATGATATAGGTGATATTATAGGTGTTGAAGGTCAAATTTTCAAAACAAAAAGAGAAGAGATATCTATAAAAGCTAGTAAAGTTGTATTACTAAGCAAGTCTCTTCAAGTTTTACCAGAAAAATACCACGGACTAAAAGACCAAGATTTAAGATATAGACAAAGATACGTTGATCTAATAGTAAATCCAGAAGTTAAACAAGCCTTTTTAACAAGAACGAAAGCTTTAAAGGCCCTAAGAGCTTATTTGGATGAAAGAGGATTCTTAGAGGTTGAGACTCCTATATTAAACACTATAGCTGGTGGAGCTAATGCTAGACCTTTTATAACTCACCACAATACACTAGACATACCAATGTACTTGAGAATAGCTAACGAATTATACTTAAAGAGACTTATAGTTGGTGGGTTTGACAAAGTTTATGAAATGGGAAGAATGTTCAGAAATGAAGGAATGTCTATAAAGCATAATCCTGAGTATACAGCTATAGAATTATATCAAGCTTACGCAGACTACAAAGATATGATGGAAATAACTGAAAATGTTATATCTCATATGGCTGAAGCTGCCACAGGTAGTATGAAAATAGACTATCAAGGGGTAGAAATAGACTTCACACCTCCATGGAGAAGAATGACTATGGAAGAATGTGTAAAAGAATATGCTGGAGTGGATTTCTCTAAAATAGATACAGATGAAGAAGCTCTAAAAATAGCTAAAGAAAAAGGCATAGAAATAACTCCTGGAATGAGAAGAGGAGAAGTTATAAATGCATTCTTTGAAGAATTCGGAGAAGATAAGTTAATACAACCTACATTTATAACTCATCATCCAGTTGAAGTTTCTCCACTAGCAAAGAGAAATGCAGATGATCCAAGAATAACAGATAGATTTGAAGCATTTGCAAATAAATGGGAACTAGCTAATGCTTTCTCAGAACTTAATGACCCTATAGATCAAAAAGGTAGATTTATGGACCAATTAAGAAAGAAAGAGTTAGGTGACGATGAAGCCTGTGATATGGATGAGGACTTCTTAAATGCATTAGAAGTAGGCTTACCTCCAACAGGTGGACTTGGAATAGGAATAGATAGGGTAATGATGCTATTAACAAATTCTTCGTCAATAAGAGATGTTATATTATTCCCTACAATGAAACCTATAGAGGCTAGCCACAAGGCAGAAGAACAAAACTAATATTAAATATAATGGCCTAATAATCTTGGAGTATTTAAAATACTTTATGGTTACTAGGCCTTTTTGCTTACAAAAAAGTATCTAAAGATACTATGAAGCAGTGAATACTATTGCTGGTTTACTGTTAATACAAAATAATTATATGTATATATACCAAAGAAAAGGAATTTTATCATATCGATTTTTCTAGAAAAGCCAAGTAAGTTAGCGTTTAAAAATAACAAATAATAAAAGAACGTGTTGAGTATGCATTAATTCTGAAAGAATAAAAAATAAAAAAAATTATTATGAGAATATAAGGAGAAATTTTTATAAAGGAAATAGTAATAATTATTGAGAATAAGTATATAAAAACTATTGGGGGAATTTTGAGATGTTTCAAATTATGAATGTCTTATGTTTATTATGTGTTTGTGCTTTAACTGTAGATATTATGATATATTTTTGTAAAGATGTAATTAATGTGTTTAATCAAAGTGTAGGGGGAAAATCTAGTAACTTAAAAAATAGAGGGAACAATTTAAGAAAGAAAAAGATACACGCAACTCAATATTCTTATGAAAATAAAATAGCAAGATAAAAATTTAGAATAAAAACAATAAAACTGCATATACTAATAAAGTTACTAAAAGTATGAAGTTTAGTGAATTACTAGGTTGTATTTGTTAATAGATGCAATCTAGTAATTTATTAGAATGCATCTGAAACTATATTCATTATATACATTTTAAAAAAATATCGTTTAAAATTTTAGATGGAAATTTTTTTATAAAAAATTTTAAAAAATGTATTGACTATATAAAATGATGATGGTATAGTATTACTTGTCCTTAAGAAAAGGGCAAAACAAAATAAGAACTTTGAAAATTAAACAGTAGGTTAATTTATAGAATTGAAACAACACAAACCAAGCCAGATATTCAGATAATGATTAGTCTGAGCAAGGAAAACAAAACTTTTATTTGAGAGTTTGATCCTGGCTCAGGATGAACGCTGGCGGCGTGCCTAACACATGCAAGTCGAGCGAACCCTTCGGGGTGAGCGGCGGACGGGTGAGTAACGCGTGGGTAACCTGCCTCATACACATGGATAACATACCGAAAGGTATGCTAATACAGGATAATATATTTTTATCGCATGATAAAAA
>NZ_FQWX01000035.1 GCF_900129815.1 Asaccharospora irregularis DSM 2635
TTCCGTCTACAACTTGAACGTCTGCTCTTATTATTCCTGCTGGAGCTTCCATTACCACATGTGTTGTAGGTTCTACAGCTGGTACTACACCAGTTTCTATAGCAGCTGTTATAGCTCCTATTGATCCATGACCACACATGTTTAGGTATCCTCCGCCATCCATGAATATTATTCCAAAGTCAGCTTCTGGAGAACAAGGTTGTGTCATTACAGAACCGAACATATCATTATGTCCTCTTGGTTCTAACATTATAGCAGTTCTTAAATAATCTAAATTTTCTTCTAAGAATTCTTTCTTTTCAGCCATAGTATTCCCTTTTATGTTTGGTATTCCACCTACAACTATTCTAGTAGCTTCCCCTGCAGTATGAGAATCTATTGCTTGTATACTTCTGCTAAATTTCATAACAAACTCCCCCTTAATTTTATACTTTGCGCAATTTTATTATTCCTTTTAATCTATATTATGAAATATTAAAATATTCATAATCGGTTATAATAACTTATTTTTTTCGCATTTTTAACTTTAAAAACGCTAGTGCTTTTCTTGCGTCAGTTTCATTTGTGTTATTTTCTCCAACAACTTCTGTTTCAATGCCTTCTTTTGACTTGTTGATATCAACTATTGTATCCATGTAATCATTGGTAACAACAAACTTAGCTTGAGTTCCGTTAAATGTAACACCTACTAGAGGAATTCCTCTTTTTCCTATTTCTTCACAAGTGTTAGCATAATCTACATGTGAATTCCCCCAACCATCTGCTGATAATATTACTCCGTCTGCCCTCATGGACTCTAGCCAAACTGCTGTCCTTTGACCTACAAGATTTTTATATTTATTATCTTGTGGTGTTCCTACTACTACAACTCCCAATAAATCTACATCAGTATCTTGACCTACTATATCTAAAAGCGGATCTCTGAAGTGATGAAGGGATGTTTCTTTAGTTGAAGGACCTATTCCCATAATATATTCACCTCTTTAATTAAGTCATCGATCTAAGAGCGCCGTCTCTATATTCATTTGGAGATAAAATCATAGGCATATTACACATGTCTATAATAGAAGTTCCTCCTTCATAACCACTTGGTTCTTTAGCGAATAATAGATTGTCATACATTGCCCCTTGACCTGCTATTTGTTTTACTATTACGACTTTTTTCGCATTTTCTCTAATCTTGTCAAAATATTCACGAATTTCTGTAGCACTTCGTCCGTCTTCTTTTTTCAAAGTTTCTCTTATATCTTGTATAAAATCATCACATGCTTTAAATGCCGCATTAGGAAGTGATCTATCGTAAGGTAAGCCTCCCTTGACAGTTACATCCATATGGATTATATAATCGTTTTCCCCAGGAGTACCACGTCTGCCTAATACCATTTGGTCCTTTAGGTTTCCTTCAGAAGATCCAAATTCATGCATTTGTCTTCCATCTTCATCTACCCCTGTTAGCATTACATATACTCCTGTTAGTGTATGTGTAATACCTTCTCCTAGCCCTCCTAGAACCTTTGTAGATATAGGTACTATATCCATAATAGTATTTATTTCTCTATCATGGTCACCAGGTTTTATAACATCTAGTGTTATTTTTGATATTATGTCATTTTCTTTTTCTAATTCTTTTATTCTATTGGTGTTTATAGTAAGTACATCTTTTTTTAAAGAAACTTTTGATCCAGCTTTGACTTCATTTATATGAAAGGCTTTTATAACTAGTCTTCTAAGTATCTTTTCTTTCATAATATATTCCACCTTTGTATTTAAACCCTCTCCCTCTTTGTAGAGGGAAAGGGTATGTTTTTAAATGTACAAACTTCGGATTGACTATATTTGAGCGTGGTATTCGAATGGTAATGGAACTATCTTACCAGCTGAAGGTATAGCTACTAATTGTTCTAATGTAGCTTTTAATATTCCTGTTTGCATTTCTATATTGTGAGGTTCCCCTGCATTTGCACCCATTGGAACTAATGGAGCAACCGCTCTTGGAGTACCATTTTGTCTTACTACTGGAGGAAGAGCTGCTATTATTATAGTTGGTATACCAGCTTCTTCTATTGCTCTCTGCACGATCACGGCAGTTCTATGGCAAGTACCTCAGCCTGCTGTCATAACTACAGCGTCTACTCCCTCTTCTTTTAATTTTTGAGCTATTGCTGGGCCAGTTTCTTCAGTGAAAACGTGTTGGTTTCCTCCACCACCCATGAATCCATAGTGCATTGGTGCAACTGCTTTTATGAATCCTTCTTTTGCTAATTCATGTAATCTCTCTATAGGGAACATACAGTTTATGTCTCTATTAACGTCAGAGTTATCGTATCCACCATGTGATACCATAAGTTCTTCTGGAGTAGCTGTATCTGGAATAGCTCTAAATCCAGTATCCCCTGCTAGGTTAAATCTTTTATCCGTTTTTAAATGAACACCTGCTGCTGTGGCTAATGCTACTGTCATATCTTTTAATTCTTTAGTTACAGGAGCCCAAACTGGAGGTGGTGTTATAGGTACAAATATCTCAGATTGAAGTCCTTTTACTGTTGATAGACTCATTTCTTTCTCTCCCTTCCATCTTTCATATATTTTATAAATTATTATCTTTTTCTTCTGGTTTACAACCATACTTAGCTTGCATTTCTGCTTGCTTTTCTTTTTCTCTATTAAGGTTTTCTACGTACTCTTTATTAGGTTCTGGACTTAATACCTCAGGATAGCTTAGCATAAATCCAACTTCTTGACCTATTAAAGGTTCGCCGTCAGTTACAAGCATTCTATTTGGTATTTTAAACTGTCCAAGTCTTCCCTTTAGATTTATAGTTACTGCTCCTCCGTGGATTTCAACTATAACTCCTTCGTAGAAACGCTCTGATGAGATGTATTTTAATCTATCCATTTATTTTTACCTCTCTTTGCTGTTCTAAACCTAGTTGCATAAACTTGGCTCTTATTTTTTAACTTATAATCTACAAAACCTTAATTAATCTATATTATTCAGCGTCTTTTTCGTAGATTTCTCTTCTCTTCTTACTCATTGGTAATACTTGTTCGTTATCTTCTAACTCTATTTTGATTCCTAATTCTTTTTCTATAGCTTCTACGTTGTTTAGCTTAACGTTTGGATTCCATTTTCTTTCTGGAGCCTTAACTGCTTCACCAACCATAGCATTCTTTAACATACACATTATTCTTATAGCATCTTCTGGAGCTAATGTGTTGTTTCCTAATATTTCGTTTTCTATACCTTGCTTAGACTTGTTGTTGTCTACCATGTGAGTCATGTATTTGTTACCAACAACTAGAGCACCTTGAACAGCTGAGTAAGTTACCCCAACTACTGGAACTCCTCTCATACCTATTTGTTCTATATGAGATGCGAAGTCTATATGGTTGTTTCCGAATCCTTCTGTAGTAACAACAGCTCCGTCAACTTCCATAGATTCAACTAACATACCTAATCTCTTAGATACGTAGAATTTCTCAGAGTTTGCTTGTGGAGAACCAACAAATACAACACCTACTAAATCTACTTCTTCATCTTCCATAGCTTTTATTACTAATGGCTCTCTCCAGTAATGTCTAGACATTTCTTTTGAAGCAGGTCCTATACAAGTTAATGCATGTATACCACCATCTAATACTTCAAGTGGAGATAATACAACTGGAACGTTTCCTAAGTCAACGTTTGGTCTAGCGCCTAATGTACCAACTGGCTCAGCAGGTAATATTAAGTTATCATGCATTGCCCCTTGACCCATTATTTCTTTTACTATAACTATTTTCTTTTTGCCTTCTCTTCTGTATTGGTTGATTACTTGCTCATCTACCACTAGAGATTCGTCAGCTTTCTTTAATGCTTCTCTTATTTCTTGAGTTATATAGTCAAAAGCTTTATGAGCTGCTAAAGGTCCTGGTCTTTCCATTCCTGTTCCAGCTTTTATAGTAACTTGACCTTTTATGAATACTTCACCTTTGTCTGGAGTACCTGGTCTTCCCCACATTATAGTAGTATCCATTTCACCTTCTGAAGAACCGAATTCACCTATTTGAACTCCGTTTGCATCAGTTCCTGTTAATACCATTACTACACCGTCTACAACTCTTGTTATACCTTCACCTAAGTCACCTTCTTCTTTAGTAGCTATAGGTTGAACGTCTAATATAGCTTCACTGTACTCAGTGTATCTATCTGGAGTTATTATATCTAATTTCATATCTAAAACTAATTCTTCAGTTGCAGCTGCTTCTTTACATATAGCATCTGAATGTCTTAAATATAAAGTAGTTCCTTCTATTTTAGTCTCATCAGCGAACTCAACTTTTTCTATTTTGAAGTGTTTCTTAGTTAAACTTCTTAATAATTTAGTTGATCCCTCTTTTTTAGCTTCAGCTACTGGAGCTGCTACTGGAGCTGCTACCATACCTGCTTGAGCTGCTACTGATAAAGGTATTTCTAAGTTTATATCTTTACCTTCACCTATGTGTATTTTAACTGTTTCTCCTGCAGTTCCTCCACTTACTGGTATTGATGCTGCTAATGCTGGAGCTGGAGCTGCTTCTTCAACTGCTTCTTCAGTTGCTTCTTCTTTAGCTTCCCCTGCTTTGTATCCTTCTACAGTATCTGTAGTCATAGGAGTTAACGCATCTAAAGTTTGTGTTAATTTAGCTCCTAAAACTTGACCTATCGTTAGATGGTTTTCTGGTATTGTTAATAATCCAGAATCCTCTAAGTCTGCAAATATTGCTGGATCTTCTAAGTTTTCTGGTGCTATTACTGTTCCCGCTTCAAATCTGCAACAACATACTGCTGGGTCATTTGCATGGGCTTGAGCTGTTTCTAAAGTTATTGACATAGTATAAAATACCTCCTTACATTATTTTCTTATTTATTATTTTAATTTCGATTTCCCAACAAACTATTAATTTGTTGAGAAATCGATAATATTAAAACCTATTTTTGTATTACTCCCATTTGAGCTGCTATAGCTACAGGTATTTCTAAGTTTATATCTTTGCCTTCGCTGATATGTATTCTAACTACTTGAGCATCACCAGCTAAGGCTTGAACTGAAGCTACTCCGCTTTGTACAGACACTTCAGCTGTCTCTTCTTTTACAGCTTCTTCTTTTTCATCTTCTGATGCTTTGAATCCTTCCACATTGTCTGGAGTCATAGCTGTTAAAGCATCTAAAGTTTTTGTTAGTTTAGCTCCTAAAACTTGACCTATTGTAAGTATATTTTCTGGTATTGTTAATAGACCTGAATCCTCTAAATCTGGAAATATTGCTGGATCCTCTAAGTTTTCTGGTGCTATTATTGTTCCTTCTTCAAATCTACAGCAACATACTGCTGGGTCATTTGCATGTTGTTGAGCTGTTTCTAGTGTTATTGACATAATAAATGCCTCCTTTTGTTTTTTTGATTTATTTAATTATGTCTTGACACCCCTCAATGTACAATACATATTAACCATTCCCTACCAACAGTAATTGAGCGTCATGACTTATTAACACTTATAGTTTATCATATTTACCATACTGGTATATCGTTTTCACTATATTATTATATAAGTAATTTACATTCACAATTATATATAAGCAATTCCTATGCCAAGTATAAGCTTGAAAGTTTTTTTCTATAGTAGTGTGGTCGCTTATCTCTATATTTAGCCAAAGTTAATTTATAATTTATCAATTTCATGTTTAAAATCCTACATATAAATTTAACAAAATAAATAAATAGTGCCAGTAATCTGACACTTTTTTTATTTAAAGTTTCTATGTTTTGAAAAAACATAGGTAAAAGTATTGTTTTACCTATGTCTTAGTGCTATTTTTTATTTATGTCTATTTTTAGACATATGTCACTTTTTAGACACGTCTATATTGTACTGATCAATCTTGTAATATAAGGTGGTTCTAGGTATATTTAATATTTTAGCAGCCTTAGCCTTATTTCCTTTAGACATTGTTAAAGCTTTTGTTATATTTTTTATTTCCAACCTTTGAGTTGCCTTAGTCAAGTCTAGTGGATAATCTTCTTCTTCTATATTATTGTTAGCATACTCAATCATATAACTAGGTATATCATCCATTTCTATAGTATCTTTTTGAGATAATACAACTATATTTTCTATAGTATTTCTAAGCTCCCTTATATTACCCTTCCATCTATAGTTTTGGAATACATTTATAACATCTTTATCTATGCTTAAAACCTTCTTATTATTTTGTTTGCATATTTCCTCCAAAAATTTATGAACCAATATAACTATATCTTCTTTTCTTTCTCTTAATGGAGGTATCTTTATTTCAACTACATTTAGTCTATAGTATAAGTCCTCTCTAAACTTTTCTTCTTTTACTAACTGGGCTAAGTCTTTGTTTGTAGCAGATATGATTCTAGGATTAATCTTTATAATCGTATCTCCTCCAACTCTTCTAATTTCCTTTTCTTGCAATACTCTAAGTAGTTTAGCCTGCATACTAAGTGGTAGATCAGCTATCTCATCTAGAAAAACGGTCCCGTCTTTAGCTAGTTCAAATATACCAACTCTTCCTTTTTTGCTAGCCCCTGTAAATGCTCCAGATTCATATCCAAAAAATTCACTTTCAAATAGTTCACTCGGTATAGCACTACAGTTAACAGGTATAAATTGTCCTTTTCTTTCGCTGTAATCGTGAATAGCCCTAGCAAATACTTCCTTACCTGTACCACTTTCTCCCCATATAAATATACTACTATTAGTCCTTGCTACCTGCTTTGCTATTGATTTAGATTTCTCTAGTTTATAGCTTTGTCCTAAAATCTTATCAAAACTTCCTTTTGATAGATTTTTCACTTCATCCTTTAAATATTTAAGTGCATCATTAGCCTTGTCCAGTTCCATTGACAACTTTCTTGCCTCTGTGACATCAACTTCCGTGCATACGACCCCTATAAATTCATCTTTATAAAATATAGGGTTTGCGTGTACTAGTGCATATAAATCTTTTTTCTTATCTGTAAAATAAATATCACTCATACCAACCCTACTATTTAATACTTTTTCGGATATAGTATTTTCTAGGAATTCACTTATATGACGCCCTGTCATATCTTCTGATTTTATTTCGTATCTATCCTCCATAAATTTATTCCAAAGTATTACTATACCTTCGTTATTTATGGCACATATTCCTTCTTTAATCTGACCTATGATATATTTAAGCGTTATACCATAGTCCTCTAGATTCATGTATAAATAATCCCTGATATGTTCTTGCTTAAGTACACCTGCTATCTTACCACCATCTAATATAGGAAGTATTCCTATATTTTCATTTATCATTATGTCTCTACATTCATCTAGAGTTAAACCCTTATTACTGTATATAATATCTTTTTGCATTATGTCTTTTACTTTTTGTTGATTATATAATTCTTGATCTTTATACAACTTATGTATATCCGTCATAGATATTATTCCTTTTAGTTCTCCGTTTTCATCAGTAACCATCAGGGTTTTTGTATTACTTTTTATCATCTCTTTTATTACATCTTCTATGAGCATGTCTTCCGATATAGTAGTGAACTCCTTATCCATTACTTCTTCTACCTTTTTTACTTCTGGTATCGAAAACATATCGTTCCCCCTTTATGGAGTATTTTTAAAGTCTATATCTATATTTTAACATATTATTTTAGCAACAAATTTAATTTTTTTCTATACAAGGGGGAACGTAATTCTAGTTTTATCTATGTGACTATACTTTTTGTGCATTAATTTATATAAATGAGAGAATTGTTATAAATTGTATAGAATAAGACTTTATTATTGTATTCTAACTTTTATTTCTTATAACACCATCTCTATATTTATTGGCACTCAATACCAAAGGCATATTACCTAGATCTATAATAGATTTACATCCAACATAGCCCCCAGGTTCATAAGGCAATATTCCCGTATCATACATACACCCTAAACCAGATACTAGCTTTACTATAACTACCTTCTTTTTGTTTGGACGCACAATATCAAAATACTCTTTAGTCCTGCTACATACACTACTATCAATAGATTTTAAATACTGTCTAATTTCTTGTATTATTTTATCAGATATACTGTGGGCTGAGCTTATGCCTTCCTTTGTTCTACCTTCACCATTTTTAAGTTCTACATCTATATGAATTATAATATCATCTTCTGATGGTGTCCCTCTTCTTCCAAGTTTTATTTGCTCCCTTAGTATCCCCTCAGAAGATCCGATATTTGAAGGTTGAAATCCACCCTCTTCCACTCCCGTAAGCATAACTCTTGAACCAGATAAAACGTGAGTTATACCTTCTCCAACTCTACCTGTAACTTTTGTTGCTATCGGCGAAATGTCCATTATAGAGTTTATAAACATATTGTGATTGTCAGGATAAATTATATTTAAATTTACATCCTTAATAAGAGGATCCAATTTTTTGAAATCATTCACAATTTCTCTTCTTATAAATAATGTATTATTTTCAATTTTAGTTCTATCAGAAAATTTTACTTCCTCTACTTTAAACTCTTTAATAATTAAACTTCTAACTTTAGTTTCGATATCTTCACTTCCAAAAATTGTATCTGTATTATTCTTTTTAACTTTCTTTTTATTCATCTTTGTTTTTAGTACTGCTAAAGCTTTTATTGCATCTAGCTCAACGACGTTATTCTCTCCTACAACACAGGTTTCTATCCCTTTTTCTGTTTTATTAAAATCGATAATCGTGTCCATGTATTTGTTTGTAACAACAAACGATGCCTGATTACCTACAAAACTCATTCCTACCGTAGTAATATTTTTTTTGCTAATTTCCTCAATCGCTGTTGTAAAATCAACATGACTATTTCCCCAACTATCAATAGAAACAATAGCCCCATCAGCCCTCATACCTTCAGCTATATCAGCTATTCTTTTAGATATAAATTCTTTGTCATATATAACCTCCGGAGTACCTGCAACTATAATTCCTAGTAAATCCACATCTTTGTCATTAGATACAATTTCAACCAAAGGATCCCTAAAGTGATGCAAAGTAGTTTCTTTTGAAGATGGTCCTATACCCATAAACTCACTCCCAATCTTTATAATAGTTTTTATATGAATTTAATCTTTAATTAAACTGCTTTTGTGTTCAAAAAAGTACTAGATAAAATATCTAGTACTTTTGAGAAAATTAGGAATTTATATATTTTATACGTTATGTCTGTATTCGTATGGAAGCATTTGCATTTGTCCAAAATGATCCATTGATACTATTAGATTTAATGAGTCTTTTAATATTGCAGTTTGCATTTCTATATTATTTGGCTCACCTGCATTTGATCCAATAGGTACATGTGCTGCAGCTATACGAGGAGCACCTTGTTGTTTAGCTATTGGTGGTAATGCCGCTACTATTATAGTAGATATTCCAGCAGCTTCAACTGCTCTTTGTACTATTGTAGCTGAACGATGGCAAGTACCGCATCCTCCTGTAAATATTGCTATATCAACTTTATCTTTTTTAAGTATTTCAGCTATAGCTGGGCCAGTTTCTCCTCTAAATTTTTCAACGTTTCCGCCGCCGCCCATGAATCCTATGAATTTAGGAGCTAAACTTCCTATAAATCCTTCTTTTACTAATTCATGCAATCTATCTATTGGAAACATTGAGTTTACGTCTTTGTTTATATCACTATTATCAAACCCACCATGGCTACACATTAATTCTGAAGATGGTGTATCTGAAGGTATTTCTCTATAAGTATAGTCTCCAGCCAAATTAAATGGTTTTTGAGTTTTTATATGTATTCCCCCAGCTGTAAGAAACGCAACTTTACATTTATTAAGTGGCTTAGTTAAAGGAGTCCACACTGGTGGAGGTGTTACAGGTGCGTAAACCTCTGATTTCATTCCTTTTGCAGTTGTTAACTTCATTTTTTATCTCCCCCTAATGGCATTATTTTATTACTCTTGCATAACTCAAGTATATTTCAACTTGATCATCTACTTCTAATGGTTTTTCTGTAAAAACAGCTCTTAATGGTATAATTATTATACCCATTCTTCCATTAAGCTCTATTTTAACTCCTATCTCAGTTACATCTATGATTCTTCCTGGTAAAAGTCTTGGTTCTATCTGAGCTTCTAATTTTGCTTGCATATTTTTGCCTCCGTTTTTTTACCTATTTTACTAGTTTTTGGTTGGCATCTATAACAGCTTGTTTTACTAGTTTTTGGTTGGCATCTATAACAGCTTGATTCCATTTTCTATCAGCTGGTTCTATTTCTATTCCTGCTATTTTAGTTTTTAACATAAGAATAGCACGTTGTGCATCTTGAGGAGCTATAGTATTTTCTCCAAGTATTTCTGATTCAAATCCACCTTTATCTTTGTTTACTTCTATCATTGCATCCATGTATTTGTTACCAACAACTAATTGTCCTTGGTATGCAGCATAAGTTACACCAACAACATTAACTCCACGTTTACCAACTTCTTGGATATTTTCAGCAAAATCTATATGGTTATTTCCAAATCCTTCAGTAGTTATAATCGCACCATCTACATTAAGAGCTCTAGCCATAGCACCTAATCTCTTAGCTACGAACATTTTTTCATCATTAACTTGAGGACTTCCTATAAATACTACCCCTACTAAGTTTACTTCTTCATCATCAGCTAATTGTTCTAATAATGGTTCTCTAAAATAGTGACGAGTATCTTCTTTAGAAGCAGGTCCTATACATGTTAATGCATGTATACCACCATCTCTAACTTCATTTGGAGATAATACAACTGGAACGTTTCCTAAGTCAACGTTTTGACGTCCACCTAATACTCCAGCTGGTTCAGTTGGAAGCATTACATTATCATGCATAGCTCCTTGACCCATTATTTCTTTTATAAGAACTACTCTTGGACGACCATGTCTTACAACTTCGTTAAATACATCTTCTTTAACAGCTTGTTCTTTAGGAGCTTTCTTTAATACTTCTCTAATTTCTTGTATTATAACATCACAAGCTTTATGAGCAGCGTAAGGTCCTCTTCTTTCCATTCCTGTGTTACCTTCTATTATTACATGAACTCTTACCATTATATCTTGTGGATCAGGGCAACCTGGTTTTCCATAATCTATTTTTTCATCTAAGTATCCTTCACAAGAACCGAATTCATGAACTTGTATTCCATTTTCATCTACACCAGTAAGAAGGAATACTACATCGTTCATTATGTTAGTTATACCGCTTCCAAGTTGACCTTCAACTTTAGCAGCTATTGGTATAACGTCCATTATAGTGTTTGAATATTTGTGTCTGTCGTCTGGATTTATTATATCTATTTCTAATTTTTTAGCTAAAGGATCTGCTTTTAGCGCTTCCTCACAAAGTGCTTTTCTTATAGTTAAAACGCCATTTTCAAAAGTAGTTACATCTCCAAGTTCAACTTTTTTAACAGCAAATTCTCTTCTTGTTAATGTATTTACTATTTCATCTTCTATTTTTTCTGCTGGAGCTACTGGCATAGTGCTAAGTCCACATTCACTTAATGCACCTGCTGGAAATTCTAAGTTTACACCATCCATATGGTCAACACTTAAACGAACAAAGCTACCACCAACTACGCTTTTAACTTTCTCCACTTTACTACCCCCATTTTCTAAGCATTTTTCTTCTACTTCTTTTACTTCCTCTTTTACTTCTTCAACTACTCCTTCTAGAACATCTGCTGTAAGTGGAGTTAACCCATCTACATCTTGAAGTAGTTTTGCCCCCAACACTTGACCTAGTGTTAATACATTTTCTGGTAAAGTTACCAACCCAGAATCTACTAAGTCAGGTAGTACAACTGGATCTTCAAGTTCGCTAGGCCCTATTACAGTACCTTTTGTAGTTCTACAGCAAACAACTGCTGGAGCATTTTTATGCTGTTCAGCACATTCCTTTGTAATAGACATACTCTTTTCTCCTCCTATGGTTTTTCTAATATTATGCTTATATTTTTAACAAAACAATTTAGATAAAATAAAACTGTTTTGGTTAAAACAAATTTAAAATATATTAAACTATTTAAATTTACTAAATTTTACTTATTTTAATTTTCTTACAAGGGGATGACCAACTGTTCTCATAACATTATCTGTAACATGGTATACACCTAGTTTTAGCTTAGGAGCAGAACACATAACTGTGTTGCTACAGTCGCTACAATTCCCCATCAAAATAATTTCAGCCCCTGCCTTTTTGAAGTTAAGTACCTTTTCAGCTTGACCTGGACAGTTTCCTGGGTTTTCACATTTTAGGCTTCCTTTGACTTCAACTGCTTGTTTACATTTTTGTACTAAAACTACATCTGATCCCATTTTGTCAGCCATCTCTCTCATACGGTTTTCATTTGCACTACAAGCACAAACTAATAGACCTATTTTTCTCTTATCCTCAGTAAATGGCATAGTAACTATTATTCCACCAGTAGTTTTAGTTATAGGTGTATCAACAGTAGTACTAGATCCTGTAAAAGGTCCTCCCAAAACTATTTCTCCATATTCTCCATCTATTCCACCAGCTCTTTCTATAAGCTCTCCCACAGTAGTACCAATAGGAACATCCTTAAATATTCTTGAATGAACCCCACCATTTAATTTTCCTACTACTGTAATATCCTTTGATATAACTGGCTTTTTCAAATCAATAGCTTCTGTAACCCTTGTTAGAGTTTCAACATTTATTACAACAGCATCTGCTGCTGAAGGTAACTGAGTTGGTTCTAATAATTTGCCTAGAACCTCTCTAATTATCGCTCTTTCCTCTCCCATAGGGTACATATCTGGGAGTTCAAATATCGATATATTTTCATCTTTTATTACCTTGCTAAATGCTCTTATAGCTTCTGTATTTTTAGATTTAACAGCTAATATCCCCCTAGAAGCATTAGTTATCTCCATTGCATATTTTAAACCTTGATAAACTATCTCTGGTGTTTCAGTAAGCTCTTTTATGTTATGTCCCAATAAAGGTTCACATTCCACACCATTAGCTATAACTACACCACCCTTTAAATCTACATTCAGTTTTATATGTGTAGGGAAGCCTGCTCCTCCCATACCTACTATTCCAGCTTCCTGTATTATATCAAGTAGGCTACCTTTACCTGATAAAGGTTTATATGTATCATTTTGTTCTTCATCTGCTTCTATTATTATTGATTTTTCATTTACTTCTTTAACTACTCCATTAAAGCTTGAGTAGATATTTGCCCCCAACCCTGTTGGTTTAGCAATTAAGCTTCCTTTTTCTACTTTATCTCCAACACTTACAATTGGTTCATTTACGGCACCAACATGTTGCTTCAATAAAATAGGATATAGTTTCTTCAACTAATACGCCCCCTTATGCTCTTAAAAATCATTTCCCTTCTGTTAATAGTTAACTTTCTAATTAGAGTGTTAAGTTTTTGTTACACTTTACTTTAAAGCAACATCCATGCCAACATTTTCTTTCCAACTTTTATCAATCCTATAACCATTGAAAATACTAAATATATTTTCTTTTTTTAATTTTTTTTAGTATATTTTTTATTTTTTACTACAGTCAAATAACTAACACATTTTCTATGTTTATTAATATAGTAATTATCTCTTTAATTTTAGTTATTTTTTTAACTTTACAATGTGGCGATATTTGAACACCGTCCTTAAACTGTCAGTCCAAAGAATACAATTTTAATTTATGATAATATAAATTAGCTATTTTTGTAATAAAACACTTTTTATTGTCAAATAAAGTAAAATACATTTTCTAAGATTTAAAATATCTATTTTTCCAATCATAAAATATAGTCAATTTACCAACACTTTTTATGCACATTTCTCATAGAATCTTGTGGATATTTTAAATTTATTTCTTGAATAAAAAAAGATGTCAACAAGTAGACATTGTCTTCTTGTTGACATCTTATAAATCGGTTTCATTATGTAAAAATAAAATTAAATTATTTTATTTTTAATCTTACGTCACCTTTTATTCTTCTTATTAATGGATGGTTTACTGTTCTCATAACATGGTCAGTTATATGGTATACACCTAATTTTAATTTTGGTGCAGATCCCATTACTGTATTACTACAGTCAGTACAGTTACCTATTAATATAACTTCAGCTCCTGCTTTTTTGAACTCTATACATTTTTGTGCTTGACCTGGACAGTGTCCTGGGTTTTCACATTTTAAGTTTCCTCTAACATCTACTGCTTGCTTACATTTTTGAACAGAAACTATTTTGTCATCTGATACACCCATCTTGTGAGCTATATCTCTCATTCTTTCTTCGTTAGGTCCGCAAGCACAAACTAAAAGACCCATTTTTCTAGGTTCATTAACGAATTCCATAGTAACTATTATTCCACCACTAGTTTTAGTTATTGGTGCTTCTAATTCTGTTGCTTTTCCAGTGAAAGGTCCACCTAATATTACTTCTCCATGTTTACCTTTTATTCCACCAGCTTTTTCTATAAGTTCTTCTACAGTAGTTCCTATTGGAACATCCATAAATACTTGAGATTCTTTTCCTGGGTTTAATTGCCCAACTACTGTTATATTTTTAGATATAACTGGTCTTTTTTGTTCAACAGCTTCTGTAATTCTACATACAGTCTCTACGTTTATTACAACAGCTCCTGCTTCTAAAGGTAATTGAGTTGGCTCTAATAATTTACCAAGAACGTCTCTTATTATGGCTCTTTCTTCACCCATTGGGTACATATCTACTAATTCAGATACTTCTATGTTATCTTCTGGCTTAATTATAGACTTGAATATTTCTATAGCTTTTTTATGCTTACCTTTTATAGCTAAAACACCTTTTCCAGCGTTTGTAACTTCCATAACATATTTTAAACCATTGTAAAGCTTTTGAGGTTCATCCATAATTTGTTGTATATTATGAGCTAATAAAGGTTCACATTCTGCTGCATTTACTAAGATTGTTCCACCTTTTAAATCAGTCTTTAATTTAATATGAGTTGGGAAACCTGCTCCACCCATTCCAACGATACCGGCTTCTTCTATTAATTCAAGAATACCTTCTCCTTTTAATGGTTCAAATGTCTCATCTTGCACTTCATCAGCTTCTATTACTATTGCTTGTTCATTTATTTCTTTTATTTTTCCACTAACACTTGCGTATATGTTAGCCCCTAATCCTGTTGGTTTTGCGATTAATGTTCCTCTTTTAACTTCATCACCAACACTTACAACTGGTTCATTTACAGCTCCAACATGCTGTTTTAATAAAATAGAATATAGCTTATTCAACTGATACGCCTCCTTGAGTACTTTAATATTTTATAAATTCGTCCAAACAATGTTGATTTTTCTATCACAATGCTTCAACATATTGTTTATTTCTATAGTCCATACTGCTTATATGTTAAGCAATTGTTATGCCAACTTTATTTATTTAACATTTCATGCCTCTTACCATTGAAAATGCTTGTCTTAGTCTCATAAAAATATCTTATGTAAACCTTTACAAAGCGAATTAATAGACAACTTTCAGACGCTTTTTTTGTTATATTTTGCTCAATATATTGAAATATGAATATCTTTTAAAAAGTGTCTATAAATAGACACCGTCTATTTATAGACACTTTATGTTGTGAAAATTTTTTCTTATTTATTAAATTTATTTATCATAGTATATTTATTTTAAATTTATTTTCTGCACTCCATTTTGATCTATACTATAGTTCTCTTTATAAATTAGGTCTGAAACCTTCACAATCTCATATCCATTTTTTTCTAGCCTATTTATTATATTGTCTAGATAATTGCCTACATCACTTGCATTTGCATGAAATAACACGATAGAACCTGGCTGTGAACCTTTTACTACTCTTTCTATAACATGATTTGGTCCTACTTCTTTCCAGTCTAAAGAGTCGACATCCCACTTAATAACCTTATACCCTAGATTTTCGCATATTTCCATTGATTTGTCATCTACATCTCCAAAAGGTGGTCTAAATAAATCGGTTTTTTCACCTGTTATATTAGATATTTTTTCTGTTGTTATTTCGATTTCATTAATTATGTCCTCATCTGATATTTCCTTTAGGTTTGCATGTGTATTAGAATGGTTGCCTATTTCATGCCCATTATCATATAGTTTTTTTACTAGTTCTTCATTATCATCTATCCAACTTCCGACTAAGAAGAATGTCGCTTTTATATTGTGCTTTTCAAGTATAGATATTATCTCATCTATATTTTGGGTACCCCAAGCAACATCAAATGTTATGGCTACCTTTTTATCATTTGTATCAACTCTATATATAGGTACTTTAGAGTTTTCCTGAGTAGAGCATATGTACTTTATACCAGAAACTAAAATAAATATTAATACTAAAGACAGTGAAAAAAATATAATACTTGATACTAACGCCCTGGTTCTTTTAAACTTTCGATTCATATCTTACCTCCTTGTCATAAATATCCTGTACACTAAAAATTTATTTTTTTAAACTTCAAAAAATTACTATAAAGATAAATTTCTTATTTGGGCAACTTAAAATTAATACTAACTTTAAAGGTGGTGTATTTTTATGTCAAATATAAGAAGTAGTTTTGATAATCTAAAAGGAAAACAAATAGAAACCGCTAGGGAAACTATTAAATTCGAAAACCGTCACTATATGAGAGAAGCTCATAATATCCAAGAGGGAATACGTAAAGATAAAAAAATTAAAATCGGTAAAAAATACTAGAATATATTATTTAAATTTGGTTAAATTAATCCTAACAGCACAAAGTTAATGTGTTGTTAAGACATCACTTAAGGAGGAAATTTACTATGACAAATTCAAATTCAAACAAAACTGTAGTCCCTGAAGCCAAAGCTGCTTTAAACCAAATGAAATTGGAAATAGCTAACGAAATAGGTTTAGCTAACTACGATAGTGTAGACAAAGGTAACTTAACAGCTAGACAAAACGGATATGTTGGTGGATACATGACTAAGAAGTTAGTTGAAATGGCTGAAAGACAAATGGCTGGAAAGTAGATAGTAAATTTTGACCACTAGGGATAAAAAAAGGCTACCATTTTAGGTAGCCTTTTTACATGTCTGTAAATTACATAACCTAAAACCTTATTTTTAGTCCGCACACATCACTTTCAATCAAATTTTATAAAATATATATAATGTAGTAAATACTTTGTTTTGCAGTTAAATAAATTGTCCTTTTAATTTTATCCTTTTTAGTTTAATATATTATATAGAAATAGTTTTACGGAGGATGATAATATGTTTGAAAACTCATCTGAAGAATTAGCTTATCATAAGCTTTTAATTTTATATATTTTAGATAAAATTAATATGGATTTAACTAATTCTCAAATAACTCAAGTTGTATTAGAAACTGAAATGATGAACTACTTCTCTCTTCAACAAATTTTATCCCAGCTTATGGAATCTAAATTTGTGACAACCCACAAAGACTCTAATAGAGAGTATTATAGTCTTACTCAAAAAGGGTTTGAGACTTTAGAATATTTCCTAGGGAGAATACCTGAGAGTGTAGCATCTAAAATTTCTGACTATATAACTTGTAATAAAGAAAATTTATTAGCTGACACCCAAGTTAAATCTAGTTTTGTAAAACAAAGTGATAATGAGTTTATTGTAAACTTAAGAGTTATAGAGAATCAATCAAACTTAATAGACTTAAATTTAAATGTTTCTTCAGAAAAACAAGCAAAGCTTATTTGTAACAATTGGAAGAACAATGCATCGTATATGTATGCCGAAGTTATAGATTTACTTATCCGAGATATACATTAGGAGCCTACACACATACTATTGTGGTAGGCTCTTTTCCTACCTTAATTTCTTTTATTAACATGTTGCTACAAGTTTCATAAACCTTTATACAATTTTTTTGCGTGTCTGAAACAAATAATAATCTTTCATCTTTAGATACTTCTAGTCCTTGAGGTATTCCACATACATTTATGTATCCAAGGTATTTGCCTGTTGGATAATCTAGTATTTTCACATTTTTATACCCTAAGTCGGTAACATAAAATTTGTTTTCCATGTAATTGAAACTAATCTCTACCGGTAACAAGAATCCTTCTAGAATCTTTTTAACTTCTAAGGTATCCTTATCCAGTATTATAATTTTTCCGTCTAGTGTTGATGTATATATTTCTTTCTTTTTTTTGTCTATAGATATATGCCATGCCTTAAAATCTACATCTATTTTCCTAACTACCTCCTTGGTCAATAAATCTATACATACTATAGAATTTATACAAGGGACGTACAGTTTTTTCGTTTGAATATCAAATTTAAATCCATGTGGCATATTGTCTACTCCTATAATCCCTATTGGTGTTAAATCTTTCTTGTCTATTATATAAATACTGTTAGAATCCTCATTTGAAATAAAAATTTCATTGTTATATAACATAATTTGACTTAAATTTCCCCCAATAGAAATTGAATCAACTATTTTCTTAGTATCCAAACTTACTACATACAGTATTCCATTGCTCGAACTAGGTATGTAAATTAAGCCTTCATCCTTATCTATACAAAAATGATGCGGATATATGCTTTCATTAAAATAGATTTCTTTTTCTAGTTCAAGAGTAGAGTAGTCTATGATACTAATGCTTCTTGATAAATAATTAGAAATATATACCTTCAAATACTCTCCCTCCTTATTTTTTATTTTGTACTAACAATAATATATTATTTTGTCTGCTTGTTTTATTCATTATTTTTCTATATTGCAATATTAAGTGTATATTGTTATGATTATCTATGTTGATTGTAGAATTAGTATAGGAGATGATAATTATGAAAATAACTTTTAATCCAAGTGGAGTTTGCTGTAGACAAATAAACTTTGAAGTGGATGAGAATAACATAATACTTGATGCCGAGTTTATCGGTGGATGTGCAGGTAACCTATTAGGACTTAAACATCTAATAATCGGCCAAAATGCACTTGAGGTTGCAGACAAGTTAAATGGTATTCAATGTGGAAGCAAATCTACTTCTTGTCCTGATCAATTATCTAAGGCAATACGTGAGTCATTATAATTGATTAGTCTAATTTAAAAAGATGGAGTATAGGTGCACTTGGCACTCACACTCCATCTTTTTTATGAGTTTATTAGTTTTCTAACTTCCCCTATCATATATAAAGACCCTGCACTTATTATTATGTCATCTTTATTTGATGTATCAAGTATATACCTAACAGCTTCGTCTATATTGCGTTTTGAGGTTACATCTGATACATACATCGATATCTTCTGCGCTAGTGTTTCTGAGCTAATTGCTCTAGGATTATCTGGTGTTGTAGTTATCACTCTACTAAATATTGGCATAAGAATATCTAAAACACTATCTATATCCTTATCCTCTAACATACCTATTAAAAGTGTTAGTTTTTTTCCCTTAAAGTTATGGTCTAATGATTTTCTCAATGATCTTGCTCCTTCTTCATTGTGAGCTCCGTCTATTATAAAAATTGGTTCTTCTTTAATTTTTTCTATTCTTCCTGGCCATCTTGTATTTAAAAGCCCATTTCTTATCGACATTTCATCTACTTCTAAATTTAAACACTCTAATACACTAAGCGCTAAAACTGAGTTGTTTACTTGATGTTCTCCGATTAGCTTTATCTCTAAATCTTCATATCTTTTTCCCAAAATAGTACAATCAAACACCTGAGAATATATGTCAGATTTTTTAATATCTATGCCACTAAACTTAACTTCTATATATTTAGCATTCTTTTCGCTACATACACCCTTTATAACTCCCTTTACTTCTTCTGATTGATCATAGACTACTACAGTCCCATTTTCCTTTATTATTCCAGCCTTTTCATAGGCAATTTTCTCAAGTGTATCCCCAAGTATATTGACATGATCCATGCTTATCGAAGTAATTACACTAGCTAATGATTTTTTTATTATATTGGTTCCGTCATACCTTCCACCTAAACCTACTTCTAGTACTAAAAAATCTACTTTTTGCTCAGCATAGTAATAAAATGCCATAGCTGTTACTATTTCAAATTCTGTAGGATATGAATAGCCCTCTTTTACCATTTTTTCTATCTTAGATTTTATTAATTCAATAATTCTGCCTACTTCAGGCTCTGGTATATGTTCTCCATTGACTCTTATTCGCTCAGTAAATGTTTCTAGGTATGGTGATGTGTAAAGCCCTACTTTATATCCAGCCTCTTTTAGTATTGAAGATATAAATGAACATGTAGATCCTTTGCCATTTGTTCCTGCCACATGGATTATATCTAAGCTGTCCTGAGGATTGCCTAAAAGTTCTAGTAGCTTTCCTATATTATCAAGACCCAGCCTGATTCCAAACTTGTTGCTTTGAGCTATGTATTTTAATGCTTGTTCGTAGTTCACCTATAATTTCCTCCTTGATTTATTTTTGGGATTGGGCGCTTCGGTGTTGCTCGAATTAGGCTTTCCTCCAGACAGCTGCGCTGCAATGTCGGTGCAGTCTAATATCTTCGCAACCCCTTCGCTGGATAATCTCATGATACATTATCTGCGTCGGTTCGTTTAAAATCTTTTTGATTTTATTTATTTTAATTATTTTTACTCCAAGCAGTCAAGCTGCAATGTCGGTGCAGCCTAATATCTTCGCAACCACTTCGCTGGATAATCTCATGATTCTTTATCTGCGTCGATTAGTTTAATTTTTCAGATAATAATTATATTGTAGTTCAATTAATTTTCTAGTTCAACAGTCTTGTTTCCAATAGTTATACTTTTCACTTGGCTTACATCTATTACTTTGCTAAATCCTATACGAGTAGATATTTTTAATAAAGAACTACTCGTACCTCCTGATATAAGATCTCCACCGGTGTATTGAGTTCCATCTTTTAATGTTACTTTTTCTATATTAATATTGTCCCTATTTCTACTTATTAAATTAGCAGATGCGAAGATAGGTGAAATATTTACTGATGTTATAAAATATTTATTATCATTTATTTTTATGGTACGATTTACTATTATTTCTTTTGATACATCTTTATAATCTAATTTCCATGATACTTTCCAATTACCATTAACTAATGGAACAAATTTGCCGTCTTCATCTGAATAATATCCAAAGTCCTGAAAATCTAGTGTGATTTTTCTTCCATTTATTTTTTTATCTGAACTATATGAGATTAAAAAGTTTAATTTATTATCGTTTGGATTTTCATCTGCCAATGACGATATACTCCAACCAGAACTTGATCTTTTATCTAGATTTATGTCTACTTGTTCAAACTGCATTTCTCTATTTAAATTGTTTTTATCCTTAATGTTTATATTTTTAGATGTTTCTACTTCTAATAATATATATACACTATTTTTATCGCCTAGGCTTTGTTTGATATTTATTTTTAAGTTATCATCCTCTATTATTTTATTTATATAGGCATCTGCTCCACTTAAAGATCTATTACTTTTATCTATACCTAAGTAATTCAATAATCTATTATCTAAATTCAATACAAAATATTCATTTGCCATTGCAATTGTACTAATCATCATAGTAGCAATTAAAATACTTATAATTACTTTTTTACCTTTATGTTTTTTTGTACTATTTACAGATATTTTATCTACTGTCATCTGTAAAATCCTTTGTTTTTCATCCTGATTAAGAGGTAGATCACCTTCTAATAGATTATCTTCATTTTTTATATTAATTATTTTATCTATTCTACTCATGTATAATCCCTCCCTCAGTTAATGACTTTTTTAATTTTTCTTTTCCTCTGTAAAGACTATTTTCAACTTTTTTCGAAGATAGATTTAAACGTTCTGCTATATCTTTTATCCTCTCATAATAAAAGTACCTAAGTATAAATATTGATTTGTCAGGTTCTTCCATATTATAGATAGTTTTACTTATTACCTCGCTATTTATTTTTTGAACATATTCATCTTCCATAGATACTGTTATCCCTAAGTTATTCTCTTCTATTGGTAGTACTATAGAATTTCCTTTAAGTTTTCTTCTTTTATCAAGGGCCGTGTTTCTGGCAATAGCATATATATAACTTTTTAAAGGTGTATTTTTATCAAACCTGTATTTATCTATATTCTTCCATAATTTAAAAAAGGTATCAGAAATAGCTTCTTCGATGTCTTCTTTTTTGCAATCATAAAGTATATTTTTACAAATTGTTTTTACTGCGCCACCATATATATCCATCGCTAAACTTAATCCTTTATTCGGATTTTTATTTAGAAGAGAGCAGATTCTTTTTTCGCTAAGTTTATTCATTATTTTACTCCTTTATTAATGCTTACTACCTATCAATACGTAAAAAAAGCCTTTTTCACTCAAGTTTTATAAAATATTTTTATTTAATATAGATTAAGCAATATCTATTAACTATAAACTATTATAGCAATCAATTATATAATCTAATATTACAAAAAACTAAAGGCCTAAATCCAATTGCATATCGGACCTAGGCCTTATTAATTGGCTCTTTGTCAAATAACGTTGATGAAGTCAATATTTAATTTTTAAAGGCAGCATCTAATACAGTTTTCATGTATAGATGCTGTTTTTAAATTACTTGTATTTTTTCTCTTAGTAATACTCTTAATCTTAAATTTTTAAAACTTCTAAATCCAAAGGATACTCTTTTGAGTACTTTAATGGTATTATTCTTACCCTCAACTCTAGCATTTGTATATTTTGTAATTAGTGCATTTAATACGTACTGTTTTTTATCCTTCAAAGATTTAAGGCTTGTTCTAAAGCATGAAGGACAGTCTTTTAAATCCTTTGATAGCATTTCTGAAATCATTTTT
>NZ_FQWX01000002.1:0-168869 GCF_900129815.1 Asaccharospora irregularis DSM 2635
GGGGAAATTCAACCAGCTAAACATAGAACTATTACTGATGGAATGATACGCTATTTTTCGGGTATAGGATCTCTAAGATCACCCAGGGGGGATACATCTATCCTCTATTCAGTAAAGATTATACTATATTTGTCAAAGTTGAATCATCCATTAGGGAGAATTTTAATAGAAAACAATTAAAGAAATGAATTAAGATCCGATAGGATTTTATACAAATTTAAAAATTAAGAAAAGTTGTTAATGTTCGTTAGATTATTAGAAAGTTTTCTATCAAATGTTACAACTACATTATACAAGGGCGGATTTTTATAATTTAATAGGAAACTTTTATTAATTACAGGAGGCAATATGAGAAAAATAGGAATAATAGGAGCTATGGATGAAGAGGTAGATATATTAGTAGAGTTGATGCAAGTAAAAGAAACTCTTACAAAAGCAAGCCTAAAATTCTACCAAGGACAATTAGAGGGAAGAGAAGTAGTTTTAGTTAAGTGTGGAATAGGAAAAGTTAATTCAGCACTATGTGCTCAAATTTTAATAAGTGAATTTGGTGTTGATGCTGTAGTAAACACTGGTGTTGCAGGTGCGTTAAATGAAGACCTTGATGTTAATGATATCGTAATTTCAACAGATGCACTGCAGTACGATGTAGATGCTAGAGCTTTTGGATATGAAAAAGGTGTAATACCAAGAATGGAAACTTCAGTATTTAAGGCAGATGAAAGACTTATTGATGCAGCATATAAATCATCAGTCGAAGAAACTAAATCTCATAAAGTCTTAAAAGGGAGAGTAGTTACTGGAGACATATTTATAAGTTCCAAAGATCTAAAAGAAGAGTTAGTAAATGACTTTAAAGCTTATTGTGGAGAAATGGAAGGTGGAGCTATAGCACACGTATGTAATCTAAACAATGTTCCGTTTGTAATAATAAGGGCTATGTCAGATAAAGCAGACGGTAGTGCAGATGTTACATACGAGGAATTTGTAATAGAGGCAGCAAATAACTCTAAAGATATAGTACTAAAAATGTTAAAGGCAATATAGACAGGAGGAGTTTAGATGAGTGATAAAAAAATAATATTTAGTGGAGCTCAGCCATCTGGAAAGATGACTTTAGGAAATTATTTAGGAGCTATAAAAAACTGGACAAAACTTCAAGATGAGTATGATTGTTATTATAGTGTTGTCAATCTACATGCAATAACAGTACCTCAGGAAGCAAAAACATTAAGAGCAAATACTATGGAATTGCTTGCACAATATTTAGCATGTGGGCTAGATCCTGAAAAAAATACTATATTTATACAATCTCATGTAAGTGCTCATGCAGAACTTATGTGGATATTAAATACAATGACTTATATGGGAGAATTAAGTAGGATGACTCAATTCAAGGATAAGTCACAAAAAAGTGAGGCAAACTTAAATGCTGGATTATTTACTTATCCTGTACTTATGGCTGCAGATATACTCCTATATCAAACTGATTTGGTTCCAGTAGGAGAGGACCAAAAACAACATCTAGAGTTAGCTCGTGATTTAGCAAGTAGATTTAACAATAGATACTCTCCTACATTTGTAGTTCCTGAGGGGTATATACCTAAGGAAGTAGGTAGGGTAATGAGTTTACAAGAACCTACCAAAAAAATGAGTAAGTCAGATAGCAATGAAAATGCATTTATATTGCTTGCAGATGATTCAGATACAATAAGAAGAAAAGTAAAAAGAAGTGTTACAGATTCTTTAGGAATTGTAAGATACAGTGATGAACAACCTGGAATTAAGAATTTATTAGAAATATACTCACAGTTAGATAATAAGACTGTAGAAGAAATAGTATCTATATATGAAGGAAAAGGGTATGGTGAATTTAAAGAAGATGTTGCCGAAGTAATAGTCGAGACATTGAGACCAATAAGAGAAAAGTATATAGACCTTCTTAACAACAAGGACTATTTAGAAAATGTTTATGCAATAGGTGCAGATAAGGCTGAAAAACAGGCCAGAAAAACATTGAGAAAAGTGTACAAAAAAGTAGGTCTAATAGAAAGAAAGTTTTTATAGATTGCTCAAGTTCTGCCCCTAAGTGAACAATATTATATTGATCTCTTAGGGGAATTTTTTAAAGGAGTGGTGTTGTGAGAGGTTCTATATTAATCAACCTGCTGGAAAAGGCTAGCTTGCTGGTAGTTCTGTTTTTATTAATAAGTAAGATGAAGATTTTCAAGAGGATTTTCCAAAAAGACGAGTATAATTTAAAAGATTTGATTATAATATCTTTAATATTTACATTTTTAGCTATTTTTTCTACCTATAATGGAATAGAGTATATGGGATCTATTGTAAACACAAGGGTTATTGCTATAGTTTCTAGTGGAATTTTATTTGGCCCCGTTGTCAGTATACCAGCTGGCTTTTTAGCGGGAGCACATAGGTACTTGATTGATATTGGAGGGATAACATCAATTCCATGTTTTTTATCAAGTATATTAGCAGGACTACTGTCGGGATTTTTGTATGGGAAAATCCCAAAATCATATAAGTTGATATGTGGGATAATAGCTGGAATGGTTTGCGAGAGTTTCACTATTTTACTTATATATCTAATATCTCAACCACATGATATTGCTATTGATATAATACGTGCTATATATACACCTATGATGTCTGGTCAGATTGCAATAGGTTTTGTAGTATCTATTGTAGAGGGCATAGAAAGGGATAAAAGAGAAATAGAAGCTAGAAATAGAGCGGAAGTTAGAGCTTTGCAGAGACAAATTAATCCACATTTTTTATTTAATTCACTAAATACAATAGCATCTTTTATAAGATTTGATCCAAAGAAGGCTAAAAATCTTATAATAAGTCTATCTACATATTTAAGACATAATTTGGAGTTTAGTGAAAATCTAATAAGTATAGATAAGGAAATAGAGCAAGTTAAATCATATGTTGAAATAGAAAAAGCTAGGTTTGGAGAATTATTGAATGTAGAGTATGATGTAGATAAGGTAGATGTGAAAATACCGAGTTTAATTATACAACCTTTGGTCGAAAATGCAATTATACATGGAATTCTAGAAGGTGGAGAAGAAGGATGTGTAAAAATATCGGTAAAACAGCATAAAGATAGGGTAAGAATATCAGTAATTGATAATGGTATAGGTATAAGTCAGAAGGTGATAGATGATTTATATAGCGATAATATGCCAAAAAATAAAATCGGTTTATACAATGTGCATTTAAGACTTAAGCTGTTTTATAGACACGGTCTAAAAATAAAAAGGCTTGATAAGGGAACAGTTATAGAATTTGACGTTAGGAGGGAAGATTATGAAGGCAATCATAGTAGAGGATGAGTATCCTGCTAGAAAAGAGCTTAGATACTTTATAGAAAACAATAGTAATATAGAAGTAATAAACGAATTTTCTAATGGATTAGATGTTCTTGAATTTATACAAGAGAACCTGGTAGACGTGATTTTTCTCGATATAAATATACCGAAATTAGATGGAATGTTGTTAGCAAAAACTATAAATAAGTTTAGTAAAAAGCCTAAGATAGTGTTTATAACAGCTTATGAAAAATATGCGGTGGATGCATTTTCAGTAGAGGCATTTGACTATATACTAAAGCCATATTCAGAAGACAGAATAATAATGATGTTAAAAAAATTAGAGAATATAAAAGAAGATACAAATAAAGAGGAAAGAATATCGGAAATAAAAAATAAAATAAGTCTATGGAAAAACAATAAAATATATGTAGTAGATGTAGAGGATATATATTATTGCCAGGCTCAAGAGCGGTATACTTATGTGTATACTGAGAAGGATCAATTTATTTTAAGAGAGAGTATATCGGAAGTAGAGAAAACTATAAATAGCAAATATTTTTTCAAGTCACATAGATCATATCTTGTAAATCTTACAAAAATAGAGGAGATAGTACCTTGGTTTAACAATACATATATTTTAAAGTTAAAAGGTGGAGAGTTTGAAGTTACAGTAAGTAGAAGTAAGATGAAAGAATTTAAGGAACTTATGAACCTATAAATGCATTTCATGTATTAAAAAATGCATTCTATTACAAAAATGAACTTTTTTCCCCTAAAAAAAGTATTATATTATTAAGAGATGGGATAATGTTTTCACAAAGTTAATTAATAAGGCCATCTCGACAATAAATTGATACTGAAATTATACAATTAATTTTAGGAGGGGAAGATATGACAAGTTTTTTAAGCGCAATAGTAATACTTATAGTAGGTTATTTTATTTATGGTAAATTTGTTGAAAGAACGTTTGGAATAAATAATGAAAATCAAACGCCAGCATTAGCCTATAAAGATGGAGTAGACTATGTACCAATGAACTGGAAGAAAATATTTTTAATCCAATTCTTAAATATAGCGGGTCTTGGTCCTATATTCGGGGCAATACAAGGAGCGTTATTTGGTCCAGCAGCATTTTTATGGATAGTATTTGGGACAATACTTGCAGGAGGAGTGCATGACTTCTTATCAGGGTATTTATCAATGAAAAACAAAGGTACTTCAGCATCTGAAATAGTAGGTATCTATTTAGGTGAAACTGCAAGACATATAATGAGAGTGTTTAGTGTTGTACTTTTAGTTTTAGTTGGGGTAGTGTTTATAACAGGACCAGCAGGACTTTTAAAAACTTTAACAGGAATAGGAACAAACGTATGGATAGGAATTATAATAGTTTACTATATTTTAGCTACTGTATTACCAGTAGATAAATTAATAGGGAAAATATATCCATTATTCGGAGCAGCTCTTATAATAATGGCTGTAGGAGTAGGTGGAGGACTTATAGTAAAAGGTTACGATATACCTAATGTAACTTTACAAAACTTCCATCCTAGTTCAACACCTATATTCCCATATTTATTTATAACAATAGCTTGTGGAGCGATATCAGGGTTCCATGCTACTCAATCACCTCTTATGGCTAGATGTGTAGAACATGAAGCAGAGGCTAGACCGATATTCTATGGTTCTATGGTTGCAGAGGGAATAATAGCTCTAGTATGGGCAGCAGCAGCTATGTCATATTTCGGAGGAATACCACAACTTAATACTATATTCCAAGAAGGAGGGGCAGCAACAGTTGTAAATACAATATCAGTTGGTTTGATGGGTCCTATAGGTGGAGCACTAGCTATACTTGGTGTTGTATCATGTCCTATCACTTCTGGAGATACAGCATTTAGAAGTGCAAGACTTACAATAGCGGATGCATTTGGAATAAATCAAGATAAAATAAAAAATAGATTTGTGATAGCTATACCTTTATTCGTAATAGGTATTGGACTTACATTCATAGATTTCTCTATAATATGGAAGTACTTCTCTTGGGCAAACCAAACATTAGCTATGATAATGTTATGGGCAGGGGCAGCGTATCTATCTAAAAGTAAAAAGAATCACTATATAGCAACTATACCAGCTATATTTATGACTATAGTAACTTTTAGTTATATAATGCAAGCTCCCGAAGGATTTAGATTACCAGCTAATATATCAAATATAGTAGGAGTGTTAGTAAGTATAGTACTTTATATACTATTCCTATAGTGTTAGTAAGTATAGTACTTTATATACTATTCCTATTAGGACAAAAAAAAGATAAAAACGAAGCAAAGTAAATAAAAATAAATATAATAACTAAAATTAATAAATTAAATAAGGTGCATCAAAATTATTAAAATGATTTTGATGCACCTTATTTGATTTAAAATAAACTGAATTATTGTGGAAAACTTATATAAAATTTATTTGAATTTTTATATAAGTTTTTCACATACTATTAATATCAATTGAGTTTTTTCATAAAAGGGTGTGGTTGATATAAAGAACGATAGAAATACAAAAAAACAAGATATAGAAACTATAGATATGAAGGAACTCGATCAGATTATAAATGAGTTAAATTTAGAGGATTATGCAAAGGATTTAGGAATCATAAGAAAGTATTTGAAAAGACTTATATTGTTGATAGAGAAAAGTAGAATTAGAGACTATATGATGCTAACAGACAGCAAGAGACGTTTGTTTATAATCAATTTTGTAGCGGGAGTAGGAAGAGGATTTGGTCAGGCGATAGGTTTTACATTTCTTGCAGCTATTACATTTTACATACTAACTGCATGGATAGATTTACCAATAATAGGAAGATATATAGCAAAACTATTAGATATAGTTGATATTTATAGAAAGAAATAGAGGTGTGTATATGGATACAAAAAACTATAAAAAAGAACTAGAGAATAAAAAAGAAAAGCTAGACAACTTAGTAACAAGTATGAAGGATAATACTCTTTTTGGTGACACTACAAAACATACCAGTGAAAAATATGCATCAGGGGAGTTATCGAGCTATGATAATCACATAGGGGACTTAGGAACAGATGTATTTATGCAGAATATGCAAAATAGTTTGACGATACATGAGGAGGGAATGCTTGAACAGGTGACAGAGGCCTTATCTAAAATAGAAGAAGGAACATACGGTATTTGCGAAATATGTAAAAAGCGTATAGGGACAGCCCGACTTGAACTTATGCCTGAGACTACATTATGTGCTCAGTGTGCCAAGAAAAAGGATAGTTTGCCAGATGAGAACGAAAATCCAGATAGAAATATAATAAATGAAAAAGGACATTTTTATTCTGATTATTTAACAAACTTAACTGATTTAAATAAAATAGAACTTAAAAATCACGATGAATAGAAATATAAAAAATAAGAGACTTCCAATTAGGAAGTCTTTTTTTGTATAATAGAGGTTGTAGTAAAAAATAGTTTTTATTAGGAGGATAAAATATTGTTATATGAATTTATAATAGTTTTGCTAATAGGTATAGATCAGGCCTCTAAATTGTGGGCAATCAGTTCTTTGAAAAATGTAAAAAGTATATCTGTTATAGAAAATGTATTTAATCTTACATATGTAGAAAATAGAGGGGCAGCATTTGGTATATTGCAAAACAATCAGTGGATATTTGTAATAGTTGCAGTATTAGCATCTGCGTATGGACTATACTATTTGCATAACAAAAAAGTAAATATAGTAGGAAAATGTGGAATACTACTTATAATATCAGGGGCTTTAGGTAATTTAATAGATAGAGTTAGACTAGGCTATGTTGTAGACTTTTTTGACTTTACAATAGTATGGGAATATGTATTTAATATTGCAGATGTATTTGTAGTAGTAGGGACAATATTGTTGTGTATATACATAATGTTTTTGGACAATAAGAAGTAGGTGATAAAATGGAAGAAATAAAAAAGTTTTTAGTTTCAGAAGAAGAAGAAGGAGATAGGTTAGATGTATACTTATCAAATCAATTAGGGGATATGTCTAGAAGCTATGTACAAAAAATAATTAAAGATCAAAAAGTAAAAATTAATAGTAAGGTAGAAAAATCTAAGTATTTGGTAAAAGAAAGTGATGAAATAGAAGTTGAGATACCAGCACCAAAGGTTTTAGAAGTAATACCTCAGGATATACCTATAGATATTGTTTATGAAGATAAAGATTTTTTGATTGTTAATAAGAAACAAGGAATGGTAGTTCATCCGGCACCAGGTAATTATGAAAATACTTTGGTGAATGCTGTATTATACCACTGCGAGGATAAACTATCATCTATAAATGGTATAATAAGGCCGGGAATAGTCCATAGAATAGATAAAGATACATCTGGACTTTTGATGATAGCCAAAAATAACAACTCCCATAATTTTTTGGCAGAGCAGCTAAAGGACCATTCGATAACTAGGGAGTATGAGTTTATATGTCATGGTGTAGTCAAAGAAGATAAAATAACCGTAGATAAGCCTATAGGAAGAAATCCAAAAGATAGATTAAAGATGGCTGTAGTAAAGGATGGTAAACGAGCTGTGACTCATTTTGAGGTTATAGAAAGATTTGAAAACTTTACACATGTCAGGGCAACATTAGAAACTGGAAGAACACATCAGATAAGAGTTCACTCGCTTTATATAAACCACCCATTGTTAGGAGATCCGCTTTATGGGCCAAAAAACAGTAAATTTAAATTAGATGGTCAGACTTTACATGCTAGGAAACTAGGATTTATACATCCTACAACAAAGGAATACGTTGAATTTAATTCAGAGTTACCTGATTATTTTCAGGATATAATTGCTAAATTAAAATAAGTCTTGCCAAAAAGTAGTTTAAAATATATAATTTAAATAATAAGTAATAAAGATAAACAGTAAATAAAAAATTTAAATATAACACCTTTAAGTGATACAGAGATATCATAAGGCATCTGAGAATAAGTATTTCCAGTTAAAAGTAAAAGCTTTCGTCTTATGATGTAAAGCTTTTTGTTTTATATTTAAATATATAATAAGAAAATGTATTTTATTAGGAGGTCAGCTGTGATAGAGAAAGCCCAATTAATGGATGAGAAGGCAATAGGAAGGGCTATTACTAGAATAAGCCACGAAATAATAGAGAGAAATAGAGGTACAGAAGATGTTGTACTAGTAGGAATCAAGACTAGAGGAGTACCTATAGCAAGTAGAATATGTAATAAGATAGATCAGATAGAAGGTACAAAGGTAAATACTGGTGATATAGATATAACTCTTTATAGAGATGATTTGAAAAAGATAAATGTAGAACCTGTAATAAAAGGTTCATATATAGATTTTGATATAGATGATAAAATAGTGATTTTGGTAGACGATGTTTTATACACAGGAAGAACCGTTAGAGCGGCACTAGACGCTATAATGGATATGGGTAGACCAAAGGCAATACAGCTAGCTGTGTTAGTTGATAGAGGTCATAGGGAACTACCTATAAGAGCCGATTATGTAGGTAAAAATGTTCCTACATCAAGAAGCGAAATAATATCAGTAAAATTGTTAGAAGTTGATGGTGAGGATTCAGTAACTATAAAAGGATAATTTGTATACCTTTTAATTCAGTACAGAGAGACTGGAAAAGGGAGAATAATTTCTCCCTAACAAAAAAATGGGAGGTTTTTTTATGAAGAAAACAATAATGTCTTTACAACATCTATTAGCTATGTTTGGTGCTACAGTATTAGTTCCTATATTAACAGGATTTAACCCTACAGTAGCAATATTTTCAGCAGGGTTAGGAACTTTAATATTCCACTTATGTACAAATGGAAAGGTACCAGCATTTCTAGGATCTAGCTTTGCATTTATACCAGTAATAATAATAGTAAAAGATATGTATAATGGTGACTTAGCCTATGCCCAAGGCGGAATTATGGCAGCAGGATTACTATACGTAATAATGTCTTTTGTTGTAAAAATGGTTGGTATAGAAAAAATACAAAGATATTTCCCAGCGCAGGTTACAGGAGCTATGATAGCTGTTATAGGTTTAAATCTAATACCTACAGCGATTGGAATGGCTTCGGCGAATATGATAGTAGCAGGATTAACATTATTGATTGCGCTTTGTATAAACAAATTTGGAAAAGGGTTTATAAAGCAACTAAGTATACTTATCGCAGTATTTTCAGGTTATGCATTATGTTTGGTGATGAACTTAGTAGATACGAGTATTATCAAAGATGCGGCTATGTTTGCAGTACCAGAGTTTTCACTACCTAAATTTAGTTTAGAATCAATAGTTGTAATAGCACCAGTAGTTTTAGCGGTATTTATGGAGCATATAGGAGATATGACTACAAATGGAGCAGTTGTAGGAAAAGACTTTATAAAGAATCCGGGCTTAAATAGAACATTACTTGGAGATGGGTTGGCAACAATAGTGGCAGGTTTGTTGGGAGGACCAGCAAATACAACTTATGGAGAAAATACAGCAGTGCTTGCAATAACTAAAAACTATGATCCATCAATACTTAGACGTACAGCAATACTTGCTATGCTTCTTGCATGCGTAGGTAAATTTGGTGGATTTTTACAAAGTATACCAGGTGCAGTTATGGGTGGAATAAGTATATTATTATTCTCAATGATAACTTTTGTAGGTTTTAAAACTATAAAAAATAGTGATTGTATAGAAAATAAAAATAATATTGTTGTAATAGCGGCGATACTAGTAATAGGCCTAGGAACATCTTATCTAGAAAAACAGGGAATATCAATAGGTATACCTATAACAGAAAGTGTAAAAATAACTGGACTTAGTTTAGCTGCGATAGTAGGTATTGTACTAAATAGAGTTTTAAATAACTCAGAGTTCAAATCAGAAAATATCAAAAAAACTACTGTAGAAAAAATAAATCCAGAGACTACTACAGTATAATTAAAATAAAGACTACGTTAGACTAGTTTGTGCTAAATATGAAATAAAAATAACCGTATATTAGTATTTTCAATGTTTTGAGTACTAATATACGGTTATTTATTTATAAATAATTCATAATACGGTTATTTGTGTTTTTTATCTCTAAGAAATATTGGTTTAAGTAATAATTTGGCTAATACGCTGAAAACTAATAGAGTTATAAAAAAAGGAAGTAATCCAGGCAATGCCCCAGGTAGTCTTATAAATACAGACTCCATTGACAATAGGACTCCAACATAAGATATAACTAATCCTAAATAAGAAAGTAATCCATAAGTTTTTATATACTTTCCATATTTATAGTTTTTTATAAGTAAATAGACGCTAGGAATAAACATTAATACCCCAATAAAAATAATAATTGTTAATAACATTCTATATCCCCCTTTTTAATTTCATATTTTTATTATATGAAATTGTAAACTATGATTATATTATATAGTATTTTAGGCTAGTTTAATAACGGAATCTCCAATAGTAGCCTTATTTATAATTTTATTAAGTTATAAATAAAAAGTACCCTAAAGTGTAGACTTTTTTATTAATTGTCCACTCTATAGGGTATTTTTAAAAATGTAGATTAAATCCTTTTTTATAAATTTTATATAGTTTAAAACTTAGACACTAAATATCTTTATTTTTTAGTTTAGCGACCAATTCTTCCTCAGGTGTAACGTAGATAGTACTGTTAGTTTCATAGATTACCATACCAGGTTTTGAGCCACTAGGCTTTTTAACATTTTTCTTTTTAGTGTAGTCAACGGGAACCTGAGATGACATTTTAGATTTACTAAAGAATGCTGCTAACATAGCACCTTCAAATATAGTACTATCTGGGACATATTTACCAGCACATTTTATAATAACATGAGATCCTGGAATATTTTTAGTATGCATCCACAAATCGTCGTTATCAGCAAGTCTTAAAGTCAAATAATCGTTTTGCTTGTTATTTTTACCTACAAGTATTTTGAATCCATCAGATGATATAAATTCATGAGGTTTTGTAGTAAGCTTAGTTTCTTTCTTGCTTTTACTTTGGGATTTTATGTACCCAACTTTACCAAGCTCTTCTTTTATATCTTGCAATTCTGCTAGATTCTCACAATTTTCTATAGCCAAAATAATATTTTCAAGATAGTCTATTTCTTCTTTGTTTATGGCTATTTGATTTTTTATTTCTACCTTAGCATGCTTCATTTTTGTATATTTTTTAAAGTACTTTTGAGCGTTTTCAGAAGGAGTAAGGTTTTTATTTAATTCTATAAATACATTCTCACAATTAGGATCGTAGAAGTTTTGGACATTTATACCATCCATACCTTTTTTTATCATATAGATATAAGACGTTATTAATTCACCTTTTACCTTATATATATCTGCATTCTCAGACTCTAAGAGCTCTTCTTCTTGTTTCTTTAATTTGTTATAAAGTCTATCAAGTTTAACTGATATACTCTTTTTTAGGTTTGAGGCACGCTGATTTATTCTATCCTTTATATCCTTTGTTCTATAAAAGTCTTCTAATACTTCAGACATACTATCTTTATTTATAAAGGACAGTTCTTTAAATAGACTTAAGTTAATACAACTAAAATCAACAACCTTATCAAGTTTCTCATCTACTACGATTGATGGAGAAAATTTATTGTTTTTTATATCACTAAACAAATTGATAAATTCACTATATATAGAGTTAAGTTGCTCTGATGATAGATCTATGGTATTTGATTTATGATCAACAGATGCTCTAAAACATATTTCTTTTGCTACTATGGGGCTTATTCCTAAGAACTTAGAGTATATAGCCTTAAAAATAGGGCCCTCAAAGGAATTTAAGGTACTTACAAACGTATCTATGGATATACTATCAATAGGGTTTAACTTATCTTGTTTAGGTGGCAAAGAGTAAGTATGTCCAGGGAGTATTTGACGCACTCTACTAATGCTAGTTGGGATTCTTTTTATTGAATCTAAAATAGTCTGAGTGTTATTTACGAGTATTATATTGCTGTGTCTTCCCATAATTTCTATTATTATATCTTTGCTAGTTTTTTCTTTTAGTTCATCAAAAGACTCAACTGTGATTTTTATAATTCTCTCAAATTCAATTTGACATACATTTGTTATACTACCACCCTGTATATATTTTCTAAGCAACATACAAAACATTGGTGCGCTTATAGGGTTTTCTTTTTTATAGTTGCTAGTCAAATAAATCCTAGGATTAGAGGCGCTAGCACTAAGCACTAATTTGAAATTCTCTTTATTGTTTCTTATATGCAAAATTATTTCATCGTCTTCAGGTTGGTATATTTTATCTATTTTACCTCCTGTAAGTTTTGATGATAACTCATCTACTATAGAATGTATAACTAAACCATCTAAGGCCATAAATATCTCTCCTTTCATAGACGAAAAAACACGTCAATAAACTAATTATTACACATAACATATTTATTGTGAATAGGATATTTTGTAAAAAAAATAATAAATAGCTTGTATTCAATTTCTTTTCTGTTAGAAATATTGTATAATTATAAGTTAGTGACTAAAATTAAAAGGGGAGATACTTATGAAATTTTGGAAGTTACATGGAGTAGGAAATGATTTTATTGCTATAGATGGTAGATTTGATAAAATACTAGCATCAGATTACTCCGATTTAGCCCAAAGAGTATGTCACAGACGATTTTCGGTTGGAGCAGATGGACTGTTAGTTGTTAAGAACTCTGAAGAATGTGATGTAGAAATGGTCTATTATAACTCGGATGGTTCAAGAGCTGCTATGTGCGGAAATGGATTAAGATGTTTTTGTAAGTTTGTTTATGACAACAATATAGTTAACAAAAAAGAATTTGACGTTTATACATTAGATGGAGTAAAAAAGATAAAACTTAATGTTATAGATAAAAAAATAGATTCTATAAAAGTAAACATGGGAAAGGGTAGTTTCTCAAAACAGGATATAGGCCTTAATTGGAATAAGGACAATTTTATAGAGGAAGAGATTGAGGTTTTAGATAAAAAATTCAAAATGACTTCTATGCTTATGGGAGTTCCCCATACTGTAATAGTTGCAGATGATATAAGCTTTGAAGATGTGTGTAAATACGGCAAAGAAATAGAAAAAAATAAAATATTCTCTCAGGGAACAAATGTAAATTTCGTTAAGGTAGAAGATGAGAACAATATAATTGTACATACATGGGAAAGGGGTTGTGGATATACCCTAGGATGTGGGACAGGTATGACTGCATCTGCTATAGTATGCAATCATCTAAAAAAGGTTTGTAAAAGTGTCAACGTTACATCTGAGGGAGGCAAGGTTAAAATAGATATAGAGGATTTTGTTTATATGACAGGACCGGCAGTGAAAATATGTGAAGGTACTATGGAGGTTTAATATGGCTATTAGTATGACAGGCTTTGGAAGAGGAGAATATAAAGATGATAACTACTATTTTTTAGTAGAATGTAAGACTATAAATCATAAATATTCAGATATAAATATACGTCTTCCTAGGAAAATTTCCTTTTTAGAGGATAAAGCAAGAAATTTAGTAAAAGACTATGTTAAAAGAGGAAGAGCTGACTTATATATAAAATTTGATTTATTAGGAAGCGAAGATGTAAGTCTTAAATTTGACGAAGGCTTAGCAATTCAGTACGTAGAGATACTAAATAATATAAAAAACAAATTTGGCTTAATGGATGATATAAGCGTGATGAACATAGCCAAGTTTCCAGAAATAATAAAAACAGAAGAAAAAGAAGAGGATGAAGATTTAGTTTGGTCTATGCTTAAAGGAGCATTAGAAGAAGCTTTAATAAATCTAAAAGATATGAGAACTGAAGAAGGTCAAAAATTAGCAGAGGATATTAAGATGAGATGTGATCTTCTGAATAATTATATTGAAGAAATAGAGAAATATTCATATAATGTTGTTATTGACTACAAGGAAAAATTAACAAATAGGATAAGTGAGATATTAGAAAATCCTAGTATAATAGATGAAAACAGATTAGCACAAGAAGTAGCAATATACGCAGATAAAAGCAGTATAACAGAGGAAATAGTTAGGTTTAAAAGTCATATAATTCAACTTAAAAATACTGTATCAAAACAAGAATCTATTGGTAGAAAGATAGACTTCTTAATTCAAGAAATGAACAGAGAAACTAATACTATAGGGTCTAAATCTTCTGATTTAAATATAACTAATTTAGTGGTTGAGTTAAAAAGTGAATTGGAAAAGATAAGAGAACAAATACAAAACATAGAATAATACATAAAAATGGAAAGGAAGTAACTATAATGCTTAAGAGAAAAGGAATACTACTAGTTGTATCTGGACCATCTGGAGCAGGAAAAGGGACCATATGCAAGGAATTATTAAAATCAAATGATAAAATAAAGCTTTCAGTTTCAGCAACAACTAGGAGCCCAAGGACAGGTGAGGTTGAAGGAGTAAATTATTTCTTTATATCTAAGGAAAAATTTAAGTCTATGATAGACAATGGAGAATTTTTGGAACATGCTCAAATATATGATAATTTTTATGGGACTCCAAAGGCATCAATAATTGAAACTTTAGATAAAGGTCAAGATGTCTTACTTGAAATAGAGATGCAAGGTGCTAAGCAAATAAAAGATGTTTATCCAGAAGGGGTATTTATATTTGTACTTCCTCCATCTCTTGAAGAGCTAAAAAACAGAATAGTTGGAAGAGGAACGGAAACACAGGAAGAAATAGAAAAAAGATTTAGCTGTGCATACAAAGAAATCAATTTAATAAGCGATTATGACTATTTTATATTTAATGAGGATGTAGATACTTCAGTTAAAGAAGTAGAATGTATAATATCATCAGAGAAAAATAAAGTTAGTAGATATAAAAACAATATAATAGAGAAATTTAAGGAGGAATTATAATTATGTTAAAACCATCAATTAATGAGGTATTATCAAAGATAGACAACAGATACTACCTAGTAGGGACTGTTGCAAAAAGAGCTAGGGAAATAGTAGATGGATCAGAGCCAATGGTTGCAAATAAATGTAAAGAAAACAAGCCAGTTTGTATAGCTACTCAAGAAGTTTCAGAAGAAAAAATAACTTACAGATTACTAACAGAGGAAGAAATAGAAATAGAAGAAGCTAAACACCAATTAGAACAAGCAAGCCAAATAAAAGAGGACTAATAAATGTTAAAAAACAAAACTATTGTACTCGGTGTAAGTGGAGGAATAGCTGCATACAAAGCTTGTGATGTTGTCAGTAAGTTAAAAAAACTAGGAGCCAATGTACATGTAATAATGACTAAGTCGTCTGTTGAGTTTGTCTCACCATTGACATTTCAATCATTGAGTCAAAACTATGTAGTTTCTGATATGTTTGAGGAGCCTAGAACATGGGAAGTAGAACATATATCTTTGGCAAAAAAAGCAGACCTATTTTTAATAGTTCCTGCAACTGCTAATGTAATAGGAAAAATAGCAAATGGTATATCAGATGACATGCTTACTACTACAGTTATGGCGACAAAAGCACCAATTCTAATAGCTCCAGCTATGAATACTAATATGTATGAAAATCCTATAGTTCAGAGAAATATAGAGAACCTAAAAGGTTTAGGATATAGGTTTATTGAACCAGATAGCGGAAGGCTTGCATGTGGTGATACAGGTAAGGGTAAGCTTAGTACCCCAGAAGTAATAGTGGATGAGGTAGTGAGTTTACTTACAAAAAATCAAGACTTAAAGGGAAAAAATATAATAATAACAGCAGGGCCAACTTTGGAAAAGATTGATCCGGTAAGATATTTGACAAATAGATCATCTGGAAAAATGGGTTATGCTATAGCAGGAGAGGCCGTAAAAAGAGGTGCAAATGTAACATTGGTATCAGGACCTACAAAATTAAACCCACCTCAAAACCTTAAAAAGTTTATACAAATAGAATCTGCTCAGGAAATGTATGAAGCTGTTGTAAGAAATCTAGAAGAAAACCAAGTTATAATAAAGAGTGCGGCAGTAGCGGATTATAAGCCTAAAGACTATAGTGACAAAAAAATCAAAAAAAGTGATGATGATTTAGTTATAAGATTAGATAGAAACAAGGATATTGCATATGAAATAGGAAAACTTAAAGAGAATAGAATATTAGTTGGATTTGCAGCAGAGACCAATGACCTTATAGAAAATGCCAAGGGTAAGATTAAACGTAAAAACTTAGATTTTATCGTGGCGAATGATCTAACTCAAGAAGGTGCAGGATTTGGTGTAGATACTAATATTATAAAAACTATAGATGCACAAGGTAATATAACAGAATATCCTAAAATGAAAAAAGAAGAAGTAGCCAATGTTATATTAGATAAAATTAAAGTACTACTAGATAAATAAGCATCTATATTAATAGATGCTTATATTTTTAAATGAAGCAATTTTAAAGAGGTTATAATATGGAAAAATATGCACAGTTGGTAGTAAGGAGTAAGTCTGTAAGTATAGATGATTTGTTTACATACAAAATTCCTGAGTTTTTATTGTGTGATTTAAAAGTAGGGCATAGAGTTTTAGTCCCCTTTGGTCAAGGAAATAAACCCACAGAAGGTTTTGTATTTGAGATAAATGACAAATCCAAATTAGAGGATGGAAAACTAAAACAAATTATAGATATACTAGATGAAAATCCTATGCTTAGAGTTGAAGATTTAGAGTTAATAAATTGGATGAGAAATAGATATTTGTGCACTTATATGGATTGTATAAATCTAATGTATCCTAAGGGGTACAAATTAAATAGTTATAGAATAATAAATTTAGGCGATAGTTTAAGAAGTTTAAGTGACACAGATTTGTATATAGAATTAGAAAAACTAAATAATTCTCAAAAAGAAGTAGTAGAAAAAGTTATAAATAGTAAAGGTAGACTTAAGGTTGATAATTTAGAATCTATATGTAAAAACACTAATGAGATATACAAGATGAATAAGGAAAAACTTATTGATTTAAGTTGGGCTTATGAAAGCAAAAAAAATGAAAAAAAGATATGTTATGTATCATTAAGTATGAGTAAAGAAAAAATTGATGATTATATAGTAGAAAATAAAATAAGAGTTACAGAGCTTCAGAGAAACATACTAAACTTTTTAGAAAATAATGATGATGTTGAGATAAATGATTTATTGGATTTATTAAGTGTTCACAGACAAAGTATAACATCACTTCAAAAGAAAAAATTGGTTACACTAGAATTTAAAGATTACTATAGACAGCCAGAACATATTTTTACACAACAAAGCAAAAAAGTTAAATTAAATGAAGAACAGATTAGTGCAGTGCAAAAAATAACGTCAGAAATGTTCAATGACGATAAGAAACCCTATATGATAAATGGAGTAACTGGAAGTGGTAAGACGGAAGTTTATATGGAAATAATAGAATATGCTCTAGAACAGGGTTTGGATAGTATATTTTTGGTTCCTGAAATATCACTTACCCCTCAGGTAATAGATAGATTAAAAAATAGATTTGGAAGTATTGTAGGTGTATTCCATAGTAAACTTTCTGAAGGTCAAAGACACGATGTATATAGAGCTGTTAGAGAAGGAAGAGTAAGGATACTAATAGGTCCTAGATCAGCACTGTTTGCACCTTTTAACTCATTGGGAGTAATAATAATAGATGAGTTTCATGAGGGATCTTATAAATCAGAACAAAATCCTAAGTTTAGCACCATAGAAGTTGCTAAGTTTATTGGGTTAAAAAACAAAGTATCTGTAGTATTGGGATCTGCAACACCATCAGTAGACGAATATTACAGGGCTAAATCAGGGCAGTACAACCTTATAAATATAAGGCAGAGGGCAAATAAAAAGCCGCTTCCTAAAATAGAAGTTGTTGACATGAAAAAAGAACTGACTAATGGGAATAAAAGTATATTTAGTTTTAGACTTCAAGAAGAAATTAAGAGAACTGTAGAAAGTGGTAATCAGGTTATTTTATTTTTAAATAGAAGAGGTTATGCAAACTTTGTATCATGTAGAAGCTGTGGTTTTTTATTTCAATGTGAAAATTGCGATATATCTTTGACTTATCACAAGGAAAGCAACACAGGTAGATGTCATTACTGCGGATATGAAGTGAAAATTCCTAAAAAATGTCCGGAATGTGATAGTGAATACCTAAAACCTTTTGGAGTAGGAACTCAAAAAATAGAAGAAGAGCTACAAGGGATATTCCCAAATGTTAATATTTTAAGAGTAGACAAAGATAATACATCTAAAAAAGGATCATTGGAAGAAATTCTAAATAAATTTGAGAGTGGAGAGGCTCAGATTTTAATAGGAACTCAAATGATTAGCAAGGGACTTGATTTTGCTAATGTTACGTTGGTAGGGATTTTATCAGCTGATATGATGTTAAACTTTCCGGATTTTAAAAGTTTTGAAAGTACATTTCAATTAGTCACACAGGTTTCAGGAAGGGCTGGAAGAGCTGAAAAAGAAGGAAATGTCATACTTCAGACCTATGATACAAACCATTATGCAATCAGGCGAGCTATAAACTATGATTTTGATGGGTTTTATGAAGATGAGATAAAAATAAGAAAAGCATTTGGATATACCCCATTTAACAATATGTTGAGTGTTGTTATAAGTGGAAAAAACGAGAAAACAGTCATAGAATCTGCAAAAAATATGTACAATTCAATTGTTTATTTATTAGAAAATAGAGGTATAAATAACTTTGACTTTATACTAGGACCAAACCCATGTTCAATATCAAAAATAGATAAAAACTACAGATGGCAGCTTTTGTTTAAGGATGATAATATTGAAATTAATTTATTAAAGGGTATAATAAAATATATATGTATAACGAAAAGAGAAGTTGTATTTAGAAAGGGAGTTAATATATCTATTGATATTAACCCAAACAGTGTATTATAAATTTAGGAGGAAATAAAATGGCGTTAAGACAAATAGTCCAAATAGGAGAACCTGTATTAAGAAAAAAATCAAAAAAGGTCGAAAAAATAGATAAAAAAATAATACAATTATTAGACGATATGGCAGATACAATGTATGATGCTGATGGAGTTGGACTTGCTGCACCTCAAGTTGGAATATTAAAGAGAGTAGTAGTAATAGATATAGGAGAGGGTCTTATAGAACTTATAAACCCAGAAATAATAGAAACCTCTGGAGAACAAACAGATTCAGAAGGGTGCTTAAGTGTAGTAGGTAGATCTGGTGAAGTAACAAGACCATATCTAGTAAAGGTGAGAGCGTTAAATAGAGAAGGTCAGGTTATAGAAATAGAAGGTGAAGATCTTTTAGCTAGAGCATTTTGTCATGAAATAGATCATTTAGAAGGCATACTGTTTGTGGACAAAATTGAAGATTAATAGGAGTTGATTAAATGAAGATAGTATTTATGGGAACTCCAGATATAGCTGTTCCATGCTTACAAAAGATAATAGATGAGGGGCATGAGGTTATAGGAGTTGTAACTCAACCTGATAAACCAAAAGGGAGAGGAAAAAAATTAGGTATGTCACCTGTAAAAGAGCTTGCTCTAAAGTACGATATACCTGTTTATCAACCAATAAGAGCTAGGGATGATGAATTTGTACAAACTTTAAAACATCTAAATCCGGAGTTGATAGTTGTGGTTGCATTTGGGCAGATACTTCCAAAAGCAATACTTGATATACCGAAGCTAGGGTGCATAAATGTGCATGTTTCATTGCTTCCTAAGTATAGAGGTGCCGCCCCTATAAACTGGGTCATAATAAATGGAGAACAAAAAACTGGAGTAACTACTATGTATATGGATGAAGGTCTAGATACTGGAGATATGATTTTAAAATCAGAGGTTGATCTTGATGATAATATAACGGCTGGAGAACTGCATGATAAAATGATGGAAATAGGAGCAGATACTTTAAAACAAACAATGGATTTGATAGAAAAAGGGTGTGCACCAAGAGAGCCTCAAAATCATGATGAGTTTTCATATGCACCGATAATGAATAAATCTTTGGGGAATATAAAATGGAATAATAGTGCAAAAGAAATACACAACCTAGTTAGAGGTGTAAATCCATGGCCAAGTGCTTATACTATATATAATGGAGATACAATGAAGATTTGGAAAACTGAAGTATTAGGTGAAAGAAGTGATAAGACACCGGGAACTATACTTAAGGTTGACAAAGATGGTATAAGAATAAGTACTGAGGACAACATTATACTAGTCAAAGAGATACAAATGCCAGGTAAAAAGAGGGTATTAGTATCTGAATATATAAAAGGAAACACTATAGAATCCGGTGCGATTTTAGGATAAATATGATAGATATAAAAAAGTATCTTAGTGTAGTGGCTATTTTACTAGTCACAATTATACTAGGGGTATTTGCTACTAACATATTTATAACTAGCTTGACGCAATTATTTTCACTATTAATAAACATTTTAGCAGAACTATTAATAACTATAATAATATTTTCAACTATAATTACCTACAATGTAGTTGTAGATAAAAAAGTTAATAAAAGCTTGATGAAGGTAAACTTTAAAATAGTAAACTTCATGTTTCCTATTATAATAGCGATATCATCCTTGGTAAATATACCTCGTGATGGAATAAGAAGAATATATATAAAATTAAATAATATATATATATACAACAATAAATATAACTTAGACCCAGAGGATATACTAATTCTTATACCGCACTGCATACAAAAAAGTAACTGTAAGTTCAGAGTAACTAGCAATATAGATAATTGCGCAAGGTGTGGATTATGCAACATATGTGAATTAGTAGGGTTAAAAGAAAAAAGAGGGGTAAATGTATTTGTAGCAACGGGAGGTACATTGGCGAGAAAAATTATAATAGACAATAGGCCAAAAGCAGTGATTGCAATAGCATGCGAGAGAGATTTGACATCTGGAGTTCAGGAAGTAAGCAATATCCCTGTTTTAGGTGTATTTAACAAAAGACCCAATGGACCTTGCGTAGACACAAATCTAGATATAAACGAAGTTGAGGATGCAATAAATTTCTTCACATCAAAATAAGTTTACAAGGCTAGTCTCAAGTAAAGATAATGTTACACTGAAGTGGATGAGTGAACATTGATTTAACAATTGAAACGAATTTTAAGAGGAGGCTTTTAATATGTATCCATATAATCCTTATTGGGGATTTGATCCCACAATGTATATACTTCTACCAGCAATAATTTTTGCGATGTATGCTCAGTTTAAAGTGAGCTCTACAACAAATAGATATTTAAGAGTAAATACCAGTAGAGGCTATACTGGAGAGAGAACAGCTAGAACAATATTAGATTCAAATGGACTTTATGATGTTCGTATAGGAGTGGTTAGAGGACATCTAACAGATCACTATGATCCTAGAAACAAGACACTTAGATTATCAGAGGATGTGTACTACGGCACGTCAGTTACATCTGTTGCTGTAGCAGCACATGAGTGTGGCCACGCAATACAACATGCAAGAGGGTACGCTCCTCTTAGCATAAGAAACAATATGGTTCCAGTAGTGAACTTTGCATCTAATATTTCATGGATATTTATATTGATGGGATTTATTATGACAGGTCCATTTTTGAAGTTAGGAATAATACTGTTTTCAGCATCTGTATTATTTCAGATAATAACCTTGCCAGTTGAGTTTAATGCATCTAGAAGGGCATTGGTACAACTTGGTGATTTAGGAATAGTAGATGGAATGGAAGTTCGTAAGAGCAGAAAAGTACTTATAGCAGCAGCTCTTACTTATGTTGCAGCTGCATTAAGTTCAATACTTCAATTAGTTAGATTAGTATTAATATCAAATAGACGTAACGATTAGAGGAAGTGTCCTAGTATTTCTAGGACTATTTCTGTTTAATTAACTATATAGTAAAAATAAGGAGAACATATATGAGAGCTAGAGAAATAGGATTTAAGGTACTGTATGACATAGAAAAAAACAATAATTACTCTAATATATCTATAAATAAGCATTTTAAAGATTTAGACATCAAAGATATAGATAGGGGACTTGCAACAGAACTGATATATGGGGTAATAGAAAATAAATATTATTTAGATTATATTATAAATAAACTTTCTAAAATAAAGACAAAAAAGATGTCTGCATATGTTAAAATTCTCTTAAGAATGGGTATTTACCAAATCCTATTTTTAGACAGTGTTTCAGATTATGCAGCAGTAAACGAGACTGTAAATTTAGTCAAAAAATACGACAAGAGGTCATCAGGGTTTGTAAACGCTATTCTTAGAAATGTAATAAGAGGAAAAGACAACATAAAAACTATAGAAGAAAAGGACAAGCTAAAATATCTATCTATAAAATACTCGTATAATCCTTGGATAATAAAAAACTGCATTGAGAAATTTGGTATAGAATTTACAGAGGATTTATTAGAGGCAAATAGCGAAAAACCGAGTATTTATATAAGAGTAAACACACTAAAAATCGATAGAGATACTCTTATGAAACAATTAGAAGATCTAGATGTAAAATGTTATAAGGTGTCTGGTATAGAAGAAGCTATAAGGGTTGAAAACCTAAAAAATATAGAAAATAACAAGCTATTCAAGGAAGGATTATTTACTATTCAAGATATAAGTTCTATGTTAGTAGGAAAGGTAATTAATCCAAGTGAAAATTCTAAAGTTATAGATGTATGCAGTGCTCCAGGAGGGAAAAGCACGCATATAGCGACTTTAATGAAGAATACAGGGAATGTAGTATCTAGAGATATATTTGAACATAAATTAAAGCTTATAAAGTCTAGTGTGGATAGACTTGGTTTAAAAAATATTGAAGTTGAAAAATTTGATGCAACTAGATTAGACAATAACAGTATAGAAAAATTTGACTATGTACTAGCAGATGTTCCTTGTTCTGGGATGGGTATAATTAGAAGAAAACCGGAAATAAAATACAAAGAAGAAAAAGAAATAAAAGATATAACAATTATACAGAAAAAAATCTTAGACAATGCATCTAGATATGTTAAAATAGGGGGAATAATAGTATATAGTACATGTACTATTTTCGACACTGAGAATATAGATATAGTTAAAAAATTTATTGAAGAAAACGAAAATTTTGAACTTGTAAAAATAGACGAGGTTAATGTAGATTTAGAAAATCAGGAAAAAGGATATTTAAAAATATACCCAAATATCCATGGGATGGACGGTTTCTTTATAGCAAAATTAAAAAGAATAAGGTAGTGATAATATGGAGACTAAAAAAGTAGCATTAAAAAACTTTACAGAAGAGCAATTAAAAGAGTTTATGAAGACTATAGGGGAAAAATCTTTTAGGGGAAGTCAAGTTTTCACGTGGATATATAAGGGAGCAAAAAGTTTTGACGATATGAACAATATTCCCAAGAGTTTAAGAGAAAAATTAGAAAAAGTATCCTACATAGGAAATATTGATATAGAATTAAAATTGGAGTCTAAGGTAGATGGTACAAAAAAATATTTGTTTTTATTAAACGATGGAAATATAATAGAAACTGTAATGATGAATTATGATAGCAGAGTTACGGTATGTGTTTCAAATCAAGTGGGTTGTAGAATGGGATGTAAATTTTGTGCATCTACAATAGATGGACTGCTTAGAAACCTGGAACCATGGGAAATTCTAGATCAGGTTATTAAAATTCAAGAAGATACTGGTAAAAGGGTGTCGAATATTGTTTTAATGGGTAGTGGTGAGCCTCTAGATAATTTTGAGAATACTAAACAGTTCTTGAAAATTATAAACGAAAAAAATGGTCTAAATATAGGGTATAGACATATAACTTTATCGACATGTGGTATAGTACCTAAAATATATGAGTTGGCAGACTTAGAAATACCTATAAACTTAGCACTATCCCTTCACTCACCTTATGATGAAGGAAGAAAAGAGATAATGCCGGTTGCAAATGCATATTCAATAAAAGATATATTGGATGCATGTAGATATTATATAAAAAAGACTAACAGAAGGGTAACATTTGAGTATTCCCTAATAAAAGGGGTAAATGACTCAGAAAATGAAGCGGCCTCATTAGCTAAATTATTAAAGGGAATGTTATGCCATGTAAATTTAATACCTATAAATGCAGTAGAAGAGCGAGAATATGAAAAGCCAGATAAATCTTTTATCTATAAATTTAGAGATAGTTTAGAGAAAAATAATATACCTGCAACAGTAAGAATATCTATGGGTTCTGATATTAGTGGAGCTTGTGGACAGTTAAGAAGAAAATATAAGTAATGTTAAGGGGGAAGTCGTATGATTTATAGTTGTGCCTCCCATATAGGAAAAATAAGAAAGAATAATGAAGATTACTGCAAAGGAGAAGTTATAGAGCTAGAAACCGGTTCTATAGGTATATTTGCTATTGCAGATGGAATGGGTGGTCATAAAAAAGGTGAAGTAGCAAGTAAGCTATCAGTTGAGAATATAATATGTTTTTTGAAAGAGAATTTATTGCAAAATAATAGCATAAAGATAGATTATATAGATGATATACTAAAACAAGCTTATAATAATGTTAATTCTATTGTTTACAATAAATCCCTGGATAGTGAAGAATTTGAGGGAATGGGAACAACATTAACTACGGCTATAGTCTACAAAGACAATTTATACGTGGCTAATGTTGGGGACAGCAGGTGCTATTTATTGGATAACGATAGATTTGACAAAATAACTATAGATCATTCTCTTGTTGAAGAACTTGTAAGAGCGAATGTAATAACAGAAGAGGAAGCAAGAATTCATCCCCGTAGAAATCATATAACTAGAGCTATGGGAACGGAAGAAATGGTTTTAGTAGATATATTCAAGTGCAAGTTAAAAAAAGAAGATACGATACTTCTCGCGACAGATGGATTGACAGGATTTGTTGAAGATAAACAAATAAAAGATATAATATTAAATGGTGAGGATATAGACACTATAAGCAAAAACTTAATAAATATAGCCAATGACATTTCTGGGAAGGATAATGTTTCGGTTATACTAATAAAAGCATAACTAGGATGGTGGTAAAGTGGGAGATACAATTTTAGGAAATAGATATGAGATCATCAATAAAGTTGGTGATGGAGGGATGGCCTTTGTCTATAAGGCTAAAGATAGATTATTAAATAGGACTGTTGCTGTAAAAGTGCTTAGACCAGAGTTTGTTGATGATGAAGAATTTCTAATGAAGTTTAAGAGAGAAGCCGAAGCAGTAGCAAGTCTTTCACATCCTAACATAGTTAATGTATACGACGTTGGGGAAGATGGAAAAGTCCATTATATAGTAATGGAATATATAGACGGACAAAATTTAAAAGAAATAATAAATGATGAAGGTACGTTGGATGAATATACTGCTCTTGATATAACCAAGCAGATAGCAAGAGCTCTTGGGGCTGCCCATAAAAAGGGTATTATACATAGGGATATAAAGCCTCATAATATACTTATATCAAATGAGGGAAGAGCAGTAAAGGTAGCGGATTTCGGGATAGCTAAAGCAGTCTCAAATTCTACAATGACTAGCATTGGCAGTATAATTGGTTCTGTTCACTATTTTTCTCCAGAACAGGCCAAGGGGAAATTTGTCTCCAGCAATGCAGATCTTTATTCTTTAGGTATAGTTTTATATGAAATGCTTATAGGCAAGGTTCCTTTTAGAGGAGATAGCCCTATATCTATAGCATTACAACACATTAATGATCCTATAGAATTTACCTCAGAAGAAAAGGTAAATATACCTCAAAGTGTTAGAACTATAATAAAAAAACTAACAGAAAAGTCTAGTCCTGATAGATATCAAAATGCTGATGAGCTAATTGAGGATATAGAATATATAGAAAAAAATATAGATTTAGATTTTATAAAAGAGTATGATAATTTTGCTACTAAAAAGGTGGATGAAAATAAAATAAATAAGGCAATAAGGCCAACACCAATAGCAGATTTAGATGATGAGGATGAATTTATGGATCAACGAAGAGAAACCAAACCTAAGAAAAAACAGAACAAAGCTAAAAAGAATTCAAAAAAACAAGATAATCCTAAAACAAGAAGAAGGCTAAAGATTGCAGCTTTAGTATTGATTATGATTTTAGCTGCCCAAGTATTTGTTTTCTATAAGCTGTTTTCTTCAAATGGACTGTTCTCTAAGAACAAAGGGGTATTCCAGGCACCTAATATAGTGAACATGAGTTTAGATGATGCTCAAGAAGAACTAGAGAAATATGGATTGACACTCAAGGTAAGAAGGGAAGAGTACGATAGCAGTGTAGAAAGAGATCATATAATATCACAAACACCGGTAGAAGGAACAGAGGTTGAGGAAGGCGATATTATAACTGTAGTAGTGAGCAAGGGTGGAAATACTACTCATGTACCTAATGTAATAGGAGTGTCTTTAAGTGAGGCAAAGAGGATGTTATCAGATAACAATCTTAAAGTAGGAGATACAAAGTATGAATACAATGCTGTATACAAAGAAGGTGTAGTGTTAAGTCAAAGCCCTACTCCAGGGGCATCTAATATTCAGGAAGGTGAAAAAATAAATCTTGTTGTAAGCAAAGGTCCAGAACAAGTTAAATCGCCAGAAAATATTGATACTGAAAGACCGAATACTGAAGAACCTAACAGCACTACAAAACCAGGAAGTGGAACAAATACAGGTAGTGGATCGAACTCTGGCAACACAACTAATCCAGGAGGAACAAACTCAGGGGGAGGAACAAAACCAGGAAGTGGAACAAAACCAGGAAGTGGAACAAAACCAGGTGGCGGAACTAACTCAGGAGGAGGATCAAGCTCCGGAGGTGGAAATAATGATTCAGAAGGAAACAATTCTGGCGGAAATACAGGGGAACCTACAACTCCTGAAGTAGAACCTGAAGATTAATATTTTTAGTATTAGATGAATAGACAAGTGAATAAAAAGCATAGTTATTAGAAAATAATATATGTTATAATTGAAGCTATCTCAAAATAAAAATTGATTTTTTAATAGAGATAGCTTCTTTTAGGTAAACAATTTGTAAAAATATAGATTCTTGGATTAAAAGATGTTACATTTTTATAAAATAGGATAAAATAATAATGCTATTTTTAGCATTAAGGAGGAAATAAATGGTAGACGGAAAGATTATAAAAGGAATAGGTGGATTTTATTATGTAGATACAGATTCTGAAATCTACGAGTGTAGGGCTAGGGGAATATTTAGAAAGCAAAAAATAACGCCGTTGGTCGGAGATTTAGTTAGTATTAGTGTGGTCGATGAGGAAAATAAAAAGGGCGTGGTAGAGGAAATACATGATAGAAAAACAGAACTTATAAGACCACCTATAGCAAACGTAGATAAAGTTTTGATTGTATTTGCTATAAAAAATCCCAAGCTTCATTTATCCCTTTTAGATAGATTTATTGTACTTGCTGAAAAAGAGAATTTAGAAATAGTAATTGTGCTTACAAAGGCTGATTTAGATGATGAGAATAGCTTAGAAAAGATAAAGGGCATATATGAAAGTAGTGGATATAAGGTAATACCTGTAAGTAATAAAACGAAATTAAACATAGACAAAATAAAAGAAGAGTTAAAAAATAACGTAGTAGTTTTTGCAGGTCCGTCAGGAGTAGGCAAATCTAGCTTGCTAAATGAAATAGATGAAAACTTTAAGCTTCAAATTGGAGAAGTAAGTGATAAAATAAAAAGAGGAAAACACACAACTCGTCATGCTGAACTTTTAAAATTAGAATGTGGTGGTGTCGTGGCAGATACCCCTGGATTTAGTTCACTTACATTAGATGATGTAGAAGAAAGTGAACTTAAGGATTATTTTATAGAGTTTGAGAATTTTGATGGATGTAGATTTGGTTCTAAATGTGTACATGAAAATGAACCGAATTGTAGTGTTAAAGAGGCTGTAGAAAAAGGTGAAATATCTAAGGAAAGATATGAAAGCTATATACAGTTATTAAATGAAGTTAGACAAAATAATAGGAGGTACTAAAAATGATGAAATTAGCCCCATCGATATTATCGGCGGATTTCGCTAGATTGTTAGAGGATGTAAGGAAGGTAGAAAAGGCAGGATGTGAATACTTGCACATAGATGTAATGGATGGTCATTTTGTTCCTAATATAACTATAGGCCCATTAGTAGTTAAAAATTTAAAAAAAGAAAATATCAATATGGTGTTTGACGCTCATCTTATGATAGAAAATCCAGATAGCTATATACCTGCATTTGCAGAAGCTGGATGCGATATAATAACTGTACACCAAGAAGCGTGTACACACTTACATAGAACTATACAAAATATAAAATCACACAATATGAAAGCTGGTGTAGTACTAAACCCGGCGACACCCGTTGAAACTTTAAAGTATATAATACAAGATTTGGATATGGTTCTTATAATGTCCGTTAACCCTGGATTTGGTGGACAAAGTTTTATAGAACCTATGATAGAAAAAATAAAGGAAGTTAAGCAATTAATAGATAGTAGAAACTTAAAGGTAGATATACAAGTTGATGGAGGAATAAATCCTAAAAACGTGGCCAAAGTAGTACAAGCCGGTGCAAACATAGTAGTGGCAGGGTCTGCAATATTCAATAGTGATAATATAGAAGAAACAGTAGCCTTATTTAGAAAGAACGCCTATTTATAACGCTTGATTGATATGAAGATATGCATAGTTTTAAATGGTGAAGTAGAAAATTATACTAAAATAAGAGATTTTATCACTAAAGAAGATTACGATTATATAATATGTGCAGATGGAGGGGCCAATCATACATATTATATGGAGATAACACCGGACTATATAATAGGAGATTTGGACTCAGTTGATGAAAAACTAGTATCATATTATAAAAATACAGGCGTTAAATTTGAAAAATTTCCTGCTAAAAAGGATGAAACAGACACAGAATTATGTATTTACTTAGCTAGAGACTTAAAGGCGACTAGAATCGATTTTATAGCGGCTCTGGGAGGTAGAATAGACCATACTATCACAAATATTAATTTACTTTACTATCTAAAGGAAATGGATATAATACCGAGAATAATCTCTGAAAAAGAAGAGATGTATATAGCCGTAAATGAGGAGATTACTATATCAGGAAATGTAGGGGATATTGTTTCTGTTATAGCTATAAATGGTGATGCAGATGGAGTAACTCTTAAAAATTTAGAGTATCCTCTAGATAATTACTACATGAAATACGGTGTTCCTATAGGTATGTCAAATGTAATGTTATCTAATGAGTGCAAAGTAAAAGTAAAAAAAGGGAATTTAATAATAATCAAGAATATATAAAAGGAAGAGTATAAAATATGAAAGCGACAAAAGATGGTATATGCCATCTTTTTGTCATACACGGGTAATATATATTTGAAGGGGAAGGTTAACATGAATAATAAAAATAAGCAAGTAGCTGTTATATATAAGAGTAAATACGGCAGTACTAAGCGATATGCGGGATGGATAGCAATTAAACTAGATGCTGACTTATATGAAGTGTCAGATATAAGAGATAAAGATTTAAAATCGTACAAAACAATAATATACGGCGGGCCATTGTGTGCAGGCAAAATAAAAGGAATAAATATTATAAACAAAAACTACGATAAAATAAAAAATAAAAAAATTATAATTTTTGCAGTTGGGTTGGCATCAGAAAAGAAAGAAGTTATAGAGAAAATACTAGAAAATAATTTTAGTGAAGAAATAAGACAAAATGTACAACTGTTTTATCTAAGGGGGGCATTTAATTATGACGAATTAGGTTTGGTAGATAAGGTTATGATGAATATGATGAAGAAAGTATTTCTCAATAAAAAGGAAGAGGAATTAGATGATGATGCCAGGGGAATGTTAGATGCATTTAAAAATCCAGTTGACTTTACAGAAAAGAGTCTAGTTAGCGATATAGTGGATGCTGCTTACTAAAGATAATATAAAAAAATTTGTAAAAAATATTTAGGACAGGTCTAAATATATATTATTTTGCATAAATTTAAAGTGTATAGAGGGTACCGAGAGGTTATATTCATATACAGTAGGGGGTGTTTTATGCGAAACCAATCACAAGTATTATTAGGGGTACTATGTGTAGCAAGCGGAATAGCGCTTATCTTGTCTATAGTATTGCCTAATTGGATTTGGTCGAGTTTAATAGCACTACTTCTTATTGGTTGTGGGGTATTATTATTTTTATAAGAAATATATAAAAATGCAATCACTAGTAAGCTATTGGGGGGATGAATTATGAAGATGGTAACAATAAAATTACCAAAGTGGGTTTCTAACATAGTTTTACGTTTTATGAGAAAAAACAAATGATATCTCAAAGAATAAAAGCCTACTTTCGGAAGTAGGCTTTTAAAAAATAATATTTAACTATTATGCTCTTTCAACTTTTCCAGAACGTAAACATCTTGTACAAACTTTTACTCTCTTAGGAGTTCCATCTATTATAGCTCTAACGCTTCTTAAGTTCGCTGACCATGTTCTTCTACTGTGTCTATTTGAGTGTGATACTTGGTTTCCAGAAACCTTGCCTTTACCACATACGCTACATACTTTTGCCATTTACGTACACCTCCTTAAAATGATAAGTATTAAAGACTAAAAACATATTTATATTAACATAAATATTAAAAATTTGCAATAGAAATATATATTTGCCTTACATGTATTGAACAAATTCTTGTTATCATATAGAATTATATATATAATTTTATATAAAGTAAATATTAAAAATAAATCTTGTTGTTTATTTTATTTAAATTTTTCATTAAAACCCTTAATCTAGCTATAATTTCATCCATATTATAAAAATATATACAATTATTTTTTACAAAAATAATATAGATATAGAAATTATATTTATGGGTAATAAAAAGTAATAGGATTTACATAACCTATATATACAAGGTTCTTAGACAATAAAAACAAGGAAAGTTTTGCTGTATTTTGAGCAAAATAGAAATAGAAAATAAAATGAATTTAAGGGGGTCAAACATGAGTGCAAAGGTAACTAACAAATATGGAAATATAGAAATAGATAAAGAAGTAATAGCACAAATAGTATATAGAGCTGCTATGGAAAGTTATGGACTAGTAGGTTTAGCATTTAAATCTAAGGGTATAGTAGAATTATTAAAAGGTGAAAATGCTACAAAAGGTGTTAGAGTAGAAGAATTAGAAGATGATACCATAGCAATAGAACTGTATGTTATAATACAGTACGGAACAAATATATCTACAGTTGCAAATAATATCATAGATAGGGTAAAATATACAGTTGAAAACATGACGGCAGTAAAGGTAAGTAAGATAGATATCAATGTACAAGGAATTAGAGTTAAGTAATATAGGAGGACAAATATGATTCAGTATATAGATGGGAAAAAACTAAGGGAGATGTTTGTATCAGGAGCAAACAATCTTCAAAACCACCAGGATTTAGTAGATAAGTTAAATGTATTCCCAGTTCCAGATGGAGACACAGGTACTAATATGTCATTAACTATATCATATGCAATAAAGGAATTATTAAAAGTAAATGATGATAATATAACAGATATAGGCAAGGCATTATCTAAGGGTTCACTGATGGGAGCTAGAGGGAACTCTGGGGTTATACTTTCACAAATAATTAGGGGTATAGCAAAGTCTGTAGAAGGTAAAGACAAGCTTTCTTCTGAGGATTTAGCAGAGGCCTTCAAAAACGGCGCAGATACGGCTTATAAAGCTGTAATAAAACCAATAGAAGGTACTATACTTACTGTAGTTAGAGAAAGTGGAGACTATGCAATAAAGATATCCAAAAAAGAAAAAGATTTATTGAAATTCTTAGAGTTATTTATAAAAGAAGCCAATGAATCATTAGAGAGAACTCCAGATCTTTTAAAGAACTTAAAGGATGCAGGAGTTGTTGACTCAGGAGGAAAAGGTCTAGTTCTTATATATGAAGGTATGCACAAAGCATTACAAGGTTCCCCTGTAGTTTTAAGAGATTCTAGTTCAAGCAATGTAGGTAATATAGAAATATCTAAAAATAGTGTTTCTTCTGAAGATATAAAATATGGTTACTGCACGGAATTTATATTGGAAAGTGACAAAATAGATGACTCTGCTATAAGGGACATAATGATGCCTTATGGAGATAGTTTAGCTGTAGTTGGAGATGAGGGAGTAATAAAAGTTCATGTTCATACTAATGACCCAGGAAATGCGATACAAGAAGCTTTAAAATACGGTCAATTATTAACTATAAAAATAGAAAATATGAGAGTTCAACATGAGAATACATTGTTAGAAGTGCCAGATGATAGTGCTATATCTCAAGAAGAAGAAAAGGAATATGGATTTATAGCGACTTCTATGGGTGAAGGTTTAGCTAAAATCTTTAAGGATTTTGGAGTTGACCATATAATAGAGGGCGGTCAAACTATGAATCCAAGTACAGAAGATTTCATGAGAGCTATAGAAAATATAAATGCTAAAAACATATTTATATTCCCTAATAATAGCAATATAATAATGGCTGCAAATCAAGCAAAAGAGTTAAGTGATAAGAATATAATAGTTATTCCTACTAAAAATACTCCACAAGGATTTACTGCATTAGTAAACTTTGACTCAAGCTTAAGTGAGGAAGAAAATGAAGAGGCTATGATTGATTCTTTAGGATTGGTTAAGTCTGGTCAAGTAACTTTTGCTGTGAGAGACACAGTTATGAACGATATTGAAGTTAAGGAAGGAAATATAATAGGTATAGCAGAGGGGAAATTGCTGGCTTCTGGTGAAAATGTAGATAAAATAACTACAGACCTTATTGATAAATTAGTTGATGAAGATACTGCAATAATAACTCTATTCTATGGGGAAGATGTAACTGAGGATCAGGCAAATACACTTCGTGACAAATTAGAGGAAAAATTTGAAGATATAGATGTAGAGTTATATTATGGAGGACAGCCTCTTTACTATTACTTAATTTCAGTTGAATAATAATTTTGAAGTCCTGTGTAATCTCTACTTTATAAAGTGATTATACAGGGCTTTTTATTTACTCTAAACAATATATCAAGCTTATAAATCAAAGTTTGGATATATAGGCGAGGCGAAATTTCTATTTAGTAGGTGGTTAAGCGTGGAAGAATTAAATAAGGATGTTCAGTATGTAAAGGGAATTGGACCTAAGAGAGCATATAAGTTAAATAAATTAGGAATATTTACATTGAAGGACTTAATATACTATTTCCCAAGACAGTTTGAAGATAGAAATAACTTAAAGAAAATAGCACAGTTGGATAATGATGAAAAGGCCACTATAAAGGCAGTCATAACTGGTATAGAGACATCATCTCCTAAGAAAGGAATGACGTTGACAAAGGTTTGTGTAAAAGATGAGACAAGTTCTGCTAAGTTAGTGTTTTTCAATCAACCTCATATAAAAAATGCATTTAGGGTAGGAGACATGGTGTTAGTTTTTGGTAAAGTAAAAAAAAGCTACAAGAATGTAGAATTGACATCTTGTGAAATAGAATTCTTCACTAAATCCCCTAAGAATACTTGCAAGGTTATGCCTATATACCCATTGACATATGGTGTAACTAATAAAGAAATTATGAGCATAATGAAGACTGTTTTAGACAGTGAAGAGCTTAAAATAAAGGAGTATCTGCCTATAAATATAATTAAAAAATACAATTTATGTAGTATAGACTATGCTATTAAAAATATACATAGTCCACAGAGCAAAGATTCTTTAAAAGTTGCATTATACAGAATTATATTTGAGGAATTCTTAATTTTACAGATGGGATTATTTCTATTTAAGAGTGGGATAAATGACTGTAAAGGTATAAAATTTAATAAAAATGAAAACTTAGATAATATAAGAAGCTCACTACCATTCAAATTAACAAAAGCCCAATCTAGAGCTTTAAATGAAATAATAGACGATATGGCCTCAGATAAAATTATGAATAGGTTGGTACAAGGAGACGTGGGGAGCGGTAAAACTGTTGTTGCCCTACTTTCACTAGCTAACTGCGTTTTAAATGGATATCAGGGTGCACTGATGGCTCCTACAGAAATTTTAGCAGAACAGCACTATGCATATTTATCAGATACTTTAGAAGAATTTAATATAAATGTAGAACTTTTAGTAGGCAGCTGTACTAAAAAGCAAAAAGAAAATATTTTAAAGAGAGTAAAAAACAATGAGATTGATATATTAATAGGAACACATGCACTTATAGAAGATACTGTAGAGTTTAGTAATATAGGGCTTGTAATAACTGATGAACAGCATAGATTTGGAGTTAGACAAAGAAGTAGGTTATCAGATAAAGGTAAGAATCCGGATATAATAGTAATGACTGCAACACCTATACCAAGGACTTTAGCACTTATTTTATATGGTGACTTAGATATTTCTATTATCGATGAACTTCCACCTGGAAGACAGCCAATAGAAACTATTGCAATTGATAAGAAAAAAAGAGAAAGAGTGTATAATAACTTGGTTAGAGATGAGGTACAAAAGGGAAGACAGGTTTATATTGTTTGTCCATTAGTAGAAGAGAGTGAGGCTATAGAAGCTAAAGCTGCAACGGAATTAGTAGAAGAATTAAAATCACAATATTTTAGTGACTTAAGAGTTGGACTTTTACATGGTAAGATGAAATCTAGTGAGAAAGATAATATAATGAAAATGTTTAAAAACAAGGAAATAGATATACTGGTTTCTACTACAGTTATAGAAGTAGGTGTAAATGTTCCAAATGCTACTCTTATGATAATAGAAAACTCAGAAAGATTTGGACTGGCCCAACTTCACCAACTTAGAGGAAGAGTTGGAAGAGGTGTTCACAAGTCGTATTGTATTTTAATATATGCATCAAAATCAGAAGTATGTAGACAAAGGATGTCTATAATGGAAGAAACAAATGATGGATTCAAAATATCAGAAAAAGACTTAGAGATAAGAGGTCCAGGAGAATTTTTTGGTACAAGACAACACGGAATTCCGGAGTTAAAGGTAGCCAATATATTTAAACATATGAAAATATTAAAATTGGCTCAACAAGAGGCTAGATATATACTAGGAGAAGACAAAAATCTCAATTTTGAGGAAAATAAATTGCTAAAAAATGAAATTTTTGATAAATTTAAGTATACATTAGAAGAAATCTCATTAAATTAAATTAGAGTTATGGTAAAATAGACTGAGAGGAGAATAACATTGAGAGTAATATCAGGAAAAGTACGAGGGTTAAAGTTAAATACTCCCAAAAATGAAGATGTAAGACCGACTACTGACAGGGTAAAAGAGTCTTTATTTAATATAATAAGTTCATATGTAATGGAAAGTAATGTTTTAGATTTATTTGCTGGGACAGGTTCATTAGGAATAGAATGCCTATCTAGAGGAGCAAATAAGTGTGTTTTTGTAGATAACAGCAAAGAAAGCATAGAAATAGTTAAATCTAATATAAAAAAAGCAAGATTCGAAGAGAGCAGTATAATCATAAACTCAGATTTTAAGGATGCAACAAATAAACTTTATGTACAAAAAAATAAATTTGATATAATTTTTATGGATCCTCCATACTATAAGAATATGTTCATAGAAGCTATTGACCGAATTAATGGCTTAGAGTTATTAGCAGAAGAAGGAATTTTGGTAATAGAACATGATATAAAAGATGAATTTCCAGAAAAAATAGGGAAACTAGAGAAGAGTAGACATAAAAAGTATGGGAATACTGCGTTGACTTTTTATAAGATGGAGGAATAAGATGAAGACGAAAATCAAAAAAGCTATGTTCGCAGGAAGTTTTGATCCAATAACAAATGGACATTTAGATATAATAACAAGATCATCAAAAATATTTGATGAGTTACAAATAGGAGTACTAAATAATCCAAATAAAAAATGTTTATTTACTTTTGAAGAAAGAGTAAATTTAATTAAAGCATCAACAAGTCATATAGACAACGTAAAGGTTGTAAGTTTTGATGGATTACTAGTTAGGTATTGTGAGGAAAATGGAATAGATACTCTTGTAAGAGGTGTAAGAAGTGGAGCTGATGTTGAATATGAACTTCAAATGGCTCATATGAATAGAGAGTTAAATCCTAATATTGAAACAATCATTTTACCTACAAATACGATTTATTCTTTTATAAGTTCCTCTTTAATAAAGGAAGTTTTGAGTTTTGATGCAGACATAAAAAGATTAGTTCCAGAGGTAGTTCTTAAGGAGTTAAAAAGAAAAACTAACAGGGGGAAATAAAGATGAAGGTAGATTTAGAAATGATGGATTTATTTGAAGAATTAGAAGAAACTGTGAAGAATGCTTCTACAAACCCATTTTCTCATAAGTGTAGTATAGATAAGCAGTATGTTTTGCAGTTATTAGCAGATATAAGATCATTGATACCAGAGGAAGTTACACAAGCTGTATGGGTAAACAAGGAAAGACATAAAATAATTAATAAGGCCAAGCAAGAGGCAGAGGAAATAATTGAACAAGCAAATAAAGAAGCTAGTAGAATTGAAGAAGAGTGCAACAATAACATGGAACTAATAAAGAAAAATTCTGAGGAAGCACTTAAAGCATATGTTGAATCGAGCGAGCCTGTGACAAAAGCTGATGAAAGAGCAAAGGAAATATTAGAAAAAGCTGAAAGTGTAGCCAAAGAAATAAGATTAGGGGCCATAGAGTATGCAGAGGATGTTCTTACTAGTGTTGAATATAACTTAAAGGGAATTTTAGAAGAAGTTGAAAGAGATAGAAGAGAGCTAAATCCAAAAAAATAAAAATTAATTTAGATGCTAGATAAAAATAAAAAAGGTCAGCTACCTTAATTGAGATATAGGTAGTTGACCTTTTTGATGTGTGTTTTAGATATAAAACATGTGTATATTATGAAACATATGTATATAAAATATTTGATTATATTACTGTAAATTTCTTTTTGGCTATAAATATAGATGAAATAATATATATTATAATAATCATTGAAGCGATTATATTATAATTACTTATATAAAAATTCCAAATAAAATTGTTAAAGAGATTGTCATATCCAATATTAAAGTTAGAAACAACTACTGATGATTTTAATAATGGGTAGAACAAAAAAGTGAATATAGAAGCAAAAATACCATGTAGAAATTTACTAAATATGTAGACATTTAAATTTATGTTTGCTTTAGCTAGAAAGCTACAACATTGTGCTAGTATAGACAAACCACTAAAACCAATTAAGAAACTGCATAAACAAGCTCTAAGAGCCTCAGATACATATGACACACTAGAAACTTTACTACATCCGAGTGTGATTTCAAATAAACCACTAATAAAGGATTCACACAGTTCTTTAGGTACTCCAAAAATAGATAGAGGTAAGTACATAACATTTGATATTATAGAAATAATATTAAATATAGATAAGATTTTAAATACGACGAAAAAGACTATTACAAACCCACCTACATTAAGAAGCGTGTTTACTCCACTAAATACAGCATTTCCAAACAGTATAAAGAATCCATTGTTGTTAGAATTCCTAGAGTCAATAATATTAGCTAAACTATCCTTTAGTTTGTAATTAGATCTAGGTAATATTTCATTACCGTAGTTTCTAAAAAGCAAACCTACTAATATAGATCCTAGATAATGACAAATAATCATTAAATAGCCAAGAGATGAACTGCCAAACATTCCTACAGATACGGAGCCTATTATAAATAGAGGACCTGATGTAGAACAAAATGAGACTAATCTTTGGGCTTCATGTTTAGATATTTGATTAGTTTCTCTAAGCTGAGATGCTAACTTTGCGCCAATAGGATACCCAGATACTGTAGATATTGCAAAAACTAGTGCACTTTTTCCAGAAACATTGAAAATAATCCTAGTTATAGGGTTTATTATTAGTCCAATTATATCTATAACCTTTAAATCGACAATTAAGTTTGCGCCGATTATAAAAGGTAATAAAGACGGGACAAGTATATTAGACCATATACCAAAACCTTCTTTAGCTGCAAGTATAGATTCATTTGGAAAAAGAATTATACCAAAGACTAATAACATAACTATAAACATCGGAATGAAGAAAATGATAACTTTACTTTTTTTCATAACATCACCTTATTAAATAATATAAAATATTATATTATTTGAACTAGATATATATGAATAATAAAAAACCTAAAGGTATCTTCCTTTAGGCTGTATCAATCATTACGATATATTATTTTATATATACAGGAGAAGTATAAAAATCCATAGGACCTTTAACTAAATTTTTATTGTTTTTATAATAAATAAGATTATAGATGTTAGTAGACTTTATATCATAATCTATTAGTGTATTAAAGATATCATTTGTATTTGAGTGTGATATATTTGAAAACTTATTTATTATATTAATATCAGAATTATTTTTTATGTTTTTTAGTATTTCGCGGCCCTTATCATTAAAAGCGAGTACTCTAATATACGGCATATATGAAATATCTTTTACAAGATTAATATCATCTTTTGTTATTCCAAGCAAGATATTATTAAGAGTACGCTTTATTTTTGTCAGAGTATATCTTTTGGACTTTATGGAAAATTGAAGCTCATCTGTAGAAGAAGAGGTAAAAATATTTTGGTATATTTTATTTTCAATTCCCTCGTTTACTTCGAAGTATTTTTTAAGGTTATTTTTGTCTCTAATCACAATTGAGGACAAATTATCAAAAAATAAATCTTCGAACACAGGTCTAAATTTGTTATTTAATTTGTCTACTAGATTATCAAAAGTAGGTTTTGGAACTACAGATTGAATTTGAGATATATCGCTACTTTCTTTTAGTAATTTCCTTATTGCCGTAGCAGAACATATACTACCATCTATAGTATCTGAATTATATTGTGATTGAATTCTAGTAATTGTATAAGGTTTTATAGGACTTTTCAATTTTATTAGGCTTTTTAGGTATTCTAGACCTAATATGTTATTTGAGGAGTTTAAAATATCAAAAAGCCTATCACTAGATATATTGTTTATTAAATTATTATTTTCAATATATGAATACAAGGCCTGTCCTCTTGCAACAGGAAACAGCATGCCATCATCTAGAAAATTCTTAAGATACAGTTTAAATTCTTCTGGTTCTTCAACTAGTATTTTTGCTAAGGTATAGAGAATATCTGTATCTCCCTCTTCACTGCCAAAGCAAATAGAGTTTACACAATTTAAAGAATTTAGAAGAGTAACTGCTCCTTGGGCAAATATTTCTGCACTTTGGCATGCAAATAGTGTTGGAAGTTCAACAACCAAATCAACTCCATTTTCAACGGCCATCTTTGCCCTTGTATATTTATCGAATAAAGCAGGTTCACCCCTTTGCAAAAAGTTTCCGCTCATAATAGCGATAGTATGTGTGGCATTAGTTATTTGTTTGGATTTATGTAAATGGTATAAATGACCATTGTGAAAGGGATTATACTCAACAATAAGTCCTGTTAAATTCATAAAAACCCTCCTTTTTAATCAAAATTTAAAAAATAAAAGACAATATAGCTATTAGGTATTATAAAAATACAAAAAAAGTAATATAATAGTATATATTGGATAATATAAAAATTAAGCAATTATATTATATTATTATAGCAAATCGATAAAAATAATCTATGTAAATTATTGTACAAACACTATATACTTTTATAAAAAAAAGTGGTATATTATTTATGTTCAATGTATACAAATTAAAGATATTGTAAAAAATTAAGTTTTTAGCTGATTTTTTGGAGTTTAAGAGCTTATTACATATTATTGATAAAAATTTAAGGAGGTATACTAATGAAAATATTAGTATTAAACTGTGGTAGTTCTTCATTAAAATATCAATTAATCGATATGAACAATGAAGAAGTTTTATGTATAGGATTAGTTGAAAGAATAGGTATAGATGGATCTATATTAAAACAAGAAAAAGATGGAGTAGAAGGTAAATTAATAAAAGAAGAACCTATGAAAAACCATCAAGATGCTATCAAATTAGTATTAGAAGCTGTTTTACACCCAGAGTTCGGTGGAGTTAAAGAAATGAGTGAAATAGAAGCTGTAGGACACAGAGTTGTTCACGGTGGAGAAAAATTCGCTTCATCAGTATTAATAACTGAAGAAGTTGAAAAAGCTATAAAAGAATGTGTAGATTTAGCACCACTTCATAACCCAGCTAACATAATGGGAATAGACGCTTGTAAAGCTATACTTCCAAATGTTCCTATGGTTGCAGTGTTTGATACAGCTTTCCATCAAACAATGCCTAAATCTTCTTATTTATATGGATTACCTCATGAATTATACACTAAATACGGTGTAAGAAGATACGGATTCCATGGAACTTCTCACAAATATGTATCTCAAAGAGCAGCTGAGATGTTAGGAAAAGATATAAAAGACTTAAAAATAATAACTTGTCACTTAGGAAACGGTGCTTCAATAGCAGCTGTAGATGGTGGTAAATGTATAGATACTTCAATGGGATTCACTCCATTAGAAGGTTTAATAATGGGAACTAGATGTGGAGATATAGACTCTGCTATATTACCATTTTTAATGCAAAAAGAAGGTCTAGATGCAGATGGATTAAGTAACCTAATGAACAAACAATCTGGAGTATACGGTATGACTGGAATATCAAGTGACTTCAGAGATATAGAAGGAGCAGCTGAAAAAGGTGATGAAAAAGCACAAGTAGCTTTAGATGCTTACGTTAAAAAAGTTCAAAAATACATAGGTTCATATGCTGCTGAAATGAACGGAGTAGATGTTGTAGTATTTACTGCAGGTGTTGGAGAAAATGGTATAGACCTAAGAGGAAGAATAGCTTCTAACATGGAATTCTTAGGAATGAAGTTAGATGAAGAATCTAACAAGGTTAGAGGAAAAGAAAGAGTAATATCTACAACAGACTCTAAAGTTAAGATGTTATTAATACCAACTAACGAAGAGTTAATGATAGCTAGAGACACTTTAAATTTAGTAAAATAGTCTTAATTGGACATAATATATTTTAAGGTAGGGTAACACCTACCTTAAGTTTTTTAAAGGTATTTCAATTTACCGCTATATCTATCAAGTAAAAATACTTGACAAACAAATGCTAGATTTGTATAATAAATTTGGTGATATATTGAGGTGAAATTAATGAAAGTTAGTCTAGATAAACTAATTAGAAGAGAAACCGATAAAATAGACTTGAGTTTTTTTGAGAAAATTGATACTATTAGTTATTGTGATAAGATTTATGAATTAGCTTCACCTGTAAATATAAAAGGTAAAATAGCAAATACAAATAAAGGTTTATACCTTAAAGTAGATGTTGATTTTACAATTCTTGACCATTGTGCAAGATGTTTAGATCAGGTAGAAGTACCATTAGAATATTCTATCGAAGGTTTTTTAGTAAAAGAAGATAATTATGACGAAGATGAGTTCGAAGACTTTGATGCATTTATAATCGATGACCAAGAGGTCGATTTGATTGAAATAATAGGACAAACACTAGAATTTAATGCACCAAGTGCAGTTACATGTAGTCAAGAATGTAAAGGTCTTTGTCAAGGATGCGGAGCCAACTTAAATATAGAAGGATGCTCATGCAATGAACATACGAACGACGAGGAGAATATAGATCCCCGTTTTGCTAAATTAAAAGATTTGTTTAAAACTGACTAAGGAGGTGGCGTAAATGGCAGTACCAAAGCGTAAAACGTCTAAATCAAAAACTAAAATGAGAAGAGCAGCTAACTCAAAGATGGTAGCAACAGGATTTGTAAGTTGCCCACAATGTCATGAGCCAGTATTACCACATAGAGTATGTCCAGACTGTGGATATTATAAAGGTAAAGAAGTTGTATCTAAGTAATAACTTTTAAAAACATGTAGAATACTCTACATGTTTTTTTTGTATATATATCTTTATGTATACAAATTAATATATACACTAGATATTAGGGTATAAAGGATTTTACAGAAGCAAAGGATATAGATATAAAGCCTGTATTATATAAAAATATAAAAAATAAATAATATAGGTATTGAAAAAAAATAATTCGTATTATATACTACTATTAGTAGCTGGTACTAATTACAGCTATAAATTTTTGGAGGGAACATGAAAAAGAAAAGCAGAGCCCAAAGACAGAAGGAACTTATTGATATGTTAAAAACAGATCCTTTTTACACAGATGAGGAGTTGGCAAATTTGTTTGGTGTTAGTATTCAAACTATAAGGCTCGATAGAATGAGTTTGAATATACCTGAGTTAAGAGAAAGGGTAAAACTAATAGCAGAAACAGAGACATCAAAGGTAAAAACTCTGGGTGTAAAGGAGATTACAGGAGAAATAATTGATTTATCAGTAGGTAGCTTAGGAATATCTATGTTAGAGATTACTGAGGACATGATTTATTCTAAGACTAATACTCTGAGAGATACTTATATATTTTCTTTAGCTAATTCATTAGCAATGGCAACAATAGATGCACCTAAAGTTATAATGAGGGTTGCCAACATAAAGTGCTTAAAGTTAATAGAGCAAAAAGATAGACTAATAGCTAAGGCAGAGGTCTATAGAAAAGTAGACAGAAAGCACTATGTAAAAGTTATTGTAAATAACAAGTCTCAAGAGCAGATATTTAGAGGAAAATTTATATTTGAGGAATTAGATTAGGAGGAAATGTCATGAGAATAGTAATAGATGGAATGGGTGGAGATAATGCACCAAAGTCTAATGTAGAGGGTGTAGTAAATGCTATAAAGGAATACAATGTTGATTTAATAATAACTGGAGATAAAAAACTATTAGAGGAAGAATTTTCAAAATATGAATTTGATAGAAGTAAATTGGAAATAGTGAATACTACAGAGATAATAGAAAATGAAGATAAGCCAGTAAAGGCAATAAGATCTAAAAAAGATTCATCTATGGTTGTTGCACTAAATCTTGTGAAAGAAGGTAGAGCAGATGCAGTGATATCTGCTGGAAATACAGGAGCATTACTTGCTGGAGGACTATTTATCGTAGGTAGAATAAAGGGAATTGACAGACCTTGTCTATGCCCTGCAATACCAAATGTAAAACGTGGTATGACAATAATAGCAGATGGTGGAGCAAATGCAGACTGCAAACCTAAGAACTTAGTGGAATTTGCAGCCATGAGTGATATTTATGCTAGAAAAGTACTAGGTCATAAAAATCCTAAGTTAGCACTTGCAAATGTAGGTATAGAAGAAGGAAAAGGAAATGACTTAGTTAAAAAGTCTTATGAAGAACTTAAGAAATTAGATTTAAATTTTATAGGAAATATCGAAGCTAGAGATGTTATCAATGCTTATACAGATATAATTGTATGTGATGGATTTACAGGAAATATATTATTAAAGTCTGCCGAAGGTGTGGCCATGTCAGTTATGGGACTTTTAAAAGAAACATTCATGTCTAGTACGAAAGGAAAGATGGGAGCATTACTTTTAAAAGAAGATTTGAAAAAATTAAAGAGTTTTATGGATTACTCAGAGTATGGAGGTGCACCGCTTTTAGGAGTTAATGGAGGTGTCATAAAAGCTCATGGCAGTTCTAACTCATTAGCTATAAAGAATGCCATAAGACAAGGTATAAGATTTTCAGAGGGCAATGTCATTGAGTCTATAAAAGAATTTATAGAAAGTTATGGCAAAGAAAATGATGACAATAAAAATGATAAAGAATAATAATTAGATTAGTATAAGCATATTTGATTGATATTACTCACTCTTTAGATATATTCCTTTTGGAGGGTTATATATATGAACACAAAAGCTGGTATATTAGGTGTTGGAAGTTATCTGCCAGACAAGATACTAGATAATTTCCATCTTGAAAAAATTATGGACACATCAGATAAGTGGATAAGAGAAAGAACAGGTATAAGAGAAAGAAGAATAGCAGATGACAGTCAGGCAACTTCCGATTTAGCAACTGAGGCCGCAAGAAAGGCTATTGAATGTGCTAAATTAAACCCAAAAGACATTGAACTTATAATAGTGGCATCAGCTACACCAGATATGTTTTTTCCGTCAACAGCTTGTCTGGTACAAGAAAATCTAAAGGCATCAAATGCAGTTGCTTTTGATATATCAGCGGCATGCTCAGGATTTATATATGCACTAACAATAGCTAAGCAATTTGTTGATAACAATACATATAACAATGTACTGGTAATTGGTGCAGAGACCCTTTCAAGGGCTTTAGACTATAGTGACAGAACAACATCAATACTATTTGGCGATGGTGCAGGAGCAGCTATAATAGGAAGGGTTAAAGAAGGAGGAATATTATCTACCTACCTGGGATCAGATGGAAGTGGCAAGGACTTCTTGGGGATACCAGGAGGAGGTTCTAGAAATCCGGCTACCCACGAAAGTGTAGACAAAAAACTACACACGATAAAGATGTCTGGAAGCGATGTATACAAATTTGCAGTTAGAATAATGGGAGAGGCCTCTTTAAGGGCACTTGAAAAGGCAAATATGACTACAGATGATATAGACTGCCTTATTCCTCATCAAGCTAATATAAGGATAATAGAGGCTTCAGCCAAGAGGCTTAAGTTAGACTTAGACAAGGTATACATAAACCTAGACAAATACGGTAATGTATCAGCGGCATCTGTACCAATCGCTCTAGATGAAGCATATAGAAGTGGAAAAATCAAAAAAGGTGACAATATAGTTCTAGTAGGCTTTGGAGGAGGATTAACCTGGGGTTCCTCTGTTGTTAATTGGAGTTTATAAGGAGGAGAGTATGAATCAAATTTGTAAATTACTAAATATAAAATATCCTATAATTCAAGGTGGAATGGCATGGGTAGCAAATGCTTCTTTAGCTAGTGCTGTATCGAATGCTGGAGGGTTAGGAATAATAGCTGCTGGAAATGCACCAAAGGATATTATAAAAAGTGAAATAAATAAATGTAAGAAGTTAACAGATAAACCTTTTGGGGTCAATGTAATGTTGATGTCTCCATTTGTTGAAGAAATAATCGATTTGGTAATAGAAGAAAAAATAGAGGTAATAACTACTGGAGCGGGAAACCCTGCAAAGTATATAGAAAAACTTAAAGGCGCTGGAGTAAAAATAATACCAGTAGTTCCAACTATATCACTTGCAAAAAGAATGGAAAAGTTAGGAGCAGATGCCATAATAGCAGAGGGAACAGAAGCTGGAGGACATATAGGTGATTTAACTACAATGGTATTGGTACCTCAGATTGTAGATGAAGTTGGTATACCTGTAATTGCGGCCGGAGGAGTAGCCGATGGAAGAGGTATAGTAGCATCATTTGCACTAGGGGCTAGTGCTGTACAAATTGGAACTAGATTTATATGTAGTGAAGAATGTAGTGTGCATGAAAACTATAAAAATTTAGTTATAAAGGCTAAGGATAGAGATGCTGTAGTTACAGGAAGAAGTACAGGTCATCCTGTAAGAACACTAAAAAATAAACTATCAAAAGAATTTTTAAAGATGGAAAAAGAAGGAGCTTCTATTGAGGAGTTAGATAAAAAAGGAAGTGGAGCACTTAGACTTGCAACTGTGGATGGAGATCTTGAAAGAGGGTCATTTATGGCTGGTCAAATAGCTTCAATTATAAAAGATATAAAACCATGCAAAGAAATTATAGAAGATATGGTAAGTCAAGCCAAGGCTATTATGCCTAACATAGAGTTATAATTCAGGAGGTAAGCAATGGGAAAATTAGCATTAGTATTTCCTGGGCAAGGAGCTCAATATGTGGGCATGGCTAAGGATTTATATGAAAAAAATAGTATATCAAAAAAAGTTATAGATGACGCCTGTGAATCTCTAGGAGTAGATTTAAGGAATATTATGTTTGAAGGCAGTGATGAAGAGTTAAGCAAAACAGAGAATACCCAACCAGCCATACTTACACACAGTATAGCTGCATTAGAAGCATTAAAGGCAGAGGTAGATTTTAAGTTTGATGGGTGTTTAGGTTTGTCTTTAGGAGAGTATAGTGCATTAGTAGCCGCAGGAAGCATAGATTTTTTGGAGGCTGTAAAACTAGTTAAAAAAAGAGGAAAGTTTATGCAAGATGCAGTTCCTTTAGGAAAAGGCGCTATGGCAGCTATATTAGGGCTAGATAGAGAAATATTACAAGGAATTATAAATAATATAGATGATGGAATTATAGAAGTAGCAAATTACAATTCACCAGGTCAAATAGTAATATCTGGTGAAACTATGTTAATAGATGACGCAATTATAAAGTGTAAAGAAAGAGGAGCCAAAAGAGCAGTCAAGCTAAAAGTAAGTGGAGCTTTTCACTCATCCATGCTAAAAGATGCAGGAGTTAGGTTATCCAAAGAATTAGATAAGATAGATATATCAAAACCTAAAATAGATGTAGTAGCAAACGTAAATGCAGATTATTATCAAGAAGAAGTTAGAGATTTACTTATAAAGCAGGTGAGTTCATCTGTACTTTGGGAGAATTCTATAGAAAAGTTATTAGAAGAAGGATATGACAATTTTGTGGAAATAGGACCAGGAAAAACATTGAAATCTTTTATTAAAAAAATAGCTTCTAATAAAAATGTAGATGTAAATATTTTCAACATAGATAGTTTAAACTCTTTAAACGAGTTTATAGAAATTTATAGAAATGGGGAAATAAAATGTTAGATATTAAAGGAAAAGTAGCTTTAGTAACTGGAGGATCTAGAGGAATAGGAAAAGAAGTAGCAAAAAAACTAGCATCTTTTGGAGCAAACCTTATAATAAACTACACATCTAGAGAGGAATCTGCACTAGAAACAAAAAAAGAAATAGAAGATTTTGGTGTGAAATGCATGGTTGTAAAATGTGATGTATCAAAGTCAGAAGAAGTTAACTTGATGGTAGATGATGTAATAAAGGAATTTGGCCAAATAGATATACTGGTAAACAATGCTGGTATAACAAGAGATGGGCTTCTTATGAGGATGAAAGAAGAGGATTTCGACAAGGTAATAGATATAAATCTTAAAGGAGTCTTTAATTGTACAAAGGCTGTATCTAAGCCTATGATGAAAAAGAAGTTTGGAAAAATAATTAATATGTCATCTGTAGTTGGTATAGTAGGAAACCCAGGTCAGGCTAATTACTGTGCATCAAAGGCAGGAGTTATAGGTTTTACTAAGGCTACGGCAAAAGAACTAGCATCAAGAAATATAAATATAAATGCTATTGCACCAGGATTTATAGATACTGATATGACAAATGTATTAAGTGATGATTTAAAAAATACTATGTTAAAAAGTATTCCTAAAAATGAATTTGGTAAACCAGAAGATGTTGCAAATGTAGTGGCATTTTTAGCGAGTTCAATGTCTAGGTATGTAACAGGTCAAGTTATAAATGTAGATGGTGGAATGGTTATGTAATAAAAATATTAATATAAGTTATTAAAAAAATCAGGAGGTAATTGTATGTTTAATAAAGTTGTAGAAATAATAAAGGATCAATTAGGAGTTGAAGATAAAGAAATAACTATGGAAACTTCTTTAATGAAAGATTTAGAGGCAGACTCATTAGATGCAGTAGAAATAATAATGGCCTTAGAAGATGAATTTGATATAGAAATACCTGATACAGAGGCTGAAAAATTTAAGTCTATAGGTGATATAGTTAAATATATAGAAGCTAATAAATAGTGGAGGTATCTCTATGAAAAAGAGAGTAGTTATAACTGGATTAGGATGTGTAACTCCTGTTGGGATAGGAAAACAAGAGTTCTGGAACAATATAAAATCAGGAGTATGTGGTATTGAAAAGATTACTAGATTTGATGCTAGCACTTTCCAAACTCAGATAGCAGCAGAAGTTAAAGATTTTAATGGAGAAGAATATATAAGTAAAAAAGAATTAAAAAGATTAGATAGATTTGCTCAATATGCAATAGCTGCCTCTAAAATGGCGGTAGAGGATGCAGATTTAGATCTAGATAAGGTAGATAAAAATAATATGGGAGTTATCGTTGGTTCTGGTATAGGTGGAGTTGGGACTATGGAAGAACAACATGAAGTACTTATGAAAAAAGGAAATAAAAGGGTAACTCCGTTTCTTGTACCTATGATGATAGGAAATATGGCTGCAGGTCAAGTTTCAATATTTCTGGGTGCAAAAGGACCAAACACAAATGTATGTACAGCTTGTGCATCAGGTACTCATTCAATAGGAGATGCTTTTAAAATTGTTCAAAGAGGAGATGCTACTATAATGGTAGCGGGAGGCTCTGAAGCAGGAATAACACCACTTTCATTTGCAGGATTTTGTAATATGAAGGCTATGTCAGTTAGAAATGATGATCCTAAAACTGCTTCTCGTCCTTTTGACAAAGATAGAGATGGTTTTGTAATGGGAGAAGGTGCGGGTATAGTTATACTAGAAGAACTTGAACATGCTTTAAAAAGAGGAGCTAAGATATATGCTGAGGTTGTAGGATATGGTTTGACAGCAGATGCTTACCACATGACTACTCCAGCAGAAGATGGTGAAGGTGCAACAAGGGCTATGGAAATGGCACTGAGAGATGGGGATGTATCTATTGATGAAGTAGATTATATAAATGCCCACGGTACTTCAACACCGTATAATGATAGATTAGAAACATTGGCAATAAAAAATGTGTTCAAAGAAAAAGCATATGATTTGTGCGTATCTTCAACAAAATCTATGACAGGTCATTTACTTGGAGCGTCAGGTGCAGTAGAGGCTATTATTTGTGCTATGAGTGTAAAGGATGGATTTGTTCCCCCTACTATAAATGTACAAAACTTAGATGAAGAGTTAGACTTAGATTATGTATTAGATAATGGAAGAGATAGAGAGATTAGATATGCAATGTCAAATTCTTTAGGATTTGGTGGTCATAATGCTACTATAATATTAAAAAAATATGTATAAAAGATAATATGTAGTTAAAAAATATTAAAAGGAGTAAGATTTCCTACAAAAATGGGAGGTTTTACTCCTTTTAATATTACCTGTATTTAGGCAATTAATCATATTATGCAAATATAGCTTAAATACTTGAAAAATGAACCAAATATGTGATAAACTTTCTTTAAAATAGATTAAAATTTAAAATAAATTGGCAATTTAAGTACCTTATTATTTCTAAGACTTAAGGGGGAAATAGTCTGTGAGTAAAAAACTGTTAATAGTGATGGCTAGCATATCTGTAATTATAGGTTCTATTGCTATATTTATTAAATACAATCCGAATAACTCAGATCCACGAATTACATTAGACAAAATTTATCAAACATACCTTAGAGAAAATAAACTCGACAGTAAAGACTTAAAAAAATTAAATGAGACTATCCGACATATGAGTGATGGAGTGGACAAAGAATTTTTAGTTGGATTTAGTAATTATGCAAATGGAAATAACAAAGAGGCAAAAAAGTATTTTAAATTAGTCAGTAAAGAGTTCAGTAGAAGTACAGACCCTTTGATAAAAATATATACAGGTAAATTTTTAGCACAAATAAACATTGAAGAAGGAAATGATAAAGAGGCTATTAATGTGGTGAAAAATACATTTGACTCAATACCAAAAGGCAGTTATGAAGAACTATTAGAACATATATGGGGGTTACTTTATCCGATTGGGTATTTAGAGGGCGGTTATGATTTAATAATATATGCCTTAAATGATATTATGAGCATAGATCGTAATCTAGGAAAAGAGCAGCAATTATATATATATGAACGATTGTCTTCTGTACATAGGTTAAAGAGAAATTATTCTCAAGCGGTATATTTGACTGCAAAGGCTATTGCACTAGCCAAAGATCAGGGTGATGACTTTAAAGAATCTGTTTTAAAAATAGATTTGGCATCTATGATATTTCAATTCGATGAATATGCCCGTGCAGAAAAGCTTATCAAAGAAGCACTACAAGTCAATATTGAGGGTGTAGGAGCTAATGCAGAATCTAAGGTATATGCAATATCGAGTTTGATGGAGGCATATGTAAAATTAGAACAATATGATGATGTACTAAAGTATGGAAAACAATTACCCCAGTACGAAGATGATGTAGACTGGGATATATACAATGATATATCTATACTCGGAAATATTTTTATGGCACAATCTTATATGCATAAGGGGGACCTTAATAGAGCTAAGCAATGCTTAGATGAGGTAGAGGAGATTTTCAAAACAGATGAATATATATTTTTCTGGGATAAAGAGATATATTACTACGAGGCATTAGGTCAGTACGATGAAGCAATTGGAAATTATGAAAATGCAATAAAAAATTATGAAAAGGCGCTAAAAGAGAGCAATGAAAAAGAAGTTAGCATAAAGAAATTAGATGTGCTTGAGCGTTTATTTTCACTATATGACAAACAAGGCGACAGAGAACAAGAAGATAAATATCAGAAGCTTTTAATCGCAGAATACAAAAATAATAAAAATACAAGAAATGAAGAAAATGTTTCTTATATTTTAGAGAAGGTAGATAGTGAAGAGAAAATGCTAGAAAGGGCTAAAAAAGAGTTGGCATTTTATAAAGTAGCTTCGATAATTGTTTTTCTTGCTACACTAATATTTGTATTTTTAGGTATGCAACTGAGAAAATCCCAAAAACAAAGCTGTATAGATGGTTTAACGGGTGTTTATAATAGACATTATTTTGATATAATTTATAATAAATACATAGAGAGAAAAGAAAAGTTTTCTGTTATGATGGTAGATATTGATAATTTTAAGGCCATCAACGATACCTATGGTCATGAGTTTGGCGATACTGTAATAAAAGGGATAACTGAGACTATAGGAAATCTATTAGATGAAGAGGATAAGGAATTTAGGTATGGTGGAGAAGAATTTATTATATTAATAAAAGACAAACCTATAGAGCAGGTATTTAAGATAGCAGAAAAAATAAGAAGTGCAGTTGAATCTAAAGTGTGGAAAGAGGACATCGTTGTGACTATAAGTCTAGGGGTAGCAGAATTTAAAGGAGATAAAAACGTAGTAGAGATAGCAGACAAAAATTTATATATGGCTAAAAAAATTGGAAAAAATAAAGTTGTATAAAAATGATATAAAAGTTATATAAAATTATGTAAAAAGGATATATAGGATTTTTAGATTTATTAAGTTCAGCATATTATAAATTTTAATTTAAGTTTATACTGTGGTGGACTTTTTATAATCTTACTTCTAAGGGGGATAAGATAATGTGGTTTATGAATTTAAAGAAGACAACTTGCAAGAATTGTTATGCATGTATAAGATCCTGCCCAATTCATGCTATAGAAGTTAAAAATGAACAGGCACAGATAATGCGAGATAGATGCATATTATGCGGGAGATGTTCTAAGGCATGTCCTCAAGGGATAAAGATAATAAGGTCTGAACTTAGGCTTGTTAAGAGGTATTTGGAAAATAAGGATACAGTAGTTGCGTCTGTATCACCTAGCTTTCCTGCAGTTTTTGGGAAAAACAGCGATAAGCTTCCAAGAGTTCTTAAAATGCTAGGATTTGACTATTTCGAGGAGACTTTGGCTGGAATAGATCCTATTATAGATGAATATGAGAATTATGCTAACAAAGATGATGAGGATACATATATAACTAGTTTTTGTCCATCTGTAAACTTACTTGTTCAAAAGCATTACCCTGATTTAATTAAAAACTTAGTACCAGTAGTATCTCCTGCTGTTTATCATGGAAGGGTTCTTAAAGAAAAGTATGGGGAAAATGTTAAAGTTGTTTTCATAGGGCCTTGTATATCCAAAAAAACTGAGTGCCAAGAGGAATATTCTATTGATGCAGTGATTACCTTTAAAGAATTGATTAGATGGATAAGAGAGGAAAATATAGAACTGGATAGTTTAGACGAAGAACCATTTGGATATTTTAGTGAGGATAAAAGAGTATTTCCTATATTAGGTGGATTAGGGCAGTCAATATCACATAGAAATCCTAAAAAAGATGTTATAGAAGTAGACGGACTAGAGGAATGTATGGAGGTATTAAAATCTATTCAAAAAGGAAGACTAAAAAATACTTTTATTGATATGAGCTGTTGCAGACATAGTTGCCTGGGCGGATTTGGTATGCCGAGGGATAATGTAAGCTGCTATGAGAGAGAACAAAGGATTAGAAAATATTCTAGTAGTCAGGTCAATATACCAAAAAAACTAGATGATAAGTCTAAGAGATTGTTAAAAGAGGATTGCAATATAGATACTTACAAATTGTTTACATCGCTAAATATACCTCTTAAAATACCAACTGATATAGAAATAAAAAAAATCCTAAACACAATGGGCAAATATACACTTAAAGATGAACTAAATTGTGGGAGTTGTGGGTATCATACTTGCAAGGAAAAAGCCATAGCTGTGTATAACAATATGGCGGAGGTAAATATGTGCCTTCCTTTTATGAGAGAGAAAGCGGAAAATTTAGCTAATATAATTTTTGAGACAACTCCCAATATGATTGTTATTTTAAACAAGGAACTTGATATTTTACAGCTAAATCCATCTGCTAGAGAATTTTTAGGAATAGAAGAGGGAATAGAAAAAGGTATGCCTATAGTAATGTTTTTAGATGACAAAATTTTCAGTAAAGTAAGGATGACTAGAAAAAACATATTTAGAGAAAAGGTTGTCATTAAGAATAAGATGGCAACGGTTATCCAAAGTGTAATATGGTTAGAAAAAGAGCAGCTTATGTTGTGGATAGCAGATGATATTACGGAAAATGAAAAAAAGGAGAAGAAAGTTCAAAAAATGAAAATAGATGCAATGGATATGGCACAGCATGTTATAAATAAGCAGATGACTGTTGCACAAGAAATTGCAAGTCTTCTAGGTGAAACGACTGCCGAAACAAAAGTAACATTAACTAATCTTAAAAAACTTATTTTAGAGGAAGAAGAGGAACAGGTGGATGAATAGTGGAATTTTTGTCGACTTTGCAAGTGGTAGTTTAAATAAATATACAGAAGAATTATGTGGTGACAAAGTAGAATTTTATAACAAAGATGGCGATTTTATTGTCGTACTGTCTGATGGATTAGGTAGTGGTGTAAAAGCAAATATTCTAGCCACTCTAACGGCTAAGATAGCTGTAACAATGCTGAGAGATGGACTATTAATTGAAGAAGTAGTGGACACAATATTAAAAACTCTTCCAGTGTGTTCTATAAGAAATGTAGCTTATTCAACCTTTACAATTATAAAAATAGCAAAGGATGGAATGGCATATATAGCAGAGTTTGATAATCCGAGTGTATTTTTTATGAGAAATAATGCAATAAAAAAATTAGACTGGATTTATAAAGAGATTAATGGACAAAAAATAAGAGAAACTAATTTTAAATTACAGGAAAAAGACATAATAGTATCTGTGAGTGATGGAGCTATTTATGCGGGAACAGGACCCACATTAAATTTAGATTGGAGATGGGATGATATTGCAAGGTATTTAAAGAGATTTACCAATAATGATATGTCGGCAAGGTCAGTGGCCAACGAGTTATTAGGTGTGTGTGATCAGCTTTATATGCAAAAACCACAAGATGATACTACAGTAGCTGTTATAAAAATTACTAAATCACAAAAGGCCGTTTTATTTTCAGGGCCACCTATAGATAAGGATATGGATAAGTTAATAGTTGAGAAAATAATGAACACTAAAGGTAAAAAAATAGTTTGTGGAGGATCTGCAGGAAATATTGTAGCTAGAGAGTTAGGAAGAGATATAAAAACAAATTTTAGAATAGTAGATAAAGAAGTACCTCCTATGGGGTATCTAGAAGGAATAGACTTATTGACAGAGGGAGTATTGACAATAAGAAAGGCGACAGAAAAATTAAAAATGTTAAAATCATCTACGGATTTAAAAATATTAGATGGTGAGGATGGGGCATCTAGATTGGCTAAAATGTTGTACGAAGATTGTACTCATATAAAAATGTTGGTTGGTAGAGCTATAAATCCTGCTCACCAAAACCCAGATTTTCCTAGAGAGTTAAATATAAAGGTGTATGTATTAAATTCACTAAAAGATGTTCTTGTTGATTTAGGAAAAATTGTTGAAATAGAGTACTATTAGATATAGTAGCATTCAATAAAGTAGTATTAGAGTACATACAAGTTTATTGTGTTATAATATATGATTGTATCTTCATTAGATAAAGCCCTTTAATGTAAAAAATAACATTTCAAGTGTGGTATAATTGTACTTGAGATTAGAAATATAGATTTGGAGGAACAGTTATGAAGAATCTATCTAAAGTATCAGATGGATATTTAGAAAATAAAATTAAATATTTAAAATTACTCGCAAAACAGTATCCTAGCATATCAAAGGCAAGTACTGAAATTATAAATTTAGAGGCAATACTAAATCTTCCAAAGGGAACAGAGCATTTTATAACAGATATACATGGGGAGTACGAACCATTTGTTCATGTGCTTAAAAATGGATCTGGTGTAATAAAAAGAAAGATAGAAGAATTATTTTCAGACACATTAGATGAAAGTGAAAAGAAAATGTTGGCTACCCTTGTTTATTATCCAGAAGAAAAAATAGAGTTAATTACTAAACAAGAAGATAATATAGAGGATTTTTATAGAAAAAATATATATAGGCTTATAGAGCTTTGTAGGTATGCATCTAGTAAGTATACAAGATCTAAGGTAAGAAAGCTTTTACCGGATGATTTTAAGTATATAATAGAAGAGCTACTACACGAGCATATGAACAGCCAACACAAAAAAGAGTACTACAAAAGCATTGTAGAAACAATAATACAAATAGATAGAGCAAAAGAATTTATAATAGCTATATCCACAGCGATACAGAAACTAGTTGTAGATAAGCTTCACATTATTGGAGATATTTATGATAGAGGACCGAGACCAGATATAATAGTAGATAAATTAATAGAACACCACTGTGTAGATATACAATGGGGAAACCATGATATATTATGGATGGGTGCTGCTTCTGGAGAAAAAACTTGTATAGCAAATGCACTTAGGATATCAGCTAGATACGCAAATTTAGATATAATAGAGGATATTTATGGAATAAACTTACTTCCGCTTGCTACATTTGCAATGGATATGTACAAAGACGATCCTTGCAAGGATTTTATGCCGAAAACTAATGACCAGAGCTTTACAAGTAGAGAAAAATCATTAATAGCTAAGATGCATAAGGCAATAAGTATAATTCAGTTTAAATTAGAAGGGGAAGTAATAAATAGAAGACCTGAATTTGAGATGGATCATAGACTTCTTTTAAATAATATAAACTACGATAATGGAACAATAAATATAAAGGGAAAAGAGTATAAATTAAAGGATACGTATTTCCCTACTATAGATAAAAACAATCCATATAAACTCACAAATGAAGAAAAAAATATAATTGATAAGCTGGTAATTTCATTTAAGAGAAGTGAGAAGCTACAAAAGCATGTTTCATTTTTATTTTCAAAAGGAAGTATATACTTAAAAGCCAATTCAAATCTTTTAATACACGGCTGTATCCCACTAAATGAAGATGGAAGCTTTATGTCCATGAAAATAAAAGGAAAAGAATACAGTGGAAAAGCCTTGATGGATAAGATGGAAGCCTTATCTAGAGAGGGGTATTTCTTTGAAAGTAAATCTAATCAAAAACAATATGGAATGGATATTATGTGGTATTTATGGACTGGGAAATGTTCATCTCTGTTTGGAAAAGACGATATGACAACATTTGAAAGATATTTTATAAATGAAAAAGAAACACACAAGGAAAATAAGAATCCATATTTTAAATTTAGAGAAGACGAGAGTATATGTGAAAAGATATTCGAGGAATTTGGACTTGAGGTAGAGGGTTCTCATATAATAAATGGGCACGTTCCAGTTGAAAGTAAAAAGGGAGAAAGCCCTATAAAGGCAAATGGTAAAATACTTGTAATCGACGGAGGATTCTCTAGGGCTTATCAAAATAAGACGGGGATAGCAGGGTATACTCTGATATATAATTCTTATAGTTTGCAATTAGTGTCGCATGAACCGTTTAATTGTGCAGAGGAAGCTATTGTAAATGAGAGTGATATTTTATCTACGACAGTAGTAGTTGAACATAAAGCTGAGAGAAAAAGAGTAAGAGATACAGATAATGGAATAAAAATTCAAGAAGAAATAGATGACTTAAAATTACTTTTAATGGCTTACAAAAAAGGTCTGATAAAGGAATTGCAATAGTTATAAAGTAATAATATCAAAAAAATAAAATGCCTACTATTTACAGATTAAATAGTAGGCATTTTTTGTGCAAAAAAATATGTAATATTTTATAAATTATTTAAATAAGCTTATATAAACAAGAGAGGAGGACAGGGTATGAATAAACTTTGTGATGAAGTATTAAATTCTCTTAGTGTAAATATAAGGGAAAGAGTAAAAAGAATTTCTGATGAACATACAAATATAGAAGAAATAAGAATAAGATCAGAAAAGCCATTGATAATAAATGCAGGAAATAGAGATTACTTTTATAATGAGAGTTTGGATAAATTGGACTTAAAAATAGACAACCCATATATAGTGTCACGAGAAGATGTAGAACAGACATTTCAAATAATATGTAAGTACTCAATACACTCATTTATGGACGATATAAAAAAGGGATTTATAACTTTAAGAGGCGGTCATAGAGTGGGATTAGTTGGAAAGGTTATAGCAGAAGATGAGCAAATAAAAAATATAAAAAATATATCATCTTTAAATATTAGGATTTCAAGACAAATAATTGGATGTTCAGATAAAATTTTAAGACATATATTAGGAGAGAATAATCAGGTAAACAACACATTAATAATTTCTCCTCCACAATGCGGAAAGACTACTTTAATTAGGGATATAGTTAGAAATTTGAGCAATGGAAATAGAAATTATAAGTTTAGAGGAATAAAGGTAGGATTAATAGATGAACGTAATGAAATAGCAGGATCATACCTAGGAGTTCCGCAAATGGATGTTGGAATAAAAACGGATATAATAGAGACTTGCCCAAAAGATTTAGGTATTATGATGCTTCTAAGATCTATGTCTCCGAATGTAATAGTAACCGATGAGATAGGCAAAGAGAGTGAGGTAAAGGCTCTATACACTGCTTTAAATGGGGGAGTAAATTTAATAACCACAGTTCATGGAAATTCTATAGAAGATATAAAAAATAGAAAGGAACTCAGTTCTTTGGTGGATAGAGCTTTGTTTAAAAAAGTAATAATATTGTCTGCAAAAAAAGGACCTGGAACAATAGAAAAAATATACGATTTAGAAGAAAAGAGATGGTATTTTGCAAATTAAAATATTTCTAATAGGGATTTTAGTTGGGTGCAGTTATCTGATAGGAGAGTATATCTATAAATCTTACATAAATAGAAACAGACAAATAAATGATCTTATAAGAGTTTTAGAAATAATGAGAATGGATTTATCTTTTGGATTATATACATTGGAGGAAATATTTAGCAGGATAGGTGAGAAAAAAGAATTTCAATTTTATAGATTTTTTAAAAGTATGGAGTATGAATTAAAGAATTATCCGGGAAAAACTTTAGAGGACATATTAGAGTCAAGCTCAGAAACTCTTCATAAATATACTTATTTACAAAAGAAGGAGGTAGATGAAGTAAAAAAACTAATACTCACTTTAGGAAAGAGCGATATAACATCACAACAAAGAATAATTGACCTATCTGTAGAGAATCTAAAAAAGCTAACAAGCGAAACTACTGAGGATATAAATAAAAAGGGAATATTATACAAAAAACTTATAACATTTATAGGTATAGGACTAGGGATTATATTAATTTAGGGGGGTTGAGTATGGATATAACACTGATACTAAAGGTTGCTGGTATAGGGTTATTAATATCGGTACTAAATATGATTTTAGAAAAGACAGATAGAAAAGATTGGGCAACTTTTACGACATTAGCAGGAGTAGTAATAGTTTTGGGACTTGTATTAACAGAAATAAGTGATTTATTTAATACAGTTAGAACAATGTTTCAACTTTACTAAAGAGGAGGAGATATCTTGGAGGTAATGCAATTAGTAGGTATTGCAATAATTTCAACTACACTTTGTTTAGTAATAAAAAAGGATAGGCCTGAAATGGCAAATTTCATAGCTATAATTACTGGTATTGTAATACTACTTTCTGTAATTTCTAAACTTAATTTCATAATAGAAAGTGTACAAAATTTAGCAGATAAAGCAAATATACCTACCATGTATATATCATTGATAATTAAGCTAATTGGAATAGCCTACATAATGGAATTTGCAATACAACTCTGTAAGGACTGTGGGGAAGGAAATATAGCTTCAAAACTTGAGTTTGGAGGAAAAATAATAGTAATGACAATGTCATTCCCTATACTTTTATCTATTGTAGAGATGATATTAAATATAATGCCATAGGAGAATGAACACTTATGAAAAAAATATTTTGGATTATGATTACAACGATGTTGTTATTATCAGGTAGTCAATCTATTTGTTATTCTGATAATACAGGGCTAGATAATAAAGGCGTAGAAAATCAAGTAGAAAAACAAAAGGAAGTTATGACAAGCGATGATTACGATGAGACAAAGAGCAGCATTGACAAATATATCGATGGTCAATTAGATAAGGTAGATTTGGATGGTGTACAAAATTATATAGATGAAGAGGGAAGTGTAAAAGGTTTAGATTTAAAAGTATTTATAAAAGACCTGATTCAAGGTAAAAAAAATATACTAGATTTATTTGATAAGGATCAGATTAAATTGATAATGTTTAAAGAGTTAAAATCGAGCCTAAAAGTTGCTACAGTAATATTGGTTCTAGCACTTTTCTCTTCAATTCTAAAAAGTTTGGACAATTCTTTTTCAACGGGAGCTATAAGTAAAATAACCACCTATATAGTATTTATAACAATGGTTTCTGTGGTTTTGATAGGGTTTAAGGATGTATTAGAGATATCTTATAAGACGATAGACAGCACCATAGGGCTTATGCAGGTGATTATGCCTATACTTATGACACTTTTAATATTAATAGGTCTACCAATAACATCTACAGCTTTAAATCCAATTTTTATAGGTGGTGTAACTCTTATAAATATTGTTTTTAAAAAGTTCATGTTTTTATCGATTACATTAGCATTTGGAATATTAATAATAAATAATTTATCTACAAACATAAAGCTCAAGAAGTTATCATCATTTATAAAACAGGTAAATATAGCATCTATTGGAGCTATATTTACTGTATATCTAGGACTTGTATCAATACAGGGGTTATATGTAACTAGTTTTGATAAGTTTAGTATAAAAACTGCCAAATTTGCAATAGGAAACTTTATACCTGTTGTGGGAGGTTTTGTATCAGACTCTGTAGACATATTAATATCATCATCACAACTCATAAAAAATGTATTCGGAGGAGTTGGTCTAGTAATACTAGTTGGGATCTGTCTTATTCCTATAATAAAAATAGTTTCTATAATAGTAGTCTATAAACTAGCTGCTATTGCTGTAGAGCCAGTTGGAGAAGAAGGGATTTCAACTTTTCTAAACGAAGTAGCAAACTTAATGATAGTAATGCTTGCTTGTATAATTGCAATAATGATAATGTTCTTTGTAACAATAGCTATACTGACATCATTAAGTGTGGTTACTCAAGGCTAGGAGGAAGTATATGTTAAATAGTATAAAAATGTGGATAGTAAGTATAATGATCGGAGCATTCATAGTAAATATAGTAGAAATGATATTACCTGAGTCTAAGATAAAACCGTATATAAATGTAGTCCTGAACTTTATATTTGTGTTTATTGTGATAACTCCAATAATAGGTCTATTTTCTAATGGTATGAGCTTAGAGGATAGAATATTAAAATCTATTGAAAAATACAATAGAGAGTATGTAGATAGTACTAACAAATTAGCAGATAAGACAGGAAATCACAGCTTAGAAAGAGGATATGAAGATGGATTAAAAGAGGTATTGGCACTAAAACTAGATGATTATGGCTATGAATTAGAAGATATAGACTTAGACGGATCTGATATTAATAATATAAAAATAAAAGAAAAAAGTAGTAATAACAAGGACAAAAAAGACATAGAATCTAGTAAAAGTGAAAATTCTAAACAGGTATTTAAGGATAAAAATAGTCAACACGAGTTAGATCTAAAGAGGGAAAAACTAAAAGATGACCTAGTGAAGATACTTGATGTCTCAGTTGAAACCATAGAAATTAACAAATAGGGGTTGAGTAAATGTTAAAAAACTTAAATGAAAAGGATAAAAAGAAGATATTATCACTATTGTCTTTAGCAGTTGTATGCGTTATAGCATTAGGAATGTTATCTTGGCTACAACCAGGTAACAAAACAAAGGATAAAGTGGAAGCTAAAAAAAGTGACAAGAGTGATGTATCAGAAAGTACAGAGGAACATAGCTTAGAGCAGAAGCTAAAAAAGATTCTATCCCAGATTGATGGGGCAGGAGAAGTAGATGTAATGATTACCTTTGAGTCAAGTGAAGAAATTCAACCAGCGTTCAATTCTAACCAGACAACAGAAAAAACAGAGGAAAAGGATGCTCAGGGAGGGGAAAGAACAGTTACGACATCAAGTGAAAATAAGACTATGATAACTTCAGGGTCAAGTAATCCTGTAGTAATAAAAACTACAGAACCAAAAATAAAGGGAGTAATAGTTGTAGCAAGTGGTGCGAGTGATCCATCAGTAAAGGAAACTCTTTATAGTGCAGTACAAACATCATTGCAAGTGGCAGGACATCAAGTTGAGGTATATTATAAATAAAATAAATTTTACATATAACCGGGGGGATAAAAATGAAATTTAATTATAGGGGAAGAGGATTTGTAATAGTAGTATTAACAGCGATGTTAGTAGTAGTAGGAACTGTAAATTATCAGTTGAGTAAGAAATCTTTGTTAGAAACGTCAAAGGAATTTAAAGCATATGAAGAGGCTCAATTAGAAAAAAACTCAGATAACAATGCAAAAAAAGATTCTAAGAGTGAGAAGGTAGAAGTTGTAGATAGTAAAGCAAGTAAAGTAGAAGAAAAGGTAACTGAAACTAGCAAAAAGATAGAAAAACAGCTCACATCTGAAAAAAATATGAAGAAAACGTCTTATGTGATAGATATGAAAATGACTAGGGAAAAACAAAGAAATGAGCTAGTACAAGAGTTAAATGAAATGATCAACAATCCATCTACAGCAGAAGAGTCTAGAAAAGAGGCGTCTAATATGAAGTTGGGTATAGTTAAGAACCAGGAGATGGAACTACAAATAGAAAATATTTTAAGTACTAAGGGATTTGAAAACTCTCTTGTATATATAAGTGATAAGGGAATAAATGTAGTGGTAAACAAAGAGTCGCTGGATAAAAAAGATGCAGCAAAGATTTTTGATTTAGTGGCTCAACAATCTGGAGCAAAATATGAAAATATAAAATTAACTAATAACAAATAAACTCTTTGTGTGTAAAAAATATTATACTGGATAAAATAGTAGTATACTATTTAAAAAAATAACCTTAGTATTAACTAAGGTTATTTTCTTGCAAAGTGGAGCTGCATTTGGTATTATAGTTATAAAAATAGTTCCTTAAATAGGGGGTAGTATTTATCATGGAAAATAATAACTTTGGACAAGTGAAGATATCTAATGATGTAATAGCTACTATAGCTGGACTTGCAGCTTTAGAAGTTGAAGGCATAGAAACGACAACAACATTAACAGATAAATTACTTAAAAATAACGGTGTAAAAATACAAATAGAAGAAGAGGAAGTTAACTTAGATGTAATGGTTATGATAAAGTATGGAATATCTATACCAGATACTGCTTTTAAAGTACAAGAAAATGTAAAAAATACTGTTGAAACAATGACAGGATTGAAAGTTTCTCAAGTGAATATACATATTCAAGGAATCAGCTTTAAGAAAGAAAAAGCTGAAAAAGAAGAAACTAAGCAGACTAAACAACAATCTAAAAAAAGTTAATATAAGCCCTCTGAAAACTCAGAGGGTTTTTTGTGTTAACACTGACATAACAAACTAAGGAGGATTACAGCTAATGAAAAATGATAAAGCCAAAAAAGTTACTACGAGAGAATTTATGATGAAATTAATCTATCAAGTAGATATAAACAAAGAAGGGATGGAAAGTTTAGAAGGTATGATAGAGAGTTTTTTAGAAGACAATTTAGAATACATTCAAGCTAGATATCAAGAATTAAGACTACAATACTCTAATAATCCAAACATAAAATTAGATAGCTTAACTTTAGAGGATATAGTAGATAAAGAATATATGAAAAAGATAAGTTCTTATCTAAAAGACAATAGTGAAGAGGTGGATGGATTAATAGACAAATACGCAAAAAATTGGTCGGTAAGTAGAATGCCAAGAGTAGACATATCTATACTAAGACTATCTTTGTGCGAGATGTTATGCTTGGAAGATATCCCTAAAAGAGTTTCTGTAAATGAGGCTGTAGAATTAGCAAAAATATATTGTGATGATAAGGCTCCTAAGTTTATAAATGGAATACTAGGAAGTGTTATTGATGAGATCGGAGAATAATATAATAATTGGAATAGATACTAGCTGCTATACTACTTCTATAGCAGCTATATCTTTAGATGAAAAAGTCTTGTTTAATGAAAGAATAGTTTTAGATGTAAAAGAGAACTCCAAAGGTCTAAGACAGAGTGAGGCAGTTTTTCAACATATAAATAACATAAGCAAGATAAGTGAGAAAATAGAAAAGCTAATAGAAAATTATAACATTAAGGGTATATGTGCATCAAAAAGACCTAGGCCGGTAGAAGGGTCTTATATGCCAGTATTTAATGTAGGCTATAATGTCGGCAAATTAATGTCGACTATTTCAAAATGTCCTTTTTATGAAACGAGCCACCAGGAAAATCATATTGAGGCAAGTTTATTTGAACATAAATTAAAAGATAAAAATAAGTTTTTGTCAGTTCATATGTCGGGAGGGACAATGGAGGTTCTTTTGGTATCAAAGGATATAAATGCTTACAATATAGATATAGTTGGAGGAAGTCGTGATATAAGCTTTGGACAACTTATAGATAGGGTTGGAGTAAGCATGGGATATAAGTTTCCTGCTGGAAGATATATAGATGAAAACGCTTTAAATTGCACTGAAAAAATACTTCAAGGGCTAAAAACTTCCGTAAAAGATGGATATATGAATCTCTCAGGTCTTGAAAATCAAGTCAATAGAATAATAGATAAAAATACAAAGGAATATATATCTAAATTAGTTTTAGACTCAGTTGTTAGAAATATGTTTAAAGTACTAGTGTATTTATCTAAAGAGTATAGTATAAATGAGGTTGTTTTCGCAGGAGGAGTGGCTGCTAGTAAGTATATATCAAAGGAATTGACATATAAGTTAGAAAAGAACAATATAAAGGCATATTTTTGTAGACCAGAATATTCAACAGACAATGCGGTTGGCTGTGCTATAATAGGTTTAAATAAAAATAAAATACAAGAGTAGTTTTAGGAGAAGAAATATGAAAATAAGAGCTTTAGAAGTAAGTGAAGCAAATTCATATATAAAAAGGATTCTTATTAATGATCCTATACTTTACAACCTTAAGGTAAGAGGTGAAATATCAAATTTTAAGGTACATAGTAGTGGCAATGTTTATTTATCGCTTAAGGATCAAAATTCAAAATTAAACTGCGTTATTTTCAAAAGTAATTACGATAAAAAATTAGATTTAGAAGATGGAGTAAAAATAATAGCAGATGGATATATATCTGTTTATGAAAGAGATGGATCATATCAACTTTATATTAACAATATTGAGATTCAGGGAATAGGTAACTTATATATTGAGTTTAATAGATTAAAAGAAAAGCTAGATAAAGAAGGACTTTTTGATAGAAAATATAAAAAAATAATACCCCAAATGCCTACTTCAATAGGAGTTGTAACATCAGAAACAGGAGCGGTAATAAGAGATATAATAAATGTAGTAAAGAGAAGGTATCCAAAGATAGAGATAAAATTATACCCAGTAACGGTACAGGGAAGTAAGTCTGCAAAAGACATATGTGAAGGGATAAACTTTTTTAATGAAGTACAAAAAGTAGATACTATTATAGTTGGAAGAGGTGGGGGATCGATAGAAGAACTTTGGTCTTTTAATGAGGAGATAGTGGCTAGGGCTGTTTTTAACTCAAAAATACCGATAATATCTGCGGTAGGTCATGAAACTGATTTTACAATATGTGATTTTGTGGCAGATATGAGAGCGCCAACACCTTCAGCTGCAGCAGAAATAGCGACACCGTCACTAGATGATATAAATTATAAACTTGACAACTTAAAAAATAGAATGGGTAAATCTTTAATAAATAAAGTTCAAGTTGATTCATATAGGATAAATACTGTGTTCGAGAGAATAAATAATTATTTAAAGGCCTATATAATAAAAGATAAAATTATACAACTAGATAAGATATATGATAAAATAATTTTTGAGATAAAAAATAATATGTCTTCTGAAAATGAAAAATTAAGTAAGCTAGGAGCTATACTTCACAATCTAAGTCCTTTATCTACTATTGACAGAGGATATAGTATAGTACAAAAACAAGGAGAAATTATAAACAGTATAGAAAATCTAAAGCAAGAGGACTCCATCGATATATTTTTAAAAGATGGAAAACTTGAATGTACAGTAGATAAAATAAAAAATAAAGAGGTATAAGTATGAATTTAACATATGAAGAAGCCTACAGAAAATTAGAAGAAATTTTGTATAAATTAGAATCCAAAAGTACAAGCCTAGATGAGTCGTTGGGTCTGTATGAAGAGGGAATAGCACTTTATAAACACTGTAATAAGTTATTAGAAAATGCTGAACTTAAAATAAACAAATTTAATCAGTTAGGATTAAAAGAGGAATTTAGTATTAGGGAGGAGTAATAGTGGAATTCAAAATATTATTGAAAGAAAAAATTGATTATATAGAAGAATTATTACGCTTATATATGCCAAAAGAAGAGGGATATCAAAAAACTGTAATAGAGGCAATGAACTATAGTTTAAATGCAGGAGGAAAGCGACTAAGACCAATACTAGCCCTAGAAGCGTGCAGGGTAGTAGGAGGAAATGAAAAAGATGCTATACCTTTTGCTATTGCAATAGAAATGATACACACATACTCTTTAATACATGATGATCTACCAGCACTTGATAATGATGATTTTAGAAGGGGAAAACCATCCAACCACAAGGTATATGGAGAGGCTATGGGTATATTAGCAGGAGATGCTCTTTTAAATTATGCATTTGAAGTAATGCTATCAAATTCTGTAGACAAAGAGGATCCAGGAAAATATTTAAAGGCAATAAATGAAGTTGCAAAAGGGTCAGGAATATATGGAATGATAGGTGGACAGGTGGTAGATGTTGAAAGTGAAAACCAACAAATACCAAAAGAAAAGCTAGACTATATCCATATGAATAAAACAGCAGCTATGATAGTTGGAGCTATGAGAGCTGGGGCTATTGTTGGTGGTGCTAATAGTGAACAATTAGAAGATATAACTAATTATGCCAAGAATATAGGGTTATCATTCCAAATAGTAGATGATATATTAGACATAGTTGGAGATGAGAAAAAGCTAGGCAAAAAAGTTGGAAGTGATATAGAAAATAATAAATCAACATATCCATCAATATTAGGGTTAGATAAATCAAAAGAAATAGCGCTTTGTTTAATAAATGAAGCAAAGGATAATATAAGTAAATTATCAGAAGATGTAGCCTTTTTAAATGGATTGGCTGATTATATAATAGCCAGAGAATACTAAGGAGGGAAAATGGACTTTTTTTCGGAAATTTTTAGCAACAAAGTTTTATGGATAAGTATTTTCGCCTGCTTCATGGCGCAATTCATAAAGATATTCACAGGACATAATTCAAAAATAGAAATTTCGAGAATATTTACCTCTGGGGGAATGCCAAGTTCACATAGTTCATTTGTTACGAGTTTGGCTACATTAGTAGGATTAGACAGAGGGTTTTCTTCAATCGAATTTGCAATAGTCACTGTATTTGCACTTATAATAATGTATGATGCAGCTGGAGTTAGACGAGCGGTCGGGAAGCAGGCAACAATATTAAATCAAATAGTAGATGATCTTCATAAGGGAAAACATATAGAACAGAAAAAATTAAAGGAATTAGTAGGCCATACACCTACTGAGGTATGGTTTGGAGCTATACTCGGTGTTGTAATAGCCATATTAATGTCATAAATTGAAAAATATAATATTATATGATATAATTTCTATGTTTAAAATGTGTTATAGAATGAATATATCTTAGTCAATAATAAGATATATTCATTTTTTTCTAGTTACTATATAAAGCTACTAGTTCAATATGAATTTATTTTAAATTAGTCTTCTATAGAAGACTTTTTTATAACATATATATAGAATACTATACTAAATTAAAATTTTTAGATAAGTATAACACTACTATATATGTAGAAAATAATTATTAAAATTATTTTAAAAATCTTATCGAATAAAAGGTGAGGATAAAATGTATAAATATTTAAATAAAGTAAACTCTCCAGAAGATATAAAAACTATGAGTACAGAAGAGATAGACTTACTAGCAAAGGATATAAGAAAATTTTTAGTTAAGTCGGTATCTAAAACAGGAGGGCATTTAGCTTCTAACTTAGGTATAGTAGAATTGACATTAGCATTACATAAGGTATTTGATAGTCCAAAAGACAAAATAGTATGGGATGTAGGTCACCAATCTTACGTACACAAAATAGTTACGGGTAGGAAAAATGATTTTTCATCATTGAGACAGCTTAATGGATTAAGTGGTTTTCCAAAAGAGAGTGAAAGTCCTCATGATATATTTGATACAGGACATAGTTCTACATCAATTTCAGTTGCAACAGGTATTGCTTGTGGTAGGGACATAAAAAATGAAGACTACAGTGTAATAGCAGTAATAGGAGACGGATCAATTACCGGGGGATTAGCTTTAGAAGCCTTAAATCACTTAGGTTATATAAATAAAAATGTAATAATCATACTTAATGACAATGAGATGTCTATAGATAAAAATGTCGGAGGTATGTCAAGACATCTTTCAAGTATTATAAGAAATTCAACTATAAATAAAATGAAAGATGAGATGGAAAAAATACTGAATGTAACACCAGCAGGAAATATAATATCTAAAACTGCTAACAAGGTAAAAGACAGCATAATAAGCAATTTCACACCACAGAATTGCGAGTTCTTTGATTCTTTGGGTATAAAATACTATGGGCCTATAGACGGGCACAATACACAAGAAATAATTGATATGTTAAAAAAGGCAAGAACAAAGGATGGCCCTGTTTTATTACATGTAATAACTAAAAAGGGCAAGGGCTATAAATATGCAGAAGAACAACCTGATAAATATCACGGGGTGTCTAAGTTCGATATAAAAACAGGAGTAAAACCTTCAGGGAAAAAATCTATATCAAGTGCTGTTGGGCAAAAACTAACAGATATGGCATCTAAGGACGATAAAATAGTTGCTATAACAGCAGCTATGCCATCAGGAACGGGGTTGAATATATTTGAGAAAAAGTATCCAGACAGGTACTATGATGTGGGAATAGCAGAGCAACATGCAACAACATTATCAGCAGGTCTTGCAAAAAACGGGATGAAACCATACTTTGCAGTATACTCATCTTTTTTACAGAGGGCATATGATCAGCTTATACATGATGTTTGCATAACTAAGAAAGCTGTAACATTCCTTATAGATAGGGCTGGTATTGTAGGTAATGATGGTGAAACTCATCATGGTATATTTGATTTAAGTTATCTAAATCCAGTTCCAAATATCGTTGTAATGGCGCCAAAGGATACAAGTGAACTAGAACTGATGATGGATTTATCATTAGAAATAAATCAACCAGTAGCAATTAGATACCCAAGAGGAAATAGTTATTACTTAGAAAAAGGCAAGTATGATAAAATAAATTTAGGCGAGTATGAAATTATAGATGAAGGAAAAGATATAGCTGTTTTGGCAATAGGAAACATGGTTAAACATGCTATTGAAGCGAAGGAAATATTATTAAAGGACAGTATAAACCCTACAATAGTAAACTCTAGATTCCTAAAGCCTATAGATGAAGAGTTACTTCATAGGATACTAAAGTCTCATAAAAAATTAGTTACAATAGAGGATAATGTGATTGCAGGAGGCTTTGGAAGCGTAATAAATAAATTTATATTAGACAATAATTACAATGTAGACATAATAAATATCGGAATAGATGGGCAGTTTGTACAGCATGGTAATGCTGATGAACTCTATAAAATATTAGGTTTATCACCGGAATCTATAGCAGCAAAAATAAAGAATTTTAAGTTATAGTTTCTATATACTCAAAGAAAATTGGTTTATGGAATACTTATTTAATAGGTATTCCATAAAAGTTATATTAGTAGAAATACTGAGTAAAACAAGTTAGTTTTATAGTAAAAGTAAGTCAATTTTGTAGTAAAAGAAAGGTAGTTTTATGAAAAAAAGAATAGATTTATTATTAGTAGAAAGAGGTTTTTTTGATAGTAGAGAAAAAGCAAAAAAGGCCATAATGGCTGGACTTGTATTTGTTGAGAACCAAAGATGCGACAAAGCAGGTTCAGAAGTAAAAGAAGAGGCTAAAATAGAAGTAAAGGGAAATCCAATACCTTATGTAAGTAGGGGAGGCTTAAAGCTTGAAAAGGCAATGAAAAACTTTGATATAACTTTAAAGGATAAGGTATGCATGGATATAGGTGCCTCTACAGGTGGATTTACTGATTGTATGCTACAAAATGGAGCGACAAAGGTATTTTCAATAGATGTTGGATATGGACAACTTGCTTGGAAGCTAAGACAAGATGAGAGAGTTATTTGTATGGAGAGAACTAATATAAGACACGTTACCATAGAGCAAATAAAAGAATTTGCAGATTTCGCCTCTATAGATGTTTCGTTTATATCTTTGAAGTTAGTACTTCCAAAAGCTAAACAGCTTGTACGCAAGGATGGACATATAGTGGCATTAATAAAGCCTCAATTTGAAGCAGGAAGAGAAAAGGTTGGTAAAAAAGGAGTAGTTAGAGAAAAGTCTACTCATATAGAAGTTATAAAGATGGTATCTGAGTTTGCTGTGGAAAATGAATTTGAAATATTAGGACTTGATTTCTCTCCAATAAAGGGACCAGAGGGAAATATAGAATATCTAATTTATTTGAAAAATTCCCAAAGTAAATGTGAATTTGATAAAGAAGGTTATTATAAGAAAATTGTGGATGTAGTTGAGTTGTCCCATAACTTATAATTTTATTTTAGATATAAAGGCAAAGGGGGATTTAACTTGATCCTTGAACTATATATGAAAAACTGCGCTTTAGTTGATGAATTAAGATTGAGCGTTGATAATAACTTGAATATATTGACAGGAGAAACAGGTTCGGGAAAATCTATAATAATAGATGCCCTGGGACTATGTCTAGGAGAAAAATATGATAGATCATTTCTAAGAAAAGGCACTGAAAAAGGTTTAGTTGAGTGTGTTTTTTATTCTGAAAATAGTCAACTAAAGAAAATATTGGATGAAAATGATATAGATATAGAGGATGATAATCTTTTGGTTATAACTAGGTTGATATATTCTGATGGTAAAAGTACTGCTAGGGTAAATGGTAGAACTGTCAAAGTATCACTCCTAAAAGAAATATCTTCTACACTTATAGATATTCACGGTCAACATCAAAATCAAGCTTTGTTTAATAAAGATACTCACCTAAAGTTTATAGATTTATTTGGAGAAGACAAAATAAAGCCAATAAGGGATGATTACAGATCTATATACACCAATTATATTGAACTAAAAAAATCCCTTAATACGCTTACAGAAAATAAAGATGATATGCAAATACAGAGAGAAATAGATTTACTTAAATTCCAAATAAACGAAATAGAGACTGCTAATTTAGATAGGGATGAATATGAAGAATTACTAAAACAAAGAGAAGTTTATAGAAATGGTGAAAAGATATTTAATAATCTAAACTTAAGCTATGAGAATTTATATAATGGACAGATAAATGTAGTAGATTTAATTGGTAGTGCATTAAGTGAATTAAATTCAATTTCTAAGTACGATAAAATCTTGAGTGATTATAGTGAGAACATTGAGAGAATAATGTATGAGCTTCAGGATATTTCTAGAGATATAAGAAACTATAAAGATAGTATAGATTTTGAACCATACCAATTAGAACAAATTGAGCTTAGAGTAGATGAAATAAATAATCTAAGAAGGAAGTATGGAGATAAAATAGAAGATATCTTTACCTATTATGAGAATATGAAAGATAGATTAGATGAAATTTTAAATAGAGATGAAAAAGTAGAAGAGTTAAAAAAACAAATCTCAGAAATAGAAAATGTTTTATTAGAAAAATCAAGTAAATTAACTAAGATTAGAAAAGAAGTTGCATCTGAATTAGAAAGCATTCTACTTATGGAACTAGAAAGCTTGAACATGAAAAACATAGTTTTCAAGGTGAATTTTGATCAAACTTCATTTACATATAATGGAATAGATAATATAGAGTTTATGATATCTTTTAATTTAGGAGAAGATGTTAAACCTATATACAAGGTTGCATCTGGAGGGGAAATGTCTAGGTTTATGTTAGCATTTAAGACTATACTTGCAGATATAGATAATATAGATACCCTTGTATTTGATGAAATAGATACGGGGATAAGTGGAATAGCAGCACAAATAGTAGGTGAAAAGTTGAGTAGTATTGCAAGCAAAAAACAAATAATATGTATAACTCACTTACCGCAAATAGCAGCTCATGCAGATACTCATTATTGTATAGAAAAAAATACCTCAGAGGATAGAACTTTTACTAGTATAAGAAAGCTAGGCGACATACAAAGAAGAGATGAAATAGCTAGGCTTATAGCAGGAAGCAATATAACCGAAAAAACAATGGAGCATGCTAGTGAAATAATTGAACTTTCAAAAAGAAGCGATACAAATAAATAACATTTTAAAAAGTTAAATATTAATTTAATATTAGTCCCTAAGGGCTATAAAATATAGGTTTGAACTCTGTATTTTATAGCCCTTTTTTAATTTTTAATGAATAAAAAACTACTCAAAAGGAATTATAAATATATAAAATCATAAAAGTGGAGAAAAAATGAAATGAAGAATAAAAGTGGAAGTAAGTTATATATGATAATATTTTTAGTTTTGATAGTAACTTTAGGAATAGGTGTTGGTTATAAAAGAAACTTAGCAACACAAGTTCTTAAGGTTTCAGACGAAAAGAAATACGTGTATCCACTAGGAAACTTAGTAGGTATAAAGGCAAAAACAGATGGTGCTTTAGTAATTGGATACGAGGAGGATGACATACAATATATAGGGGGGTTACAAATCGGTGATAATATAGTAGAAGTAGAGGATAAACGAATAAATAGCAGTCAAGATATAACAAAAATGCTAAATAACTTAAAGAAAAAAGAGATAAAGGTAACTTTTGAGAGAGATGGAGAATATAAAACAGATACTGTTCAGACAAAGTATGAAAATGGAACATATAGGCTAGGATTATGGGCAAGGGACAAAATTTCAGGAATAGGAACAATGACATTTTATGACCCATTTCAGTCCGGATTTAGAGCTATTGGTCACTCTATTACAGACAGTGAGACAGAAAAGCTACTAAAAATAAAAGAAGGTAAAATATATAATCCTGCCAGTGTAGAAATAAAAAGGAGTTCTAATAATCTAGTAGGCAAAATTAAGGCTGATTTTGAGGAAAGTGAATGTATAGGAAATTTTAAGGACAATAACACTTTTGGTATAAGTGGGAGTTTTAATAGCGAACGCAGAGAAGGACTATCTTTAGTTGAGGTTGGTAAGTTTGAAGATATAAAACTAGGAAAAGCCATAATACTTTTTGAAGATAAAAATAGAAATATAACAGCCTATAATATTAGAATAAAAAGTATGGAAAAAGACAAATCCAGCAATAAAAATATGATAATAGAAGTAGTAGATGAAAAATTACTGGAATATACTGGAGGAATTGTTCAGGGAATGAGTGGTGCACCTATAATACAAAATAACAAAATAATTGGGGCTATAACCCATGTTTTCAAGAATAATCCTAAAAAGGGATATGGTATTTACATAGGTGAGATGATAGAATGAGAAAGGACATATTAAAAAGTTTAATATATAGAAGGAATATAATTTAGCGTGTCGAATAAGTTTATAGAAGAAGTAGATTAATGATATATATATATAAGAAAATGTTTTTAATAGGGGGAATTTTAGTGAGTGAGAAAATTAAAATAGTATTAGCTGACGACAATAAGGATTTTTGTCAGGTACTAAAAGAATATCTGTCAAATGAAGACGACATAGAAATATTGGGTATAGCTAAGGATGGAATAGAAGCACTTGATTTAGTGAAAAAAACACAACCTGATTTATTAGTACTAGACGTTATAATGCCTCATCTAGATGGGTTAGGAGTAATAGAGAAATTAAATGCTATGAATATACCTAAGATGCCTAAGATAATAGTACTTTCTGCGGTAGGTCAAGACAAAATAACTCAGAGTGCTATAAACCTAGGAGCTGATTATTATATAGTTAAACCTTTTGATTTTGTTATATTTATAAACAGAATCAGGGAACTAGTATCAAATGTGTCTTCTCATCATGAACCAAAACAACGAGTAAGTTCAGATGTCCAAATGACAAGAACTGATTTTGTAAAAAATGTAGGAAATATAGAAACTGAAATTACAAACATAATACATGAAATAGGTGTTCCAGCTCATATAAAGGGATATCTATACCTAAGAGAAGCTATAAAGATGGTTATAGACAATGTAGAGCTTTTAGGTGCCGTTACAAAAGAGCTTTATCCAAGTATAGCTAAAAAATTTAATACTACTCCAAGTAGGGTAGAAAGAGCTATAAGGCATGCTATAGAAGTTGCATGGAGCAGAGGTAAAGTAGACACTATAAACCAACTTTTTGGTTATACAGTTCATAATACAAAAGGAAAACCAACAAACTCTGAGTTTATAGCAATGATTGCAGATAAGCTTAGACTAGAACATAGTATGGTAAAATAAATAATAAAAAACTAAAAAACATATATAAAAGACAGAAGCCTTCTACATAACAGAAGGCTTATTTTTTGAGGTTTATGTTTCATATATTTTAAGGAAAATAAAGTTTATTAAATTAAAGTGTAAAATATAGGGGAATATAAGCAATACATATTTAATTTAATGACAGTACTTGAAAAGTCGACATAAAACTATTTGTATAGAATGCTGATAAAACCGATAAAAAAAGGTAAAACATTTATTTTATTGATAAATAATGCTATAATGTAATTTGATTTTAAAAATGATAGCGGAGGTTTTAAATATGAGAGTCGAAGCCCCTATAAAGGTAGACCGAAAAACAAAAAAGCTTGCTAAAAGACTTGAGGCTGGGGAGATAGCTGTTATAAAACATATGGATATTGACGAGGTTGCTGCAAATTCCTTAGTTGAGGCTAAGATAAAATTAGTTATAAATGCAGATAAATCAATAAGTGGAAGATATCCAAACAAAGGTCCCGGTATATTGACTGAAAAAAACATTCTTATAATAGATAACGTTGGAGAAGAATTATTTGAGGAGCTAAAAGAAGGACAAATAATTGAGGTTATAGATGGAAAAATATACAGAGATGGCGAACTTTTAGGACAGGGAGAAGTACTAGGAAGACAAGAAGTAGAACAGCAAATAAAAAAAGCATATGAAAACTTGTCCACTGAGTTAGACAGATTTATAGACAATACAATCGAGTATGCCAAAAAAGAAAAGGGATTTATATTAGGTGAAGTAGAGGTACCAAAGGTAAATACCAATTATGCCAATAAACACGTTCTTATAGTCGTAAGAGGGCAAGATTATAAAGAAGACTTAGGAACGATGTTATCTTACATAGAAGAAGTAAAACCTATTTTGGTTGGAGTTGATGGAGGAGCAGATGCTCTAATGGAATTTGGCTATACTCCAGATGTAATAGTGGGTGATATGGATAGTGTAAGTGATGAAGCACTTAAAAAGGCAAAGGAAATAGTAGTACACGCGTATACAGATGGAAGAGCTCCAGGATTAAAAAGAGTTCAAGATTTAGGCTTAGATGCAATAGTATTTCCTGCTCCTGGTACGAGCGAGGATATAGCTATGCTTATAGCTTATGAATATAAAGCTGAACTTATAGTTGCAGTAGGTACTCACTCAAACATGATTGATTTCCTAGAAAAAGGTAGAAAGGGAATGGCTAGTACATTCTTAGTTAGATTAAAAATAGGTTCAAAGCTTATAGATGCCAAAGGTGTTAATTTACTATATAGAAGCAAGTTAAAAATAAAATATATATGGGCATTAATAGCAACCGCTTTATTCCCTGTAATGATACTTGTTTCCTATTCACCAAGTGTTAGACAGTTTATACAGTTAATGCAGTTAAAGTTAAAGCTATTGCTACAAATGTAACTTGAGGAGGATTAGTATGCATATAAATATGAAATATTATATAGTAACAATAGGTGCTATATTCATAGCTTTAGGAATAGGTATAATGGTAGGGTTTAATCTTAACTATGATCAGCAACTTAGCAAACAACAAGCTAAGTTAATAAGCGATTTAGATGAGAAGTTTGAAGACTTGAAAGATATCAACAAAAGCTTAGAGTTAGATTTAAAAGCATCAGATGAAAAGTTTGAAAAAACTGTAGATTTTCTTAATCAAAATGTAGATAAAATAGTAACTGATATGTTAATAGATAAAAATATAGGAATATTATCTACTAATGATCATAATGATCAAACAGAAGACATAGAAAATATTATAAAAAAGGCAAATGGAAAGGTATCATTTAATATAGTTTTAAAGAAAGCTGCAACAGAAAAAAATAAATTAGATGAATTATCAGCTAAACTAGGTAAAGAAATCAAAACTTCAAATGATTTTGTAGAATACTTATCTAGTATATTAAAAGATGGTAATGCTAATGATAAATTAAAAACTCTTGAAGAAGTAGGGTTTATAAAATTAAATTCACTTGCCGATAATTATATGTCTTGTGAGAATATAGTTATATCAGGTGACAATGATTATAAGGATGGAGCAAAAGAGTTTGAGAAGCTAGATGGTGTTTTATTATCTAAGTTAAAAGAAGAAAACAAGTATGTGGTAGGAGTTCAAAGATCAGATGCAAAGTTTTCTTATGTGGATTTATACTCTAAGAGTAAGATTGCTACAGTGGATAATATAGACGAAGGTGTTGGTAATATATCTTTAGTTTTACTATTACAAGAAGCGAACAGAGTAGGTAATTTTGGAAGATTAGATAGCGCAGAAGCACTATTGCCATATGAGAAATAAATAAAGGAGATGGGATAATGCATCCTTATATAAGTATAATAATACCAGCTTATAATGAAGAAGGAAGAATAAAGGATACGCTGGATAGTATAGTAGACATAAAAGAGATAAATGAAATAGTTGTTGTAGATGACGGTTCAAGCGATGATACTTATAAAATAGCATCAGAAATAAAAAATGACAAGCTAAAGGTATTTAAGCTAGATAAAAATAGAGGTAAGGGATATGCTTTAAATTATGGTTTGAGGATATCTATGAAAAATGCCGATATTATAGGATTTTTGGATGGAGACTTAGGTAAGTCAGCTAAAGAAATAAGAAAGCTGATAGTTCCTATCTTAGATGGAGAAGCTGATGTAACTATAGCTAAGTTTCCGCCAGCTAAGAAAAAAGGTGGCTTAGGATTTGTTAAGGGATTGGCTAAGCAATCTGTTCTTGAAATGACGGGCGTTGAACTAGATTCGACCCTATCAGGACAAAGAATATTCAAAAAAGAGGTTTTAGAAAAATTTGATGAAATACCATTTGGGTATGGTGTTGAAGTTGGAATGACTATAGATATATTGAAATATGGATATACAATAAAAGAAGTTTTAGTAAATATGACACATAATGAAACTGGAAGAGACTTAAAAGGTTTTATCCATAGAGGAAAACAATACTACCATATAAAAAAGGTTTTAGGACAGAAAAAAAAGGAATGGAGGTAGTATGTAGATGAACAATTATATACTTTACGCCATTATAGCACTTGCTGGGGTTATAGGAACCTACTCTGTAATACCTTTATTTAAAAATTTATTGGTAAATAGTAACATAGTTAAGCCTAACTATAAGGGAGATATGATTCCAGTTAGCATGGGACTTGTATTTTTACCTATGGTTGTTTTAAATGGTATATTACTAGCGTTTGTTACAAATGAAATAGAAAATTTATTGTACTTATTTATGTTCTTGTTTGGTACCATAAGTATGTTTTTTGCTGGAATACTAGACGATATAATAGGGAATAGAGATGTAAGTGGACTTAAGGGTCATTTTAAAAGCATGTTCAAAGGAGATCTTACTACAGGTGGTTTTAAGGCATTGTTTGGAGGCTTTGTTGGGCTTATAATATCTATAACTATATCTAAGAATTTAGGAGATATAGTTATAAATACTTTAATAGTTGCACTGTCTACAAACTTGATGAATCTTTTAGACTTAAGACCAGGAAGAGCTATAAAGGGATATTTATTAATAACTTCAATAATATTTCTAACAATAACAGGATATGTTAAAGTTTTACCTCTTCTTATACTACCAAATGTTCTTGCATATTTTAATTATGATTTAAAGGCAAAAGCAATGATGGGAGATGCAGGATCAAATGTTCTTGGAATATCAATAGGAATACTTATGATTTTTGGCTATTCTATAAAAGTAAGATTAGGATGGTTAGTGTTTTTAGTTCTTATACATATATTGACCGAGAAATATTCTTTGACTAAAATAATAGAAAAAAATAAATTCTTAAATTTTATAGATAAATTGGGAAGGTAGAATTATGATAAGTAAAAGGATTGGAATTGTAGAAGATATAGTAGATAAATCTGAAAATCTAGACGATATAAGAGTAAATATAAATGGAGAAGTTCAGAGGGCATATAATTTTCCGAAAATGACAGGAAAAATAAATATAGGCGACAAAGTACTTTTAAATACTACTGCTGTAGAACTTAGTTTAGGAACAGGTGGGTATCATTTTGTAATATCTAATTTAGATAATATGGAATCTAGTCTAACTGAGGGTGGTCATATTATGAAGTTAAGGTATACACCACTACAAGTTAAAGTTGATTCTGTAGAAGAACAGGGAAGTATCTATCATGATGAATTTGAAAAATTTGAAAGCCTAGATAATATGCCAGTTGTGGTGGGTACGCTTCATAGTATGTTGACACCGTTTGTAGCATCTTATAAAAGAAATAATCCAAATAAAAAATTAGTCTACATAATGACTGATGGAGCTGCTCTTCCTATATATTTAAGTAAAAATGTAGAGACTTTAAAAAATAAAGGTTTAATAGATAGTACAATTACTATAGGAAATGCCTTTGGTGGAGATTACGAGTGTATAAATATATACACAGCACTTATTACTGCAAAGGAAATTATAAAAGCTGACGCTGTATTTGTAGGAATGGGACCGGGAATTGCTGGTACAGGTACTAAATATGGATTTACTGGAATAGAACAAGGTCCAATATTAGATGCTGTAGACAAATTAGGAGGAATACCGATAGCTATACCAAGGATGAGTTTTGCAGATAAAAGAGATAGACATAGAGGAATCTCTCACCATAGTTTAACAATACTAGGAGATATTGTTAATGTAGCAGTTAATATTCCTATAACATTATATGACGGCGAAAATATGGAAGTAATAAATAGACAAATTAAGGAAAATAAATTAGAAGAAAAACATAATGTAAAATATTTAGAGAATTTAAATACAAAAAAAGATTTAGACTACTTCGGACTTAAAGTTAAGAGCATGGGGAGAAATTACGATCAGGATGCGGAATTTTTTGAAGCTGCTAGTACAGCTGCATATTACTTAATGGAGGTTTGTGATGATAGTAGAAGAGAAAACAATCAGTAGTGATAAGATATATACAGGTAAAGTAGTTAGCCTTAGATTAGACACTGTTGAAATCCCTGGGAAGGGATACCAAAAGAGAGAAATAGTAGAACATGGTGGGGCTGTAGGTATAGTGGCTTTGACAGAGGATAAAAAGTTAATACTAGTAAAACAATTTAGAAAACCAATTGAAAAGGTAATCTGGGAGTTGCCAGCAGGTAAACTAGAAATAGGAGAAAATCCTAAGGAATGTGCAATAAGAGAACTAAAAGAAGAGACTGGATATAGTGCTGAAAATATAAAACTAATACACAAATTCTTTACATCTGCAGGTTTCTCAAATGAGAAGCTTTATATTTACTTGGCAACTGGATTAATAAAGGGAGATACTCATTTTGATGAAGATGAGTTTTTAGATATTTTTGAAGTTGATTTTAACGAGGCATATGATTTAGTTTTAAACAATGAAGTCGAAGATGCCAAGACATCTATAGGAATTTTACTTGCTAAGGAATTGATTGAAAAAGAACTTGTATAACTTATATAAACTAAGATGAATAACCTCTCCTTTTTTCACATATTATTTATAACACATATGAAATAATAGGTGGACAAGGAGGAGGTTATAAATTTGAGAAGAACATACAGAAAAAATAATTTTAGAGAACTGGACAAACCGATAGTAATACTGGGCTTAATTTTTGTAGCGACGGCTATTCTAGGTGCATACCTCAATAAAGTATTTATTAATTCAGAAAACACTATATTAGAAGTTATTAATCCAATAGTAAACTACTATAATGGCGATATAAATTTAAAAGAAGCGGTACTATCCAACTTAAAATCTGATATAATTTTTATTGTATCTATATGCATATCTACATTATTCGTTGTAACAATTCCTATTTTAATTATCATTTTTATATTAAAAGGAATGTCCGTAGGATATACTATAAATAGTGCTATAATAACTTTAAAGTTGAAAAGTATAAAGGTAATTTCGTTAATTTTTATTAAAAATATATTTATTATTCCGGCTATGATTATACTGACATTGATATCTATAAATTATGCGAAGGAAGTAATTTATGCTTTGAAAAAAAATCGTAAAGATAATATAATATCTTTAATAAAGAGATACTTATTAAATGCAACAATTATATTATTAATATCGGTATCGGGGCAAATGATATTAAATACAATAAGTATTGGTATTATTAAGTTGTTAGTCAAATAAAGGAGTTTAGTATGCAGGTCTTAGAAGACTATATAAATTACATAAAAAACAAAAAAAGATTATCTGAAAATACCGTTTTATCGTATTTGACAGATATCAAGAAGTATCTAGAATATTTAAATCTAAAAAACATAAAACTAAGTGATATAAGAGAAAATGATATTATAGGCTATCTAATAGAGTTAGAAAAAGCAGATACATCAGTAGCGACAATTTCTAGAATGATTTCTTCAATAAAATCATTTCATGACTACTTGTTTTTGAGTAATATATGCAGTTCTAACTTGGCAAAAGATATAAAAAAGCCTAAGGTAAAAAAGGAAGAAGTAGATATTTTGACAGAAGATGAGATAGAGTCACTGTTAAATTTTCCTAAGTTAGATACACCAAAGTTAATAAGAGATAAGGCTATATTTGAACTTTTATATGGAACAGGAATAAAAGTTTCAGAGCTAGTAAAAATGGATATAAATGATGTAAACCTAGATATGGATTATATTTATTGCAATAGTGAAAAAAGTAAAAGGATTATACCTATTTCTAATGTAACCAAGTTTTATCTAGAAAAATATATAAATGAATCTAGAGGTGAATTAGTAGGTAAAGATGAACATTCACTATTTGTAAGTTCTCTAGGTAAGAGATTTACAAGGCAAGGACTTTGGAAAGTTATAAAAAAATATGCAAGTTTAGCAAATATAAATAAGAATATAAATCCAAATATGATTAGACATTCATTTGCAATCCATTTATTAAATAAAGGAGCTAATATTTCTGTTGTGAGTAAAATATTAGGGAATACTAATTTATCTAGCTTGCAGGTGTACTTGAATCATATAGATCAAAACATCCGAAAGGAAATAAAAGAAAAGCATCCTAGAAAAGATACAATTTAAAGGAGGTCATCAATTTGAGTAGAGTAGTGTGGATGATAATTGACAGTGTAGGAATAGGAGAATTACCTGATGCTCAAGCATTTGGAGACAAAGGTGTTAATACACTAGGAAACATAGTTAAAAACCATAAAGATATCAAAATACCAAATTTAAGAAAATTGGGTATAGGTAATATAGATGGTGTAGATTTTCTAGAAAATGTAGAAAATCCGACTGGTGCATTTGGTAAATGTCTTGAGATATCTAAAGGTAAAGATACTACTACAGGCCATTGGGAGATGACAGGGGTTTTAGTTGAGACTCCTTTTAAGACTTTTGAAAATGGTTTTCCAAAAGAAGTTATAGAAGAATTTGAAAAGAGAGTTGGAAGAAAGGTAGTAGGAAATAAACCTGCATCAGGTACTGTTATAATAGATGAATATGGAGAGCATCAAATGAAAACTGGAGATGTTATAGTGTATACATCGGCTGACAGTGTGTTCCAAATAGCAGCACATGAAGAAATAATACCATTAGATGAATTATATAAGATGTGTGAAATTGCTAGGGAAATAATGATGGGCGACAACGCAGTGGCTAGAATAATAGCTAGACCATTTATAGGAAAAAAGACTGGAGAATTTGTAAGAACATCAAATAGAAGAGATTACTCTTTAAGTCCTTTTGAAAAAACAGTTTTAGACAATATAAAAGAGGAAGGGTTAGATGTTATAGGCGTTGGAAAAATAGAAGATATATTTAATAAACAAGGTATAACTGAGGCAGTCCATACCAAGGATAATATGGATGGAGTGGATGAAACTATAAAATATATCAAACAAGAAAACAAAGGTCTTATATTCACAAACTTAGTTGATTTTGATTCTAAATACGGGCATAGAAGAGATGTTAAGGGCTACAAGGAAGCATTAGAGGAGTTTGACAGTAGAATACCAGAGATAATAGCTTCTATGAAAGACGAAGACATCTTAATAATAAATGCAGATCATGGAAATGATCCTACGTATAAGGGAACAGACCATACAAGAGAATATATACCGGTACTAGTATATGGAAAACAAATAAAAGAAAATACTAACCTAGGAATAAGAGATAGTTTTGCTGATATAGGAGCAACTGTTGCAGATATACTAGGAGTTAAAATAACTAAAAATGGTACTAGTTTTAAATCACAAATAATGAAATAATTTGGAGGAGACATCGATGAAGAATATGTTTGACAAAATAGAAGAAAGTGCAAAGTTTATAAACTCAAAAATAAAAAATAAACCTGAAATTGGTTTAATACTTGGGTCAGGATTAGGTGTATTGGCAGATGAAATAGAAAACCCTGTAAAAATAAATTATAGTGATATACCTAATTTCCCGGTTTCTACTGTAGAAGGGCATGATGGATGTTTAGTTATAGGAACTCTACAAGGCAAAGAAGTAGTGGCTATGAAGGGTAGATTCCATTATTACGAGGGCTACTCTCAACAAGAAACTACTTTCCCTGTAAGAGTTATGAAAAGTTTAGGTGTAGATAAGCTTATAGTTACTAATGCTGCAGGAGGATCTAATAAAAACTTCAAACCAGGAAATTTAATGTTGATAAAAGATCATATAAACTTTAGTGGAAACAATCCTTTAATGGGACCAAATGATAATAGATTAGGTGATAGATTCCCTGATATGTCTAGCGCATATTCACCTAAATATTTAGATTTAGTTAGAGACTGTGCTAAAGAATTAAATATAGAATTAAAAGAAGGTGTTTATATGTTCTTTAGTGGGCCAACATATGAAACACCAGCAGAAGTAAAATTAGCTCAAATATTAGGAGCAGATGCTGTAGGTATGTCTACTGCACCTGAAGTGATAGTTGCATCTCATTCTAAAATGGATGTTATAGGTATATCTTGTATAACTAATATGGCAGCTGGAATACTTGATCAGCCTTTAAATCATGAAGAGGTTATTGAAACTACTACAAGAGTTAAGTCAGAATTCTTGAGTTTAGTAAAAAATATAGTAGAGAAATTATAAACTTAGATAAGATTAAATTCAAAATAAGCTTAATATAAATATTAAGCTTATTTTGGATAGATAGTAGTTTAAAAAGACATTACTTAGAAGAGAGGCGGGTGAAAATCGTTAAAAGCATCCTAAAACATTTTTAGACATAGGGTTTTCATGCTTTATAAACGGTTTATAGATTTATGAGAATTTACGATATAATAAAAAAGAAAAGAGATAACCATCAGTTAACTAAAGAGGAAATAGAATTTTTTGTACAAAAATACTCAAAAAATGAAATTCCAGACTACCAGGTATCAGCTTTACTTATGGCAATATATTTAAATAAAATGACAAAAGAAGAGACAGCATACCTTACAGAGGCTATGATGAATTCAGGAGATGTCATAGATTTATCAAAAATAGATGGTATAAAAGTTGATAAACATAGTACGGGTGGGGTAGGAGATAAGACTACAATAGCATTAGCACCATTAGTAGCAGCTTGTAATGCACCTGTTGCAAAAATGTCTGGAAGAGGACTTGGACATACTGGTGGGACATTGGATAAGCTAGAGTCTATACCAGGATTTTCTATAGATATGGAAGTAGATGATTTCATAGACGCCGTAAATAAACATAAGATAGCAGTTTGCGGTCAGACTGCAAAAATAGCAGTTGCAGATAAAAAAATGTATGCGTTAAGAGACGTTACAGCTACAGTAGATAATATATCCCTTATAGCTGCTAGTATAATGTGTAAAAAATTAGCATCAGGAGCAAATTCAATAGTATTAGATGTTAAGACTGGTGATGGTGCCTTTATGAAAACACTAGATGACTCATTTAAACTAGCTAAGGCTATGGTTGATATAGGAACTGAAATGGGTAGAGAAACGGTAGGTCTAATTACCGATATGAATGAACCTTTAGGACATGCTGTTGGAAACTCTTTAGAGGTTATTGAAGCTATAGAGACATTAAAGGGAAGAGGGCCAAGTGATTTGGTAGAACTGTGTGAAACACTTGGATCATACATGTTAGTTTTAGCTAAGGTAGCAGATGATTTTGATGATGGAGTAGACAAAATTAGAGACGCAATATCATCAGGTAGAGCGCTAGAGAAACTAAAGGTATTTATAGAAAACCAAGGTGGAGATAAAAATATAGTAGATGATTATACACTTCTTCCTCAGGCAAGTGAAATAATACCTGTGAAATCGGAAAAATCAGGATATGTAAGCAAGATAGAAGCGGAAGAAGTTGGAATAGCAGCTATGATTTTAGGTGCAGGAAGAGAAACTAAAGAAGACGAATTAGATTTATCTGTTGGTATAGTGCTAAATAAAAAAGTTGGAGACTATGTAAATAAAGACGATGTTTTAGCATATATACATTTAAATAATATGGAAAAATATAAATCATCTGAAGAAAAATTAAAAAATGCATATAAAATAACAGATGAAAAGGTAGAAAACAGCAAGTTAATATACGGTGTTGTAACTCAAGACGAAATAAAAAAATTCTAAAAATATGATTACAAATAGCCTAACATGTAAACAATAGTGTTAGGCTATATCCAGTTGTTCGACAAATTTTATTGAAAAATTTCATTCTTAGACTTATAATATAGAGGATATAAATATACATAAGGAGTAGATAACCCTATGAGTTTTAAAAATAATAAGTACAAGATTATAGGACTGATTTTTGCTATAGTTCTAATTTCTCTTGGCGTGTTCGTGGCCATGCAGATAGGACCATATAACAAAAACAATAAAAAGGACATAATAGTGGACATTCCATCTGGCTCAACTATAAATAGTATATCCAATATATTATATGAAAATGAATTGATAAAAAATAAAACTATGTTTAAGGCATTAGTTAAAGTTAGCAACAAAGCTTCTTCTATAAAGGCAGGAAAGTACTTGCTTAATCAATCTTATTCAAACAGTGGGATAATAGATTTGTTGGCATCTGGTAAAATATATCAGGACGGTGTAAAAATAACAATTCCAGAAGGTTCTACATCAAAAGAGATTGTATCTATTCTTGTAAATAAAAAATTAGGAGAAAAGAGTAGATATGATGAGTTGATTAATAAACCCGAGGAATTTAAAGCGGAATTTGAATTTTTGAATGATAAAGGAATAAATTCACTAGAAGGCTTTTTATATCCAGATACGTATTATTTTAATGAAGAAGACTCGGAAGATGAGATATTATTAGCTATGCTAAAAAGATTTTCTGACGAATGCGTTGGAAAAGTCCAAGAAGATATAGAAAAATCCGATAAAAGCCTTCAGGAGATTATTACTATGGCATCTATAGTAGAAAAAGAAGCTGTTTTGGATGAGGACAGGCCTCTAATAGCTAGTGTATTTTATAATAGAATTAAAATAGGAATGCCTCTTCAATCCGATGCGACAATACAATATATTTTTGAGAAAAGAAAAAAAATAGTGACATATAAGGACCTAAAGATTGATTCTCCTTATAATAGTTATAAAAATAAAGGCTTACCACCCACACCAATTGCTAATCCAGGGATAAAGTCTATTGAAGCAGTTTTAAATCCTGCGGATACAGATTACTTATACTTTGTAGCGAAAATGGATGGTGGAAATAACTATAGTACAAATTATCAGGATCATTTAAAGTATGTAAAAGAGTACAAAGATGAGAGAGATAAACTAAATAAGAAATAGATAGCAAGCAAAGAGATAAAAAATTGGTGAAACTGATTTTTTAATCTAGAGATTTAAACTATGGATTATGCCTTGAGATCACTAAGGTGTAATCCTATATTAATTTTGCAAGAAATTGAGGAGTGATTCTATGAGCAATATAGTAAATGATTTAGTAGAAGGATATATAAGAGATACATTAAAAGAAAAAGAAGGTCTCCTAAAAGATATGGAAATCTATGCCGAGGAAAACAATGTTCCTATAATACATAAAGAAGTATCCGAGCTATTAAGGGTATTATTAAAAATGAAAAAACCAAAAAGGATATTAGAGGTTGGATGTGCAATAGGTTATTCTTCTATATTTTTTGCAACTGTAGCTGGGGATGATGTAGAAGTTATAACTGTAGAGAGAAGCGAAAAAATGATAGAAAAGGCTAAGAATAATATCAAATTATCAGGACTTGAAAATAATATAACTATACTAGAAGGCGATGCAGAGGAAATATTAAGCAGAGTTGAAGGAGAATTTGATATTATATTTATAGATGCAGCAAAAGGTCAGTATAAACTATTTTATGATATGGTAATAGATAAACTAAAGATAGGAGGACTTTTAATCTCTGATAATATTTTATACAAAGGCATGGTAGCACATGATGACTTTGTAATAAGAAGAAAGAAAACTATAGTTAAAAGAATGAGAAGCTACTTAGACTATATATGTAGTGCAGATTATTTAAGTACATCCATTATACCTATAGGAGATGGTGTAGCACTTAGTTATAAGGAAAAGAAAGGTAGTGAGATAAATGAATAGAGTAGAGCTATCAATATTAGTAGGTGATTTAGAAAAATTAAAAATAGCTATAGATTCTGGGGCGGATGCAGTTTATATAGGTGGAGAGTTTTTTGGAACTAAATCATTGGCAAAAAATTTTACTAAAAAAGATCTAGAAGATGGAGTTAACTATACACATCAAAATGGAAAAAAGATTTATGCCACAATAAATGTAATGCCTCATAACGATGATTTTAAAAACTTAGAGGAATACTTACTGTATTTAGAAAGGATTGGAATAGATGCAGTTATTTTAGCTGATCCTGGAGTGCTTACAGTAGTGAAAAAAGTAATTCCTAATATGGATATACATTTAAATACCCAAGCAAACACTACGAACTATGTTAGTGCTAACTTCTGGTATGATCAGGGTGTAAAAAGGGTTATTGTTTCTAAGGAATTATCTTTTGAAGAAGTGTCTCAGATAAGGGAGAAAACCCCTTCGAATCTGGAGATAGAAGCTCTTGTTCATGGTGCTATGTGTATATCATATTCTGGAAGATGCTTAATAACCAACTACATGACTGGAAAAAATGGAGATAAAAATTTATCTGATGGATCTGATGAATGGAAATACTACTTAGAGGAGGAAAAAAGGCCTGGGGAGTATTTCCCTATATACGAGGATGAAAAAGGTACATTTTTCTTTAATTCTAAGGATTTATGCCTAATAGAGTACATACCTGAACTGATTAAATCAGGTATAACAAGCTTGAAAATAGAGAGCAGAAAGCAGACTAATGACTATATAAAAGCAGTTGTAGAGGCATACAAAGATGCAATAGACGAATTTTATAGAAACTCTAGTGACTGGAAAGTAAATCCAAGTTGGATAGAAGAAATGAAAAAAGTAGGTAATAGAGATTTTACTACTGGATTCTACGTAGACGGACTAGATATCTAAAAATATAAAGTTAGAATTATACTACAAGATAAAAGTATTAAGGAGAGAAGAGACTATGAAAGGGAAAAGACCTCTTATAATAGGCATAACAGGAGGAACAGGATCAGGTAAAAGTACGGTTTGCAAAGCAATAATGGAGAATATACCTGAGGAAAATATAGCAGTATTAGAGCAAGATGCATATTACAAAGATCAAGGACATTTAAGTATGGAGGAAAGATTCAAAACTAATTATGATCATCCTTTAGCATTTGATAACAAGCTTCTTATAAAGCATATAGAGGACTTGAGCAAAATGAAGCCTGTAGAAAAACCAGTATATGACTACGAGCTTCATACTAGAAAAACAGATCAAACTATAACTGTAACTCCTAAGGATATAATTATAGTTGAAGGTATAATGATACTCGAAGATGAAGAATTAAGGGATAGGCTAGATATAAAAATTTATGTAGATACTGAGGATGATATAAGAATACTTAGAAGAATTCAAAGAGATATTAAAGAGAGAGGTAGAACTGTAGATTCTGTTATAGAGCAGTACTTAAATACAGTAAAACCAGCACACGATCAATTTATAGAACCATATAAAAAATATGCAGATATAATAATGCCTGAAGGTGGTAAAAATGAAGTTGCAATAGACATAGTTATATCTAAAATCAGAACTCAATTAAGTTAATATAATATAAAAATAGTATTATCCCCTTAGATATTGTTAATAATTAGAATATCTAAGGGGTGATTTTATGTCTAGAAAAAAAGAATCTACATCAAATAAAATAGGGAAAAGAGCATATAGTATGATGGTGATTTTTTTATCTATATATGCTTTTTTAACATATAGGTTAGTAGATATTCAAGTTTTAAAAAGCGATAAATACAAACAAAATGTAGAAAATCAAAGTACGGAAAAAATAGCATTAAATAGCGGAAGAGGTATTATATACGATAGGGATAATAGGCCTCTGACAGATATCGATAAAAAACAAGTAATAGCAGTAAAAAAAGATAAACTTAGTAATGATAATAAAATATTGGACTTGATAAAAAGATCGACAAAAATGAATGAAAAGGAAATATACAAAGTGGTTCAAAAGCAAATTTCGTCGCAAACAATAAAATTTGAAACAGATGCCATAGAACCGACTATAAAAAAAGAGCTAGAAGACAACGAAATAATAGTAGAGGAAAAAACATTGAGATATTCTAAGGATGGAATGTTATCACATACAATAGGATATATAAATAGTTATGATGGTTGTGGAAAACTAGGTATAGAAAAAGGGATGGACGATATCTTAAAAAAGTCAAATGAAAAATATGTAAGTGTATTTAAGGCTGGACAGGCAGGTAATAGCCATGATTTAGATGTTTTAAAAGGTAGTATAAAAACGGTTAAATCAAGTGAAAATGATATACATCTGAGATTAACTATAGATCAGAAAATACAAAAAATAGTAGAAAAAATTTTAGATAAAGAAGAAAATCCAACGGCTGTGGTTATTTCGGACGTGGACACAGGAGAAATACTCTCTATATGCTCTAGACCAAATTTTGACCCAAACAATGTGTATAAAAGCTTAAGTGGAGAAAGAGGAGAGTTAGAAAATAGAGCAGTTAAATTTACATACCCTCCAGGTTCTGTATTTAAAATGGTGGTGTTATTTGCAGCCTTAGAAAATGGAGTGATTGATGAAAATTACACTTACAATTGCACAGGAAAAACAAAAATTGGAAATTCAGGTGAAGTGTTGAGATGTCACAAGGCCAATGGTCATGGCGTGGAGAGTTTGGAAGATGCATTTTCTAATTCGTGTAATACAGCATTTTTAGATATAGCAATGAAAGTTGGAAAAGAGAAAATATTAGATTCAGCAAAAAAGCTGCACTTATATGAAAAGGTTAATTTGGGATTAGAGGAAGAAGGTTGTGAACAAGTTCCTAAAAAAATATCAATACGTAATCTAGCTATAGGTCAGGGAAGTGTGGAATTTACACCTCTACAAATAAATCAAATGACTCAGATAGTAGCTAACAACGGGACATATAAGCCGCTTAGATTGTATGATAGTCTAATAGATAACAATAGAAGTATAGTTAAAACATTTAGAACAACAAAAAAAGAGGACTTAATATCACCTTACTCAATAACACAGATTAAGGAAATGATGAAGTCTGTTTCAAAAAATGGTACAGGAAGAGAACTAAATGATTTAGAGGGAGGTTGTGGTGTAAAAACTGGTACGGCCCAAAGTAGTTTAGATAATAAACCTATAAGTCATGGTTGGGTTACAGGTTTTTATCCAGAGGAATATCCAAAATATGCGATCACAGTTTTAGTCGAGGGAACAGTTGGAAATAGCAAGTCGGCGGTACCTATATTTAAAGAGATATGCAAAAGAATATATTAAAAATAAAATAGTAATATTTAAAGAGTAGTCAACTTAACGCACCCTAATTCATATAATTTAAAATGACATGTGAAAAAGAGGGGGTGGTCTGTTGACTGTTCTTAAATCATTCGAAAAACCATTAACCCCTGAAGAGGAGATTAAATATCTAACTGACTTTAAAGTAGAAAAAGATGAAGTGGCAAAAGAAATTTTAATACAAAGGAACATGAGATTAGTAGCTCATATAGCAAAAAAATACAACAATTCTAGTCAAGATCAAGATGATCTTATATCTATAGGTACTATAGGTTTAATAAAGGCCATAGAAACTTATAATGTGGATAAAGGCACTAGATTGGCGACATACGCGTCTAGATGTATAGAAAATGAAATTTTAATGAATATAAGGGCTAATAAAAAGAACAGGGTTCAGGTATCTCTTCAAGATCCTATTGGTACTGATAAGGAAGGAAATGAGATTAGTTTAATCGATATACTGGGAACGGATATTGATTATATAATTGATCAGGTTGAGCTTAAGGTCCAAATTAGTAAACTTTATGAACAACTAGAGAAAACTCTGACTGACAGGGAAAAAGAAATTGTTAAGCTAAGGTATGGTCTAACAACATCGGGTTATAAAACACAAAGGGAAATCGCTCAAAAACTAGATATATCTAGGTCCTATGTTTCTAGAATTGAAAAAAGAGCTCTAAAAAAACTAAAAAAAGAACTTAACTCAGAGAGAAGTCCTGTATAGGACTTCTTTCTGCGTACAAGTTTTATGTTAGGAATTGACAATTTATTTTAATATAATATAACATAGGAATTAAAAGGTTTATAAATTGAACATAATATTTAAAATATTTAAATTAATAGGTATAAATTTATTGATATATGATAATAAAATTAGAGGGGGTAATTAGTGTGAATATAGATGGAAAAACTAAATTAATATGTCTTTTAGGGCACCCGGTAAGCCATAGTTTCTCTCCAAGCATACATAACTACTTAATTAGCAGATACAAAAGAAATAATGTATATGTGTGTTTTGATGTAAAGCCAGAAAAACTAGGAGAGGTTGTATCTAATGTTAAAACACTAAAAATGCAAGGGTGCAATGTTACGATACCACACAAAGTAGATGTCATGAAATATCTAGATGAAATAGATGAAAAAGCAAAGATAATAGGAGCAGTAAATACTATAAAAAATGAAGGAGGCGTTTTAAAAGGATATAATACAGATGGTATAGGTTTTGTAAAGTCAGTACTAGACAAGGGTTATACGTTAAAAGATAAGAAGGTAATGATATTAGGAGCTGGAGGGGCATGCAGAAGTATAGCTATTGAAATGGCTTCAAACAATATATCTTCTTTACAAATCAGAAATAGAAGTAAAAGTAAAGCCGAGGATATAATCAAGACAGTAAAAAAACATTTCAATATAAGTGCATCTTATTCCATAGATGAAATTACTAAGGAAGATTTAAAAGATATAGACATACTTATAAATACAACCCCAATAGGTATGGAAACAGATGAATGTCCGATTGATGATAGCATAAATCCAAATCCTGATTTACTGGTTTGTGATATAGTCTATAAGCCACATGAAACAAGGTTTATAAGATGGGCTAAGGATAATAATCTAGATGTTGTATATGGTATTAATATGCTTATAAATCAAGGGTTACATGCGTTTTACATATGGACTGGAATAAAAGCTGATAATGGTGATGTAGAGTACATAAAAAGTTTATACGAGAGTTTATACGAGAAGAGTATAAAGTAATAAAACAAGTAAATAAGCAATCAATCTAATTGTTTAGGTTAAATTTTATTGTGTGAAAGGAAATTGATATTGAAAGGTAGAAGTAGAAAGAGTGAGTTTATACAAAATGGATTTATTTCTATTGAATGTATAGTTAGCCTATCTATTATATGCGTAATATCTTATTTAATATCGACTACTTTGAATAATAGCTACAATCTTATAAATAAGAACGGTAAAAATATAGAAATGCTAAGCATAGCAAAAAAGTACTTAGAAGATGAAAAATACAACGTACAAAATGACAATGAGCAAATTGAAGATAGTGTTTATGATAAAGTAAGTTTAGATGGTTATACTATAGAAACTAAATTAGACAAGGATAAAGATCATTATGAGTGTTATAGGGTTAGTGTAAGTGTAGAAGATAATAAGAAGAAGGTGGAACTTAGTAGTTATGTCACGAAAAAATAGAGGATCTATACTTATAACCACATTAATGATACTTTCTATAATAGCAGTCATATGTGTAAGTTGTTTAGGGCTGGCATATAGCAATGGAAATGTGTTTTGCCTAGAGTACAAATATAGAGTATTGAAAGAAAACTCTCTAAGTGGAGTAGAGATTACTAGGAGTAATATATTATCAGAAGTAAAAAATGCATTATTAAAGTGTAAAAATAAAGAAGAGTTTTCGAGTTATTTCTTAGGAAATAACCAAAAAACCTTTTGTGATAGAATAACAAATTTAAATAAAAGTGAACTCTCTAATGTCAATGTTAGGGTAGATAAGAACAATATATATGAAGAAGATGGTTCTTTGAATTTTCAAGTTATAAGTGATGCAAAGGATAATAATTATTCTAGAAAAGTCAAAGTAAGTGTAAAAATTATAAATCCATTTAAACAACCATCAATAGAAGAAGATAATATAAGTAACGAAGAAAGTAATTTAAATAGTGAAGAAATCAATATAAGCAATAAAGAAAATAACAGCCAGCAATTAAATGAAAAAGATCTTGTTATTATAGAAAACTATAGGGAGATGTAATTATGAAAAGTGAAGGAATGTGACTATAATAGAATTATTAGTAGGAATGAGTCTGATTTTAATAATAGCAACTCTTAGTTTTCCTAGACAGAGCATTGAAAAGTATGAGATAAGTTTGTTTACAAAACAGCTTTGTTCTGATATGAGGTATATCAGGAGAGCGAATATGCTAAGTGATTGCAACACATGTATAGTTTTTATACAGGAGAATGGAAAAAATGGCTATATGCTAAGAGAAAAAGGAGAATCTATAAAGAAAGTTTTTCTTCCTAAGCAGGTGAATTTAGAGTACTATACACCTAAAGTACTATTTAAAGTAGATGGACTTCCTGCTACACCAGGAGGTACAATAAAGATATACAATAACAAATTTAAGAAAGATATAACTGTAGTGCCTACAAGTGGAAGAATACTCTTGAAAGAAGGAAAATATGAATAATCAAAAAGGGTATTTGTTACTGGAAAGTGTAGTATCTTTATTGGTTATTTCAATACTGATATTACTTATGTACTCTCTGCTTGTGTTTAGTATTAATTTAAAAGAAACAGCAGAGGATAGAGTTGAATTGCAACAACAGGCAATAGAGGTATCTAAGAAGATAGAGGATATCATTGAAAACTCAGTAAAGATAGAAAATATAGGCTGTAATAGCGGAGAATTTTCAAGCGTCAAGTCTATTAAGTGCAAGTATATATATAGAGGAGATGTGAAATTTAAAGAGGGAACAAAGGAAATTATATTAAAAGACTCTAGGAGTAAATTATTTATAAATTCATTTAGTCCGACAACAGGTGAAATGGGAGAATATGAAATAGGTGATTATGTAGACGAAATGAGGGTAGCTATTAGTAATAACGGAGCTTGTGCTAACGTTATTTTAAAGTTATCAAAGAATAAACAAAAATATGAGACTAGACTTACTATCTATTTAAAAAGCCTTCATGCATAAAAAATAAAAATATATTTTAGTATATATTATCCAATAAAAAATGTATAATAAGTAGAGGGTCAAATACTTGTTTGTAATAGATAAGTTATGCTATTATTATAGTAGCAAAATTTGTAATCCGTGATCGTAGTTTATATAATGTATTTGTATAACTTATGTAATGTTACGAGTTAATATAGTTTAACAAGATTGCAATAATATATCCTTGAAGGATTCGGTAATAATAAAGTTATTGCCAAAACGAGAAATTTATTTTTTAATGGAGGGACAAATATGGTATCAGCAAGTGATTTTAGAAAAGGTGTTACATTTGAAAAAGAAGGTCAACCATGCTTAATAGTTGATTTCCAACATGTTAAGCCAGGAAAAGGGGCTGCTTTTGTTAGAACTAAATACAAAAATTTAAAAACAGGAGCAATAAGAGAAGAAGCTTTCAATCCAAGTGATAAATTCCCTAAAGCGCATATAGAAACTAGACAAATGCAATATCTATACAATGATGGTGAGTTATATTACTTTATGGACGAAGAAACTTATGATCAAATACCATTAAACTATGACCAAGTTGAGGACGCTATAAAGTTCTTAAAAGAAAATGAAGTTGCTACAATAAGATTTTATCAAGGACAAGCTTTCCAAGTTGAAGCTCCTAACTTTGCAGAATTAGAAGTTGTAGAAACAGAACCAGGAATAAAAGGAGATACAGCAAGTAATGTTACTAAAGCAGCTACAGTAGAAACAGGTGCAGTAGTACAGGTTCCTTTATTTATAAATACTGGAGATAAAGTTAAGATAGATACGAGAACTGGAGAATATTTATCAAGAGTTTAAGAAATTTATATGTATATAAAAGCTTATATGTCTCAATAATATAGATATATGGGCTTTTAATTTATATAAACAAAGAAAGAGAGGGGTATCTATGAAATACTTATATGAAGAAGTTGCATACCTAAAAGGTCTAGCAGAAGGATTAGAAATAAGCAATGAAAGTAAAGAAGGAAAGATAATACATAAAATAGTATCAACATTAGAAACATTTGCTGATGCTATAGTGGACCTATCAGAGGAGCAAGAAGATCTTATAGAATATGTAGAGTCTATAGACGAAGACTTAGCAGATGTAGAGGATGATATCTACGAAGATGAAGATGAAGAAGATGACGACGATGAGTTTAGTTATATAGAAATGGAATGCCCAAATTGTGGAGACTTGGTAGAGATAGATGAAGATTTATTATATGATGACGAAGTGGATGTTGTTTGCCCTAATTGTCAAGCTATAATATTATCATCTGAGGATGAAGAAGGATGTATATGTTCTGATTGTGATTGTGATCATGAATAATAACTAAATAAAAACAAAAAACTACCTATAAGCCTTAGTCTTGTAGGTAGTTTTTTGTTTATTATATTAAGAATTAGTTGAAATTTTGAGTATATAAATAATAAAATTTTAAATTATATAAATATAATTTTAGTTTTGCAATACTTATAGAAAAATAGTACACTATAATCTAGAGATAATTAACTCGGAGGTAAGATTATGAAGATAAATAAAAACATATTGGCTAATATAGAAAAGTTTGAGGAAATAATAGACTATAAATTTGAAAATAAAGAATATATACTAGAGGCTCTCACTCATAGTTCATATTCTAATGAAAATAGAAAGTATAACTTTAATGAGCGTTTAGAATTCCTAGGAGATTCTGTTTTAGGGATTATAATAAGTGACTATTTATTTAACGCAGAAAAGAAATTACCAGAAGGTGAACTTACAAAGTTAAGAGCAAATATAGTATGTGAAGAATCTCTGAGTGATGTTGCAAAAGAAATCCAATTAGGCAATTATATGTTATTGGGAAAAGGTGAAGAGTCCACAGGTGGAAGAAAAAGAATATCTATACTAGCAGATGCTTTTGAAGCTGTTATAGCCGCTATATATTTAGATGGTGGAATAGAAAATGCTAGAAAGTTTATATTGAAGTATATGGAAAAAATAATTTGTGATTCAAGAAGAGGAAAAATATTTAGAGATTATAAAACTCACCTTCAAGAAGTTCTCCAAGAAAAAGGTGAAAATAGTATAAACATATGGTATAAGTTAGTAGAAGAAAAAGGACCAGACCATAATAAAATATTTATAATGCAAGTTGGTATGAATGAAGATATTTTAGGTGTAGGCGAGGGTAAAAGTAAAAAAGAAGCAGAACAATTAGCAGCTAGAATTGCATTAAGCAACATACTAGGAGATAACTTAAGGGAAGATGATATAATATGAAGAAAAGAATAATACCGATTTTTGTTCCACATAAGGGCTGCCCTCACGATTGTATATTTTGCAATCAAAAGAAAATAACAGGAGTGAGCACCGACGTTACAAGTGAAGATGCGAGAAGTATTATAGAAGAATATTTACCTACTATAGACAAAGATGCAGAGGTAGAGATAGCATTTTTTGGAGGTAGTTTTACAGCTATAGATATTGATATACAAAAGAGCCTATTGTCAGTGGCGAAAGAATACGTAGACAGAGGACTTGTTAAGGATATTAGAATGTCTACAAGGCCAGACTGTATAGATGATGAAATACTGTCGATGCTAAAAGAATATAAAGCAAGCATAATAGAATTGGGAGTTCAATCACTTGATTCAAATGTGCTAATAGATAGTATTAGAGGTCATGAGGCTGATGTAGTTTATAATAGTTCTAAGCTTATTAAGGAATATGGAATTAAACTTGGTCTTCAGATGATGGTAGGACTACCTTCAGATTCTGAAGAAAAGTGCATATATACAGCAAAACAATTTATAAAAATGAATCCTGACTGTGTCAGAATATACCCAACTTTAGTTGTAAAAGAAACTGGTCTTGAAAAGCTATTAAATAAAAATGAATATATTCCGTTTACTTTAGATGAAAGTATACAAATAGTTAAAAAACTTTTGGTTTTATTTTATGTAAATAATATAAATGTAATAAGAGTAGGCCTTCAGGCAACAGATGATATACAACTAGGTAGAGCGGTTGTAAGTGGACCTTATCACCCTGCTTTTAGGGAATTAGTAGAATCAGAGATGATAAAGGATTATTTAGAGAGTTTAGTATCGGAAAATATAGTAAAAAAAGAAGTAACAGTTAGAGTTAATAAGAGGAATATATCTAAAATTATAGGTAATAAAAAGTCAAATACTACTTATATGAAGGACAAGTTAAATTTAGTTTTAAAGGTTAAAGAAATAGACATTGATATAGATACTTTAGAAATTATGTTAGATGAGGAAAAAGTCATTACTATTAATATCAAAGATATTTATAAAAATTTATATGATATCTACAACCTTTAGTTTTAGCATTGAAGGGAGAGAACAAGTTGTATCTAAAAAGATTGGAATTAAAAGGCTTTAAATCCTTTCCTACAAAAACAGATATTATTTTTAAAGAAGGAATAACGGCTATAGTTGGCCCTAATGGTAGTGGGAAAAGTAATATCTCTGATGCTGTCAGATGGGTACTAGGAGAACAAAGTATAAAAAGTCTTAGAGGTGATAAGCTAGAAGATGTAATATTTGCAGGAACGGATAATAAGAAACCTATGAATTACTGCGAAGTTGCACTTACAATAGATAATCAAAACAATGAACTAGGTTTAGAATTTAGCGAAGTAACTATAAAAAGAAGAGCTTACAGAAATGGAGAGAGTGAGTTTTTTTTAAACAACAAAAGTTGTAGATTAAAAGATATAAAGGAAATATTTTTAGATACAGGTATAGGAAAAGATGGGTACTCCATTATAGAACAGGGTAAGGTTGATGAAATTCTTAGCAATAACCCTGCGAATAGAAGAAAGGTTTTTGATGAAGCCTGTGGCATATCTAAATATAGGTATAAAAAACAGGAGGCAGAGAGAAACTTAAAAAATACAAAAGAGAACTTAGAGAGAATTGATGATATATATATAGAAATAGAAAATCAATTAAAACCTCTTTTTAATCAACAGACAAAAGCGAAAAAATACTTGGATCTTAGTGAAAAACTTAAGGTGATAGAGGTAAACAGTTTTATTAGAGAAATTGAAGCCTTAGAAAAAGAGGTAGAAGAAGTAAATAAACATATAGAACTTTTGAATAGAGACTTAACAGAAACAGAAAAGCAAAAAAATGATATAGATAATAAGTTTAGTTTAACTAATAAAGATATAGAGGATATAGATGAAGTTATAAGTAAGTCCATAGACTATATAAACTCTATCAAGTCAATAATATCCCAAAAAGAAGGGCAGCTAAATTTAATAAACGAAAGATTAAAAAACTATAATAATGAAATAGATAGAAAAAATCAGGAAATTTTATCTATAAAAGAAAAAATAAAAAATAATCAATTAGAAATCGAAAGGTTAGATGAAGATAAAAATAGCAAAAAAAGTAATATAGATATTCTACAGGAAAAGATAGGAAATATAGAAGAAGGTAATTCTTCTAAGAGAATTGAGATAGAAAAATTAAATGAAAGAGTGGAATTTCTAAAAGACGATGTTATAAGAATCTTAAATAAAAAGCAAGAGTTGAGCAACAAGATATCAGCACTAGACGCGAACAAAGAAAATATAAAATCAAGGGTAAATAGTATAAATCAAGAGATAAAAGATATAAATAATGATAAACAGGAAAAAAATAATACTTTAAGCAGTATTGAACTTGACTTTAAATCCAAACAAGAAAACTTAAATAATCTGAATATAAAGAATAATAATCTTAAAGAAAGCTTAGAAAATTTCGTTTATGAAAACAGCAGAATTGAAAAAAATATTCAAGATACAAAGTATACTTTAAATGATTTACAATCAAAACTTAATATATACATAGAGATGGAAAATCATTATGAAGGGTTTAATCGTGGTGTTAAAGAAGTATTAAAAAATAAAAGCTTAAATGGAATACATGGGGCTGTAGGACAGATTATAAATGTATCTTCAAAGTATGAAAAAGCAGTAGAGGCAGCTCTTGGTGCTACTATGCAAAATGTTATAACAGATGATGAACAAAGTGCAAAAGTGGCGATAAACTATCTAAAGAAAAATAATTTAGGAAGAGTGACGTTTTTACCAGTAAATATAATAAAGGGAAATAAAATAGATAAAAAAACTATAAAATCTAACGCCAAGTATATAGGTTTGGCCAGTGACTTAGTATCCTTTAATGATAAATACAAAAACATTATAGATAGTATATTAGGCAGAACAATTATAATAGAAAATATAGATGAGGCAATAAAGTTTGCTAGAGAGACAAACCATAGGTTTAAAGTTGTAACCTTAGATGGGGAAATATTAAATCCAGGAGGGGCTTTAACTGGTGGAAGTCTAAAGGCAAGTGGAAATATATTATCTAGAAAAAGACTTATAGGTGAATACACAGATAATATAAAGACTTTAAAAGAAAAGGGAAATTGTCTTTTAGAGGAAAAAGAGATAATAAGTAACAATATAAACAATGTAAATACGGAATTAAAGGTAATAGATCAAGAGTTAAAAGAATCTGAAAAGCTTATAATTATGCAAAACTCTAATATCCAAAGACTAAAAGACGAAATAGAATCATTGGATAATGTTTTGGTTAAGCTAGAAAATGAAAAAAAAGGACTAGACTCAAACTTAAGTTACACATTAGAAAAGATAGAAGTTGTTAATAATCAAGTGACAGATATAGAAGATAAACACAAGGAAAACCAGGAGAATATACAGAATTTAAGTGAAAAACTTAAAGAGTTAAACAAGGTATATGAAGATGAAAAGTCTAATTTTGATGGGTTAAATCTTGAATTAGTTAAAAGTAAACAAATATATGAAGGCTTGATAAAGGAAAAAGAGAGAATAGAGACTGAGACTAACGATTTACAAGAAAGATTGACAAACTATGAAAAATCTTTGGTTAGTAAAAGGTTAGATATAGCAAAGCTTGAGGAAGAGTTAGTTATTGAAACTACTGAAAAAGAAAACTTAAAGGAACAGTTAGGTCACAACAATAGCAATTTGGAAACTAAGAAGGTCGTAAAAGAGGATTTAAAATCTAGATTGGAAGATTTCAATAAAAACTTAAAGTCTATAGATAGACAGTATATGGAACTAAAAGAAAGCTTATTCAAGGTAGAAGGAAAACTAGAGAGATTAAGATCAAACCAAGAAACTTACATTAATAAGCTTTTTGAAAAATATCAAATGACTTTTGTTCAGGCTATAGAAATTAGAGAAGATAAGTTAGAAATAGACAAGAAGCAATTAGAGCGCCTAAGAATGGAAATAAGAAGCTTAGGAAATGTAAACATAGATTCTATAAAAGAATATGAAGAAGTAAAAGAAAGATATGACTTCTATAGTGAACAAAAACAGGATTTAGAAGAGTCTATACAAGCTATAGAGCGAATAATAAGTGAATTAGAAGAGAGTATGAAATCCGAATTTAAGATTCAATTCAATGCAATAAATGAAAACTTCAAATATGTATACAAAAGATTATTTGGAGGGGGATGTGGAGAACTGACTATTTTAGATGAGGAAAATATACTAGAAAGTGATATCGAAATAACAGCCCAACCACCTGGTAAGAAGATGAAGAACTTGAATTTATTATCAGGAGGAGAAAAAGCTCTTACTGCTATAAGCGTATTATTTTCAATACTTTTGGCTAAGCCTACCCCGTTTTGTATATTAGATGAAATTGAGGCTCCGCTTGATGATGTAAATATATTTAGGTTTGGTGAATTTTTAAGAGAGTTATCAGAGGATACTCAGTTTATATCTGTAACGCATAGGAGAGGTACTATGGAGGTTGCAGACTATATATACGGTGTTACTATGCAGGAAAAAGCAATATCGAAGGTTATAAGTTTAAAACTAAAAGAAGCTCAAGAGATTACGGATGTTATATAGAAAGAAATATATTAGCATAGGAGGATATTAGTAGTGTTAAAAAAACTATTTAAATTTAATCAGAAAAAAGAAGCACAAAAAGAAGTTGAAAATCAGCAAATTAAAGAAAAACAAAATGATGAAGAACAAGTTATTCCACAAGAAAATACTGAAGAACTAGATAACATAGATGAAGAACTAGATACCATAGATGAAGAATTAGATAAAGAAGAAGTTTTAGATGACTCAAGTAAAGTAAATGAATTAGATAAAGCGGAAGTTTCAGATAGCTCAAATAAAGTAAATGAAGAAGACTCAGAAGATTCAGCTCAAATAAAAGTAGGATTGTTTGATAAGTTAAAACAAGGGCTTACTAAAGCTAAGCAAGGAATAACAGATAAAATAGACGAGGTTTTAAAGTCGTACACTAAAGTAGATGAGGAATTATTAGAAGAGTTAGAAGAAATATTAATCACTGCTGATGTAGGTGTAAATACTACTATGGATATAATTGACAAGCTAAGAGATAAAATAAAGGAAAAAGGAATTACAAATCCAATGGATGTAAGAGATGAGCTTAAAAGTATAGTAGAAGACATACTATGTAGTGAGAACTCTCAATTAGATACAGACCATTCTCCTACTATAATACTTATGGTTGGGGTAAATGGGGTTGGTAAAACTACGACTATAGGTAAATTAGCTTATAAGTACAAAAAAGAAGGAAAGAAAGTTTTATTGGCAGCTGGTGATACATTTAGAGCGGCAGCAGCAGAGCAACTAGAGATATGGGCCAAAAGGAGTAATGTAGATATAATAAAACATCAAGAAGGTGCAGACCCAGGAGCGGTAGTATTTGATGCTATAAAGGCAGCAAAGGCTAGAAATACAGATTTATTAATTTGTGATACGGCTGGTAGACTACATAATAAGGCTAACCTTATGAATGAACTTGGAAAAGTATTTAAAATAGTTGATAGAGAATTTCCAGAGGCCAAAAAAGAGGTTCTTTTGGTAGTAGATGCAACGACTGGACAAAATGCTGTAGTCCAGGCTAAAACTTTTAAAGAAGTGGCAAATATTACAGGCATAGTGCTTACTAAATTAGATGGGACAGCAAAAGGTGGAGTTGTGCTAGCTGTTAAGTCTGAAGTAGATGTTCCTGTTAAGCTTATAGGTGTTGGAGAAAAGGTAGAAGACTTACAGAATTTTGATGCTAAATTATTCTCAGAGGCATTGTTTGGTAATTAGATAGCTTTTTAAAATAAATGTTGACATTGTATTCTATATGATATAAAATACAATGTGTAAAGTAAATAACCTTTACAGTATATCACGGGAAGTGTGAGATATGAATATAGAGAAAATGGTTGAGATTGGCTTATTGTTTGAACAATACAAAGAACTACTTACAAGTAAACAAAGAGAGATTGTGAGCTTATATTATGATGAAGATTACTCTTTGGGTGAGATTAGTGAAAACTTAAGTGTATCTAGACAGAGTGTTTACGATACCTTGAAACGTTCTGAGAAGATACTAAGAGAATATGAAGATAAATTACATTTAGTCTCTAGAATCCAAGAACAAGAGTCAAAAATAAAACTTATAAATGATAAAGTACTCGATATTAAAAAAGATTTGTTGCGCAATGTGGATTGTGCTGATTTAATCCCTAAGCTAAAAAATATAGAAGATTTATGTAGGGAGATGATAAAATGATATTTGAAGGATTATCCGATAAGCTACAAAGTGCTCTTGGTAAGTTAAAGTCAAAAGGAAAGCTTACAGAAAAAGATGTAAAAGATGCTATGAGAGAAGTCAAGCTTGCACTTCTTGAGGCTGATGTAAACTTTAAAGTAGTAAAGGATTTTATAAAAAAAGTTCAAGAGAGATGTGTTGGACAAGAAGTTATGGAGAGTTTAACTCCGGCCCAACATGTTATAAAAATAGTAAATGAAGAACTTACAAGTTTAATGGGAGATGTCCAAAGTAAGATAATGATATCTTCTAAACCTCCTACTGTTATAATGATGGTGGGGCTTCAAGGTGCAGGGAAAACTACTACATCTGGTAAGCTTGGAGGTTACTTCAAAAAACAGGGAAAGAGACCTTTGCTCGTAGCCTGTGACGTTTACAGACCAGCAGCCATAAAACAATTACAGGTTGTTGGAGAAAAGTTAGATATACCTGTGTTTAATATGGGAGATAAAGAAAGTCCCGTTAATATAGCAAAAGCGGCATTAAGTCATGCAATTAAAAATAACAATGATCTTGTTATTATAGATACAGCTGGTAGATTACATATAGATGAAACTCTAATGGATGAGCTAAAGTCTGTGAAATCAGAGGTAAAGCCACATGAAATACTTTTAGTTGTAGACTCTATGACAGGTCAAGATGCAGTAAATGTATCTGAAAGTTTTAATGAAGCTCTTGGTATAGATGGAGTAGTATTAACTAAGTTAGATGGTGATACTAGAGGTGGGGCAGCACTTTCAATTAGATCTGTTACAAAAAAACCTATTAAATTCATAGGTATGGGAGAAAAGCTAGATGACTTAGAGCCTTTCCATCCAGATAGGATGGCGTCTAGAATATTAGGAATGGGAGATATCCTAAGCTTAATAGAAAAGGCTCAAGAAAATATAGATATAGAAAAAGCTAAGGAACTTGAACAAAAAATCAAGAAACAAGATTTGGATCTTGAAGATTTCTTAGAACAAATGGAACAAATACAGAATATGGGCCCTCTTGACAAGATATTAGGAATGATGCCAGGTATGGGGAATATAAAAGACCAGCTTGGTGATGTTGATATGAATGGCAAGGAAATAAAAAGAACAAAAGCTATCGTACAAGCGATGACAATTGAGGAAAGAAGAAATCCAAGTATATTGAACGCTTCTAGAAAGAAGAGAGTAGCTAGAGGTAGTGGGACTAGTGTTCAAGATGTAAATAGACTTCTAAAACAATTTAATGAAATGAAGAAAATGATGAAGATGTTTACGGGTTCGCAAAAAAGTATGAAGAAAAGGGGCGGTTTCGCCGGACTTCCTTTCTTTAAATAAATAAAAACAAAAAGACAAAAATTATTCGGAGGTGACTGTAATGGCAGTTAAAATAAGATTAAAAAGAATGGGATCAAATAAAAAGCCTTTCTACAGAATAGTAGTAGCTGATTCAAGATCTCCAAGAGATGGAAAATTCATAGAGGAAATAGGATTCTACAATCCAATTTCTCAACCTAAGCAAGTAAAAATAAACGACGAAAAAGCTGTAAAATGGTTATCAACTGGTGCTCAACCAACTGAAACAGTAAAAACTTTATTTGCTAAAAATGGAGTAATGGAAAAATTCGAAGCTTCTAAGCAAAAATAATTTTGGAACTTTAGGAGATGAAATATATGAAAGAGCTAGTGGTAGATATAGCTAAAGCTCTAGTAGATAATCCTGAAGAAGTTGTAGTTGAAGAAATTGAAGACAAAGATGGACTAATCTTAAAACTTACAGTTTCTAAAGATGACATGGGAAAGGTTATCGGTAAGCAGGGAAGAATAGCTAAAGCTATAAGAACTGTTGTAAAATCTGCTGCAAACAAAGAGAAAATAAAAGTTTCTCTTGAAATAGTATAAAAGGATTAGGTATATACCTAATCCTTTTTGTATATAATAGGTACTAAATTTATAGTTCGAAAAAGCTTATTTAAAAAATAATTTAACTAAATAGAAGGTGATAATATGAATGAAAAGATAAGTCATTTTAAAATAGGAGAAATTGTAAATACACAGGGCTTAAGAGGAGAAGTAAGGGTATACCCTTTTACAGGAGATATAAATAGATTTGATGAGTTAGAGAGTTTTTATTTAGGTAAAGATTTAGAAACTAAATGGTTCGTGGAGAAAGTTAGATACAAAGGTAATATGGTAATAATGAAAATAAAAGGTATAGACACAGTTGAGGCAGCGGAAAAATTAAAAAATAAGTTTATGTATATATCTAGGGAAGAGAGTAGAGAACTTGAAGACGGAGAATTCTTTATAGCGGATATGATTGGAATGAAAGTATTCACAGTAGGCGGAGAGTATGTAGGTGAATTAAAAGAAGTTCTTCAATACTCAGCTAATGATGTGTATGTTATAAAAGGAGAAGAAGAAAAGGAATATACAATCCCAGCGATAATGAAATTTGTTCCTACTATAGACATTGAAGAGAGAAAAATGATAATAGACCCTATTAAGGGAATGTTGGATTAGGTGATGATATGAGATTTCATATAATGACACTTTTCCCAGATATATTCAATTCTTATATGGGCGAGAGTATAATGAAAAGAGGAGTAGAAAAAGGTATTATAGAGGTCAATGTATATAATATTAGAGATTTCTCTAACAACAAACATAAAAAAGTTGATGATTATCCTTTTGGAGGGGGAGCTGGTATGGTGATGACCCCTCAACCTATATATGATACATATAAACATATAATAGAAACTAATAATATAGAAAAACCGAGAGTTATTTATTTAACACCAAAAGGAAAGGTATACAAACAATCAATAGCACAGGATATATCTAAAGAAGAAGATATAATACTACTATGCGGTCATTATGAAGGTATAGATGAGAGAATACTTGAATTAATAGTTACAGATGAAGTTTCTATAGGGGACTATGTCCTTACAGGAGGAGAGCTTCCTGCTCTTATATTAATTGATTCTATCTCTAGACTTATCCCCGGTGTTTTAAATCAAAATGAGTCTTTTGAGGAGGAGTCATTTAAGGATAATTTGCTTGAATACCCTCAATATACTAGGCCCAGAGAATTTATGGGGTTAGAAGTACCCGAAGTTTTGTTGTCAGGAAATCATAAGAATATAGATGAGTGGAGACACAATGAATCCATTAAAATTACCAAAGAAAGAAGACCTGATTTGTACAAAAAAGCTTGTAAATAGTGTACAAATATAGTATAATAAAAGCTGTTGAAAATACGGGCGTTCCTCTGTTTACACTGGTCAAGTAGTTAAGAACGTCTATGATATTAGGAGGAAAAAATGAACGAAATATTAAGATCATTAGAGCAAGAACAATTAAAGAACGAAGTTCCTAATTTTGGACCTGGGGACACAGTAAAAGTACACGTTAGAATAATAGAAGGAAAAAGAGAAAGAATACAAATATTCGAAGGTGTAGTAATAAAGAGACAAGGTGGAGGAGCAAGAGAAACTTTCACTGTTAGAAAAATGTCTTTCAACGTAGGAGTAGAGAGAACTTTCCCTGTTCATTCTCCAAAACTAGAAAAGATAGAAGTAACTAGAAGAGGTAAAGTAAGAAGAGCTAAACTAAACTACTTAAGAGGTAGAGTAGGTAAAGCTGCTAAAATAAAAGAAGCTAGAAATAAGTAATTTTTACTTTATAGATAAAAGGACTGGTAAACTATCAGTCCTTTTAAATTATAATAATTTAAGTGCAAATCATAAAAATAAGTAGATTAAAGCCCTGTTTTTATGATGGAATTATATTAATATAGATTGTACCTACTATATGTGAGAGCTTATATATGAGAGCATATAATCTCCATATTTCCACTGAATGTAAATTCATCAATATCATATGGTAGTATAAAATGAACGCCTTTAATTAGATTATATTCACTTGTACCATGAACAAGTTTTCCACTACCTTCTATTACACTATATAAAGAAAATGGTTTATTATGTTTAAATTTACACTCACCAAATATATCAAGTTTATGGACACTAAAAAACTCATTAGATACAAAAGTAGTGCACCTAAAATTATCCTTTAGTACAACCGTATATACCCTGTCAAAATTGGCATCAGGGACATTGGTACAAGCTATGGCCTTTTCTATATTTAATTGACGTTTACTGCCTGTACTATCCAATCTATCGTAATCATAAAGCCTATATGTCGTATCTGAGTTTTGTTGAGTTTCTAAAATCAATGCACCTTTACGTATAGCATGAATTGTTCCACTTGGAACATAGAAAAAATCACCCTTTTTAATTTTAACTATTTTAAGAAGTTTTTCCCACTGGTTTTTATTTACCATGGATTCTAATTCTTCTCTGGACTTTGCATTATGCCCTAGGATTATTTCGGAGTCTTCATTACAATCTATTATATACCAACATTCGGATTTTCCTAATTCACCATTTTCATTATTCTTAGCGTATTCATCATTAGGATGAACTTGAACTGATAAATTTTCATTAGCATCTAGTATTTTTGTAAGTAGAGGGAATTTATCACCAGGAGTATTACCGAATAACTCCTTATTTTCATTCCATAATTGAGATAATCTCTTACCTTTATATATTCCACTAGAGATAACGCAGTCTCCGTGCTCGTGGGAGCTTATAGCCCAACACTCTCCAGTAGTAGGAGATGTTATATTATAATTAAATTTGTCCTTTAATAGAGACCCACCCCATATTCTATCCATGAATATAGGTTCTAAAAACAATGGTTCCATATTGATATCACCTCCTATGATGTTAAATTAGCTATACAAATAATTATATAACAATAGTATTGAAAAGCAATAAAAAAATATATCTTAATTAAAAATTAATATAGCTTTAGTTGTAAGGTACATTAATTAAACATAAGCTTTATTTTAACATATATATAACATTGTTATAAAAAATTAAAATTTAGATTTTTAATATAATACAACAATGTTAAAAAAATAACTCTAAGATTTATGTCGATAAAATACATTATAATGTATTTTAACTGTTTTTAGTTTAAATTAGACAATATTATTCAAAAGATTTATTTTAAAGAATTAGTTTAGCTAGACAAGTTACAAATCAATTTAATCATTTATAGTTATATTTTTATAAAAAAGGTAAATATGGTATAATTATAAAAATAAAAAGGAAATAATATAAAAGATATAAAAAAAATTTTAAAATATAAATAGACCTTTTTAAAATATATGAGAAAACTGGTTAGGAGGAATAAATATGAGTACGGAATATGATGAATATCTTATGGATGATAATTTACATATAAATTGGTACCCTGGGCATATGAAGAAAACTAAGGATTTACTTAGAGACAATTTAAAACTAGTAGATGTTGTAGTTGAACTTTTAGATTCTAGGATACCATTTAGCAGTAAAAATCCAGATATAGACAAATTTGTAGGAGATAAACCAAGAGTAGTAGTGCTAAACAAGAGTGATTTAGCGGACAAAGAAAAATTAGATAAGTGGGTAGAGTATTATAAACAGCAAGGTATAAGAGCTATCCCTGTTGACACATCAAAGGGTGTAGGTTTAAATAAAATAATAAGTGAATGTAAAAATGTAACTAAAGATAAGATGGAAAGCCTAAAAGAAAAAGGTAGAAAAGAAAGAGCTATTAGAATGATGATAGTTGGTGTTCCAAATGTAGGGAAGTCATCTATAATAAATAAATTAACAGGAAGAAGGAGTGCCCAAACAGGAGACAAGCCAGGAGTGACAAAAGGGAAGCAGTGGGTAAGGTTAAAGGGAGACTTAGAGTTATTAGATACACCAGGTATACTTTGGCCTAAATTTGAAGACCAAGAGGTTGCCTTGAATTTAGCTTTTACTAGAGCTATAAAAGATGAAATTTTGGACATAGAAACTTTAGCATTAAAACTTATAGAAAGACTTATGAAAATAGAACCAGAAAAGTTAAAGGCTAGATACAAATTAGAATCATTAGGTGAACATCCTCTTGAAACTATGGATATGATAGGTAGAAAAAGAGGATTTATAACTGGAAGAAAAGAGCTTGATTATACTCGTATAGCAACAACTGTTCTAAATGAATTTAGAGATGGTAAGATTGGTAATATAACTTTAGAAATTCCAGATGATATAAAATAAGAAAGTTAAAATAGACTAACATTAATCGTTAGTCTATTTTTGTAAATAACTATTATTTTTAAAAAAGTTTTTCAAGAATAGTCTGTCTAACGAAACTTTCAAAAAAAAGACCAAATTAGTTCAATGTATAAATGATTTTTTGCGGAGAATATAGAGATAATTAAAAAAAATGATAAAAAAATTTTACGAGGTGGTTTTGTGTGAATGAGTAATTGCAACGACTCTTATATATATTTTGAATATTTTTTATATTAAGAATATTTTGTATATTTAAAATATTATTGACGGATAAAATTCAAAAAAGTATAATTAAAGAAATTATCTAATTATATAAAAAATTCAAAAAAGATTCGCAATTGAGATAAGGAGGTCTTTAAATGGGGAAAAAAATGAAGGATACAGTGGTAGTAGGGTTTGCATTATTTGCAATGTTCTTCGGAGCAGGAAATTTAATATTTCCACCATATTTAGGTGTTATATCGGGTCAGAACTGGTTAACATCGTTTTCGGGGTTTGTATTAGCAGACGTAGGTTTAGCTTTGTTGGCGATATTGGCTGCTACTAAGTTTAATGGTGATGTCAATAAGATGTTTTCAAGAGCAGGAAATAAGTTGAATATAATTTTGGGATCGGCGATAGTAATTTGTATAGGGCCACTTTTAGCAATACCAAGAACTGCTGCAACAACTTTTGAAATGGGTATACAACCTATTTTTGGCAATTTTAATACAATTATATTTTCTATTATATTCTTTGCAGTAACTTTAGTACTTACAATAAAACCTTCAAAAGTTGTAGATATAGTGGGTAGTTTTTTAACTCCCGCACTACTTGTGGCATTGGCAATATTAATTATAAAGGGTATAATGTCTCCTTTAGGAAATATAAATCCACAACCTGCTATAGATAACTTATTCTCAGAAGGTGTGGCACAGGGATATCAAACCATGGATACTTTGGGAGCGGTAGTATTTGCAACGGTAATAATATTATCTATAACTAATAAAGGCTATACTACTGAAAAAGAAAAAGTAAGCATGAGTTTAAAATCTGGATTAGTTGCAGCGGTAGGTTTATGCCTAGTTTACGGAGGTCTATGCTATCTTGGTGCAACAGTATCTGAGATGTACGGTAAAGATGTAAACCAAACAGCATTGATAGTTAGTATAACTGAAGGGCTATTAGGAAGTACTGGTAAAGTTATACTTGCATTAATAGTTTCTCTAGCTTGTTTAACGACATCAATAGGTCTTACATCTGCAGCAGGACAGTATTTCTCAGGTCTTACAAAAGGGAAATTAAAATATGAGCATATAGTTATTGGTATTTGTGTATTTAGTGCAGTTGTATCTAATTTAGGTGTAAGTAATATAATAAAATACTCAGCTCCTATATTAAGTATGGTGTATCCAGCAACAGTAACATTAATAATATTAGCTTTATTTGGAGAGAAAATAAGCAATGATAATGTATTCAAAGCTGCGACATACATGGCACTTTTCATAAGTATATTAACAGTTATAGACAGTATGAGTGTAAAGATACCTGCAATACATCTATTACCACTAGATTCATTAGGATTTAACTGGATTGTACCAGTTCTTATTGCAGGAATTATAGGAAACTTTATACCATCAGGAAGTAAGGAAGCCCTAGAATACAGCAAGAAATTAGGTTAATAAAATATAGAAGATAAAATCCATAACATAAATAAAATCGCTGATTGCCTTGTGTAATCAGCGATTTTATTTATGTTTACAATTATGATATATACAATCATAGAGTTTAAGTTGTAAATAAGATTGATTAAAGTTAGAAACAATAATAAAATATTACTATACAAAAATAATAAAATAGAATTAATAAAATTATATAAAAATCACGGTAGAGTGTTAATAATAGGAGAATTTATGAATAATAAAAGTGTAAAGGATATAAAGAATATAATAGAAAGTTTAGATACAACCCAGTACTTAGAGTATATAGAGCTACTTAAAAATGATAATAGAAAGTCAGTAAAAGCTTTGGCTTTAAAACTTGCAAAAAAATTAGACAATATAAGAAGGGAAGAAGAGAGATTAGAAAAAATCAATATATATGAAAACGAAGGATACAATAATGGCTATCTATGCATTGGTGGTATAGATGAGGCAGGAAGAGGTCCACTTGCTGGCCCTGTTGTAGCCGCTGTAGTCGTTTTTAAGAGGGATACTAAGATCAATGGTGTAAATGATTCTAAGAAACTAAGCGAGGCTAGAAGAGAGGAATTATTCGATATTATAAAGGAAGAAGCTGTAGATTATGGGATTGGAATAGTAAATAATGAAGAGATTGACGAATTTAATATTTTAAATGCTACTTATATGGCTATGAAGAAAGCCTTAAACTGCTTAAAAGACAAACCTGATTATCTATTAATAGATGCAACAACTATACCCGGGGTAGATATAGAACAAAATCCAATAGTTAAGGGAGATTCAAAATCTATATCAATAGCAGCTGCAAGTATATTGGCTAAGGTAACAAGGGACAATATAATGTATAGTTACGATGAAATTTATCCAGAGTATGGTTTTAAGTCTCACAAGGGGTATGGAACAAAAGAGCATTATGAGGCTATAGAAAGACATGGAATAACACCAATACATAGGAAAAGTTTCCTAAAGAATGTGTTATAATAAATTAGAAAAGGTATAAATTTAAATTAATTAGGGGTGTTAGTATGGATTATAAAGAAATGCTTAAAAATGCTAGAGAAAATCTAAATGGAAGTTGTAGAGTATGTAAAGTATGTGATGGAATAGTCTGTTCTGGTGAAGTTCCTGGTATGGGAGGAAAAGGAAGCGGATCTTCTTTTTTAGAGAACCGTAAAAGCTTGGATAATGTAAAAATAAATATGAGAGTAATACATAATGTATCTAATCCAGATACTTCTATAGAATTGTTTGGTAAAAAGATGAATTCTCCTATATTTGCAGCGCCTGTTACAGGGACTACCTTAAATATGGGGGGAAAAATCACTGAAAGAGAATACATAACAGCTGTGGTAGAGGGATGTCTGAAAGCTGGAATTTATCCGATGGTTGGAGATACGGCAGTAGACGCTTTCTTGATGGAAAATTTAACTGTGCTTAAAGAAAATGATGGACAAGGAATAGTATTTATAAAGCCTTGGGAAAATGAAGATATAAAAAGAAAAATTAAATTAGCAGAAGAATCAGGAGCATTTGCGGTTGGTGTGGATATTGATGCCTGTGGCCTTGTAACTTTATCAATGCATGGAAAGACTGTAGTTCCTAAAAATGTAGAGGAGATAAAAGAACTTAAGGCTTCTACGAAATTACCGTTTATAGTAAAAGGAATAATGACTGTTGAGGATGCTTTAATGGCAGTAGAGGCTGGAGTTGATGCTATAGTTGTATCAAACCATGGCGGAAGAGTTCTTGACTGCACTCCAGGGGCAGCAGATGTTCTACCAGAAATAGCAGAGGCTGTAAAAGGCAAAGTTATAATACTAGCAGATGGTGGTGTTAGAACTGGTGTAGATGTATTAAAAATGATAGGTCTTGGAGCGGATGCAGTATTAATAGGAAGACCTTTTGTAACAGCATCTTTTGGTGGAGGAACTGAAGGTGTAGAAACTTATATAAATAAGTTAAATTCAGAATTAGTTGCGACAATGAGATTAACAGGATGTCAAACTGTTAAAGATATAGACTCAAAGGTTATATATAAAAAATAAAATATTAAATATAAATTAGCGAAAATCTATTTTGATATATTAAATTTTAAATATATAAGATTATAAATTGAGAAGCTATGAATGCAGATAATAAAATCTGTTTTCATAGCTTCTTTTATGCTAGAGGTAAATATATATATAAGTTTAATGTGTTTTATCATATATTTGTATATTTGATGAACTCTATGACAATAATTACAAAAAGAAAATATAATTTGACTTTAGTATATAACTTTAATATATAGTAGGAGAAATATAATGAATAATAAGAGAAAAGGTGAGATAGGAGAGAAGATTGCAACGGAGTACCTATTATCAAGAGGAGCAGAAATATTAGAATCTAACTATAGAATAAAATTGGGAGAAATAGATATAATCACTAAGATAAATGATGAATTAGTATTTGTAGAGGTAAAGTCACGAAGTAATATAAACTATGGTTATCCTTCGGAAGCTGTTAATTATAAAAAAAGATCAAAAATAACTTCAGTAGCTAAATACTATATTCTAAAAAACAAGCTAAATAATATTCCTATCAGATTTGATGTAATAGAGATATACCTAAAGGAAAATAGGGTAAATCACATCACAAATGCCTTTTAGAAAGGAAAGAAATGATAAGCATTATTAATTCTAGTAATATAATTGGAATAGAAAGTTTTTTGATAAAAGTAGAGGTTGACATAACCAATGGCATACCTAGCTTTAGTATAGTTGGCTTAGCAGGAACAGAGATAAAGGAGTCAAGAGAGAGAGTTAAATCTGCAATAATAAATAGTGGTTATAAATTCCCAAACTCTAGAATCGTTGTAAATCTATCTCCTGCAGATATGAAAAAAGAGGGTTCTTTTTTTGATTTACCTATATCCATAGGTTTGTTAAGAAATCTCATAAAAAGGGAGGATTCTTATCTAGAAGAAACTGTATTTGTAGGGGAACTGTCCTTAGATGGAAGAATACAGAGAATTAGAGGTATATTGCCAATAATTATAGGTGCAAAAGAGCAGGGAATAAAGCGAATTTTCATACCTACAGAGAACATAAAAGAAGCTTCATTTATAGAAGGTGTAGATGTGGTAGCAGTAAGAACACTTAACGAATGTATATCTTATTTGAATGGAGATCTAAGTGCAAGCCAAGAGCAGGAAATTTCAACTAAAAAACTTAGTATAAATAGTAATAAAGATGGAAAATCTGAATACGAAGAGGATTTTGAGGATGTAAAAGGCAATTATTTTGTCAAAAGAGGTGCTGAAATATCTGCAGCAGGAAACCATAATTTACTTATGATAGGACCACCAGGTTCAGGTAAAACCATGATTGCAAAAAGGATTAGGACTATATTGCCGAATATAAGCAAAAAAGATATGATAGAGATTAGCAAAATCTATAGTGTATCGGGACTAATTGATGAACATATAGGGATAATTGATAAGATGCCATTTAGATCTCCGCATCATACAGCTACAAAACAGGCATTAATTGGCGGTGGAAGTGATGCAAAACCTGGAGAAGTTGTTTTGTCTCACAAAGGGGTTTTGTTTTTAGATGAGATAGCAGAGTTCGATAGAAAGATACTAGAAACATTGAGGCAGCCTATAGAGGATAAATATATTAATATTTCTAGAGTGAGATACAACATAAAATATCCGTGTAATTTTCTTCTAATCGCGGCGATGAATCCATGTCCGTGTGGGTATTACATGTCAAATACAGAGTGTAAATGTAGAGCATATGAAATAAACAGATACCTAAATAAAATTTCGGGACCATTATTAGATAGATTTGACATTTTTGTCGAAGTAAATCCTGTCTCATATGATGATTTAAACACATTTAAAAGATCAGAAACATCTGAGGAAATAAAATATAGAGTAGAGAATTCTAGGAAAATACAGTCAAAGAGATTCAAAAAAGATACTATAGAAACCAACAGCGATATAAAGTCATCAAGCCTACTTAAGTATTGTAGTTTGGATAAAGATGCTTCATCTACAGTAGAGTTGATATTTAATAAATATAGACTAAGTAATAGAAGTTATACAAAACTATTAAAAGTGGCAAGGACGATAGCGGATTTAGACGACAGTGAGTTTATAAATTCAAATAATATTATAGAAGCTTTTTCTTTTAGAAAGGCTTATTATAATTATTTTAAATAGAGGTGTGTCATGGAAAAAAATGATGTCTATTTATGGTTAAAATCTATAAGTGGAGTAACAGATAAAACAATAGAAAAGATAGAGGATAGTATAGAAGATATAGAGGATTTAATCTACTTTTCTGATAAGGAAATTTATAATTTGCAAAATATAAATTTAAATATAAAGGAAAATATAGTAAAATATAAAAGTCGTGCTTACCTAGATAATATAAAGGAAAAATTATATAAGAAATCTGTTAAGTACGTTTGCAAGAATCATGATGATTACCCAGAGAAGTTAAGGAATATATATAATCCACCTAAGGTATTATTTTACAAGGGGGATATAAGCTTACTTAAAAAGAATTTTAATATAGCTATGGTTGGCTCTAGAAAGCCATCTTCATATGGCATAAATTGTGCAAAAACAATAAGTAAAAAACTCTCTAATGATGGAGTAGGTATAATTAGTGGCTTGGCCCTTGGAATAGACTCATATTCCCATTTGGGATGTTTAGAAGGTATGTCAAAAACTATAGCAGTATTAGGTTCTGGAGTTGACAATCCACTTCCAAAACAAAACATAGGACTTTCGGATAAAATATTAGCTGATGGAGGACTTATATTATCTGAATATGGTATTGATTCAAAAGTATTTCCTTATAATTTTTCAAATAGAAATAGAATAATAAGTGGCTTAAGTGAAGGAGTAATAGTAGTAGAAGCAGCTATGAAAAGTGGTGCGCTTATTACCGTTGACTTTGCTTTGGAACAAGGAAAGATGGTGTTTGCAGTACCTGGCAATATAAATTCAGAGATGAGTAGGGGATGTCATAAAATAATAAAAGATGGAGCCAAATTAATAGAAAATATAGATGATATATTAAATGAGTACAACTTGATTACAATTAATAATGTTGAAAATAATAATAATTGTGATAATATAGTTTTAAATGCTGAATACAAAAAAATAATTGAACTTATAAAAAAAGAAGGTAGCTTGCATATAGATAAGATTTGTGATTATACTGGTATAGAAATAAAATATATCAATTCAATTTTAAATGAATTAGAACTAAAAGACCTGATAATAGAGATGAATAATAAAACTTATAGTTTAAATTTATAATATATAGTGGGGGTGTGGTGTTATGGCCAAAACATTAGTCATCGTAGAATCGCCTGCAAAAGCAAAGACCATAGAGAAGTTTTTGGGAAAGAGCCATTATACGGTTAAGGCTTCAGTAGGGCATGTAAGAGATTTACCTAAAAGTAAATTAGGTGTGGATATAGAAAACAACTTTGAACCTAAGTATATAAACATAAGGGGAAAAGGTGATGTAATAAAGGGGCTTAAGAAAGAAGCAAAAAAGGCCAAGCGTGTGTATTTAGCAACTGACCCTGATAGAGAGGGAGAAGCTATATCTTGGCATTTAGCTCATATATTAAGCTTAGATGAAAATGAAAACTGTAGGATAGAATTTAACGAAATAACAAAAGAAGCTATTAAAAAGGCAATAAAGAATCCTAGAAATATAGATATAAACCTGGTAGATGCACAACAAGCAAGAAGGGTACTTGATAGATTACTGGGATATCAGATAAGTCCAATATTATGGCAAAAAGTTAGAAAGGGTCTAAGTGCAGGAAGGGTTCAATCAGTAACTACAAAACTAATATGTGATAGAGAAAAAGAAATAAATGAATTTATACCAAAAGAATATTGGACAATAGATTTAGGTGCGAAAACTGAGAGTGGAGAAGGAATCAACTTAAAGTTTTATGGAAAAAACAATAAAAAGATGGACCTTGAAAATGAGTCTGATGTAAATAATATTTTAGAGCACATAAAAGATAAGGACTTATTTGTAGAAAGCATGGAATCTAAAACAAGAAGAAAATCAGCACCTAAGCCATTTACAACAAGTATGTTACAACAGGAAAGTGCAAATAAACTTTCTTTTACAACTAAAAAGACAATGATGATAGCCCAAGAGCTATATGAAGGTATAGATATAGATGGTGAAGGTACTGTAGGTCTTATATCATACATAAGAACTGATTCAAAAAGAATATCAGAAGAAGCTAAGGAAAAGGCTAAAAGCTATATTTTAGATGAATTAGGAGACAAGTATTACAAAAATAATTCTGAAAAGAAAGAAAGTAAAAACAATAAAAAAGTTCAGGATGCTCATGAGGCTATAAGACCGACATCAGTTGAGAGAACACCTGATAGTATAAAAGCTTCACTGAGTAAAGATCAGTACAAGTTATATAACTTGATTTGGAGAAGATTTGTTGCAAGTCAAATGGAGGATTCAGTTTTTGATATTATAAATATAAATTGCAATATGGGCGAGGTTATATTTAAGGCAACTGGTTCAACTATGAAGTTTGATGGGTATACGAAAGTATATAACTTTACAGAGAGAGAAGATAAGATATTGCCTAAAATAGAAAAAGGTGATATTTTAAATGTTGAAGATATAATCCCAGACCAACATTTTACTCAACCTCCAGCAAGATATACAGAGGCCAGTTTGGTAAAAACATTGGAAGAACTAGGTATAGGAAGACCAAGTACATATGCTCCTACCATAGCTACTATATTAAATAGGGAATATGTAGAAAAGCAAGGAACAAGTCTTCATCCGACTGAACTTGGGATAGTTGTAACCAATATTCTAGAGAGCAACTTCCAAAAATTTATAGATGTTGATTTTACGGCTAATATGGAAAACCAATTAGATGCCATAGAGGAAGGCAATACAAATTGGAAAGATGTAGTGTCTGAGGCTTATGAACCTCTAAAAGAGGCTATAGAGGTAGCGATTGAAAGTATAGAAAAAATAAATATGGATGAAGAAACCGATGAGATCTGTGAGAACTGTGGCGAAAACATGGTCATAAAATACGGAAGATTTGGTAAGTTTATGGCGTGCAAAAACTATCCTGAATGTAAAACAACTAAGCCTTTAGTAAATAAAATTGGAGTTAAATGTCCAAAGTGTGAAGAAGGAGACATAATACTTAGAAAGTCTAAAAAAGGTAAAGCTTTTTATGGATGTTCTAATTATCCAGAATGTGACTTTATTTCTTGGAATAAACCAACTGGAGAAAAGTGTAAAATATGTGGAGCGTACACTGTAGAAAAGACTACTAAGGCTGGTACTGAATTTGTATGTTCTGATAAAGAGTGTAATAAATCTAATAAATAGTGAAATTACATAAAATACGGAAAATTGGAAAAAATCAAAAAGTTATATTGAAAAAAAAGGTAAGATATGATAACATGACAATTGTGTGACTTTGTTAAAATTAAAAATCATTGTAGATAATATTTTGAAAATATAAAAAATAGTAAATCAGCCGAAATTTCATAAGGAGATGATTAGTATGGCAAGTGAAGTATTACAAAAGACGAGAAAGATAAATAGAACATTACAAACTAGTGGGGGAAGTAATGTTTCATTTGATTTGTTAGCAGGTTCGTTGAGCGAGGTTTTAAACTCTAATGTTTATGTTATTAGCGCTAAAGGAAAAGTACTAGGTTTTCATCTTAGTGATGTTGAGGATAGCTCAGTTATAGAGGATGAAACTACAAAGCAAAAGAGATTCCCTAAAGAATATACAGAAAATATGCTTAAAGGTGATGAAACACTAGATAATTTAACAGGTCAAACATTGCTAGATGTATTTCCTTTCGAACACGATAGATTAGAAAAGTACACTACAATAGTTCCTATACTTGGAAGCGGGCAAAGACTAGGAAGTCTTGTGCTTTCGAGATATAATGACAAATTTAATGATGATGATTTAGTAATAGCAGAGTATAGTGCAACAGTTGTCGGTATAGAAATATTGAGATCTATTGGCGAAGAATTAGAAATCGAAATGAGAAAGAAAGCTGTTGTTCAGATGGCAATAGGAACACTATCATATTCTGAATTAGAAGCAGTTGAGCACATATTTAATGAGCTAGATGGTAAGGAAGGACTTTTAGTTGCAAGCAAGATTGCCGATAGAGTTGGGATAACTAGATCAGTTATAGTTAATGCTCTTAGAAAATTTGAAAGTGCGGGAGTAATAGAATCTAGATCATTAGGAATGAAAGGAACTCATATAAGAATCTTAAATGATAAGCTTATAGATGAGCTAGATAAGTTAAAAAATAATCAATAATAAAATAACAATCTAATTATATTGAAAATAAAATAACAATCTAATCATAAAAAGTATCTATAACAATAGATACTTTTTATGATGTTTGGAAAGATTTATTAATATACAATCAAATCACCTAATGACGGATGGATGCATATAAAATTAGAGGTTTCAAAAAAGATAAAAGGCTATATAATAATTACTATAATGATTAAACAAATTAACGTTAGGAGGAGCTATATGCAACCACTAGCAGATAGATTGCGACCAAAGAAAATAGAAGAGATGATAGGTCAAACGCATATAATTGGAAAAGGAAAGATAATTAATAAGCTTATAGAAAATAAGAATATCCCGAATATGATTTTATATGGACCTCCTGGTACTGGTAAAACAACATTGGCCAATATAGTGGCAGATGTTACCGGCAAAAAATATGTAAAGTTAAATGCTGTAAACTGCGGAGTAAAAGATATCAAAGAAGTTATTGATTCTGCTAAAAGAGATTTATTTTCCTATAATGGAATAATTCTTATGTTAGATGAGATTCAGGCATTAAATAGAAAACAACAACAGTCGCTGCTTGAGGTTATTGAAGACGGATCTGTAACTTTAATAGCTAGTACTGCAGATAATCCGTATTTTGTAGTTTACAAGGCTATTTTAAGTAGAAGTACTATATTTGAGTTTAAGACTATAGAAAAGCAGGATATATTAAGAGGGCTTAAGAGAGCTGTCAAAAAGCTTGAATTAGACTCTAATTATGAATCTATAAATGTAGAAGAGAAAGCCTTAGAGTATATATCAGAGACATGCAATGGCGATATGAGAAGTGCACTTAACAAGTTAGAACTGGTATTTAATATAGGGATAGATATTGGTCTAAACCTTGTAAATATAACTTTAGATAATACAATTGAATGTTCTAGTATAAAAATACTTAATTACGATAAAGGTGGAGACGACGGATATTCAATACTATCAGCATTTCATAAATCATTAAGAGGATCGGATGCTGATGCGTCTATACATTATTTGGCTAGACTAATTAAGGCAGGTGACATTCAAGGTATAACTAGAAGATTGTTATGTGTTGCCAGTGAGGATGTAGGATTGGCTGTTCCACAAGCTATAACAATAACTGAAGCCTGTGTTCAGGCTGCACTTCAGCTAGGATTTCCTGAGGCTAGGATACCACTTGCACAAGCTACAATATATTTAGCGCAATGTCCTAAATCAAACTCGGCGATTAATGCTATAGATCAAGCACTATCAGATTTAGATAATATAGAGACAGGAGATATACCTCTGCACCTAAAAGACTCACATTATGCAGGAGCTAAGGATTTAGGGAGGGGGAGTGAATATAAATATCCTCATGATTATGTAAACCACTATATAAATCAGCAATATTTACCTGATCCTATAAAGGATAAGAAGTATTACATTCCAGCAGAGAATAAAAATGAAATTGCATTTGATAGGTATTGGAAGAATTTAAAGAATATTAAATAATAAATTGTATTTTAATTAGTTATAAACCTTTTAATTAGTTATAAATTCTTTATTTATGTTAAATGTTTGGTGTATAATTTATATAAATAGTAATTATTTATGCATTATTATCTATATAATATATAGAATTTCCAGTTAAAAATAGTATATATCTACATAAGGCGTTATATATTGGAGGGGGATTATGCTTATAAAGATTGATAGTAGTTATAATGATAAGGTTATAAACTATTTAAAAAGAGAGAGAGAATATAATTTAACACCAATTAATGACATAAATAAGTATGGATATGACCAAATGTTTTTTAATGTATGGGCTCAGGTCAATAGTAGAGGAGATATAAAGGCTATAATATTAAGGTATTTTAATATCATCAATCTATATTCTTATGGGGAATGTGATATACGTGAGATTTATAACTTAATTAAGTACTTTGATTACACAGAAATTACAGGAAAATATAGTACATTGAAACAATTACAAGACTATATTAATTTTCAAAAAAGTAGAACTGTCAACCTTTGCAAATTAGATACTGAGAAGTTTTTTGATATGATGAAAAATATAGAAAATAAAGGTACTAAAGTAAAAAGGGTGAAATATAGGAATCTAAATAAGATAGTTAAGTTATATGAAGCTATAGATGAATTTGAGAATACTACTATAGAAAATATAAGGTATGGATTAAAATCTGGAAGAGGTTATTACATAGATGACAATAAAAAAATTGTGTCTATGGCAAAGAGCACATCAGAAGGCAATGGTTATGCAATGGTAATAGGAGTAGGAACAGATCCTGAATATAGAAATAAGGGGCTTGCCACAAAGTGTATGGCTAGACTTTGTTTGGATCTTATTAATGAGGGGAAAATACCCTGCCTGTTATATGATAATGAAGTAGCTGGAAAAATGTACAAAAAACTAGGATTTGAAGAAATTGGGAAATGGAGTATATGTTATAGGTAAGCACAATGTAACAAATTAAAAGTATATTAATTATGTTATATTACAAAATTAAAATTTAAGATCATAAAATTAGTTTATTGAATTTAATTATTATCCAAATTTATTAAGGTAGAGCAGGAATTAGCAACATATTATTTCTTGTTCTACTTTTTTTATAATGTATGGGAAATTATATTCATTTCAAAAAATTATTATTTTAAAAGTTTTAGGTAGAAAATTTTTTTTGTTTATATAAATTTAATTCTAAGTTTAGGCTTATAATATCGGGGTATAAATATCTTATATTCAATTCATACAAAAATAGTATGAATTAAATCTTGACAAAAATAGTCGGGTATAATAAAATAAATTTGAAAGTAATTACTACTGAAATAGTATGAATTAGATTTAGGTATAGAGGGTGATAAATATGAAGCTGTCAACTAAGGGCAGATATGGTTTAAAAGCTATATTTGAATTATCACTTAATCAAGATGATGGACCGATTCCTTTAAAATTAATTGCCAAGAGGCAAAACATATCGGATCAGTATTTAGAACAGATATTTTTAACATTAAAAAAGGCTGGTTTGGTAAAAGGTGTGAGAGGAGCTCAAGGAGGATATTTGCTCGGCAAAGATGCTAAGGAAATAACCGTGGGTGATATACTTACAGCATTAGAAGGTCCAGTTTCTTTATCTGATTGTGTGTTAAATGAAGATGTATGTGAGAATTCAAATACATGTGTAACAAAAATTGTTTGGGAAAAAATCAAAAATGGTATAGATGAAGTAATAAGTTCTATTACTCTTCAAGACATGATAAACGATTACAACAAAAATAAATTAGAAAACGATATAACTAATATAAAAAAATAGATATGGAGATGAATATGATGGAAAAAAGAAGATTATATATGGATTACTCTGCAACCACTCCTGTTAAAAAGGAAGTATTAGATGAAATGATGCCTTACTTAACAGATTATTTCGGAAATGCATCTAGCTTCCATACATTCGGAAGAGAAGCTAAAAGTGCTTTAGATAAGGCAAGAGAGCAAGTTGCAAGTCTTATAAATGCAAAGCCAAATGAAATCTATTTTACAGCTGGTGGTTCAGAAAGTGATAACTGGGCTTTAGAAGGAATAGCTTATGCCAATAGAAACAAAGGAAATCACATAATAACATCAAAAATAGAACATCATGCGATACTTCATACATGTGAGTACTTAGAAAAACATCATGGTTTTGAAGTAACTTACTTAGATGTAGATGGCGAAGGTAGAATAAGATTAGAAGATTTAAAAAATGCTATAAAAGATACAACTATACTAATAAGTATAATGTTTGCAAATAACGAAATAGGTACTATACAACCTATAAAAGAAATAGGACAAATAGCAAAAGAGCACAATATAGTATTCCATACAGATGCAGTTCAAGCAGCTGGAAATATACCAGTAGATGTTAAAGAATTAGAAGTAGATTTAATGAGTATGTCTTCTCATAAAATATATGGACCAAAAGGTGTAGGAGCTTTATATATAAAAACAGGAACAAAACTTCATAACTTTGTTCATGGTGGAGCTCAAGAGAGAAGAAGAAGAGCTGGTACTGAGAATATACCAGCAATAGTTGGATATGGTAAAGCTGCTGAATTAGCAAAGGCTAATATGGACAACCATATATCTACTCTTACAAGACTTAGAAATAGATTAATGAATGAAATATTAGAGAGAATACCAAACACTAGAGTTAATGGTAGTGTAGAAAATAGATTACCAGGGAACATAAACTTCTCATTTGAGTTTATCGAAGGAGAGGGAATATTATTACTACTAGATATGTTAGGTATAGCAGCATCAAGTGGTTCAGCTTGTACGTCTGGTTCATTAGATCCTTCTCATGTTCTTATGGCAATAGGTCTACCACATGAGATAGCTCATGGGTCTTTAAGACTTACAGTAGGAGATTTTACAACTGAAGATGATATAGATTATATAGTAGAAAATTTACCGGGAGTTATAGAGAGATTAAGAAGTATGTCACCTCTTTATAACGAATCAAAAAAATAAATTCAACAAAATATTGTATTTACAGGAGGGAAAGATTATGCAATACAGTGATAAAGTAATGGAGCACTTCATGAACCCTAGAAACATAGGAGAAATAGAAAATGCAAGTGGAGTAGGCGAAGTAGGAAATGCTAAATGTGGAGATATAATGAAAATATTCTTAGATATAGATGGAGATATAATAAAGGATGTTAAGTTCAAAACATTTGGATGTGGTTCAGCAATAGCTAGTTCTTCTATGGCTACAGAAATGATAAAAGGAAAAACAATACAAGAAGCTTTAGAATTAACTAATAAAGCAGTTGCAGAAGCCCTAGACGGCTTACCACCAGTAAAAATGCACTGTTCAGTATTAGCAGAACAAGCAGTAAAAGCAGCATTAATAGATTATTCTAAAAAGAATAATATACACATACCAGAATTAGACGATGTGGTTATAGATGATGATCATCATCATGATATAGAAGAAGAAGCATAAATTATAAAAATCTTCGGGGTGGATTGTTCTCCCCGAAGATTTTTTAATAATGTGACAACTTTTACTTTTAAAAAAATGACAAAATATATATAATATATAAGACGAGGTGATATGATGAGCAAGAAAAAAGTAATGATAGGTATGAGCGGGGGAGTAGATAGTTCAGTAGCAGCATATCTTCTAAAAGAGCAAGGATATGATGTTATCGGAGTAACTATGAAATTATGGCAAGATGATGACGATGATTTAATAGAAAATGAAGGTGGTTGTTGTTCTCTAGCAGCTGTAGAAGATGCTAGACGTGTTGCAGACAATATAGGTATACCATTTTATGTTTTAAATTTTAGGGAAGTTTTTAAAGATAAAGTTATAGATTATTTTATAGATGAATATTTAAATGGGAGAACACCTAACCCATGCATAGCTTGTAATAAGCATATAAAATTTGATGATTTTTATAAAAAAGCGAGACAAATAGGCTGTGACTATGTTGCTACAGGTCATTATGCAAAAATAGAAAAGGATGAAGAAAAAGGTAGATATTTACTAAAAAAATCAGTTACGGATAAAAAAGACCAAACTTATGCACTTTATAATATGACTCAAGAACAATTAGAACACACATTGCTTCCTATAGGTAATTATGAGAAAGACAAGGTACGTGAAATAGCAAAAGAAATGGGTATGAACGTCCATAATAAACCTGATAGTCAAGAAATATGCTTTGTAAAAGATAATGACTATGCAAATTACGTTAAAAGACATTCAAATAAACGTATTGAGGAAGGATTTTTTGTAGATACTAAAGGCAAGGTATTAGGAAAACATAAGGGTATAATAAATTATACAATAGGCCAAAGAAAAGGTTTAGGAATAGCATTTGGTAAACCTATGTTTGTTGTAGATATAGATCCTAATAGAAATACAGTTATTCTTGGAGAAAATGATGATATATTTAGTAAGGAACTTATAGCTAAACAAGTCAACTTCATACCTTTTGATGATATAAAAGAGCCTATAAGGGTACAAGCTAAGATAAGATATTCAGCAAAACCATCTCCTGCTACAGTATATAAATGCGGTGAGGATAGTATAAAAATAGTATTTGACGAACCACAAAGGGCCATAACAAAGGGTCAATCAGTTGTTATGTATGATGGAGATGTAGTCATAGGTGGAGGAGTAATAGACGAAAGACTATAATAAGCTATTGATTAATTATTAAAAATCTAGTAATATAACTATATAAAATTTAAATAAAAATGCAATGATTAGGAGTAGTAAACTATTTGATGTATTACAGAGAGAGGAACCCGGTGAGAAGCCTTATAAGTAAGATAGTTGAAGCAGCCTTTGAGCAATAGCCTTGAAATTAAGTAGGGGTTATCGTTAGCCACGTTATAGCTGAGGTTTTCCAAAGATGTCATGATTATTCATGATAATTAGGGTGGTACCGCGAAATTTATACTCGCCCCTATATTTATTATAGGCGCGAGTTTTTTATATGCATAGGAAATTATATTTATTTTCAAACTTGCTTATAAGTATAATTTAAATATACGCATCTTACCAAACATTTATTATTAAAAAGTTTAATTATATTATAAATAATATGTAAACATTAAGGAGGAAACAAAATGCAAAAGATGGGATTAAACGAAATAAGAAGCAGATTTTTAAAATTCTTTGAATCTAAGGATCACTATGTTAGAGAGAGTTATTCACTAATACCAAATAACGATAAGAGTTTATTACTTGTGAGTGCTGGAATGGCTCCTTTAAAAAATTATTTTTCAGGGGTTGAGGTTCCACCTAGTAAAAGAATGAGTACATGCCAAAAGTGTATAAGAACAGGTGATATAGAGAACGTAGGGATAACAGCTAGACACGCTACATTTTTTGAAATGTTAGGTAACTTCTCATTTGGAGATTATTTTAAGAGAGAATCTATAAAGTGGGGATGGGAGTTTGTAACAGAACATCTAAACATGCCAGTAGATAAAATATGGGTAACTGTATATGAAAATGACGACGAAGCTTATGATATATGGTCAAATGAAATGAATTTTCCAAAAGAAAGAATAGTGAAGCTAGGAAAAGATGATAATTTCTGGGAAATAGGTATAGGACCTTGTGGTCCATGTTCAGAGATGTACTTTGATAGGGGAGAAGAATATGGATGTGACAACCCAGACTGTAAACCAGGTTGTGATTGCGATAGATACCTAGAGTTTTGGAATCACGTATTTACTCAATTTAATAGAGATGAAGAAGGAAACTACAACCAATTAGAAAATAAAAATATAGATACAGGAATGGGACTAGAGAGAATAGGTTGCATAATGCAAGGGGTAGACACAATATTTGAAGTAGATACTATAAAATCTATACTAAATGCTGTAGAAAAAGTTGCTAATGTAGAATATGGTAAAAACCCTAAAAATGATATGTCAATAAGAGTAATTACAGATCATATAAGAGCAGTTAGTTTCTTAGTAGGAGATGGAGTATTGCCTTCAAATGAAGGAAGAGGGTATGTGTTAAGAAGATTATTAAGAAGAGCTGCTCGTCATGGTAAACTATTAGGTATAAAACAGTCATTTTTATATGAACTAGTTGACGAGGTTATAAAAGTAAGTGGAGAGGCATATCCAGTATTAGTAGAAAAAGAAAGCTATATCAAAAAAGTAATAAGAATAGAAGAAGAAAAATTTAGTGAAACAATAGACCAAGGTAGTGAAATATTAAATTCATATATAGAAGAATTGAAAAAATTAGGAAACAAAACTTTGAGTGGAGAAAATGCATTTAAATTATATGATACTTATGGTTTCCCAATAGATTTAACTAAAGAGATATTAGAAGAAGAAAATCTATTAGTAGATGAGGTTTCTTTTAATGAAGAAATGGAAAAACAAAAACAAAGAGCTAGAACTGCTAGAGGAAACATGGATGCAGAGAGTTGGAAAGAAGATCCTTTATCAAAATTAGATACTTCTATATCTAGTAAATTTGATGGATATGAAGTTTTAGACATGACAGGAAAAGTTAAAGCGATAGTTAAAGACAATGAAATAGTAAATTCTGCATCAGAAGGAGATGAAGTTACTATAGTTGTCGATAATACTACTTTTTATCCAGAAGGTGGAGGACAAGTTGGAGACTGTGGAATACTTTTAAATGATAATGCAAATATAGAAGTAGTAGAAACTAGAAAAGGAGCTAATAATAGTATAAGACATATAGGTTTTGTTAAATCAGGAGTTGTAAGTACAAATGATGAACTGAAAACTTTAGTTAATAAAGAGAAAAGAATAGCTTCTGCAAGAAACCATACTGCTACTCATTTACTTCATAAGGCTCTAAAAGAAGTATTAGGAGATCATGTTAATCAAGCAGGATCTTTAGTTAATACAGAAAGGCTGAGATTTGATATAACTCACTTTGAAGCTATATCAAAAGAAGAGTTAAAATTAATAGAAGAAAAGGTAAATGAAGCTATATTAGCTAGTTTAGATATAAAATATGAAAATATGAGTATAAATGAAGCAAAAGAAAGAGGAGCTACAGCACTATTTGGCGAAAAGTATGGTAATAGCGTAAGAGTTGTTTCTATGGGTGACTATTCAATGGAACTTTGTGGAGGAACTCATCTAAAAAATACTTCTCAAGTAGGAATGTTTAAAATATTATCTGAAGGTGGAGTAGCTGCTGGTGTAAGAAGAATAGAAGCTATAACAGGAAAAGCAGTATATGAGTACTTAAAAGAAAAGGAAACTATTATATCTGAGGTTTGCACAAGTTTAAAATCTAAAGAAGAAAACCTACTTCAAAGAATAAATAGTTTATTAGAAGAAAATAAAAACCTAGGAAAAGAATTACATGATGTTAAAACTAAAATGACATTACAATCTAGTGATTCTATACTTGATTCAAAAGTAGAAGTAAGTGGGGTTAGTCTAATAACTAATAAATTTGAAGGTATGGATATGGATACCCTAAGAGAAACTGCAGACAAGTTAAGAGATAAACTTGTTTCTGGTGTTGTAGTTTTAGCTAATATTGCTGACGATAAAGTAAACTTTGTAGTTACAGCTACTAAAGATGTAATAGAAAAAGGAGTACACTCAGGTAACATTGTAAGAGAAGTTGCTAAGGTAGCAGGTGGAAAAGGTGGAGGAAGACCTAATATGGCACAAGCTGGATCAACAGAAATATCTAAAGTAGATCAGGCATTGGATTTTGCAAGTGAAGTAATTAAAACACAAGTAAAATAATATTTACTTAAGGAGGTTTTAATATGGAAAAAGAACTAGATTACACAATGCAATTTGAAGGTATATCTTATGATAAGATGAGTATAGGAGAAACGATAGATTTTGTTTATAAGGCACTAACTGAAAAAGGATATAATCCTACAAATCAAATTATAGGTTATCTTCTTTCAGGAGATTCAAGTTATATAACTAGTCATAAAAACGCAAGATCTATAATAAAGAATTTTGAAAGAGATGAGATATTAGAAGAAATAATAACTCACTATTTGAATAGAAAGTAGGTCAAAATAATGAGGAAAAAGATTCTATCATTTTTAGTAGCAACATTAATCCTTATAACATCTGCTACCCAATATACTTTTGCTGAGGAAAAAGGTAAGGTTATATTTATATCTATGGACAGGACAAACCTTGTAAGTATGATGCATATTCAAGCTTTAAAAAATGAGCTGGAATATAGAGGTTATATTGGCCTAATGAATATAAGAGGGGACAAGGGAACCGATGATCCTAGGTCTTATGCTAGTATGGGTGCAGGGTGTAGAGCTAACTTGATGGTTAAAGATGAGTATATTGATTTTACGAATGTAGACGTAGATGCTGCTAAAACTTTTGAGGTAGCAACAGGTAAAAAAGCAAAGAAGATAAATTATCTAACTATTAATAAGTCGATAAATGAGAATTTTGAAAATGGAGAGTATGGAGCTACATTAGGATCACTAGGACAAACATTATCAGAAAATGGATTAAAGACAGCAGTAATAGGAAATGCTGATATAATCCAAAATGGCGAATTGATAAAAAATAGAAATATAGGGTTAATCGCTATGGATAATTATGGAAGGATTGATGCTGGTAATGTAGATGACATAGATAAAAAGGATCCATATATGCCGTTTGGAATTTCAACTGATTATGATAAGTTGATTAAAGAAACAAAAAAATACTATAGCGAGAATGATGCTATATTTGTTGAACTTGGAGATACATATAGATTAGATATGTATAGATTAGCTTTAAATGAAGATACGCATGCTAAAATGAAACATAAAATAGGAAAAAATATAAGCAAATACTTAGATGAAGTATTTAAAATGGTAGGGGAAAATGATACTGTTTATATAACAAGTCCTTTTCCAAGTGATTTAGATTATAAAAATAGAAGAAGACTTTCTCCGATTATAAAAATCAAAGGGGAAGGAAAAGGAATATTGACATCTTCGACAACTAGAAGAGAAGGTATAGTTGCTAATTTAGATGTTGGAGTGGATATATTAACTGAACTTGGACTAAAAAATGATGTAATGATAGGTAGATCTTTAAAAAACATAGAAAAAGAAGATAATTCAGATTATTTATTAGGGGAATTCGAAAAAATAGTATCAATATCTAATATAAGAGCAGGAGTTATAAATACTTTTGTAGGTATTATATCTGCATCTTGGGTAATAGCTATGTTTGCGGTGATATTTAGAAAGCGAATACCAAATAATGAAAGAGTATTTCCAGTGCTTAAGGAATTTATAAAGTTAGGTATAATAATGCCGCTGTCATTTTTATTATCACCTATTATGAACCTAAAGACCCCGTTAACTATATCAGCGGGTATAATACTAACGACAATAATTTTCTATATTATAGGTAAAAAATTCTTTAAAGATGACTTAAAACATATGGGATTCTTTGCGGGATTGACTATATTACTTATAACTATTGACTCTATTTTTGGAACTTACTTGATGCAAAATAACATAATGAGTTATGATGCCATAATTGGTGCTAGATATTATGGAATAGGTAATGAATATGAGGGAATAACTATAGCTAGTGCGATATTCTCCTTAGCTGTCTTGCTAAATTATAAAAGAATACCTAAGTGGCTTGTAGCAGTTTTTTCGGGTATAATACTTATAGTGAGTGCCTATCCTTCAATGGGAGCAAATGTAGGTGGAGCTATTTCTGAATGTGTAGCTTATCTATTATTCTTATTACTTATATTTGATGTAAAATTAGATTTTAAGAAGTTTTTACTTCTTGGGTTAGCGGCAGTAGGTGTAGTGGTATTATTCGCTGTATTAGATATAGTATCTGGAAGTGAATCTCACTTAGCTGTGTTTACAAATCAAATACTATTAGAAGGGCCTAGTGCTATAATACAGACGTTTACTAGAAAAATACAAATGAACTTAAAATTAGCACAGACTAGTGTTTGGGTAAATATATTGCTTGTTGGAATAGCCATAATAGCAGGTCTTATATTTAAGCCATCTAAACATTTTAAAAATATATCAGACAGGTATCCAGTCATATTTAAGGGATTTGTTGCTTCTATGGTTGGATGTATAGTAACTCTTTTGGTAAATGACTCGGGTATAGTAGCTGCTTCTACAGCATCTATATATATACTGATACCTATTATAATAATGAGTATAAACATGATAATATTTGAGGACAAACAGTAGTTAATGTATAAATTAAAATTAGTCAGGAAACTATCCTGACTAATTTTATAATTAAGTAATTGAAAATATATTTTAATTATAAAAATAAGGTAGTTAGAGAATAAGGAGAAAAATATGTTAGATGGAAGAATAATGGGACTAGATATAGGAGATAAAACCATTGGAGTTGCAGTAAGTGATTTAATGGGTCTTACTGCACAAGGAGTTAAAACCGTAAGAAGAGTAGGCAAGAAAAAGGATATTGAGGAATTAAAATCTATAATATCTGAAAGACAAGTAAACAAAATAGTATCAGGTCTTCCTAAAAATATGAATGGAACACTAGGACCACAAGGAGAAAAGGTAATAAAATTTTGTGAGTTATTAAAATCAGAAACTGGTCTTGAAATAGAGTTTTGGGATGAGAGGCTATCTACAGTGGCAGCTGAGAGGTCTTTATTGGAGGCTGATGTAAGTAGACAAAAAAGAAAAAAGGTAATAGACATGTTGGCAGCAGTAATAATTCTTCAAGGATACTTAGATATGCAAAGAAATTTATAAAAGATATATAAAATTATATATTTATGAGATATAATATAAATAATAAATAAAAATTTGAGGTGAATCATATGGAAGATAACGTAATTAACTTAATAGACGAAAATGGTGTAGAAAGTCAATTTGAAATAATATTAACGTTAGAGGCGGAAGGAAAGGAATATGCTATATTGATGCCTTTAGATGATGAAGAAGCAGAAGAAGCATTAATATTTAGAATAGACCAAGATGAACAAGGTGACATACTTCTTCCTTTAGAAAATGACGATGAATATGAAACTGTAGTTGCTGTATACAATGCAATAATGGAAGAAGAAGGATTAAATTACGAAGAAGATGAGCAATAATATCTGATTATATTATTTATCTAAAAAGGGTTGTCGCACTAAAAAATAGTGTGACGCCCTTTTTGCGTAAAAATAGAAATAATTATACAAAATATATAATATTTATAGTTATATATAAGTTTAATTTAGTGAGTATAGGGAAAAATAGATACTAAATTAGAAAAAGGTGTTGATAAAATGAAAAATAGAAAATTTATTTTAATTTTAATAATGTTCATTTTTACCTCTTTCGTATTAGAAACTAGAGAGGTTTATTCTTTTGACAAAGGAAAAGATAAAAACAATAAAGTAGATAATATTCTTCTTATAGGAGAAGACGACAAAGGTGAAACTGGAGTAGCCAGATCTGATACAATGATAATTCTAACTATAAACAAATCTAGTAAGTCTATAAAGTTAACATCTCTTACAAGAGATACTTTAGTAATGATACCAAATAAAGGATATGAAAAACTGAACCATGCCTATGCTTATGGTGGACCTAAGTTACTGTTAAAAACAATAAATGATAATTTCGATATAGATATAAAAGATTATGCAGTAGTAGATTTTAAATCATTTATTGAAATTGTAGATATACTAGACGGAGTAGATATATCTATAGATGAAAGAGAAATAAATCATTTAAATAAGGTAATAGAAACATGTTATAGATTAGATAGCGCTAAAAAGGGTAATATAGAATATATAAGTACTACAGGAGAACACACACTTAATGGATATCAAGCTCTAGCATATGCCAGAATTAGAAAAATAGATACTATTTATAATAGAGATCAAAGACAAAGAGAAATACTATCGAGCATAGCACATAAATTATCTAATACATCAATTAAAACATATCCAGCTATAGCTAAAAGTTTAATTAAACACGTAAAAGTTAATATTTCTATAGATAAAATTATGAAATTAGCATATATAGCTCATGATTTTGCTGGATATGACATAGAACAAATGGAGTTTCCAAAAAGAGAGTATAGATCAGAAGGTAAAATAAAAGAAAATGGTATGTTTGTAATTAAATGGGATAAAGAAAAAAATATAAGTGATCTTAAAAAGTTTATTTACGAGTAAATAGTGTTTTTTACTTCAAAAAACAAAGTTATAGAAATAGATTGACAAAAGTGCTGTTATCAACTACAATAATTAAAAAGGATTATCAATTGAAAAATGAGGCGATATTATGAAAAATACGATAGATGTACTAAAAGATAAATTAAAGGAAACTGGTTTTAAAATTACACCTCAGAGGAGGGCTATTGTAGAAATACTCTTAAAAAATAATCACACTCATCTAAGTAGTGAGGAAATATATGATTTAGTAAGAGTGGACTGTCCAGAGATAGGTCTAGCTACTGTATATAGGACTATGCAGTTATTAGATGAAATAGGAGCAATTTCTAAACTTAATTTAGATGATGGTTGTATAAGATATGAGATTTGTTTGAACAAAGAGGATAGTCATAATCATCACCATCTTATATGCAAAAAATGCGGCAAAATAATGGAAGCAAAAGAAGATTTATTAGATAGCATAGAGAGTGAAATACAGAAACTATATAATTTTGAGATACTAGACCACGACGTTAAGTTTTATGGATTGTGTGAGGATTGTAAATAAGTACTAAGCAATAACGATACAATATATACTTACAAAATAAGAGAAAGTATACTTGTCTAAGGCCTTAGATGGGTATACTTTCTTTTTTATAATATGGATGTATAGTATTTAGCATTAAATACCTTTGATAATCGAGTATATTATAAGTGATAATAATATCAATATAAACAGGATTTCAAGTAAATTGCTTAGGAAACCTCCAACTCTTAAAAATCCTAATGAAATTTTTTTGTCACTTATTGGGTAAAATAAAGGTACGCCCTGTTTTGTAAATAGGTCTCCTAAAAATATATGGCTTGAATAACCAAGTGTACCAAAAAATGATAAATGGGATATATTATATAGTAGTTCTATTTGCTTTAATATAAAATATATAAGTCCAATTGAGAAAATACTATGTGAAAAGCTTCTATGTTTAAGCCAGGGAAATATACTAAGTATTAAAATAAATAAAATAAGGTATATTTGAGCTTTAATTAGGTACAAGCATCCTGCTAAAAGTATAAAAATCAAAGATAGAAATATTTTTCTCAAAACATTATGGGTAAGTTTTGATTCTATAATTACTATAGACAAAAATGTTATTATAGCACTTAAATAAAAGCTATCATTTATACTTATAGATATAAAGAAAATAATAATATTAATAGCGTATATTAATATCTTATATATAAATTTTGAAATATTTTTTTTGAGGAAAAAATTTGAAACAATAGAACTAGATTCATCTAAATCAGGAAGTATCGAAAAAATAGCAGATACAAATATATTTAATGCATTTATAGGTATTTTAAAAAGTATGGAAGCTTGTATAGCTGCTAATATACCTATTGTACAGTGGGTTTTACCGCGCATATATCCTCCTTAATATGAAAAAACTTCTGTTTGAGTATTTACAATAAAGCTATACTTATTAATGTAATTAGTATAGAATATCACTTTATAGAAACTTATAAACAAGAATTAATATATTAGAGAATATCAGAATAGTATAAGTTTGTCAAAATAATACGTTAAATGTATTTTAAATATGGCTTAAATTATAATAAAAATTATGATACAATGATAATAACTGGTAAAGAGTGCGTGATTTGATATTAATTTAAATTATAGGACGTGTTTAACTTGAAAATTTAATAGACAAGAGGAGATGAGGCAATTGTTAAAAAAGAATGTCAACAAGATAAAAGTAATGGCTTTAGGTGGACTTGGAGAAATCGGTAAGAATATGACCGTTATTGAATATAGGGATGAGATAATTGTTATAGATGCGGGGCTTAGTTTTCCAGAAGACGAGATGTTAGGGGTAGATATAGTTATACCGGACATAACTTACTTGGTAAAAAATAGAGATAAGATTAAGGGTATATTTATTACACATGGCCATGAAGATCATATAGGAGCACTTCCGTATGTTCTAAAGAAGATAAATGTTCCAATCTATGGTTCTAAGCTTAGTATAGGACTTATACAAGTTAAGTTAAAGGAACACAAGATGAATAATGTTAGGCTAAATGTAGTAGACCCTAGACAAGTTATAAAGCTTGATAATATGGAAGTAGAATTTATAAGAAACAACCACAGTATACCGGACGCCTGCTCAATAGCTGTTCACACAGACGAGGGAATAATATACCATACAGGAGACTTCAAGATAGATTTAACACCTATAAGTGGAGATGTTATGGACATGCATAGGATTTGTGAACTAAGTGAAAAGGGCGTTATTTTAATGTTAGCGGATAGTACTAATGCGGAAAGACCAGGTTCTACTATGTCAGAAAAAACTGTTGGAGTAGGGCTAGATGATTTATTTAGAAAAGCAGAAAATAGTAGGATAATAGTTGCTACGTTTGCTTCTAATATACACAGATTACAACAAATTATGAACACAGCGGGACATTTTAATAGAAAAGTAGCTATATCAGGTAGATCAATGGTTAATGTGGTTAGTGTAGCTAAGGAATTAGGTTACCTAGAAATTCCAGATGATATGCTAATTGACTTAAATGATATTGGAAAATACCAAGATCATGAGTTGGTATTAATAACAACTGGATCACAAGGAGAACCGATGTCAGCTCTTGCTAGAATGGCTAGTTCAGATCATAAAAAAGTAGAAATTAAAAGTGGCGACTTAGTTATAATATCAGCACACCCAATACCAGGGAATGAAAAATCTATATCAAAAGTAATAAACTTTTTATTTGAAAAAGGTGCAGAAGTAGTATATGACGATGCAGATATACATGTTTCAGGTCATGCATGTCAAGAAGAATTAAAGCTTATGCACAGATTAGTAAGACCAAAATTCTTTATGCCAGCTCATGGAGAATATAGAATGTTAAAGAAACACTCTGAAATAGCTCAAGAATTAGGTATGAACGAAGAAAATATATTTGTTATGCAAACAGGAGATGTTTTAGAGTTAGATAAAAATAGTGCTAGAGTTAGTGGCCGTATACCGACAGGAAATATACTAGTCGATGGTTTAGGTGTTGGAGATGTTGGAAATATAGTCCTAAGGGATAGAAAACACTTATCAGAGGATGGTCTTATGATAGTAGTTGTAACTATTTCAAAAGAAGAGGGTAGAGTACTGGCAGGCCCAGATATAATATCTAGAGGGTTTGTTTATGTGAGAGAATCAGAGGATTTAATGGATGGAGCTAAAGCCATAATAAAGCAAGTTTTAAAAGAATGTGAAGATAAGAACATAAAAGAGTGGGCTTATTTAAAGAATAATATAAAAGAAAATTTAAAAGAATACCTTTACCAAAAAACTAAGAGAAATCCTATGATACTTCCTATAATTATGGAAGTATAATAAATAAAAAAGAATATGATTTATTAGTCATTATAAAAAAAGATTGAATATAATTTAATATATTCAATCTTTTTTAGATTTTTGACATTAAGAAAGATTTAAATTTAGTAAGGGGGATTTGCTATGGGGGTATACGATACTGCAACTAAGTTGGCTAGTGAAATAAAGGGAAGCAAGGAGTATAAAAGTTTTAGAAAAAATATGAAAGATGTAAAGAATGACAAGAAATCTGAGGAACTTTTGAAAGAGTATAGAGATATGCAAATTTATATTCAGGGTTTAGCAATTAAAGGTAAAGAGTTGGACAAGAAAATGGTTAGAAAGCTAGAGACAATACAAAAAAAGGTTGCTAATAATATAAAGGTATCTAATTATTTAGACAGTGAAGAAAAGTTTGCTCAAATGATGAATAATATAAATAAAATAATAGCTGATGCAGTAGAAAAAGACTATAGATAAGTAATATAAATAATAAATTTTGGGAAAGATATAATATAAAGAAAGCTTCACTATAAATAATATCAGAAAGGCAATTTAAGTAGTTAACTATGAGAGTATTAGTTATAAAAATCAATCTAAGGGCAAACTGGGTACACTCTTTAAAAGAAAAGAGAATGGTAGTAAAGAGCCTTATAAAAAAGCTACAAAATAAATTTAACGTTTCTGTATCAGAAATAGAAAATCAAGACATACACCAATTAATAACAATAGGAGTCTGTAGTATATCTTTAAGTCAATCACAATCAGATTCAATACTAGAAAATATAATAAGTTTTGTAGAAGAGAATACAGATGCAGAGATTATAGAAATAGAACACGATACAAGTTTATATTAATAGAAATTTTAAAGCCCTTAGTGTTATAACTGAGGGCTTTAAATATCCTCTCTATTTATGTATATATTAAGTCGATAAATCGCAAACTAATAAAGCTAGTAATAAACTAAGGCAGGTAGGAAACTATTCTTAGCTTAAAGTATATTTTTAAATTTTGTATAAACATACCAATCATAATGAGTTAATAGTAGTAAAAACTAAATAATAGATATTTTAAAAATATAAAATTAACTATCATAGAATTAGGAGGTATATTCATGCAAACCAAATATACTAGGACGTTTCGAATAAAAAATAGAGCAAAGTGAAAGAATAATTTAAAATAAAAGTTAAGAGGTGACAATGATGAAGAAGTTTATAAGTATGGCATTATCTTTTTTACTTATAGCCACTCCAGCTAATTTGGCTTTTGCGAGTGATAAAGAAAAAGCTCCATTAAATATATCATCTAAATCAGCAATTTTAATGGATGTAAATAGTGGACAGGTTCTTTATCAAAAAAATCCACACGAAAAATTACCACCAGCTAGTGTAACCAAAGTAATGACCATGTTACTTATATGTGAGTCATTAGAAAAGGGAAAAATCAAACTAGAAGATGAGGTACAAATTAGTGAGGAAGCATCAAGTATGGGTGGAAGTCAGATATTCTTAGAAGCAGGAGAAACGCAAAAAGTAGATACACTATTAAAAGGGATAGCAGTTGCATCAGCAAATGATGCCTGTGTAGCCATGGCTGAGTATATAGCCGGAAGTGTAGAAGGTTTTGTGGATATGATGAACGACAGAGCAAAAGAATTAGGTATGAAAGATACTCATTTTGTCAACACAAACGGGTTGCCAGTAGATAATCACTATACATCGGCTAATGATATAGCTATAATGTCTAGAGAATTATTGAAACACGAAATGATAAGCAAGTATTTAACAACATGGATGGATCAAGTGGTAGTTGGCAAAAAACAGTCTACTATAGGACTTGCAAATACAAACAAAATGGTAAAACATTACCAAGGAGCTACAGGGGTTAAAACAGGATTTACCCAAGAAGCAAAATACTGTTTATCAGCATCTGCAAAAAGAGGAGATACTCATTTAGTAGCAGTTACACTTAAGGCAGAAACATCACCTGAAAGATTTAAAGATGCCTCTAATATATTAAACTATGGATTTGCAAATTATGAGAGTGTAAAGATATGCAAAAAAGGCGAAGATATAGCCAAGCTTAATCTAGATAAGGCTGAGGATGAAAAAGTTAGTCTAGTAGCAAAAGATGATTTATCAGTACTTCTAAAAAAAGGTGCCAATAGAAAATTTACTAAAAAAGTAAACTTAAATGAAAATTACGATCTCCCTATAAAAAAAGGTAGTGTTCTTGGAAAAGTTCAAGTTTATAATGATAAAAAGCTTGTAGGAGAGTTAGAACTAGTTAACCAAAAAGATATAAATAAAGCAGGCTACCTAAAGATGCTTCAAAGAGTAATAGATAATATGATTTAATAAACACAAAGAAGAGGAGTCTAAGGACTTCTTTTCTTTGTTTTAAAGTATAATTTATAGACATTAAATATAAAAATTTTGATTATGACATTATAAATTGGTATAATAGTAATAAAATGTTTATTAGGAGAGAAAAAATGTTAAATATAAGCAATGTACTAGTTAGTCTAGTAGGAATAGCAGTAGCTATATCAGTTCATGAGTTTGGGCATGCTTATTCTGCCCATTTACTAGGAGATGACACCGCAAAGATGCATGGGAGAATGACACTAAACCCTGCTAGGCATGTAGACCCAATTGGTCTTATATCTCTTTTAATTCTTCGTATAGGTTGGGCAAAGCCGGTGCCAGTTAATCCTAATAACTTTAAAAATTATAAATTAGGAAACTTCTTAGTATCTATTGCAGGAGTAGTATGCAATTTACTTATGGCTATAGTGTGTATAACAATTAATAAATATGTAAAAATGTATGCAATTAATGAAATAGCATACGCAACAATGATTTATAACTTAGGGTTTGCTGCATTTAACTTGCTGCCAATACCACCTCTTGATGGTTGGGGAGTTGTATCAACTTTTATACCATATAAGTGGAATGAATATGTATATAAGTACGAAAGTTATAGCAATATAATATTTATAGTTGTCTTAATTACAGGTGTGTATGGTTATATATTAGCGCCAATACAAACTGTATTATGGGCAATAGTTAGTTTATTTGCATAAGAGAATTCTTATATAGAGTAAAAGAGGCAATTAATATGAAATATAATATACAATTACAGGTTTACGAAGGACCACTGGATTTACTGTATGATTTGATATCTAAACATAAAATCGAAATAAAAGACATCTCTATTATTGAAATAACAAAGCAGTACCTACAGTACTTAGAAATGTTGGATAAGATGGATTTGGAGATAACTAGTGAGTTTATAACTATGGCATCTAAGCTTCTTGAAATTAAATCAAGATATTTACTGTATAAACAAAAAGATGACGAAGAAGAGGATCCAAGACTAGAACTTATTGAGAGACTAGAAGAGTACAAAAAGTTTAAACTAGCTTCACAAGAGATAAAAGAAAATATAGATTACACAAGAGAAGTATTCTATAGAAGAAAAGAAGAAATAATAATAGATGATAACCTAGATTTAGAGGAGATATCAATAGAAGCAATAAAGAACATACTTCCTCATATACTAAAAGTTAAAAAGATTGAAGAAGACGAAGAAAAAACTGATAATAAGCTAAATAAAATAGTAAGAGGTAGAGTAGTTTCAGTAGAAGAGAAGATTGGTTATATAAGAAATATAATAAAAGAAAAAGTAGAAATTAAATTTAAAAATATTATAAGTACATATGAAAAAGATGAAATAATAGCCACATTTTTATCTTTACTTGAACTTATAAAATCAAAAGAAATCTCTGTTGAACAAGATATATTTTTTGATGATATTTTAATAAAGAAAAACTTGGAGTATTAAAATGAAGCGAGAAGAGATAAAGTATATTATAGAATCTATTATGTTTGCTTATGGAGAGCCTATAAGTATAAAAGAACTTAATTATATAATAAATGAAGAACTTTCAGCAAAAGAAATAGAATTTATGTTAAATTCACTTATAGAAGAATACAAAGAAAATAATAGAGGAATACAAATAGTTAAATTAGAAAATAAGTACCAAATGTGTACAAATAAAGACTATTCAATTTTTATAAAGAAAGTTTTAGAACCAAAAAAGAAAAAAACTCTAAGTCAGGCAACTTTAGAGACATTAACTATAATTGCATACAAACAACCAATAACAAAGGTTGAAATAGAGAATATAAGAGGGGTCAAATGTGACAAGGTTATTCAGACCCTTTGCGACAATGATCTTATAATGGAGGCTGGAAGGCTTAACAAGATAGGTAAACCTATAATATATAGAACTACGGATGAATTTTTAAAGTTACTAAATATAGAAAAATTAAGCGATCTACCGCCTATTGAAGATTACGAAGAAAGTGAAACTATTTAAAAGATATATAATAAAAATATATATTAATCTTAGAATATATATGGATATTTTAAGGAAGCATAAATTTAAACTATTAAAAATGGTTAAAGTTATGCTTCCTTATTTGTGTGCAAAAAAACGTTGATATTAAAAATATATACAGAGACAACTAAAAGTGGAAGTGACATGTATTTTATAAAAACAGAATTTGTTTAATTATAAACAAATGAACATAAATAAACAAAAATATTGACAATATGACATGAAATATGTAAATATATAAATATAAACGAACATAAAAGAACGATAACAAACATAAATGAACATAAATAAAAATATATAAAGAGGGGGTAGGAAGTAAAATGTTTCAAATTGAAAGACATAAAACAATATACAACTACTTGCTTGATCATAAAAATGCAACAGTAAATGAGTTATCAAAGCTGTGCAAAGTATCGCCAATTACTATAAGAAGAGACCTAGATAAAATGGAAATCGAAGGTTTTATAACAAGGGTATTTGGTGGTGCAGTAGTAGATTCTAACATCGTACCGGAAGTTACATATGAGGAAAAAGAAAAAATATGTATAAAACAAAAAGAATCTATAGCAAAAGAAGCAGCAAGCCTAGTATCAGATAATGTAATAGTGATACTAGACTCTGGAACCACTTGCATGGAAATTGCAAAACAATTAGTCCATAAAGAAAATCTAAAGGTAATAACTACAGATATACTAATAGCTGCATATCTTATGAAGTACAAAAATATAGAGGTATATTGCTCAGGCGGAAGGGTACAATCACAAGTTGGATGTTGTGTAGACAACACATCAGTAGACTTTTTTAATAGTATAAATGCAGACGTATGCTTTGTAGGGGCTGGCGCAATAAACAAGGAGTTTTCACTATCTACGTTTACAAGCGAAAAAGTAAAAATCAAACAGGCGATGATGAATGCAGCTGAATATAAGGTTTTAGTAAGTGATGACTCTAAATTTAACAAGAAAAGTTTTTGCAAGATATGTGATTTAGCTGATTTTAACTTAGTTATAGTAAATGACAATATAGATAAAAATCTAAAAAACAATCTTGAAGAAAGTGGAGTAACCTTAAAATTAGTTTAGATTAATGGAGGAAAAAGATGAAGTTATATGTAATAGCAGATGACCTTACAGGGGCTAATGCTACAAGTGTTTTATTAGCTAAAGAAGGATACAAATGTTCAAGTTTTATAGATTCAAACTTACTAAATGATGAAAGTATGGATAAATATGATGTAGTTTCGGTAAGTACAGATAGTAGAGGTGTAACAAGTAGTCAGGCTTATGAAAGTGTTAAAAATGAAGTTGATCGTGTAAAATATAAAAATCCAATGTACACAAAAAGGGTAGACAGTACATTAAGGGGTAATATAGGTTCGGAAATAGATGCAGTTCTAGATAGTATAGAAGATAGTATAGCTATAGTAGTAGCATCATACCCAGATTCAGGAAGAATATCTATAGGTGGATTTTTATTAGTAAACTCTATACCTTTAGAAAAAACTCTGGCAGCGAAGGATCCAAAGTGTCCCGTCGATAATTCAAAAATAGTTGAAATAATAAAAAAGCAAACAAAATACAATATAGATGAAATCGGAATAAACGAAGTAATGCAGGGAGAAGTTAATTTAAGTGAAAAAATAGTAGGTTTAAGCAAAAAAGGAAACAGAATAATTGTAATAGATGCTGTAACAAATGAAGATATCGATACTATAGCTAGGGCATCTAAACTAAGTAAACTAAAAATAATCGCAGTGGACCCAGGACCATACACAAAAAGTTTAATGAATGAAAACTGGGGCGGCTCTTTTTTAGAACAAGGTAAAAAAGTATTTTTTGCAATAGGAAGTGTATCAAAGACAACAATAGGTCAGATAGAACATTTAGTTGTAAGTAAATCACCCCAACTAGTTAAAGTAGATGCTAAAAAACTTATAAATGATAAGTTACACCAACAAGAAATAGATAGGGTTATGGATATAATCAAAGAAAAATTAAATGATAATAAGTCTAACATATTAGGTATAGCTACTACAACTAGAGAAGATGAAGTGTTAAATCTATCAGAACTATCGAAAGAGTTAAATATAGATGAAGAGTCCATATCTGTAAAAATAAACAAGGGACTTGCAAAAATAACAGAATTAGCTCTACTAGAATCAAAATCATCAATAGGCGCATTATACACAAGCGGTGGGGATGTAACTATGGAGGTTATGAAGAGGTTAAATGTAGAGGGAATAGATATAAAAGATGAAGTTATACCTCTGGCGGTATATGGAAGATTTATAGGCGGTAAATATCCTAATATGCCTGCAGTTACAAAGGGCGGACTTATAGGAGAAAAAGAAACACTATCAATGTGTATAGATTATTTATTAACTAAAATATCAACTCAATATTATGTTAAGTAAACTTTATGACAATAGAAGGAGGAAGAAAAAATGGAAAAACCATATATAGGAATACCACTAGGAGATCCAGCAGGAATAGGGCCTGAAATAGTAGTGAAATCAATAATAAAGGGAAGTACAAATAGCTATTGTAACCCAGTAGTAGTAGGGGATAAAAAAGTAATACAAAAAGCGATAGATTTATGTGATTTAGATTTAAAAATTAATGTGATAGACAATGTAGAAGATGGAAATTACAATACAAGCACTTTAAACTTAATTGATTTAGACAATATAGAAATGGATAAGTTTGAATATGGAAAAGTAAGTGCAATGTGTGGAAGGGCTGCATTTGAATATATAGAAAAGGCAATAGAACTTGCCATGGATAAAAAATTAGATGCAATAGCGACAACTCCAATAAACAAAGAGTCATTTAAAGCAGCAAAAGTACCTTATATAGGGCACACAGAGGTATTAGAAGACTTAACTAAAACACATAATCCTTTGACAATGTTTCAAGTACACAATTTAAGAGTCTTTTTCCTAAGCAGACATATATCTTTGAGAAAAGCATGTGACTTAGTAAAAGAAGAAAACATGTACGATTTTATAGTAAGATCAAAAGAAGCTTTAGAGGACTTGGGTATAAAAGATGCTAAATTAGCAGTGGCAGGACTTAACCCTCATTGTGGAGAGCATGGTTTGTTTGGAGATGAGGAAAGAGAAATAGAAAGAGCAATACAAAGGGCTAAAGAAAAAGGTATAGATGTAGTAGGGCCAATAGGAGCAGATTCAGTATTTTTCTTTGGATTACAGGGCAAATACGATGCAGTATTATCTTTATATCATGACCAAGGTCATATAGCTACTAAAACAGTAGATTTCCATAGAACAATATCTATAACAAATAATATGCCGTTTTTAAGAACATCAGTGGATCATGGGACAGCATTTGATATAGCTGGTAAAAATATAGCTGATGAGATAAGTTTAGAAGAAGCAATAAGGCTAGCCGCAGAATATGCGCCGAATTTCAAAAAATAAAATTTGACATAGGAGGGGTTTAAATTATGGAAGGAATAACTGTATCAGGTCCTCAAATACTATTAGGACTTGGAGTAGGAATAGCACTGTTAATACTTATGATGTTAAAGACTAAGATGCATCCATTCTTAGCTATGATAATATCAGCATCAGTAACAGGACTTATAGGTGGTATGCCAGCGACAGAAGTTGTAAACAGTATAACCAAAGGATTTGGTAATACTTTAGGAAGTATAGGTATAATAATAGGATTTGGTGTAATGATGGGAGAAATATTTGAGGTATCAGGAGCAGCAAAAAAAATGGCTCAAATATTTGTAAAAAAACTTGGGAAGGGTAGAGAAGAATTAGCCTTAGCTATAACAGGATTTTTGGTATCTATTCCAATATTCTGTGATTCAGGGTTTGTAATACTATCTCCCCTTGCAAAATCAATATCTAGAAGTACAGGAAAATCAGTTATATCATTAGGTCTATCATTAGCACTAGGACTTGTTATAACTCACTCATTAGTACCACCGACACCAGGACCAGTAGGAGTTGCAGGTATATATGGTGCAAACGTAGGAACAGTGTTATTATTAGGAATAATATGTGCAATACCAATGACTTTAGCAGGACTTACATATGCAAAGTATTTAGGTAAGAAAATGTATAGAATACCAACAGAAGATGGAGAAGGGTATACTACAGAATTTAACCAAGCAAAAACAACAGAAATGTTAATAGATGAAAACGAAAAGTTACCATCAGGTATGATGGCCTTTATGCCGATAGTTGCGCCGATAGTATTAATACTAATAAATACAGTAGTAACACAAATGGGTTATGAGGGGTCATTAGTTGAATATATTAAGTTCTTTGGTTCTCCAGTTATAGCAGTTGCAATAGGATTAATAATATCTATATATGGACTTGGAGCAAAGTATGATAAGAAAGAAATAACAACTGTAATGGAAAAAGGTATAAAATCTGCAGGAGTAATAATGCTAGTTACAGGTGCAGGTGGTGCATTAGGAATGATAATAAGAGATAGTGGTGCAGGAGATTATATAGCATCGTTGATAGCTCAAACACCATTGCCAGCATTTATAATACCATTTGCAATAGCCTCAATAGTTAGATTAATACAAGGGAGTGGTACTGTTGCAATGACAACAGCAGCATCTGTAACAGCTCCTATGATGGCAAGTCTTGGATTAAGTCCAGAGATAGCAGTATTATCAGCTTGTATAGGATCATTAGTATTCTCTCATTTCAATGATTCATACTTCTGGGTTGTAAATAGAACATTAGGAGTTACAGAGGTAAAAGAGCAAATAAGAGTATACTCTATAGCTAGTACAATAGTATGGGCAGTAGGATTTGTAGAACTTATAATATTAAATATATTTATATAAAAATATAATAGAAAATAATCTAAAGAGGCATCTGTTTAAAAGGTGCTTCTTTTTTTGTTAAAACTAAATAAGAGGTTTAGTAGTTTTAGAATATTATCTAAATTGAGTGAAAATCTTAGTATAAATAACTGTTTTTTAGATGATAATATAAGTATGAAAAATAATGGAATACTTACTGGAAATTATATTTTTTTCATGGTATTGATACTTTTGATAATAATAGTAGGATTTTTTGCATTAGTTGCAAATATTGTATTGACCATAAGAATTAAAGATAATGATATAAAGATCAAGCTAAACACAAGATTATTACTTAACTTAATAGATATAAATAGACAACTTTACCCACCTAAACAAACAAAAAAAATTAAAAAAAGAGGAGGCAAAAAAAGACATTTCAACAAAAAACTAAGGGCTGAGGACATTCAAGAAATTTATAGATTTATAAGAAAAATAGAGGTATACGACCTTTATTCAGATATAGAGTTTGGAAATAGCAACGTAGGTTTTACATCATTCATATACGTATTCATTAATTTTATATATGGAAATATAATTTCCATAATAAATCCTAGAAAAATATACTTAAATGTGCTACCGGATTTTACTAAAGACTATTTGGTTGCAAATATTAAGGTACATATAAGACCTAAAATAAGAAATTTGATACTAGTGTTTATAGTTATAAAAAAAATAAATAAAAATAATAAGGAGGTTGCAAATAATGAGGGCAACAGGTTCAATACAAAAGCTTATGGAGACAACTCTTGAAACTATAAAGGGTTCAATAGACGCTAATACAATAGTAGGAGATGCTATTAAGACTGATACCACAGTAATTGTACCTATATCAAAGGTGACAATAGGTTTTGGAATAGGTGGAGGAGAGTATTCAAAAGGGTATGACAATTCAAAACGAAATACTATGAATATTGAAGAAAAAACAGATACAAACTTTGCAGGTGGAAGTGGAGGAGCAATTTCAGTACAACCAGTTGCATTTGTGGTAGTAGAGGATGGAGAAACAAGGGTAATGAGCTTGGATGATAATATAAATATAGTAGATAATATATTGGCTGTTACTCCTAGAGTTATAGAAAAAATTCAAAATTTAACTAAAAAAAATAGTGAATGCAAAAAGTAAGTAGGATTTCTAAGTTTAAACTATTTTTAATGGATAAAATTGAGTTGGAATAAGATACACGTTATAGTATAATGTAACCAATTATAAGTAAATACATTGAATGAAAAATGTAACCAACTATTAAATAAAGATATAGAATGAGAAATTTAAAATAATACAGTAAAAATAGTTAAAGTCTAATAATAACGGGGGGATAAAATTGAAAATAAGATGTATAGAAAACAAATTAGAAAGATTAAATAGCAATATATTAGCAGTTAGTTTATTTAAAGAAGAGAAAATAAATACAGATATCGAGGAAATAGAAATTATAGCCAATGATTTTGATGCAGAGTATGGAAAATTTGAACTTTCTAAAGTCTTAATCAACGATAATTTGATAGACATATTCCTAGTAGGAATGGGAAGAAGAGAAGATCTAAATAACGAAAAGCTAAGAGTTCTAGGGGGAAATTTATCTAGAAAAGCAAAAAATATAGCTAAGGATAAGGGAAAAAATCTAGATATAATAAACCTTAATCTAACTCAAGAAAACATTGGTGCATTTGCAGAAGGAATTTTGCTTGGTGATTATAAATTTGATAAATATAAAAGTGAAAAGTGTAATGGTATTATAGAAAATGTAAACTTATATTCTGATATAGATGCTACAGAACAATTAAAAAGAGCTGAAATTATGGCAAAATCTACTATAATAGCTAGAGATTTAGTAAATGAACCTTCAAATGTTATATATCCAGAGACATTGGCAAATGAGGCAATAAGATTAGGAGAGGAATATGGATTTGAGGTTGAGGTATATGAACAGGGTAAGATAGAAGCCTTGGGAATGGAAGCATACCTATCTGTTGCAAGAGGCTCTAGTAATAAACCTAGATTTATAGTTATGAGATACTTTGCAGATAAGGAAAACGAAGAAATTTTAGGACTAGTTGGCAAGGGAATTACTTATGATACAGGAGGATATTGTATAAAATCACGCTCATCTATGTTTGATATGAAAACAGACATGGCTGGAGGTGCTAGTGTAATAGGAGCTATGTGTGCCATAGCAAATCAAAAATTAAATAAAAACGTAGTCGGTGTTATAGCTGCATGTGAGAACTCCATATCTGGAGAAGCATACAAGCCAGGTGATATAATAAATTCTATGGCAAAGAAAACTATAGAAGTGGGAAATACGGATGCAGAGGGAAGATTAACTTTAGCTGATGCAGTTTACTACATAATAAACAATGAAAAGGCTAATAAAGTTGTGGACGTCGCTACTTTAACAGGAGCTGCAATAGTTGCTCTTGGAACAATAGCTAGTGCTGTTGTTACAAACAATGAAGAATTTTATAAAGAGGTAGAAGTTGCAGCACAAAAATCAGGAGAGAAAATATGGAAGATGCCTGTATTTGATGAATATAAAAAAATGATCAAAGGTCATGAAACTGACCTTAAAAATGCACCAGGTCAAGAAGGTGGATGTATAACAGCTGGTTTATTTGTAGGAGAATTCGTAGGAGATACTCCTTGGGTACATATTGACATAGCTGGTCCAAGTGTAGTAGAAAAAACAGAAGGATACAAGTACAAGGGTGCTACAGGTGAAGCTGTAAGAACCTTATACTATTTAGCTGAGGGTAAATAGTACTTATAAATAATAATACTTATAAATGTAAATAGACCTAGATGAAGTTTAAAATATTAGAACTTTATCTAGGTCTATTTTATTTTTATATTATCTACTGCGTCTATTGAATTTGAAGTTTAAATCTCTTGCCTTGAATATAAAAATAGGTATATAGGTAGCAGTAGTTATTATGATGAATACTAAAACACTAGTCAAATCATAGTTTGAAAAAGCATATGGGTAACTTGAAAGTGTAAAATTATTCAACATAAATATAAATGAAAAACATATGAAACACATTATAAAATTATCTCTGATAGCATATTTATTGATTTTGAATTTTCTAATTTCTACCATATAAACGGCAGCATATATCAGCAAACATTTAGATGCTAAATACAGAAAGAAACTGAAATTAGGAAACTCGTAAGGTGGATTTTTAAATAAAATCAATTCACCTAACGAACAAGCTATACTCCAAGAGAAAAATACGTTAAATAGATGGTACTGTTTATATAATAATATCAACAAACATATGTATGCACTAAACCGACTGATTTCAATTGGCAAAGATGTTAATACACTATAATTACCTTGGTAATATAATGAAAGTTGTTGAGATATTATCTCTAGAATTATCAATGAGCATATTATCTTTTCAACTAGATAACTATATGGAAGTAAATTTTTAGTAAGCTTAGGGCATATGTATAAAAACATTGAAAAAATCAAAAGAAGAATTAAATGATCTTTAGAAAAAAGAAATATATTGGCCATATTAAATTCGCTCCTGTAATAAATTAAAAATATATTTATATTAATATATTCAAAACTACTCTACTTTTTCCACTTTATTTTTGTAGTCTTTGATTGTATTGATAAATTCAAGTGATATATGTAACAAAATAGATTAAAAATAATAAATTAATACTATACGGTTTAGACAATTGAAAAATATCATTTTAAGGAAGTGGATAACTTGGAGAGGTTAAATTATCAATTATGTGCAGATGCAGGGAGTGAGTACTGTCCGTGTCACCTTGCATACTCAGGGGATTGTATAAAATGTAGCTTAATAAGAGGTGAAAAAGTTTGTAATTGTATGTGGCAAGGGGTATGTATTTATAATGAAGTAGAACGTAGTAAAAATTCTCCAATGAATGAAAGAAAAGAGTATTTATGTAGTGTATATGAAAAAGAAGAACTTTCAAAAAATCTTTATCTATTAAAAATACAGGTACCAAAATTTATGATAAGAGATTTATGCTCTCCGGGATCATATGTTCTTTTAAAAGGTAAAGAGAAAAAACAAGACATGTTTAATTCACCTATATCAGTTATGGATGTTGATTTAGAAAATAGTTCCATAGAGGTTATTATTAGAACGGAAGGGATAAAGACAAAGTCGGTAATAGGACATGATGAAGTATGGGTAAAAGGGCCATATTTTAATGGTGTATTTGGAATAAAGGATATAAAGACTACTTCAAACTCTAATTGTGTTGTAGTTTTAAATGGATTATCTCAAGTAAACTCTATAAACATCATAAAAAATCTACTAAGGAATAATAATACTATAAGAGCATTTATAAATAACCAGGCAGTAATTTTAGATAATGTTATAGATAAAATAACTAATCTAGGTGTTAAAATTAATCCTATAAATATGGATTTAGATGAAGAGAGGGAATTCCTGAGAGATTATTTAAACAGAGAAGATGTAAAATTAGTATATAGTAGCGGATGCAATGGTTTTAATAGACTTGTAATGAATACTGTAGACTCAGTAAGCGAGGATATTAAGCTTGTTATATCAAATAATAATTTAATTTGCTGTGGGGAAGGAGTATGTGGAGCTTGTACTATAGCACTAGATGGAGAACAAGTAAAATCATGTAAATCTCAGGTTGATTCTAGAAAAATTTTAAAAGCTTCAATTTTGTAATAGGGGGGAGACTTAATGTCTAAAGTTATTATTATTGGGGGAGGATGGGCTGGATGTGCTGCAGCTATATCAGCTAAAAAGGCTGGAGCATCAGTCACAATACTAGAAAGAACAGACTTGTTATTAGGACTTGGAAATGTTGGAGGAATAATGAGAAACAATGGAAGGTACACAGCAACAGAAGAGGCTATAGTATTAGGAGCAAAAGAATTATTTGAATTAACTGATAAATATAGTACTCATAAAGACATAGACTTTCCAGGACACAAACATGCGACAATATATAATGTAACTAAAATTGAAAAACCTGTAAGAGATATGATATTAGATATGGGAATAGAAGTAAGGTTTTTTAGTAGAGTAGTCGATGTTGAGTTAGAAGATAATAATATAAAAAAAGTTATATTAGAAGATGGAGAAAAATTAGAAGCAGATGCGTTTGTTGAAACAACAGGTTCGTCAGGACCTATGGGCAATTGTACAAAATATGGAAATGGATGTGCAATGTGTGTACTAAGATGTCCGGCCTTTGGAGGAAGAGTAAGTATAACTTCAAGATGCGAAATAGAGGATATGATAGGCCAAAGAAAAAACGACGAATATGGGGCATTTAGCGGTTCTATGAAATTACTGAAAGAATCTTTAAGTGAAGAAATACAAAAACAACTAAATGAAAATGGATGTTCAGTGGTGCCATTACCGGATGAATTAGTAAATGCAGAAAAGCTAGACATAAAAGTGTGTCAGCAATACAACCTACCAGAGTTCTCAGAAAATGTAGTGTTGATTGATACAGGTCACGCTAAGTTAATGGCACCGTTTTATAATTTAGAAAAGTTAAGAAGTATCCCGGGATTTGAAAATGCAATAATAGTAGATCCATACGCTGGAGGAAAGGCAAACTCTATAAGATATTTATCTGTTGCTCCAAGAGATAATTATATGAGGGCTAAGGGAATAGGTAATTTATTTGTAGCAGGTGAAAAATCAGGATTTTATGTAGGGCATACAGAAGCAATATGTACTGGAAGTCTTGCCGGTCATAATGCTGCCAGAAAATCTATAGGAATGTATCTACTACAACTACCAGACAATATCTTAATAGGTGACTTCATATCATATTCCAACAAAAAAATGAGTCAAGAGGGTGGAAAGAAGCTTAGATTCACATTTGCAGGAAGTTTATACTTTAAAAGAATGAATGAACTTGGATTTTATACTACTGATAAAGATTTAATATCAGAGAGAGTAAAAAAATCAGGGCTAGAGGGAGTTTTTGATAAAAAAGTAATAAAAAGTGTGAATTGCACCCTATAAATTGGAAAGTAAAAAAATAAAAATTAATTAACAAACGTATGACTCATATATTCCTTCGGAAAGTGTAAATTAATCTGTTCTTTAGAGTAATTTCGCTGTTCTATAGCAATGTAATTTAATAATAATATTTGTAAGTTTGAATTAATTATTCATATTTTGGATATTTAATTCAAAAATGGTAAAACTAAATCTAGTGAAGTATATGTAATTTTTCAAAAGTACTTATCCTTCAACAAAATCTGAATATAGATTTTTTTAAATTTATATTATGCCATCAAAGAATATAGATAGTTGGTTATAAATACTATCCAAATTTCTATATCTCATAGTCCACTTTTTCATTATGTTTTGGCCTGCTAAGTAAAGCGTTTTTAGAAGCTATTCACCTGATGGAAAAGTGGATTTTGTTTTGATTACCTTTTTAAGCTGTCTGTTAAATTCTTTAATTATTATTTATAGTGTTGTACATAATTGTTTTTCTAAAATAGCTTTAAATCCATGTTTTGGCTATCATCATCGAGCGTTACGTTGCAATCTTTTGAGCGAAAGAGAGTGCTCAAAAGGATTTTCAATATAATTCCCAACTCAAAATCTTGAGTATACGAAATATATTAAACTATTGATAGTAGCCGTTTATATAAGAGTAGCTTTCTTATTTTAAAGAAGGCATACGGCAGTGGTCCTTTGACTAATCAACAACGCAATTAAATTATTAGCTTCTAAAATACTTCGTAAATATCATATTCCATATCAAGTCTACTACGTATATTATACGTTCATATGTGTTGGTAGCTTTTGTTATAGTATTCATTGTCTCGTCGCCAAATACCCTGTACATTTTGTTTTTAGGTTTATTTACGTTATTTACTTTGTTGACCTTCATCCACGTTTTGTTAATGTAGTACATTAGCTTTTTTGTGCAATCCTTTTAGGCACAGAGAGTTTATTTATTTGGTATCGAGAAGTTAGGTTATTTTTGTATGATGATTACAATAAAATCTTCGCTTCGTTATCACAAGCTGGTATTTATAGGATCGAAGAGAAGATATATTTATATATTAAATTACATAATTCTATATTTAATAGAAGTATTATTATTTTAATTAAAATATTATACTATAAATAATACCCTTGTAAATTTTATAGAAAGAAAGTAACATATAATTGATAAAGATCTAATTAATATAAATTATAGTTTCATTTAAGCTTAAAATAAGTTAGATAAAAGAAAGTATGTGAATATAGACCAATGAATTATAAAAAAATGACAAATAAAAATAATATAGGTTTACTTACTAATTATGAACAAATCAAGTCAAGAGAAAGAGTTAATAATCATGGAGAAGTATTGACACCAGAATGGTTAGTTAGAGATATGTTAGACTTATTGCCAAGAGGAGTATCGAAAATACAATCAAGATACCTTGAAACCTCTGCTGGAGAAGGAATTTTTTTAGTAGAAATATTACGTAGAAAACTAGATACAGTATTTAGAATGTATAATAAAGCATCAGACCGAGAGTTTTTCACAATAGTTGCACTTTGTAATATTTATGGTCTTGAACTATTAAAAGATAATGTTGAAGTTATAAAGATACGTTTAGAAATGATTGTAAAGGATTTTTTTATAAATAAAAATAATATGACTACTAGTAATATTTTTTTTGATATTATAAAGATGATTTTAGATATAAATATCATTAATATGGATTCAATGAAGTTTAAGGAACCTGTATTTGATGATGATAAACAAATAATGTTAAATAGTAATGGTGGGTTTATTTATAAAGATGAGTTAGCACGTATATCAGAATGGGAATTTGATTACGGGAATAAGAAAGTTAAGCGAATTGAATACTATTATGAAGATTTGGTAAATAAACAAAAAGAAGAGTATTTATTAAAAGAGCAAGAAAAAGAATCAGTAAAAAAAAGTGATAATATCAAACTGAATGAAGATTGTTATATCAAAAAAGCCAAAAAATATGAACAAGTATCATTTTTAGATAATTTAAATACAAACGATGAAATTAAATCAAATAATAAAATAAAAAATATAGAAAAATCAATATTAAATCCTGTTAGGATATTTGAAAGTGTAAACTATTTAAAACTTTTAGACTTAAAGTAGGGGGAAGAATAGATGTGTAGAACGGACTATAAAACATTTGAAAGCAAATTAATTTATATATTTGCAATACAAGATGAAACGCATAAAGGATTATTAAAAATTGGGGATACAACTTTTTGTGGAAGTCCTTATGATAGAAAATCAATTGAAGATGCTGCAAAAAAGAGGATTGATCAGTACACTGTTACTGCGAACATAGAATATGAATTACTGTATGTTGATTTAGCAATTACAAAAAAGGGTGAATACTTTAGAGATTATGATGTCCATAATGTTTTAAAACGTTCGGGTATTGAAACTTATAAGAGTACTGATAAAAGAAGAGGCCGTGAATGGTTTAAATTAGACTTGAATACTGCTAAAAATGCTATAGAAGTAGTCAAGGAAGGGAGAAAAGCTTTAAACTCTGAAGATATAAGCGAAGGTTTTAATCCAATAATATTTAGACCAGAACAGAAGAAAGCGATTGAAGAGACATTAAAATCAATTAAAGATAGTTTAAAAAGCAAAGATAAGGATAAGTCTAAAAAGAAGCTTTGGAATGCAAAAATGAGATTTGGAAAGACTTTAACAGCATTACAAGTTGCAAAAGAGGCAAATTTTAAAAAGACTATTATTATTACACATAGACCAGTTGTTTCAGATGGTTGGTTTGAAGATTTTTATAAAATTTTTCATAATACAGAATATGTTTTTGGTTCTAAAGATAAGGGAGAAGATTTAACTACATTACTTAAGAAAGGAAAACCATTTGTATACTTTGCCTCTATGCAAGATTTAAGAGGTTCAGCGCTTGTTGGAGGAAATTTTAGTAAGAATGATTTAATCTTTGATACAGAATGGGATTTTGTTATCGTAGACGAAGCCCATGAAGGAAATTTAACAGATCGAGCTAAACGTGTTCATAAAAATATAAAAAGAACATTTACACTAGAGCTTTCAGGAACACCATTTAATCTAATTGATGAATATGAAAATGAAGATGATATTTATACTTGGGATTATATAATGGAGCAAAAAGCTAAAGAAGAGTGGAGCATAAATAACTTTGGAGACTCAAATCCATATGAAAGTTTACCTAAGCTATCAATGTTTACTTATCAACTTGACAGAGAATTTAGAAATACAAAATATGTTGAAGTTGAAGACAAGGCTTTTAATTTTAAAGAATTTTTCCGTACATATAATGATGAAGAACCTATTATTGAAAAACGAGGTAAATTCATACATGAAGACGATGTATGTAAGTTTTTAGATTTGATAACAACAAAAGATGATACTACTAATTTTCCGTTTTCAACTGAGTACTATCGCAATAACTTAAAAAACACATTATGGCTAGTTCCAGGTGTTGCTGAAGCTAGAGCATTAAGTGAATTAATGAAAAATCATGTTATTTTTAGAAACTTTGAGATAGTTAATGTAGCTGGCGATGGAGATGATGAGGATGAAAATGAAGATGCATTACAAAAAGTAAAAAATGCAATAGGAAGTAATCCAGATAAATCTTATACAATTACAATAACATGTGGTAAGTTGACCACAGGAGTAAGCATACCTGCATGGACAGGTGTAATGATGCTTTCAAATACATCTTCTGCATCAACATATCTTCAAACAGCGTTTAGGGTTCAAACACCTGCAAATATTGGTGGTAAGATGAAAATAAATTGTTATGTATTTGATTTTGCACCAGATAGAACTTTAAAAATGGTAGCTCAAGCGGCTAGATTAAATACTAAAGCTGGAAGACTAAACTCGCAAGAACAAAAAATTGCAATGGGTGAGTTTTTAAATTATTGTTCAATTGTAAGCCTAGATGACAGTAAAATGGGAGAAATTAATGTAGAAACATTGCTTAGACAATTAAAGAAAGCATCTGCTGAAAAGGTAGCTAATAATGGTTTTGATGATATAAGACTTTACAATGATGAACTTTTACGTTTAGATGAAGTTGACATAAGAGATTTTAATGATTTAAAAGCTATTATAGGAGAATCTAAACAAGATAAAAAGCCACTTGATGTAACTATAAATAACCAAGGCTTTGATGATGAAGAATGGGAAAAAGCAGAAAAAGCGGATAAAAAAAGTAAGAAAGACAGAACACCTGAAGAATTAGAAGCCCTAGAAAAAATGAAACAATTACGTAAGCAAAGAGATACAATGATAAGTGTATTAAGAGGTATCAGTATTCGTATTCCAATGATGGTATATGGAGCCAATATTGATTATGATAAAGAGATAACAGTTAAAAATTTTGCTGATATAGTTGATGATATATCATGGAAAGAATTTATGCCTGATGGAGTAACTAAGGAGCTTTGGAAAAAATTTATTAAATATTATGATAATGATATATTTATAGAAGCCGGATTAAAAATACGTAGAAAAGCTAGAGCTGCTGATGAATCAAAAACAGTTAAAGAAAGAATTATAAAAATTGCAGAGATTTTTAAAACTTTTAAAAATCCAGATAAAGAAACTGTTTTAACTTCTTGGAATACAGTAAATCGTCATATTACGGATACCATAGGTGGAGAATGCTTTTTTGATGATGAGTTTGAGGTTTCTTATTTACAAGATGAAAATACACGATTTATTGATAGTAGAGATAGTGCAAATAAACCTATTTTAAATAAAGAATCAAAAGTATTAGAAATAAATTCTAAGTCAGGATTATATCCTTTACTAGCAGCTTATTCTATATATGGTGATAAAGTTAAAAACTTTAAACAAAGACAAAATAAGTATGTTACAGAGAATACATTATTAGAGCTATGGGAAAAAACTTTACATAAAAATATTTATGTATTAGCAAAAACACCTATGGCAAAAAGTATTACAGAAAGAACATTACGTGGATATTCAGACAAAGTAGTCAATGTTGAATATTATGAAAATATAACAGATGATGTTAAAAAAAGTTGTGATAAATTCAATAGTAAAGTACAACAATTATTTAAAGAAAGAGGTGGAGACAATTTGAAATTTGATGTTATTATAGGAAATCCACCGTATCAAGAAATGGATGGTGGAGCTCAAGCAAGTGCAAGCCCAATATACCAAAACTTTGTTCAAGCGGCTAAGGAGCTTAATCCTAGGTATATATCTTTAATCATGCCAAGTAGATGGTATACAGGAGGTAAGGGTTTAGATTCATTTAGAGATGAAATGCTAAATGATGAACATATACGTGAGTTACATGACTGGTTAACGCCAGAGGATATTTTCCCAAATACTAATATACGTGGTGGAGTATGTTATTTCTTATGGGATAGTAAGTATGACAATAAAGAAAGTTTAACTCGTGTTGTAACTCATCAGCACAATGAAGTTGTAAGTGATGTTATGAGACCGATGAAAATAAGAGATGTAGATATATTTATTAGAGATTATAGGGCAAATTCAATTTTAGCAAAAATATTAGAATATCAGAAAAATTTAAATAACAAAAAGTGGATAACTGAGTATGTATCACCTAGAAAACCTTTTGGATTTGGTGGTAACTTTACAAAGGATAGTAAATTCCATAATAATTCAAAAAAATTATCAGAGCCAATTAAGTGTTATGGTAAAGGTTTAGTAGGATATGTTGAACGTAAAGATATAACGGTAAGAACAGAATGGATAGATAAGTGGAAAATATATACAGCTCGTGCAAATAATATAGGTACTGAATTAAGGGATGATAATTTTAATACTATTATAGGAGAACCAGGAACTATATGTACTGAAACATATTTAGCTATAGGCGCTGATTTAAATTTAGATGAAGCTTCAGTGAATAATCTATCTTCATTTTTACAAACTAAATTTTCACGTTATCTTCATAGTTTATCAAAGTCAAGTCAAGATGCAACTAGAACTACTTACCGCTTTATACCTATGCAAGATTTTAGTAATAACGGTGATATAGATTGGTCAGTTTCTACACATATTATTGATAGACAACTTTATGAGAAGTATGGTTTATCTGATGAGGAAGTTGAGTTTGTAGAATCAAAAATTAAGGCTATGTAATATATATAATATGCAAAACATAGAATTTAAATTATTAGATTAATGATTATATGATAAAATAATTTTACTACATAATCTTAATCTAATAAATGTAATTTATGATAATACATGGAGGTGTTTTAAATAAGTGAGAATTTAAAGTTAAAATATTCATTAATTTTTCAATCATTTGCACCGTTATTTTTATTAATACTTATAAAGAATTTTAAGGTTTTGCATATTAAATTAAGTTATAAGTTTATTGATAAGCTATTTAATAAAGAGTGGTCAGTATTTAAAATTATACTTAAACATGATGAATTATTGACATATATAGTGGTTTTAATATGCACATTATGGATAATTATATCTATAATTGCATACTTAAAGTTTAAAAATTTCCAAACCTCAGGATTTCAAGAAGATGATGAAATACAGATAAGAAATTATACAACAGATACAGGACTGGGATTTTTTATGACATTTGTACTTCCATTAGTACTAGATGATTTAGGAGAACCTCGAGAATTTATTGCTTTTATCGTTATGATTTTACTTGTCATAATACTTATGTTAAGAACTAATTTATACTACCAAAATCCGGTGTTGATAATACTTGGATATACTACATTTATCTTTGAAATAAAAAATCCTCAGGATAGAAGAATGAAGGATAAGGACTGTATAGGAATAACAAAAGGAAAGATAAATGGAGAAGGAATAATAAAATATCAATATATAGCAGATGATGTTTTTGTAGTATATGATAAGAATAGGGGATGATATAATGAATAAAGAAGAAATTATACAAAATATCAATAATATGTTTACCAATAAAGAATATATGTTTGATGCTTATGTACTTACTAAAGGGGAAGCTTTATTAAAAAAATTAATTTTAGATGAAGGAAATCCTACAATAGATTCAGGTAATTTTAAGAAAAGTATTCAAAATTCTATTGAAGAATTGATCATAGATAAGTTTACTAATGAAAATGTAGATTATAGTTCAGCGGAAAATATTGCAGATAATCAGAAGAAATTTTATATAATTAACCAAGATAGTTTATATCAACCATTTTCAGTAGTTAAAGAAACATTTGAACCAATTGATAGATTTAAGACACAAGATATAGATAAAGCATTAGGTATATTATTTAAATATAAACGAGGTGACTTATGTATGTGGGCTTATCAGCATATATATCCAACATCGATACCTAGCCCAAAGAATAAGTTTTGGTCTATTCAAAAACATAATGATATATTCATAGAAATGAAAGAGGTAATATTTCCTATATTAAAAAAAATAGATATTTTAATAATAGGAGATAATATTATTACAAGTAATATATCATTGATGGAGCGTTCATTTAAATTTCAAGGATTTATCAAGTCAAAGGCAGAGCAATCTATTCAAAAGATAGAAACATTAAACTTAGTAAGTAATATTGACAAGCTTACCGAATATATTGGAAGGTCGAAGCTTATTTATTCAAAAAGAATGATGAGAATAAGTAGCTCAAAAGTTTTGGACAAGACATCACAAGAATTAATAAATAGTGTAGAAAGCTTACCTAGATGGAAGGGGAAATTTAATATACAAGATAATAAAATTGTATTAAGTACATATAAAGAAGTTGAGAGTCTGATTGATTTATTAGATGAAACATATACAAGGTCTGATGTTACAGGTCATGAATATAAGACTGATGTTAAGAAGTTAGCTGAACCTGTAGCATAGTACGGTGATCAGTAAAAGTAAAATGTACCCTATAAAGTAGACAATTAATAAAAAGGTCTACTCTATAGGGTATTTTTGTATATAATTAAATAAAAAATAGAATTGGAGAAAACTTTAATGAGTAAGAAGTTATTTACAGAAGAAGAAGTAAGTATATTGAAACAAAATAAATATGTTAAAAAGGTTAGTTCAAAGGGAATTACTTATACAGATGAATTCAAAAGAATATTTATAGATGAAAGTAATAATGGTAAATTACCTAGAATAATATTTGAAGAATGTGGATTTGATATTGATATTATAGGTACGCAAAGAGTTAAATCTTCTGCAGATAGATGGCGTTCAGCCTTCAAAAACGGCGGAGCTGTAAGACTTATAGATACTCGTAAGTACAATAATGGTAGGCCAGTTGAGAAAGATCTAACTTTAGAAGAAAAATATAAGAAACTAGAAGCTAAAATGAAGTTACTTCAAGCTGAAAATGAATTGCTAAAAAAGTTAGACATGATAGAAAGGAGAGTGTTAAAAAAGAAGTAAATTTATTCTCTTGTGAAAAATATGAAATTATTAAATCTACAATAAAAAAATATAAGCTAAGAAACATGATAAGTTATTTGTGTAAAGTTGCAGGTGTTTCTCGCTCTGGATTCTACAGATATTTTTTATCGAAAAATGAAAAATTAAGAAAATCTAAAGAAGAAGAGGATATTTTAGCTAAAGAAAATGTATTAAAAGCATTTAATTACAAAGGTCGTAAGAAAGGTGCAAGGCAGATAAAAATGGTTTTAAAGGATAAATTTAATATAGTATATAATTTAAAACGCATTCGAAGAATAATGAAAAAATATGAAATAGTCTGCCCATTTAGGAAAGCTAATCCTTATAGACGTATGATGAAAGCAACTAAAGAACATACTGTTGTTCCTAATTTGGTAAATAGAGAATTCAAGCAAGGTATACCAGGTAAAATATTATTAACAGATATTACATATTTAAACTATAAAAATGGAAAAAGAGCTTATTTATCAACAATAAAAGATTCATCTACGAATGAGATATTGGCTCACTATGTTTCAGATAGCCTACGGCTAGAAATTGTCTTAAATACATTAGAAAAACTTAAATTGAATGGAAGTTTAAAACTTAATAGCGACGCTATTTTACACTCTGATCAAGGGGTACATTATACGAGCCCTAAATTTCAAAAGAAAGTAAAGAAACTAGGATTAAAACAATCTATGTCTCGAAGAGGAAATTGTTGGGATAATGCTCCACAAGAATCGTTCTTTGGTCATTTTAAAGATGAAGTTACTCTTAATAAATGTAGTTCCTTAGATGAAGTTATAAATGAAATAGATGACTATATGAATTACTATAATAATGATAGATATCAATGGAATTTAAACAAGATGACTCCTGTTCAATACAGAAATCATCTTGTTTGTTAAATATCCCTTTTTTTAAATTGTCCTTGACAAGGGGTACATTTTATAATAAAGAGGCTTTTATTTTATATACTTACACTATACTAGATTATATTTAAATAAATCTTTAGAGCATTTAAACTTTTTTGTTTTTATTAATTTGCTTAATAAATTGCTTTATTCTTAGTATATTTCTTTATTACTATACTACTGATATAGAATATAAGTGGGAGCAAAATAATAAGCTGAATTACAGGTAGTAAACCAATATTAGTGTTTAGAAATAAAGGCATGGTTTCTGGGTTATATCCCCATCTACCTGTGTAAAGAGCATGAATCTCAAAATAAAAACTTAGAAATAAGGCGTAGAGTATAGTAATTATATAATCATGCTTATGCCATTTCTTCAAAATCCAATTTATATCATTATTTACAACAACTAATAACATATATAATATCAGACTCATATTCATATCTCCAAATGTGGCACTCAACATTAGTCTAGTGTGTCCTGTTACGTCGTCAATAACATAAAACCTTCCGCACTGTGAATACTCCCAAATACCTTGTAAAATAAAAGCAACTATAGCTACAACTAAAATATTTCTTATAAAACTTTTCATTAGTTCCTCCGTATAATAATATCTAAAATTATTATATATCAAATCGGAGTAAAATAAACTTAATTTGGAATATATACATTAAATGTTGAGCCTTTTCCTTCCTTACTTTCTAAATCTATACTTCCATTATGAGAGTCAATTATAGCTTTAACTATACTAAGGCCTATACCAGCACCCCCAGTGAGTCTAGTTCTTGATTTATCTACTCTATAAAATCTATCAAAAATGTATTCTTTGTCTTCATATGGTATTCCAATGCCATCGTCTTTAAATATTAACTTAATTCCATTTTTGTGTTCAAATAATCCGATTTCTATATTTCCACCTTCATTTGTGTATTTTATAGCATTAGATAAAAGATTTATTATAACTTGAGTTATCTTATCTTTATCTGCATATAAAGTTAAATTATTATTATTAAAATTAACAGTTATATTTTTTCTCTTGTACTCTGATTCAAAAGTAGTAATTATATTTTGTACAAGCTCACTTATATTAAACTTAGTTTTATTAATGTCTCTATAATCTTGTTCATAAGAGTAGAGCTTTTCTAAATCCTTTACCAATCTAGTCAATCTTAAAATTTCTTCATAACAAACTGATAATCTCTCTTTGGTTGGATCTATTATTCCATCCATTAAAGCTTCTAGTGTTATCTGTAGTGACGTAAGTGGAGTCTTTAATTCATGAGATATATCCTTAGTTAAATTCTTTCTTATATCCTCTTGTCTTTGTAGAGATTTTGCCAAGTCATTGATACTAATGATTAAGTTATCTAACTCCATAGTATCTACTTTTTCATCAATTCTTTGATTGTAATTTCCTTTGGATATATCTTTAGTAATTTTTTCAACCTTAGATATAGGTCTTACTATATTATTAGTAACTAAGAATCCTACTATAATAGATGCTATTAGTGCTATAAAACTTGAATATATTAAAACTTTATTTAATGTTTTTAGATATAAAATATCATTTTCACTATAATAATCAGGATAAGACCCAATTGATACAGTTCCAACTGATTTATCATCTACAATAATATCGTAATTTTTAACTGTATAGTTTTCTTTCCAAGCTGGAAAATTCATTCTCATATGTTCACTCATATTATGAATTACATTTTCGCATCTATATAAATCATATTTATATGCATCCCAAATTTCTTTTTTACTATTATCTTTAATATTTACAATATATCCATTATCTAAGGCTTCACTACCTATATCTTGAACAGAACTTAAATTCCATGTATCAAAATTTCTATAGCTTCTTTCTAAGTCATTTACTATAGAGTTACTGGTATTTTCTCCTTTTGATAATACATATTCTCTGAAATGATTTTGCATCAAGCTATTTGCAAGTAAAGCTACTATTAAGACACTTATAATAGAAACTAAAATATAAGACAGAGTTAGTTTGTATCTTAGTTTAAGCTTCATTTACTCTTTCCTCCACAAAACTTATATCCTATACCATATACTGTAACAAGGTATGTCGGATTTTTATGATCATCTTCTATCTTTTGTCTTAAATTTTTTATATGAGTGTCAATAGCTCTATCCATTCCATCATAATCATATCCTAAAACAATAAATATTAATTCTTCTCTAGTAAAAACCTTATTTGGGTACTTAATCATAGTTAACAATATTTTATATTCAGTTGCAGTTAGATTCAATAATGCTCCACCTTTTTTCACTTCATAGGTATTAGTATCAATTACTAAATCATTATTGTTGAAAGTAAGTATATTATCGGATTGTTCTGGAGCTTTTTCTATTCTTCTCGAAATTGAATTTATTCTAGCAACGAGTTCCTTAGCACTAAACGGTTTTGTTATATATTCATCTGCTCCAATACCCAAACCTTCTATAATACTATTTTCATCAGTTTTAGCTGTAAGCATTACAATATAGACATTTGATTTTTTTCTAATTTCTTTGCAAATATCAGTACCTAATATATCAGGAAGCATTATATCTAACATAACAATATCTGGATTATATTTATCAAAATTTTCAAGTGCGCTTTTTCCATCAAAAGATTGGTGTGTAGTATAACCTTCTTTATCTAAATAGTTTTTTACAATTTCATTTATATTAACTTCATCTTCAACGATTAAGATACTTATATTCTTCATTTATAACCCTCCTAAATTTTCTTTTTTATAATTTTGCCATACAATTGTATAGATTTTATGAAGATATTAATAATTTATCTAATTTTATTAAAATATTTTAAATAATTTTTTAATCCTCATAAGTTCTTCATAATACATACATATAATGAACTTAATAAAAAGTAATTATACAAGGAGGTTTTTGTTATGCTTTGTGGAGGAGCTGGTTTGATGGGTAGTGGATGGTTTCTTCTAATGATGGGTATAAAAGTGCTTATATTTGTTGCTTTAATAGTTCTAGGTGTAAAACTATTCAATAAATATACAGATAACTCTAGAAGTGCACTTAAGATATTAGATGAAAAGTTTGCTACAGGTGAGATAAATGAAGATGATTATATAGCTAGAAAAAATGTTTTACTAAAAAAATAAAAAATAATAAAAAGTGAGCTAGAAATCTCTAACTCACTTTTTAGAATTATTATAGATTTTTATTATTTTTATTAAAATATAATTTAAATAAGGGGGAGTGTTATTTATGCCAAAATGGTTAGAAAATTTTTTGAAAAGAATAGAAGAAGCTAATAAGAAAAATTTAGGATCAGGAAAACTAGATTGTTGCGACCTAAATAAACAAACAAAGCCTAATAATAATTCAAAAGATAAATAGTTACTAAATTTCAGACAAAAGAGGAGGGATATCATTGGTAGAACTATTTAAAATAGGGGGCATCTCTATATACTTATTCGGTGTGGCCGTGTCAATTGCAATGGCAGTAGGAATATTTGTAATGTTAAGAGAAGCCAAAAGAAAAGGCCTAAATGAAGATAGTATGTGGGATTTAAGTATATATACAATAATAGCTTCTGTTATAGGAGCAAGACTATATTATATTTTAGTCTTTGATCTCTCAAATTATATAAACAATCCTATAGAAATATTTCAGATTCAAAATGGAGGAATGTCTATCCAAGGTGGGATATTAGGCGGAATTATATTTGCAATTTGGTACACAAGAAAAAAGAAAATATCATTTTTAAAAGCAGCAGATGCATTTGCACCAGGAATTATATTAGGGCAGGCAATTGGTAGAGTTGGATGTGACGTATTTGGAATACCTATGAAAAGCCAATATCTATGGGGTATAATGGTAAATAATCAACTTCTACATCCAGCTCAAATTTATGAAATGATATTAGATTTAATTTTGTTCATATACTTATGGAGAAAAAGAGAAAAAATTCAGTATCATGGACAGTTATTTATACACTATTTAATAGGATTTGCCCTAAATCGTGCATTAATAGAGTTTGTTAGAGAAAATCCTATTGTATTTGGTAGCTTAACAGTTGCCCATGTAACAAGTTTTGTAATTATAGTAGTTGCAATAATAGCTGGAAATAAAATTAAAAATCATAGTAAAGTTTTAGATGAAGAAAGAAAAAATATTTCATCTAAAGAATTATATTTAGGTTACGCAATATCAGGATTTATTTTAGTAGTTGGAACTTGGATTTACTATATTGTTCATTAAAAAAAACATAAAAACATGGAGGGTTTATTATGAATTGCCACAATAACAACAATAATAATGATAATAATGATAATAATGATAATAATGGAAATAACAAAAAAGGATTTTTAAAATTTGGAGCTATGATGGGTCTATGCTGTTTGTTACCGGTTATACTTGTAGCATTACTTCCGCTACTTGGGTTTAAAGCATTAGCTCTTTCTGGTTTAGCATCTTTAATTTGTCCAATTATGATGATTGGTATGATGTTTATGATGGGAAGAAGTCATAAAAAAGGTGATGATAACAATGGAAACAATTGTTGTTCAAAAAATGAAGATAGTGAGTATATAAATGTATCTAAAAAAGATTATGAGATTATAGATAAAAATAAATAAAATTGATATAATAAAAGTAATTTTAAGGGGGGGGAGCATAATGCAAAACAAAATGATGTTGTTAGTTATAACAGGAGCTTTAGCAATAGTAGGAATTATAGGACTTAACTATGATAACATAAAGAATGATATTAAAAGTGTAGTAGATAATGGAGTAGTAGGGCCTAAACAAAATATTGCAGAGCAATCAAGTCTTGGAGAAGAAGACATGATTAAGATAATGGAGGACAATGGATTTAGTAATATAGCAGAAGCTCTTAAGAATAAAGATTATGAGGCTATGGATGAATTCACCAATAATATGACCGATGAAGATTATGAAAAGCTAATTAATTTAAAAGCTAATATCTCAGATGCGGACTATCAAAAGATAGTTCAGATAATGAGTGAAAATGGATATGATTCTATGGTAAGCGTTATGGCATCTATAGATCTAGGAGGATCTTGTCATTAAGGTTTAACAATAATATCCCCCTCTAAGCATACTTAGAGGGGGAATTTTATAAGGGAGTGTTTTTATTGAACAGAGGTATACATAAAGAAAAAAATAAGGTCGTACAAACTATAATAGCTATATCTTTAAGTTTATGTATTTTAATATTAATGGTAAAGTTTGCACTAGCTTTTAAACCTTTTTATTATTTTGAAGTTGATCGTTTGAATATAGAAGCTACTTCAAATATATCAAAAGATGAAATTATAAAAAATTATGATTATACTATAGATTATCTATTAGGTAGGGAAGGCACTAAATTTGAACTTCCTACTTTACCATCATCACTATTTGGTCAGGTCCATTTTGAAGAAGTTCTAAAAATATTTTCTGCTTTAGATATTGTACTAATTTTAAGCATTGTAGTAAGTATAATAGGAATAGTATTTCTGTATAAAAAAAGAAACTTTAGTTTTGTAAAACAAGCTTCTAATATTTTAACTTTCTTTCCAATTGTTTTTGGTGTAATTTTTTCCTTGAATTTTGAAAGAAGTTTTATAATATTTCATAAAATATTTTTTAGAAATGACTACTGGATTTTTGATCCTCAAAAGGATCCAATTATTAATATATTACCCCAAGAGTTTTTCTTTGATATAGCTATATTTATTTTAATAATTAACTTTGTAATTGCTTTCCTTTTAAGAATACTTTATCATAAAAAGTTAAAATATTTAAAATAATAATATTTAGCAAATAAGAGTTATGATAAGTTAGAGAGGAAAATATAATGGATAACTTAACTGATAAAATTAGAAAGAGATACAATAGAGTTGCAGCTATTTATGATTTATTAGAACAACCTATGGAGATGATGTCTCTAAAAGAGTGGCGAATTGAAGTTATGAAAGAATTAAAAGGGAATGTCTTAGAAATAGGAGTTGGAACTGGAAAAAATATAGAGTTTTATCCTAATAATATAAATATAACAGCAATAGATTTCAGTGTTAATATGCTTCAAAGAGCAAGAAATAAAGCAAAAGAGTTAGGAAAAAAAGTAGATTTAAAACTTATGGATGCACAAAATATGGATTTTGAAGATAATACCTTTGATACAGTTTTTACAACATGTGTATTTTGTTCTGTTCCCGACCCTATTAAAGGCTTAATGGAAATTAAAAGAGTATGCAAAAAAGGTGGCAAGATTATTTTAATAGAACATGTTAGAAGTGAAAAAAAGGTAATAGGTACTCTTATGGATGTATTAAATCCAATTGTAGTAAATTCATATGGTGCTAATATTAATAGAAAAACTGTAGAAAATGTACAAAAATCTGGATTTAGTAATATAGGAGTAACAAACCTATGGAGTGATATAGTCAAAAAAATTGTAATAAATAATAAATAATTTAATTTCTAAAATAATCTTCATAAAATCAACACATATTCATCATATTATATGGGTATAAAGATATTAAAAGTCAGAAAGGGATGATATATATGATGGGTGGATATGGAATGATGTCAGGATTTGGTATGTTTATTCCTTTATTATTAATAGGATTTGTTATATATGTGGCATTTAGATTATCAAATGGAAGTTATAGCATAAGAAGTAGGGAAAATAATGCACTGGATATATTAGATGAGAGATTTGCAAAGGGAGAAATTTCAGAAGAAGAGTATATACACAAGAAGAAAATATTAAGATAATAAAGTATAAATATAAAACCTCCTTATTAAAGGGGGGTTTATATTTATATTGCAAATAAATTTTGTAAGTTGCAACTATGAGTCTATACGTTATTTGACTTATGAAATGTTCTCGATACATTTAAATGCCATATACCTAATCACTATATGAGTTGGTAATCTTATGAAAAAAATATCTTCATAAAATCTACACATTTTAATCGTATTATATAAATATAGAGATATTAAAAAATATAAAGGAATGATATCTATGATGGGTGGATATGGAATAATAGGAGGATTTGGTATGTTTATTAATTTATTATTAATAGGGATCGTTATATATGTAGTATTTAAATTATCTAATGGAAGTTATAGCATAAGAAATGGAGGAAATGAAGCTATAAATATTTTAAATCAAAGATATGCAAATAGTAAAATTTCAGAAGAAGAGTATATACAAAAGAAAAAAATGCTAAGAGAATAAAATATGAATTTTCAATAACATAATATTTTACAAAAAATATAATCTTCATATTTAGCACATAATTATTCTCTATAATAAAGATATAAAATGATTGCAATAATAATACAAAATATAAAAGGAGTGAATATAATGAAAAAAAAAGGAATAATATTTGCTTTAGCAGGATTTTTAGTAGTAGGAGGAGTAACAGGGATGACGTATGCAAATACAAATAATGATACTATAGAAACAAATAATGTAAAAATAACATCTACCTTAAATTCAGAAGCCGATATTATAAAAGTTGAAAATGAGGAAATAAATGAATCAGATTTTGAGCAAAAAGAAATGGTTAGATTAATGAAAGAATATGGATTTAAAGATATGGCAAAGGCATTTGAAAATAGAAATTATAAGGCTATGGATGAGTTTATGAATAATATGACAGATGAAGATTATCAAAAGATGATTGATATTATGAGAAAAAGTGGATATGAATCTATGGCAAATATGATGGGTTCAATTGATAGGGAGTCTATGATAAAAATGCACAATTCAATGGGCGGATCAGAATCTTGTCATGAGGATTCAAACAATAATATGATGGGTAGTTTCTAATTTTAACATACCCCCCTAGGGTAAGTGAGTTTTATAAGGGAGGAATTAAAATGGTAATTGAGTATATAATTACAGCAGGGCTTATAGGTTTGGCCATATTCATGATGTATAAAACATTTTTTAGTAAAAAGAAAAAGGGATGTTGTCACAAAAAATAGGGCAAACAAGCCAGTACATATTGAGTACTGGCTTATTTTAATTATATAGGGTAAAAAATATTATTATATTGATAAAAAACTATTTATTCTTCATAAGATTTACATAGTTTCAGCTTATTATGTGTTTAACAGCTACTGATATGTTTATTTATGGGTAATTCATTATGTGTAGTTGTATAGAATAAAAAATATTATTAAAATGATAAAAAAACTATTTATTCTTCATAAGATTCACATAATTCGAGATTATTATATGTTTAGGAAGTAATTCTACCCAATACGGGTATGGGGTATAATACGGTTTTTATTATAATTAGAGGGGAGTTAAAATGAAATTTAGCTACATTACACATCATCATTGTCCAAAACTTAATAAGGGACAGCGCGTATAATGGGTGATTGTGCATGCACAATAGTAGTAGCTAGAACTGAAGAAAGTTTAACAAAAAGATGCATTATAGTAAATCAGAACCTACTACTCAATTATCAAAAAAAGAAAAATTAAAAATATTGGAGGAAAATAAACAATGCATAAGAATAAAATTACTACAGCAGCAATTATGATGATACTATCTAGCGCAGCTTTAACACCTGTAATGGCGGAAGAAGTTCAGAATCCTGAGGAAAATGCTACACAAATCGAGCAATCAGCAGAAACTACAAATAATAGCAGTGAAGATACTAATACAACACCAGAGCCAACAACAGATGATACAACAGTAGTAGATCCACATGCAGAACATGAAGCAGGGGAAGGTACGACACCAACACCAGA
>NZ_FQWX01000002.1:169309-208345 GCF_900129815.1 Asaccharospora irregularis DSM 2635
CCAGACCCAACAACAGAAGTAGACCCACATGCAGACCACGAAGCAGGTGAAGAACCAACAACAACACCAGACCCAACGACAGAAGAACCAACTAAAGAATGTAGTTCAGAAGAAGAACATCAAGAAGGTGAACATGCTACAGAAGGTCAATCGCATGAAGAACATCAAGCAGGGGAACATACTGAACAACCAAGTAAAGTTGATGTGCTAGTTGATGAATTAAGTAAAGAGATTGGGTTATCAATAGAAAAATCAGAAGATAATTCAGCAGTTAATATAGTTGTATCAGAAGAAATAGGTGTTGGAATAGCTAATGAAGCCTTAGAAAAAGAAAATACAACAATGGAAGTAAAAGATGGAGTATTAGAAATAAAAATTGAAAATACAATTATAAAAGCATCTAAAGAACTAACAATTATTGAGAAAAACGCAAGCGAAAGATACGAGATTATGAGTGATGGTATGATAAGTAAATATACATTAAAAGCTCCAGTTGCATTAGAATCAGCAAGCGTATTAAGTTTTTCTGTAGCTGCTGAATCAGTAACAGAACCTCAATGGGATTTGGTATATACAATAAATACTAACGAAAATACTATACAGTATGCAAATGGTGAAGTGAAAAGTTTCCAACCTACTGCGAATATGAAATTATTAGTTGATGCAAATGGAAATATACAAGAGCCAGTATTAGACATAATAGAAGACACTGATGGAACTCCAACAGATCCAGTAGATAACGAACCAGGAGATACTGATGGAACTCCAACAGATCCAGTAGATAATGAGCCAGGAGACACTGATGGAACTCCAACAAATCCAGTAGATAATGAGCCAGGAGACACTGATGGAACTCCGACAGATCCTGTAAATAATGAAGTAGAAGATAATACTTCAGAATTACCTAAAACTGGTGCAAATATGTTAGGTAGTATTTCAACTATGGTAATTGGTGCTGCTAGTATATTAACTGGAGGATTAGCATTCAATAGAAAAAAGAAAAAATAACTTGTTGTGTTAGTAAAACTTTAAACATAACAATACTAGAATAAACATAAAATCCTAATATTATATTACATCTAGAAAAGATAATATTAGGATTTTATGTATTTAGAACACTAAAGACTTACATAAAATTTATTATAAATTCATGAGTAAAATTTTACTGTGGTATAATAATTAACTAATATAATATATTAATTATTTAAAATGGAGGATACAAAATGAAAAGGAAAAATATATTTATCAGCGCTATATTAGCTTTAACTTTAGCTATAGGTGTTACAGGATGCTCACCAAAGTCTAGTGAAGAAGCTGCAAAATCTGAAACTAAAAACTCACTAGAAACAATAAAAAGTGAAGGGAAAATCCGTGTTGGTACTGAAGGAACTTATGCTCCTTTTACTTTCTATGATGACAAAGGTACTTTAACTGGTTTTGACGTAGAAATAGCTAGAGAAGTAGCAAAAAGACTTGGTGTAGAAGCAGAATTCATTGAAACAAAATGGGATGGTATGTTTGCTGGATTAGATGCAAAAAGATTTGATATGGTAGCAAATCAGGTTTCAATAAATGATGAACGTAAAGAAAAGTATGATTTTTCATCTCCATATATAACATCTAGAGCAGTACTTATAGTAAATGAAGATAATAATGATATAAAAACGTTTGAAGATTTAAAGGGTAAAAAGGCAGCTCAATCATTAACAAGTGATATAGGTAAAATAGCAAGTGATAATGGTGCTGAAATTGTCCAAATTGATGGATTTAATCAAGCTATTGATTTATTAGTTTCAAAAAGAGTAGATGCTACAGTTAATGATAGTTTATCTTTCTTAGATTTAAAAAAGCAAAAGCCAGAGACACCAATAAAATCAGTTGCTAACTATGATAATGCTACACAAAGTGCATTACTATTTAATAAAGGAAACGATGAATTAGTAGAAGAAGTAAACAAGATACTTGCAGACATGGTAGCAGATGGAACGTATTTAAAAATATCAGAAAAATGGTTTGGTACTGACGTATCAAAATAATATGGTGATAAGATGAATTTTGACGATAGAGCATTAAGAATAATAGACATTTTAGCAAACTCATTTTTACCATTAGTAGAGGCGGGACTGAAATTTACAGTCCCTCTTACTCTTATATCCTTTACTCTTGGATTAATTTTAGCATTAGCTACAGCTTTGGCAAGAATATCAAATTTTAAACCATTAGTCTTATTAGCTAGATTTTATGTTTGGATAATAAGAGGAACTCCACTGCTTGTTCAGTTATTTATCATTTTTTATGGACTTCCAGCATCGGGTATAACGTTGGATGCCTTAACAGCAGCTATAATAGGATTTACTTTAAATGTAGGAGCATACAATTCTGAGGTAATAAGAGCTGCTATTCTATCTATACCAAAAGGTCAGTGGGAAGCTGCTTATTCCGTAGGTATGACAAATAATCAAGCATTAAGAAGAGTAATTCTTCCACAGGCTGCTAGAGTTTCCGTACCGCCATTGTTTAACTCTTTTATTAGTCTTATAAAAGATACATCACTTGCTGCTACAATAACTGTTACTGAGATGTTCCAAATAGCTCAAAGAATTACAGCAGCAACTTATGAACCTTTATGGATGTATATTGAAGTAGCATTTGTATATCTTATGTTCTGTAGTGTATTATCAGCGGTTCAGAATAAGATGGAAAAAAGACTTGAAAGATATGTGACAAAGTAATGCAGGAGGAAGTTTTATGATAGATATAAAAGGTTTACGCAAGAGCTTTGGAAGTAATGAAATTTTAAAAGGCATAGATTTACAAGTTAATAAAGGGGAGACAGCAGTTATTATTGGACCATCAGGGTCAGGAAAAACAACTCTTCTAAGATGTATAAATTTATTAGAAACTCCAAATGGAGGTTCAATAACTATAGGAAAAAGTGAGCTAGCATTTAGAGAAGACAAAAAGGTGTCTAATAGTGAAACATTAACTCTTAGACAAAGAACTGGAATGGTATTTCAAGGATTTTACCTTTTCCCTCATATGACAGTTATAAAAAATATAATGGAGGGACAGGTAACAGTATTAAAGCGTTCAAAAAAAGAAGCCAGTGAAAAAGGTCTTATGCTTTTAGATAAAGTTGGGCTATTAGATAAGAAAGACCAGTATCCCCATGAGCTCTCAGGGGGTCAACAACAAAGGGTAGCTATTGCCCGTGCTATGGCTATGGATCCTGAGGTTTTGTTATTTGACGAACCAACTTCTGCACTAGATCCAGAGTTAGAAGCTGAGGTTCTAAAGGTAATGAAGGATCTTTCTAAAGAAGGAATGACAATGGTAGTAGTAACTCACAAAATGAGTTTTGCAAGAGATGCAGCTCATAAAATTATATTTATGGATAATGGATTAATTGTTGAGGTAGGCACACCTAATCAGATATTTGAAAACACGAGGAATGAACGTTTAAAGCAGTTCTTAAGTATGATTGATGACTAGAATTTAATAACAAAAAAGGAGTTGTAAACTCTATAAAACATGAGAAAAATAATATCAATATTACTTATAGTAGTTGGTTTGATAATGTTTATAAACCCTATATATAATTTAGTATCTAAAAAATTAGAGCAAAATACAGCTTTAGTAAAAGCACAATCCCTTGTAAATGAAGATAAAATAAACAGAGAAAAAGCAAAAGATTTCAAAGCAGAATCCGGGCAAGCTTTTGGGGTATTATATATACCTAAATTTAAAAAAGAAATTCCTATAATAGAAGGGGTCACTGCTAATGATTTAGATAAGGGTATTGGCCATATAAATTATTCTAAATATCCATTACAAAGTGATCAAATATATTTAGCAATTCATAGAGAAAAAATATTTAGAGAAATACAAGATTTAAAACCTGGAGATGAATTATATGTTGAAATGCCTTATGGTAAAGTGAAGTATATAATTTCCCATACAAAAATTGTTAAGCCAGAGGATACACAGGTTATTAAATCAACGTACCCTCAAGAAGAATTAGTTATACAAACATGTTATCCTTTTAATTATATTGGAAATGCTCCTGAAAGATATTTAGTATATGCATATCCTAGCATAAAATAATAATTTATAAATAATAAAGGTTAAGCTATTTATTAAATAGCTTAACCTTTATTATTTATAAGAACTTTTATAAAGATTTTAGTATATTATCTAGTTTTATTAAAATAATTTATTAATTTTTTATTCATCATAAGTTCTCCATAATATTTCCATATAATGAAGTTAAGAAAGATGAAATTATATAAGGAGGTTTTATTATGTGCTGTGAAGGTTTTGGATGAACAAGTTTATAGCAACTTTTAATATATAAATTTAAATTATCATAGTTATTGTTTGTGTTCAAATAAAATTATGATGGATTTTGAAGAGATATAAAAAATTTTAAAAATCTATAATGGGGGTAAATGATAATGGATAGATCTGTGAAAATTACGTCAGGATTTATTGTATTAGTAGTAATACTAGGAACCTATATAGTTGGATCATATCACAGATTGATATACGAAAAAGCAGAGATAAATGCACAATGGGTTGTAGTTGAAAGTAAGTTAGAAAGAAAATATGACTTAATTTCAAATTTAGTTGAAACTGTAAAAGGGTCAATGAAGCAAGAACAAGAGGCATTTGAAAAAATTACAGATGCTAAATCTAAAATGGTAGAAACAACGAACATTAAAGAAAAAATTGATGCTACAAATAAGTTAGACAAATCAATTGGAAGAATACTTGAAGTAATAGAAAATTATCCAGAATTAAAATCTAATGAAACTGTAATTAGATTAATATATGAACTAACAGAAGCCGAAAATAATATTTCTGCAGAAAGAGATATATATAATGACTTTGTGAAGGAGTACAATAAATCAATACAAACTATTCCTAAAAGTATTATAATTAAAGTTTTAGATTTCGAGAAAGCGATTTATTTTGAAACTGAATCTAAAGCAAATTTCTAGATTATTTAAAACTACTAGACTTACAGGAAGGCTAATAATAGAAAACAGCTAGTACTGAAAAATTTGGGCTATGAACTGAGTATGAAAAGAAAAACGCAATAAACATTTAATTAAATAAGATTAATAGTATATTTACAAAGGAACTGTATATTAAGAACGCTGATATAAAACTTATAGGAGGAATTCTTATAATATGTTTATTGGTATTAGGAGTTTTAGATCTTATACCTAAAGAAACTAATAAATGGTATGTTGTGATAAAAGTAGAAAGAGAGATTGTAAAAAAAATTGAAATAAGCAGTAGAACGCAAGAAACATATAAGTTTAATTTTAGTAATAATGTAGTTGAAGTTGAAGTTAAAGATGGAGCTGTAAGAATGAAAGAGATGAATAAAATCATTTGTCCAGACAGCATTTGTTCTGAAGCTGGATGGATAAAAGAATATTATGAAGCTGATGTTTGTATGCCAAATAAAATTATCGTAAGTTTTGAAAGAATATCATAGGAGGTAGATTGGTGTGAGTAAATCTATAAAAATAGTAATGGGGTTAATTATATTTGTAGTTATATTAGGAACCTATATATTTGGGTCATATAATAAACTTGTATCACAAGAAGAAGAAGTGAATGCACAATGGGCTATAGTTGAAAGTAAGCTACAAAGAAGATATGATTTAATCCCAAATTTAGTTGAAACTGTAAAAGGGTCAATGAAGCAAGAACAAGAGGTGTTTGGGCAAATTGCAGATGCTAGATCTAAAATGGCAGGAACAAACAGCGTTGAAGAAAAAGTTGCTGCTGCTAATGCATTAGAAGGATCAATTGGAAAATTACTTGTAGTAATGGAAAATTACCCAGAATTAAAATCAAATGAAAATGTAACTAAATTAATGGATGAACTATCAGGAAGTGAAAATCGTATATCTGTGGAAAGAGATAGATATAATGGTTCAGTAATGGAGTATAACAAATCAATAAAAACTTTTCCTAAAAATATTATAGCTAAAATATTCAATTTTGAATCTATGAAGTATTTTGAGTCAAATAAAGAAGCTCAAAATGCTCCTAAAGTAAATTTATAGGTTTCTATAAAAAAAGTGGGGATTAAGTTGAAAAAATATAAAATTTTAATTGTTACTTTAATTGCTTTTTTATTGAGTAGTTTTTTTACCTTTGCTAAAGACGGTATAATAGAGCCTACTAGAGCATTTTACACTGCAGACTACACAGAAATTTTATCATCTCAGCTTGAAGAGTTTATTATTAGTACTAACCTAAACTATGAAAAAACAGAAGAAAAACCTCAAGTAGTTGTAGCAACAGTAGAAAATCTAAATGGCTTAGATATTAGAGAATATACAGTAAAATTATTTGAAAAATGGAAGATAGGAAATGCAAAATATGATAATGGTGTTTTAGTTTTAATTTCTCTAGAAGAAAGAAAAATACGTATAGAAGTAGGGTATGGTTTAGAAGGGGCCCTTCCTGATGGAAAGGTAGGAAATATACTAGATAGCGCAAATAAATACTTAACTCAAGATGAATTTGACGATGCAGTAGGTAGTATATTTGTTGGATTAACTCAAGAAATTAATAAAGAGTATGATTATGATGATGAGAAAATATACTCTAATAATGCTATATCTAGCGAATATATAGCAAAGGATAAATATGATGTTCCTTTGGCATATAAAGCAATAGCAATATCATTACTACTATTACTTTTGTGGTTAGATCATAGATTTGCCCAAGGATTTTTTGCAGGGATAATATTAAATATGCTGTTTAGGGGAATTTTCAATTCAGGACATGGAGGAAGTTCTGGAATGGGAGGAAGTTCTGGTGGTGGCGGATCTGAAAGAGATTTTTAGTTTTTTATATATTACATCTTTGAAGAATCTGATAAAATAATCATTCAGAATATAGTTAGGGTAAATATTTAATTATAATAATGTAAATATTTAATTATAATAATATAGATTTAACTAAACCCTTTAAGATATTGAACTTACCCTAGTTTAATGGACATCAAAAACAAAACCCTATCGTAGAATATCTTTAGTTTACTTAAGCTGACACCTTTTTTCATATGGTGTCAGCTTTGTTTTTAATTGAATACGTTCATAATTATAGAAATAGACATAGTCATCGATAAGTTGTCGAGCTTCTCAAAACTTTTGGGCTTAGATCTGTAAATACATTCAGCTTTTAAGATACCAAAGAAATTTTCTGCGTAAGCATTGTCATAACAATTACCACGCCTTGACATAGATGGAGTTGCAGCTCTGTAGTGATTTTTTCTTTTTCTTTAGCATCTTTAATAGTACTAAGAACAAGATTTACTGTTTGTTCTGTACCTGTTTTGTATGCAATTATACTATTGTCAATATAAATCTTTAATTATAGAAAGATAAAGCACACCTTGCTTTGTATGTATATACGAAATATCCGTAACCCATTTGTGGTTTGGTTCACTAGCAGTGAACTCACGATTTAGAAGGTTTTTGTATTTATGAAGATGTTGCCCCATTTGCTTATATTTCTTGCGGCGACGAATTTGTGAAAGCAAATTATACTTATTCATAATTCTAAGTATTGTTTTTGGATTTAGTATTATACCATACTGGCGCTTTAGACATATGTGTACTCTACGGTATCCATAAGTTCTTTTTGATTTATCTTGACATTCTTTAACTAATTCTATTAAATATGTATCTTTATTTGGCTTGTTCATTCTTTTAACAAAACTATAATATCCACTACGAGATACCTCGAAAAACTTACACATTACAGATATTGAATATTTATTCTTATTTTGATAGATTGCTAAATATTTTACAGATGGCCTCACTTCCTTCCAACGATTTGAAGAAAAGAACGTAATAGTTAAACTGTAACCTATGTCAAGGACAATAAAAAAAGAAAGATATAGCTAGGAAGCTAAAAGATGATTCTTGTATTGTACAGGAGTCATCTTTTTTAAATTCCACTGATATCTATAATTGTTGTAATAAGTTATATAATTTTTAACTTTAGCTTTTATATCTTCAATAGATTTGCATGATGAAGTATCTACTTCATCTTTAAAATGTCCAAAGAACGACTCTTGAGGCGCATTATCCCAACAATTACCTCTCCTAGACATTGATTGACCTAATCCCTTTTTCTTAAGTAACTTCTGAAATATAGGGCTTGTATAGTGAACACCTTGATCTGAATGTATAAATGCATCTTTTGTTAAATTAGATTTATGCTTCCTTATTAAATTATTTATTGTATTTAAGACTATGTCAATATTTAAACTTCCAGAGACATAATATGAAAGTATTTCGTTCGTAGAACCGTCCTTTATCTTAGATAGATAAGCTCTTTTCCCTTTTGAATATGTTAAATAAGTTATATCTGTTAATAAAACTTTACCTGGAACACCCTGTTTGAACTCTCTGTTTAGCCTGTTAGGTACAGTTGAATGCTCCTTTGTAGCCTTAGCTATTTTTTTATATGGATTTGATTTTCGAAAAGGGCAGATAATACTATATTTTTTCATGATTCTTCGAATTTTCTTTAAGCTATAGATAGTATCAAACTCGTTTTCTAGAGTCAGCTTAATAGACCTAGAACCTTTTTTAAAACCTCTTCTATTAAATACTTTTAGAATGATTTTTTTAGATTCTAAATCTATTTTTTCACGTTTTTCACGTACTTTATATGTGTTCAAATAGTTGTAATATCCAGAGCGAGAAACATTAGCTACGTTACATAAATATGAAACCATATTTTTAAGATTGTGTTTAATAACAATTAATTTTATTAACTCAAAAATTTGAGATGGTAATAATTTTATTCTTTTGATATCAACCCCATTTCCATCATATCTAACTTTTTTAAAAATTCATTTTCCGCTTCTAAAAATTTTATTCTTGCTTCCAATTTACTTAATTTATCTTGATCAGAAAGCTTGCGCTTACTAGGTAATGCTGAATTTTGTTTTCTTGCATCTTTTAATCCTGATATTCCGTTGTTTTTATATGATTTTTTCCAGCGGTCAGCTGCCTGCTCGATTCTACTCATTCCCATTACCTCTACATCAAACCCATTTTCCTCAAAAATGATTCTTGGAAGTTTTCCCTTTAAGATTTCAGATATGAATAACTTTTTAAATTCACCACTATATGTAATAGATTTAGATGATACTCTAAGTACATTTTTATTTTTAGATAGCTTATGTATTTGTTGCTCTGTAAATAGCACTTTACTCATATTAAATCCCTCAATTCTGTTTTTTAAAATTATACAACAAAAAACCTATAGACTCACTCTTTTTTCAGTGTACAGTCTATAGGTTACAGTTTAAGTTCTACTTCCATTTTTAGTTTCTTAATTTCATTATCTTTATTTTGATCTGATGATATCTCATTTTTTCTCGGTCTACCCTTTGGCTTAGCGATTATGCCTGCGGCAGCATACCTCTCTTTTCTTCGATTGCGTTTCAAAAGTTCTTTTATCACAAATTTATCTTTTAAACCAAAATGCTCTGCTATTTCTCTTTGAGTTGTTCCCATTGATACCATTTCTTTAACTTCATGTATGATAAAATGCCCAAACTGTTTTGTTCCTTTTTTCATTGACATAACAATACCCCCAATCATAGTCTTATTATCCTACGATTAGGGGTATTTTTGCAATGTCCGTTTTTATCGGTTCAGTTCAAATTCTCCTCTTTTAATTCATAGCATTTAAAGAATGTGTCTTATATTTATTTAGTGTTTTCTTTTATTTCTAAACCTTTTTTTATCGCTTCTTGTACAATAGGGCTACAGCATTTTCCTAAAGGATTGTAAATTTCACATTTACCATTTTTCATTGCTCCTGTTAACCTTATTATATCCTTCATGTTTTTTGCATCTTTATTAATAACAGCATCGAAAACCTGCTCTTCTGCTACTTTATTGCAGTAGCAAACGTATTTGGGGTTAGCATCATCTTTGAACCAAATAGGTTCTTTTACTTCATTTTCATTAAATTTAACATCATATTCCTGATTAAAATATACAATATTGCAAGTCTCATTTATGCATAGGAAATAATCAGTATCTCCGACTTTTTGTTTTATTTCATTAAATACCATATGATTTACTGTAATGTTTTTTACAAGTTTACCTTCTTGGTTGCATACTGGGCATAAGCTGTTTTTTTCTACCATACTAGTAGGTTCTGTCTTGTTATCTCAACAAGATTTATTTAGAATCTTCTCTTCCATTATAGTTCTTCTCCTCTTTTAATATCTCACAGGTACATATATTGCTTGTATTACCTTCTGCTATGGATTGTCCTAATTTAATAAGTGTTATTATTCTTTCGTCTGAAATGGAGTAGTAAATATTCTTTCCTTCTTTTGATGACTTTACAAAATTACACCATTTTAAGCATTTTAATTGCATTGATATAAGACTTTGAGAGCAATCAGTATCTTCTGCTAATTCACCTACACTTTTTTCTCCATCAATTAGCGAAAGAATAATTTTATATCTTGTAGGGTTTGATAATCCATGAAAAAACTTTGTATATACTTCAATTTGTTCATCGTTAATTTGCATATTTTACCTCCTGTAAAAAATTGGATACAAAATTAGTCCAACTGAAATTATTGTTAATATCCATACAATTATTTTAGTATTTTTCGAAGTTTTACTGTTTCTTACAATAAAGTAATGAGCCAATCCAAGCATAGTTATTGTTGATATTATAAAAAGATTTTTATACGGTGAAATTGCTGATACAAAAGCAAAGCCTAATCCACTCAGGCCGAGGGATGTAAATAATAATATTCCCATTCAACAGATAGATGCTAAAAAAGATGTTACAGTCGATGCAACACAAAGTAATTTTTCTTTCATAATTTCCTCCTTATGTAATGTAAACATATAAACATATATTGATATGTTTATAATATCATAATGTAGTTACAAAAAAAAGAGCATCTAATAGTGAATTTTCTATTTTCTATAGGATTAATATGTCACAATTTTATACAACTATGCAATAACACCTAGTTAAACTATATATTAAATATATCATTATATGTAACTCTATTAAATGCATTTATACATTTATAAATTTCAACATTGATTTAAAACATAGCCAAAAAATAAAAAAATATATATAGATTATTCTTCATAAAAATTACATAATTGCTATATATACTATGAATAAAGTAAGATTTAGTAATATGAAGCTTAAAAACTATAAACAAATAATAACTTTATGTTATGTAAAGATAAATTGTTAGGAGGATACAGAATGATAAAAGGTAATACGAAGAATATGGAATATCTAATAAATTTATTAAAATCAGAGGTAAAGCCAGCTTTAGGGTGCACAGAGCCTGTAGCAGTGGCACTTGCTTGTGCTAAGGCTAGAGAGTTATTACAAGAAGAGATAGTTGGTTGTAATGTATTAGTTAGCCCTAACGTATATAAAAATGGTATGTGCGTCGTGTACCAGGAACGGATAAGTTAGGACTAAATATAGCAGCATTAATGGGACTTATAGGTGGCAATTCTGGGTATGGATTGAGAGTTCTGGAAGTTTTAGATGAGGAACAAGTTAAATTAGCGGAATATTATATGGATAAAAATATATTAAAAATATCTCCAGTAGATACTGAAAAAAAAGTTTATATAGAGGTAATTTTAAAGGGACATACTAATATAGTCAAAGTTATAATAAGAGAAAAGCATGATAAATTTGTATATATATCTAAAAATAATGAAGTTTTATTAAATGAAGAAGCTGTTATTCAAGAGGCCTGTTTAACTACCGAAGAAGAAAACTTATTAGAAAAAATGAGTATAAAAGAGTTAATTCAAGAAGTAGAAAATATTGAATCAGAAGATATAAAATTTTTAATAGATGGTATAGCTATGAATAAGAAAATAGCAGATTATGCACTAGAAAAGAAAATAGGTATAGGTGTAGGCTATGGAATAAAACAATCTATAGAAGATGGATTATTGGGAGATGACCTTATAAACAGTGCTATGATGTTAACTGCAGCAGCAGATGCTAGAATGTCTGGAATTAAAATGCCTGTTATGAGTTCTAATGGAAGTGGAAATCATGGAATAACTGCAATATTGCCAATAGTAGCATATAATAACAAGTTCCCTCAAAGTGAAGAAAAATTGGCTAAAGCATTAGCTATAAGCCACTTAATTACTGCTTATATAAAAAATTATACAGGTAGATTATCTGCAGTTTGCGGTTGTGGTGTTGCAGCTTCAACAGGAGCATCTGCAGCTATAACTTGGTTAATGGGAGGAAGTTATAAGCAAATTGAAGGTTCAATAGAGAATATGATAGCCAACTTAAGTGGAATGATATGCGACGGGGCTAAATCAGGATGTGCATTAAAACTAGCATCATCAGCATCAGCAGCTGTACAAAGTTCTATAATAGCTAAATATAATTGTATAGTTCCTCCTCTTAATGGTATAGTTGGAAACAATGTAGAAGAAAGTATAAGAAATCTAGGAAAAGTAAGTTCTCAAGGTATGATTATAACTGATGAAACTATAATAAATATAATGGATGATATGAATAAAGTAATATAGATTAAAAATTTTAGTGGATATGCAAAACATACTTCTAAAGAATGAACATGAAAATGTAGAAAAATGGATATGTATTTATAAATAGGCAATCTAATTAAATTTTTTAATCTAGTTTTGATTGCCTATTTTTATTTTATATAAAATTATTAAAAGTTATTGACTTTTGTTAATTATTTAATTATAATAAGTGTAAAATAATACCGAGTAAATCGATATGAATTATATAGATTAAAAACAAATATATAAAAACACTATGATCAGGAAGAGTAAGTTATATGAATCATAACAGAGAGGAACTCATCGGTGAGAGAGTTCTATGTAGGATTGTAGCCCAAGTGCCCCTATGAGTGTTAGGCTGAAATTTAGTAGGCTGTTACGGGTTCTCCCGTTATAGAGACTAGACATTAATGTGTCTAAAGTGAGATGAGCAGTAATGCTTAATCAGAGTGGAACCGCGGAAATAACCTTCTGCCTCTGGATTTTTCTGGAGGTGGGAGGTTTTTTGTTTTTGTACTGAAAGATGAGATAGATAGTAGAATGTCTGATTTTGTCAATAAATTATATGTTAAAAAAATATTTTTTTTATTCCTCTACATAAGTTCTTCACAATGTAGGTATATAACTAAACTAAGATGTATACCCTTAGGGGGTACAGGTATATAAAATCGATAGCTTTGAGTTTTTTATAGAGTGGTTAAACTCTCAGATATTATATTTGAAGTTTTAATTTTCTATAATTCTTTCACATATGGATACAGGTTCAATAATAATTAAGTTAACAAATCAAAAAAATTTAAGGAGGATGAGAGTTAATAATGATTAGAATAACGGATGAAATGATAAACGATATAGAGGAGTTTAGAAAAAGCGCAGAATTATGTGAAAAAGATGAACTTGACGTTGTTGAATACAGAAAACGAATTGTTGCAATGGGAGTTTACAAACAGAGAGTCAAAGGGACCTACATGGTAAGGTTAAGGGCTACAGGAGGAGTTATAGAATTAAATCAGCTTCAAGCTGTAAGTGAAGCAGCTAAGAAGCATGGACATGGAAGAATACATTTTACTACTAGACAAGATATTCAGTTCCAAGCGCTACCAATTGACAACATATATAATGTAATGAAAGATGTTATAAAGGTTGATATAACTACAAAGGGAGCTTGCGGTGATACAGTAAGAAATGTAGGATGTTCTCCCCTTTCTGGAGTGGCTTTAGATGAAGTATTTGATGTAACCCCATACGTTAAGGCAGTTATAAATCACCTTATAAAAGATCCTACTGCGCTACAACTTCCAAGAAAATATAAGATAGCTTTCTCAAATACAAAAGAAGATACTGGCAAAGCTACAATGGTCGACTTAGGCTTTGTAGCTAAGATAAATAATGGAGTAAGAGGTTTCGAAGTTTATGGAGCTGGTGGATTTGGTAAAAGTCCAATAATGGCATTAAAGCTTGCTGATTTCATAGAAGATAAAGATATATTGTATTATGCACAAGCTATGATGGAAGTATTTGATAAAGAAGGAGATAGAAATAATAGACATAAGGCTAGAATAAGATACATTTTACATAGACTAGGGGATGATAAATTCCTTGAACTATTTAATTCACAACTACAAAAAGTTAAATCAGAGGTGAATTTAGACTTTAATATGGATGAAGAAGATATAAAAAATGATATAGAACCTTTACAAACGCTACAAGAAGTAAATCAAATTCTTAAAGATAACGAAAAATATAAAAATATATTATTTGCACAAAAGCAGTTAGGTTATTATTCAGTGTATATTCATCCAGAAGGTGGTAATTTAGATTCAAAAGACTTAGATAAGTTAATTGGGTTCTTAAATAATCTAGGATATGAAGTATCTATAAGACTTACAACAACTCAAGGTTTTGTTGTAAGAGATTTAAAATTTAATGATGCAAAAGAACTAATAAATATTACTTCTAATATCTCATCTATACACAATATAGATAATTCTGTTGCATGTATAGGGCATACTACTTGTTCACTAGGAATTTGTCTTTCACAAAATCTTTTAGCATCAATAAGAGAAACTTTTAAGGAAGCAGATGAAAAAGTTAAAAGTACACTTCCTAAGGTATTTATATCTGGATGTCCTAATTCCTGTGGTCAGCATCAACAAGGAATGATTGGACTTAGTGGAAGAGCTAAGAATACTGCTGATGGCCTTGTTCCTGCATATTCTGTATCATTTGGAGGAAAGCTTGGAGCAGGTATTGCAAAGATAGGGGAAACTTATGGAGATATACCCGCTAAAAAGATACCAGGATTTGTGTTGGAACTGGCAAATTTAAAAGTAACTTCAAACTTTGAAGATTTTGAGGAGTTTTTAGAAAATAAACGTGATGAAATAAAAGATTTAATAGAAAAGTACTCAAATATAGAGAGCTTTATTGAAAATCCTGATTTATATTATGATTTTGGATGTGATGAGAAGTTTGCTGTTAAGAAATAGATAAATTTATATGCTATGAGGTGATTAAATGGAACAAAAGGCAACTAATATAGTTTGGCATGATATGAATGTAAAAAGAGAACATAGAGAAGAACTCTTAAGTCAGAAATCAGTTCTTCTTTGGTTTACAGGCCTATCAGGATCAGGTAAGTCTACTGTAGCTTCTGCACTTGAAAAAAGGCTTCATGAAATGGGAAAGATTACCTATTTGTTAGATGGGGATAACATAAGGCATGGTTTAAATTCTGATCTTGGCTTTTCAGAAGAAGATAGAATTGAGAACATAAGGAGAATTGGAGAAGTTTCAAAATTAATTGTAGATGCTGGGATTATCACTATTTCTACTTTTATATCTCCTTTTAAGAAAGATAGAGAAAAGATAAGAGATTTATTAGGAAAAGATTTTATAGAGGTTTTTATAGATTGTCCTTTAGAAGTATGTGAACAAAGAGATCCAAAGGGAATATACAAGAAGGCAAGAAATGGGGAAATAAAAAACTTCACAGGGATAGATTCTCCATATGAAAATCCTGAAAATCCTGAAATAACAGTATCGACTTATTTAAATAACTTAGATGAGTGTGTAGATAAAATTATAGAGTATCTCAATTACTAAAATTGGAGGTGACCTAATGAAATTAAAGCCAGAAGTATTAGAAACAGACATTCTAATAATTGGTGGGGGAGCAGCAGGATGTTTTGCAGCACTTACTGCTTCCGAAAAATCAGAGGTACAAGTGATAATAGCCGAAAAAGCAAATATAAAAAGAAGTGGATGTTTGGCTGCAGGAGTTAATGCATTAAATGCCTATATAACAGAAGGGGAAACTCCACAGTCTTTTGTAGACTATGTAAAAGATGAATTTAATGGAGTAATAAGAGAAGATTTAGTATATACAATAGCAGAGAAACTAAACAGTGTTACCAAAAAGATAGAAGATGCAGGACTTCCTATTTTGAAGGATGAGAATGGAGATTATGTTTCAAGAGGAAAGAGAAGTATAAAGATAAATGGTGAAAATATTAAGCCTTTACTTGCAAGTGAAGTAAGTAAAAAAGAAAATATAAGAGTTATGAATGGACTAAATATCACTGATTATATTTTAAAAAATAATAAGGTGATAGGGGCTTACGGATTCTCCATTGATGAAGAAAAGTTTTATGTTATTTACTCAAAAGCAGTTATATGTACAACTGGGGGAGCAGCTGGAATATACAAACCTAATAACCCTACATTTTCAAAACATAAGATGTGGTATAGCCCTTTTAATACAGGAGCAGGATATGCAATGGGTATAAGAGCTGGAGCAGAGATGACTACATTTGAGATGAGATTTATAGCTCTAAGATGTAAAGATACAATTGCACCTACAGGTACTATTGCTCAAGGAGTAAGAACTCCTCAGGTAAACAGCTTAGGAGAAAGATACGTTAAAAATTACGGGAAAGCTACTACAATTAACAGACTGTATTCAACAGTAATGGAAAACTTAAATGGAAGAGGACCTTGTTTCTTAAAGACAAAAGATATAAACGGCGAACAAGAAAATGAGTTATTTAAAGCATATTTAAATATGGCACCAGCTCAAACATTAAAGTGGGTAGACAGCAATACATCTCCAAGTACTGAAAATGTAGAGATAGAAGGAACAGAACCTTATATAGTAGGTGGCCATACAGCTAGTGGATATTGGATAGATATAGATAGAAAAACTACATTAGAAGGATTATATGCAGCAGGAGATGTAGCTGGGGGTAGCCCAAAAAAGTATGTGACAGGTTGTTTTGCAGAAGGAGAAATTGCTGCAAATCATGCCATTAGTTATATAGAAAACAAAACTAATGAGAAAATAGATGAGTTAGAAATACAAAGTGAGTTAAGTGAAATAAATGGATTTTTTCAAAATGAAGGCACTATTTATACTATAGACCAGGTAGAAGAGGTTATGCAAAAGACAATGGACGAATATGCAGGAGGTATATCTCAAGGTTATAGTTATACAAAAATAAAGCTAAAGACTGCTTTAAATAGAATAGATGAACTAATTCAAATATCTAAAAAACTTAAAGCAAATGACTGTCACGAGCTACTTTTTATATATGAAATAATTGATCGTCTATATGTTGCAAAGGTGCTGATAGCTCATCTTATGGCTAGGGCTGAAACAAGATGGAGATGTTATCAAGAAAATGCAGATTTTCCAGAAAAAGATGATAATAATTGGATGAAGTATGTTAACTCAATATATAAAGATGGAAATGTCCAAATACTTTTAAGGGATTTAATTGAAAGAAGGGAGATTTCATGAGTATAAAAATCGATAAAGAAAAGTGTGTAGGCTGTAGTAAATGCGCAAACGTTTGCCCAGGAAGATTAATCTATAAAGATGAGAATGATAAAGCATATATAAAATATGAGAAGAACTGCTGGGGATGTACAGCTTGTCTTAAAGAGTGTAGCGAATCAGCTATAAAATACTATTTAGGATCAGATATAGGTGGAAATGGTGCTTGTCTATATGTTAAGCAAAAAAGTGATGAGTTAAACTGGCATATAATTGATAATGATGGAAATGAAACGGTGATAAATACTAATAGAAAAGAATCAAATAAGTACTAATTATTTATTCATGAATTTTTAGGAGGGGGGACAGTATGAGTCTAATAATGGAGGGTGTATGTAAAAAATATAGGAGTGCTAACAAGGAATTTGAAATACTTAGAAATGTAGAGTTAACTGTAAATGATGGTGAATTTGTATGTATACTAGGACCATCAGGATGTGGAAAATCAACACTTCTTAATATTATAGCTGGATTTGAAAAAGTTACAGATGGAAAAGTACTCCTTGATGGAAAAGAAGTAAATTCTCCAGGACCAGATAGAGCAGTTGTATTTCAAGAACATGCGCTTTTTCCATGGTTAAAGGTTATAGACAATGTGGAATTTGGAATGAAGATTGAAGGAGTTTCAAAAAGCGAAAGAAGAGAAAGGGCACTAAAGTACCTAGATATGATGCACCTTACCAACTTTAAAGATTGTTTTGTACATGAACTTTCAGGGGGAATGAAACAAAGGGTTGCTATTGCAAGAGCGCTTTGCTTAGATTCAAACATACTGCTTATGGATGAACCATTTTGTTCTCTTGACAGTCAAACTAGGGAATTGCTTCAATTGGAAGTTCAAAGAATTTGGTGGAATACAAAAAAAACCATAGTATTTATAACACATAGTATTGAGGAAGCAGTACTTTTAGCTGATAGAATTATTCTTATGCCATCAAGTATTGATTCTCAAATGAAGGAATTTAAAATACAGCTTGCAAGACCAAGACAAATAGGTAACGTGGATGTAACCTATATGGTATCAAAGATTATGAAAGAGTTAAAAAAGGAGGTGGAGAAGGTTGCTAAATCAGAGTATGATGAAGGATGGAACTTGGAAAAAGATTCTATTTTATATAATGATAATAATGATATGGGAATTGGTTTATAGATTTATTGGGTTTCCTTCTCCGATGGAGGTTTTTGAAAGTATTTCAATAATGATAAAAAATGGTACCTTAGGTGTAGCTATATTAATAAGTTTAAGAAGACTTTTTACTGGATATCTAATTTCCTTGTGTATAGGATTGCTTGTAGGTATATTTATCCTAAAACTAAAATCAACAAGAGATAGTTTTGTCAAACTATTAGGAGCTCTTCAAACTATGCCTAACGTATGCTGGGTACCTTTTGCAGTTTTGTGGTTTGGAGTAAATGAAAAAGCGATACTATTTGTAGTAATTATAGGTTCAGTTTTTGCTGTATCTATGGCAATAGAAAGTGGTATTAAAAATATAAACCCTACTTATATTAGGGTAGCAGAAATGACTGGAGCTAGGGGATATACATTATATAAAGAAGTTATTTTCCCAGCAGCTATCCCAGTTATTATATCTGGAGTAAAACAAGGATGGGCTTTTGCTTGGAGAGGACTAATAGCAGGGGAAATGATAGCTTCTTCAATGAATGGATTAGGAGAGATATTAAGCAATGGAAAGAAGTATAACGATATAAACGAGATAGTTGCGATTATGGTAGTGATTATTGTAGTTGGTCTTGTAATAGATAGAGTTGTATTTGAAAATATCGAGTCTTCTGTAAGGCGTAAATTTGGATTAAAAAATGCTTAAAATTAGGGAGGAGTAAAAATGAATCATTTAGACAGATTAGAAGCAGAAAGTATTTATATTTTAAGGGAAGCTTATAAGAAATTTGGTAAGCTTGGGATGCTATGGTCTATAGGAAAGGACTCAACTGTAATGTTATGGCTTGCACAAAAAGCATTCTTTGGAAACTGTCCGTTCCCTTTAATACATGTAGATACCACATATAAAATACCTGAAATGATAACTTTTAGAGATGAAGTTGCCAAAAAATATAACTTAAAATTAATAGTTAATACAAATACAAAGGCACTTGAAGAAGGTATGGGGCCACATGAAGGTAGACTTATTTGTTGTAAGGCTTTAAAGACAGAAGGGCTTAATCAAATAACGAAAGAGCATGAATTTGAAGGACTTATTGTTGGCATAAGAAGAGATGAAGAAGGTTCAAGGTCAAAAGAGAGAGTATTTAGTGAAAGAAATTCTGAATCAGAATGGGATTACACTGATCAGCCACCTGAACTTTGGGATCAATTCAAAACCGATTTCAAGAAAGGAAATCATATAAGAGTGCATCCTATTATAAACTGGAGAGAAATTGACGTTTGGGAATATATAAAGAGAGAAAATATTCCTCTAGTTGATTTATATTTTGCTAAAGATGGTAAGCGATATAGAAGTTTAGGTTGTGCTCCATGTACAAATCCAATAGACTCAAATGCGACTACTATAGATGAAATAATTGAAGAGTTAAAGAATTCTAATGAAACTGAGAGATCAGGAAGAGCACAGGATCAAGAGGATTCACATGCATTAGAGAAACTTAGAAAACAAGGATATATGTAAAAAATATAAAAAACGGGGGTGCTAAAAGTGACTAAAGAAAGAGAAAATTTAAATATAGTTGTAGTAGGACACGTAGATCATGGGAAATCAACTCTTATAGGAAGATTGCTTTATGATACAAATTCGCTTCCACAAGGAGCAATAGAAAAGGTAAAAAAAATATCTGCTGACAATGGAAAAGAATTTGAATATGCATTTCTTTTAGATGCTTTTGAAGAAGAGCAAAAACAAGGAATAACTATAGATATAACTATGCTTCAATTCTTTACTAAAAAAAGAGACTATATAATTATAGATGCTCCAGGACATAAAGAATTTTTAAAGAATATGATATCTGGAGCGGCAAGTGCAGAAGCAGCTATTTTAGTTGTGGATGCTAAAGAAGGCATACAAGAACAATCAAAAAGACATGGATATATACTTTCACTACTTGGTATTAAGAAAATATATGTAGCTATAAACAAGATGGATTTAGTAGATTACACAGAAGAAAGATTTTATGAAATACAAACTCAATTTAATGAGTTTCTAAATAATTTAAACATATATCCTGAAAAGTATATACCTATTTCCGCTTTCAATGGTGAAAATATTGTATCGAGTTCTAAAAAGATGCCTTGGTATAATGGAAATTCAATCCTTGAGAATATGGATAATATAGAAAAAGAAAAGGGTATTGAAGAAAAGCCACTGAGATTTCCAATTCAAGATGTTTATAAATTTGACAATAGAAGAATAGTTGCAGGAAGAATTGAGGCGGGTACCTTAAAAGAAGGAGATGAGATTGTAGTATATCCTAGTGGTAAGTCTACAAGAGTAAAATATATCGAGTCTTGGCAAGAAAGTGACAAAACGGATAAGGTATCAGCGGGAATGTCAGTAGGTATTACCCTAGAAGATGAATTCTATAATAAAAGAGGGGAAATAATTTGTCATAAGGAAGATTCTATTACTGTAGCTAATGTCTTCAATGCAAATGTGTTCTGGCTTGGTAAAAATAATCTTTTAAAAGATAAAAGATATAAATTAAAGCTTGCAACTCAAGAAGTAGAATTTGATATAATCTCAATAAATAAAATAATAGATGCTGCTACATTAGAAAATAGTGAAGATCTAAGCAGCATAAAGAAAAACGATGTTGCTGAGGTTACAATAAAGACAAAACAACCTATATGTTTTGATAAGTTTAGCGATCTACAGGCTACCGGAAGATTCGTAATTATTGATAACTACGATATAAGTGGTGGTGGAATTATTTCAGAAGTTGAAGATTCATTAAAAAGAGAAATTAAGGAAGTAAAGAGTAAGAATATATCAATAAGAAAGAGATTGGTTTCTAGAAAAGACAGGGAAAACAGTTTAAATCAAAAGGGAAGGGTAATTTGGCTTAGCGGTTTACCAGGTTGTGGTAAAAATGAAATTGCTGTTAAGCTTGAAAAGAGATTATTCGAGCTTGGTAAAAAGGTATACTATATAGATTCATCACATTTAAGATTTGGATTAAGCTCTGACCTTTCATTTACAGCAAAAGATGCCCATGAACAAACAAGAAGAATAGCAGAAGTCGCTAATCTATTTGCTGATAGTGGAACTATAACTATAGTAACATCAGTTAGTAGATTTAAAGAAGACAGAGAATATGCAAGAGAAATAATAGGCAAAAATAATTATGTAGAGATTTTTGTAGATGCTGATAATAAAATATGTAAAAAGAGAAATCCAAATGCATTTAGTGAAGATAGTGACAATGTATTTGATTATGAAAGATCTAACTATCCTGTTGTATCTCTTTATGTAGATGATGCTGAATTTAACTCAGATAAAAAAGCTGAAGCTATAATGGAGCTATTAGGATATTAATCTAAAGTACAACAATCTATCCATATTCTTAAATCCTTAAAATGTACTAAAAAAGCCCTTTTAAAAGGGCTTTTTTAGTACAGAGATATTTTATTACATCATAACATCATCCATTTTATGCTCAATTGATAACAACATTTCAATATCAATTTGAGTATTATAAAATATTTCATCAATAGAGCCAATGATGAATCCATGCATATATGGAGGTTTTGGCATACCCATTGGTGGATTTGGCTTAACTGATTCTATATATTCTTTTACTTCTGTTGGTACATTATTACGTCTTACTAAAATAAGTGGAGTATGCTTACCCATATGAGCGAACAAAACTGAAGGAACTATTAACATTGGATTATCTAAAGAAGAAAATGTAAATGCATGACCATCTTTATAATCTCTTCCCCATCCAAATTCAGTTTGATTATCTTTATATTTTGCAAAGTTAACTGATATTTCATAAGGATTGTTTCCGGTAATTCTATCTATAGTTCCTACATTAGGTAGTTTTGATAGAAAATTTTCCACTGATTCAGATATAGTATTTGTTGAACCCACAATATAAATATTAACTTCTTGTTTTTGTCCTATTGTATCTATTACACATCTAGGAATTTCATTTTTATTTACATATAATATAGGATCACCATGATGAGCAGACCAAAAAGTAGCTGGAGTTCCTTCAGAAAGACTTTCACCAGATACAATTAATATATTTTTAGCACCATTTTTTATAGTAGCAACTGCACATGCTGTTTCATAGTGGTTACGTCCAACTATATGATAAGTAGTTAATCCTACTTTATTCAGTTGATTTTCAATGTTTTTAGAAATATTGCCAACTAAGATAGCTTGTATGCCATTGTAGCCTTTTGGATATAACCTCATTATCTCATCTAATGTTTTTTTACTCAAATTGTTACCATCTGTAAGTAATATAGGTGCATTAATAGGAAAATGAACAAGAGAAGCTGAAGCAATACCATCAAATAAGTTATTCTTATTTACAAGAATTACCGCATTGGGTTTCATATGAGTAAAACTCATTTTTGATACTTCTATTGATAAATCAATAGGATCTTTTTTACATATACGGGTAGTGTTTAATGTAAATAATGATTCATCGGATAAATTATTATTAATATAATTCATAATATGCCTCCTTTTGTATTTAGTATCATAATATGAATTTTATAAAAAAGATTGTTATTTTTTATTTCTTCATAAGAAACACACAATTTAATTCTATTATGTAGATGTGGAATAAATATATTTTATATATACCCCCTAGGGGTATGGGTTGATAAGGAGGTTAGTTTATGAATAAGGAACAGGTGATTAGGGTAACTGGCATGACATGTGCAGCTTGTGCCAAAGCCGTAGAAAGAGTTACTAAAAAATTAGAGGGGGTAGAATCTGCTAGCGTAAATATAGCTACTGAAAAGTTAAATATAAAATACGATAGTACAAAGTCTACTTATGAAGATATAAAAAGTGCAATAGAAAAGGCAGGTTATGGAGTTTTAGAAGAAGTTAAAGCTAAGGAAGTAATAATCCCTATTGGGGGTATGACATGTGCAGCTTGTGCTAAAGCTGTAGAGAGAGTAGTTAAGAAATTAGATGGCATAGAAAATGTATCTGTTAATATGGCAACAGAAAAGGCAACTATAAATTATAATCCAAGCAAAGTAAGACTTTCAGAAATAAAAATGGCAATAGAAAAAGCTGGATATAAGGCATTAGAAATAGAGAATAAAAGTTCTGTTGATGAAGATAAATTAAGAAAAGAAAAGGAAATAAAAACTTTATGGACTAAGTTTATAATATCAGCAATATTTGCAATACCACTATTTTATATAGCTATGGGACCAATGTTAAAGCCACCGTTCCCTACACTTCCAATACCTGAGATTATAGACCCTATGATGTATCCAATGAATTTTGCATTAGTACAGATATTCTTAACGATACCAATAGTCATAGCAGGATATAAATTCTACACAAGTGGAACAAAAGCTATACTAAATAAAAGTCCTAATATGGACTCTTTAATAGCAATGGGTACATCGGCTGCTGTACTATATAGCTTCTATGCAGCATATAGAATATCTATTGGGCAATTTGAAGCTGTAGAAAATATGTATTTTGAAACAGCAGGTATAATAATAGCGTTGGTATTACTTGGAAAATCACTTGAGGCAGTTTCAAAGGGAAGAACAAGCGAAGCTATAAAAAAACTTATGGGTCTAGTTCCTAAAACAGCAATAATAATAAAAGATGATAAAGAAATAGAAATACTTATAGAAGAAGTTGAAGTAGGAGATATAATATTAGTTAAACCAGGTTCAAAAATACCTGTTGACGGTGAAGTTACAGAAGGTCATACAGCAGTAGATGAATCAATGCTTACAGGAGAAAGTATACCTGTTGAAAAGAATAAAGGTGACAAAGTAATAGGTGCAAGTATAAACAAAAATGGATCTATTAAATTTAAAGCTACGAAAGTAGGCAGCGATACAGCACTTTCACAAATAATAAAACTTGTTGAAGATGCTCAAGGATCAAAAGCACCTATAGCTCAAATGGCAGATATAGTATCAGGTTATTTTGTTCCTATAGTATTTGCAATAGCTACTTTATCAGGTTTAGCTTGGTACTTTAGTGGAGAAAGCGTAGTATTTTCACTTACAATATTTATAGCAGTATTGGTTATAGCTTGCCCTTGTGCACTAGGCCTTGCAACTCCAACAGCTATAATGGTTGGTACAGGAAAAGGTGCAGAATATGGTGTTTTAATTAAAGGTGGAGAAGCACTTGAAAGTGCTCACAAAATAAACACTATAGTATTTGACAAAACAGGTACTATAACAGAAGGAAAACCGGAGGTTACAGATATAGTAGTAACTGAGGTTGTAGATAAAAACACACTTTTAAAGATTGCAGCAAGTGCAGAAAAAGGGTCAGAACATCCACTTGGTGAGGCAATAGTTAAAGCTGGAGAAAAAGAAAATCTACCAATTCTTAAGGTAGACAAATTCAAAGCAATACCAGGCCATGGTATAGAAGTTGAGATAGAAAATAGCTTAATATTATTAGGAAATAGAAAATTAATGTTAGACAGAAGTGTAGCATTAGAAAATCTACAAAACGAAAGTGATAGATTAGCAGAAGAAGGTAAAACACCTATGTATATAGCAATAGACAATAAGTTAGCTGGTATAATAGCAGTTGCAGACGTTGTTAAAGAAAGTAGTGCAAAAGCTATACAAAAGCTACATGAAATGGGTATAGAAGTTGCTATGATAACAGGAGATAACAAAAAGACAGCAAGTGCAATAGCAAAACAAGTTGGAATAGATAGAGTACTTGCAGAAGTACTTCCACAAGATAAGGCAAATGAAGTTAAAAAGCTTCAATCAGAAGGCAAAAAAGTAGCTATGGTTGGAGATGGAATAAACGATGCTCCAGCACTTGCACAAGCAGACATAGGTATAGCAATAGGTTCTGGTACTGATGTTGCAATGGAATCAGCTGATATAGTTCTTATGAGAAGTGATTTAATGGATGTTCCAACAGCTATTAAATTAAGTAAAAGCACAATAAGAAATATAAAGCAAAATCTATTCTGGGCATTTGGATACAATGTTATAGGTATACCTATAGCAGCCGGGGTACTTTATATGTTTGGAGGCCCACAATTAAATCCAATATTTGCAGCAGCTGCAATGGCATTAAGTTCAGTATCAGTTTTAGCTAATGCCCTAAGACTTAGAGGTTTCAAACCATATAAGTAAGAATATATTTGCCCCCTCTAAATAATTAATATAAATAAAAAGAACTCTACTAAATTTTAGGTAGGGTTCTTTTGCGTTAAATTCAAACAATATAAATATAATGTTATTTAAATATTAATTTAACAAGATTAAATTTCTACATAAAAAATACATAATTCGATGTTAATATATATTTGTAGATAATAATATATTATCTACCCCCTTAGGTTATAATTTAATAAAAAAGAACTCCGCTAAATTCTAGCGGAGTTTTTTTATTAAATAATGTATTTCACAAAGAAGTTTGATTAAGTAAAAATACAATAAAAACATAAATTAAGATATATTATAGAGATTCATATACAATGTTATAGGTATGCCTATAGAAGCAGGGGTACTTCATATATTTGTAGTAGCTGCAATAACATTAAGTGCAGTTTCGGTTTTAGGTAATATCCTAAGACTTAGAGGGTTCAAACTATATAAGTAAGAATATCACTGTCCCTTTAAACAATTAATATAGATAAAAAGAACTCTACTAGATTTTTATTAGGGTTCTTTTTTATATAATAGTATCAAAATTAATTCTATGTTTTAATCAATATCTAAATTTAAAAATGAATGAATAGGCTTAATGATGTTGAAAATACTGCTATATTTTTAGTATATAGCTAAACTATAAATTGGTACGTAGTTGTATAATATTAGGATATAAAAATATTTTATAAATTTAGAATTAGTAAGATGAGTTATTAGATAAAAGTCGTAGTTTCTGGTGTGGATCCAATGAGACTCGCTTCCACAATTGAAATCCACGATAATTTAAAAGTCGCATTTCATATGCTCTTTTTGCTTATATGGATTTTGAAGGGAGAGTAGCTGAACTAATCAAAACAAATGGATGAATATAAAATGCTATTTATAGTTTTGTGCAGATGACTTTTTCACAATTCTTTTGTGTCGAAACGAAAGAAATATGAAGGAATTTGTAATGATCTAAGGAAATATATAGAGAGAATTCTAGATTAGTAGTATATTTGTACACAATATAATCTAACAAATAGGTATTGGTGGGATGATAGACCTGTCACCGCGTATCCCAAGACATATAGTAGAAGAAAAAAGAGCAGATATAAAAAGGCATTTACGAACTACGATTCAAGAATTACAGATATAATAATATAAAACACGAACTTGATTCCGAGAATGACCGATTTATCTGAAATAAATTTCTAGTATTAGGAGGTGGTTTTATGAGCAATGAACAATTTGTTGAGTATGAGAACCTTATGAAAGGAAGACCGCATCTGGTAATATTGGGTGCAGGGGCAAGTATAGCTGCTATCCCTAATGGTGACAAGAATGGGAAGCAAACCTCAGTAATGTGGGGATTCATTGATAAACTTGATATGAGGGATATTATAGAAAGTGTTAGCTTAAAAACTACAAGTGAAAACCTAGAAGATATTTATTCCGAATTAGATAGCAGAACAGACTGCGACGATGTTAAGAGAATATTAGAAAGTAGAATAATGAATTATTTTTCTGAATTCGAAATTCCAGATGAGCCAACTATATATGATGTGCTACTATTATCATTGAGAAAGAAAGATTGCGTTGCTACATTTAATTGGGATCCACTATTGTTGCAAGCGTATCAAAGGGTAATTAGAATAACAAAGGATTTACCGAAATTATTATTTTTACATGGAAACGTTGCAATAGGAATATGTGAAAAACATAAGAGTGTTGGAGCAATAATGAATAGGTGTCCTATTTGCAATGAGCATTTTAGCCCAATAAGGCTATTATACCCAGTTGCAAAGAAAGATTACAATTCTGACAATTATATAAAAGATAACTGGAATGCCATAAGTCATTATATGAAGAGAGCATATATAGTGACCGTTTTTGGTTATAGTGCACCTAAAACAGATAAAGAAGCAATAGCCTTGTTGAAAAATGGATGGGGAGAAATTCATGATCGTAATTTAGAAGAAATTGAAATCATTGATATAAGAAGTGAAGATGAATTAGTTAAATCTTGGGATGAATTTATACATTCACACCACTATGGTGTTTTTGATAGCTTTTATAAAAGTACTCTGGGTATGTTTCCAAGAAGAACTTGTGATGCTATGTTTGATAGATTAATGAACTGTAAGTTTTTAGATTCAACGAAAGGACTGAGAGAAAATATGAGCTTTCAGGATCTAGAATCGTATTTTAAACCAATTTTAGAAGAGGAAGCTATCCATAAAGGCGGATTTTCAATCGATTAATGTAAGACTTAGCTGCTCCACAATTTACTTTAGTTAATAAGATTATGCATGCTAAAAAATCTAGTTAGAAATTGTTATGGAGCATGCTAGACCATACCTAACCTGTAGAATATGTCTTTGTAGTCGGTTAGTGTAAGGTATAGCGAGAATGTTAAGTGAAACTGAAGAATGCACAAAATATTTTATTTAAAATTATGGCTTCATCTAAATATCCTAACTCTATAGCAAGGTCGTATGCCGAAAGAGTAGTTAGAAAATTAAGTACGCAATTTGCTAATAGCGGAGATAAAGATTTAGCTAAATTGATTACATGAGGAGTTTTAAATAAAACTATTGATGATCCAAAGCTAGTGAATAAGGATGAACTATTATGGTGGGAATTTATTGGAGCTTGGAAAGATAAAAATACAGCTAATGCAAAAGTAGAAGAATTAAAGAAAAAAGGTTATACATATACATATTTAATACCTAGATAATTATGTTATAATACCTTCATACTTAGCTAAATAGGGGGTATTATGATATTAGATAAACTATTTAAGAAAGAACCAAAACCTAAGATGTTAGAACGTGTAGAAGCATTCAAAAAACTTAAGGCTGAAGATTTATTAATCGAGGAGTTTATGATTGATAAAAAAGGAGAAGCTGTATATCTTATAGTTACAATTTCAGACTGTGATGGAGCTAAGATAGGAAAAATAAATATCTTTGACTACAAAAATAGTAATGATAAAGTTATTTTTTATATTAATAATGATGAACTTGTTCTAGGAGATATTCAAATATTTAAAACTAAAAATAGAGGAATTGGAACTAAAGTAATACCAATTTTAGAAAGAGTAGCGATGATTTATAATTTAACTAAAATTACAGGGGATTTATTTAGCACGGACGAGTCGAATTTAGAGAGACAAGTACATTTTTATCAGAAGAATGGATTTAAAATAATAAACGGTTTATTAGAAAAAAATATAAAGTATTAAAGTGCTATTAAGAGATTAATGTAGAAATATATCACTCTTTTTTATAAAAAATAAGAGATCCAGAGCCCTCTTATTTCATGTGATTTAACTGTAAAATATAATGTCATATAACCCTATGTGTATATGTATCTATTATAATATATTGTAAAAGGTTTGTTTATTTTTAAAAATTAAAACAGCATCTTTAAAGATGCTGTTTTAATTTATATAATTAGTTTATATTAATTATTGTATGTCAGATATATCATCTACAACCTCTATACTACCGCCAATCATTCCCATCCAACAGCTATAATCTATACTGCCAGTATTTTCGGGAGTAAATTCTCCTATTATATTTTCACCTTCTTGTAACTCTTTTTCAACATTTAATGAAGGTATAATTATCGCATTGTTGCATCCTGATATTTGTTGCCCATCTATAATAAGTTTAGTTGGTATTCCCTTTTGAATATACGCTAGACTAGGTGTATATCCAGAATAACTAGCAGTAAGTCTAAGTGTTTGAACTCCATCTTCAATAGTTGCAACTGCATAGCCTTCTTCAAGATCTTCTACGGAATTGCCAGCTGATGATATAAAACTATTAGAATTCTTTAGTGGGTTTAAGTCCATTCCAGTTAATGCAAGACCTCTATTTGCTGTAATTAAACCTAAAACTACTATTAAAGCACCACTAAACTTTATTAATTTCTTACTAGTATTTTTACTTAATGAATTTGCTATAGAACCAAATATTAACATCAAAGGAACTGTACCTACTGAAAATATAAACATACTTAAAGCCCCTTGAGTCATACTGCCTGTACTTAAAGCAAATAGTTGCATTGTTTGTAGTGGACCACATGGCATAAATCCATTTAATAAACCAATTACAAAAGGAGTAGATTTCGAATTACTTGAAGAACATCTAGAAAGAAAAGGTAATCTAAAACTTAATCCTCTAAAAACACTAAATCCCATAGTATTTGCTCCGTGAATAACCATAAATACCCCAGCAACTATGTAGATTATTATCGATGTTCCAGTATTTATAGAAAGTACAGATCCAAGGGCTCCTATTACACCACCAAGTATTGTATAAGATATAACTCTACCTAGATTATATAATAAAGGTGCTTTTATACTATTTTGAGATAAACTTTGAGATAACATTATTCCGCCACACATACCAACACAATGAAGAGAAGATAATAGGCCAACTATGAAAAGAACCATGTATGTTACGTTTGATTCTAATATTGATGATATATTAAAATAGTTAGATATTGATGTTAGTTTTGTCATAACAAAGAGTAACCCAATGATTAAAATAGCATTAATAATAAACTGTGAAGAATTGTCCTTAGAATTAGAATGAGAAGTAGCTACCACAGTATATCCGGCTTTTGTTATTGTACTTTTTATATCCAGGTAAGAACACCAATCTTGGTCATAACTAATTGTAACTTTTGAAGTTTTAAAACTAGCCTTAACATCTTTAACCCCATTTAACTTTTTAAGATCTTTTTCAATTATTCTTTCACATGAATTACATACCATATCTTTGACATGTAAAGTTTGAGTTTTTATAGACATCTCTATTCCCCTTTCGTGCAATAAATATATTATAGATATAAATATAAACATAAATTGTGTGGAACTTGTGAGATTTTCATAAAGATATTAAAAATAATATTACAATATCTAACATCTAAACAACAAATATTAAATAAAGAACTAAAAAAATAACATTTTCTACACATTTTCCCCATAATTCTTCGTTATTATATAAACATGAAAAATTACTAAGAGGAGTTTTCAGAAAATTGATGAAAAGTTTCTTCTTTGTAATAAGTAAGAAATTACCGTAACAAGGGGGATGTGTAATGAACAAAGGTACTATAGTTGCAGCTATAAGTTTGTCTGCTTTAGGCTTAGGTATAAGTGCAGATGAATCTTATGCACAAGAAGTAGGAACTATAACAGCAAGTGCATTAAATGTAAGAACTGGAGCGGGAACTAATTATAGTAAAATAACAACAATATATAAAGGTGACAAAGTAGAAATATTATCTTCAGCAAATGGATGGTACAATATAAGACTAAGTAACGGAAAAACAGGATGGGCATCAGATGACTATATAGCAAAAGGAGAAATTTCAACGAGTAGCCTAGAAATTTCTCAAGGAAAAGCTAAAGTTACCTCATCATCATTAAATATAAGAAAAGGTCCATCAACTTCATATAGCAAAGTAGGATCATTAAGTAATGGACAAGTTGTAGATATATTAGAAAAAAGCGGAAGTTGGTCAAAGATAAAAACATCAAATGGACTAATAGGATGGGTTTCAAGTACATATTTAACTTCCAATATAAGCAGCACAAATGAAAATACTCAAGCTCCATCTAGAGGAGTAGGAAGAGAAGCTGTTGTAGAATTAGCTTATAAACAATTAGGTAAAAAATATGTATGGGGAGCAGAAGGCCCTAATACTTTTGACTGTTCTGGTCTTACTTGGTATGTATATAAAAATGCCATGGGTAAAACTATACCTAGAACTTCAATAGCTCAAAGTCAATATGGACAATATGTATCTAGGTCAGAGCTTCAACCAGGGGACTTAATATTCTCAGATACAGATAACAATGGAAGTGTTAACCATGTTGGTATATACATAGGAAATGGAAAAATGATACATGCTCCAAGGACTGGAGATGTAGTAAAAATATCTGATATAACTAGTGGATATTATAAAAATGCATACGTAACGTCTAAAAGACCTTAATAAAAACAGCTTGATAATTTGGTTATCAAGCTGTTTTTTTATTTATCATCCTATAGCGCAGAAGTTTATCAGATTGGTGAAACAGAAAAAAGCTTAATTAAAATATAGTAGTTAGGTAATGATGGTATGTAGTTCAATAGCATTCTACCTAATGACATGCTTAGTATATAGCTAAAATTGCAGAGTTGTACTAATAGTAAAGCAAAGAGGCCTAAAAAGGCATAGATTAAATAATCTATGCCTTATTAGTTGGAAATTATAATTTATCTAACCTGTAATAAATTATAATTTCCAACTAATAAGCTTGAGCAATGGACCATATTTTCAATGTCGCTTAAGACACGAGCAAAAAGATTTTTAATATGTACAAAATACTGCATTAACTTCTGCTTTCACTTCTAATACACCTTCAGATATAGGAGTACTAATTTCTTTTGCGTCCATAACAGCAAATTGATATGGATTAGGCCTAGGTGTTTGAGACATAACTACTTCTGATATATTACTAGGAACTTTTTTAATTCTAACTCCTAAAGCATTGGCCATTAATTTTCCTTTATCTACAGCATCTTTAACTGCTAGTACTAAAGCTCTGTCATAATATTTTTCAAGATTTGAAGCTGTAAAGTTTATGTTAATATCACTATTAGTGCCATTTTCAACTGCTAAAGTATAAGATTGTCCTACTAAATTTATATCTCTAACTACTATTTTAAGTATATGAACTACCTCATACCCTCTAAATGTTTGTTTACCATCACCATAATCGTATGCCTTTTTTATACTTATATCTACTGTTTGAATATCTTCTCTGTTTATTCCTATGCTATACAAATCACTTAATATGTTGTTAATTATTTTGTTATTTTCACTATGAGCAACTTTAACGTCCTTAGACTCTGTTGTAACTCCTAATGTTAAAATAGCCATAGCAAGGTAGACATGAGTTAGTTATTCCTACAATCATAACTTTATATGAAGGCGTAATGCATGAGTTTTATAGCAAAAATGAGCTTTACAAAGAAATTGATAATAGAAAAAAGCAATTTGCACTAAGTAGTATAGTTGGAAAAACTATAGATACCTTAGAGGATATATTAGGCTTAATTGATTCTTCTTTTTTAATTTCACTAACAAGGTTTTTTGAAAGTGGTAATTTTGATAACTTACCTGATTTTAATAGACATAAAATTTTACATGGAAGAACTGTAAATTATTATACAGAGGTTAACTCTCTAAAAAGTATAGTTTTACTTGCTTATATAATGGAAAATACAGTTAAGATTTCAAATGAAGAATTTTCACTTGAAATGTAGTAATTAAATAAAGGGGAATTATTGTCTACATTAGTATATAAGCAGAGTAGTTACTAGAACTATATAAATAACAAACCATCCAATTAAGATAAATTTATGTACACTAGCATATATTGTACTAATATAACTTTGTTGGAGGTTTAATATGTCTAAAAATTATATAGATTTATTACCAGGTCCTCATATTAAAGGAGAACCTTTTTGGTGTTTAATGGAATATAGAAATCATAAATTAACGGGTGATTTATATTCAAAACAAGGGTTATATCTCTTTTTAGAAGAAAATGATGCTAATAATTTTAAATATAATATGCCACAAAATTCACAAGACAGATGGGTAGTAAGAGGAATAGACAAGAAGTTATTAAATTTTATTTTAAAACAGCATAATAACAATGGAAATATATTACCACCATTATGTATTTCTTATCCTGTTCCTAAGGGAATTTCAAAAGTTAGTCTATTAAAAGTAACACCGGAACAAATTCGCTATTATATTAAACATAATAGATTTGAAGATATAAATATTCAACAATCATTTGAGAATGCAAAGAATATTATTAAAAATGCTAAGAAAGTGCTTAGAATAGAACCATTTCTTACATACATGGAAAATATGTATAAGAAATTTCCTCTGGTATATGAACAAATGCCAGAATTGATCGATAAGTATAGAAAATGTCTTTTGAAAGATATAGATAATATTGATAAAGAAGATTATCAATTATTAAAAGATCCAAAAGGTCAATGCTATACTCGTACAATTAATCTACAACAATGTAGCTATGAAATATCTTGGTCCGTTTCAAAGGCAAAGGATATAATAAAGAAATATAATATTAAGGAACGTGAATTTAAAGTAGATAAATTAATTTCGTTAGTTGATAGATCCAATATTGTTGAAAGTCATTTAGATACGGTGGTAAATAGCGAAGAACCAATTATAATTGCCTTTTGCCCAATATTTCAACCAGATTTAGTTATTATTGATGGAAATCATCGTGTTTCAGCAAAATTTAATTCAGGAAAAGATAAGATAAATGCATACTTTCTTAAGCCAAATGAGCATATGCAAGCCATGATGTATAATTACGATAGAAACTTATATAAAGTACATAACAATATAAACGAAATTATAAGGTATATGAGCTTGCAAAAAGACTTTGATAGATTACATATGTATGATATATAATTTCCTAAAATGAATAACCTAAATAAATATCTTATTAGTATATATTTTAACTCAGTGTTGAAGTTTAAAAAAGTTGATGAATAGGATAAATGTGTTATAAGTAATATTTATATATTATTCATCAAAAGTAGGCGAACTGTTTCTACTACCTTTGATGGGCACTTAATTTCAACACTATATTAAAAAATAGCCAAGAAAAAATGATAATATAAAATTAGATATATTAGTTGATGATTGGTGAGACGTATACTATGGACTTAGCGGTAGATAGGTACATAAAGTCTATGTAAAAGAGATATAGTTATGAAGGATGCCTTAGGCTATCCTTCTTTTTTATGCCTATTTGCATAGGACAAATAAAACTTAAATTTGAGTGGCAATATTTATTTTAAAACCTAAGTATAATAATAAAACTATGAAGTGAAAAAAGCTTAATGTGGAAGTTTCTACGAAATAACCGTTGTTGTCTATAAAAATTCATATTTCGTCCATGAAAAATATATATTTTGTTTACAAAAAGTGGAACTAGTGTTAAAATTATCTTGAGGTGAGAATATGAAATATTCAATTGAAATAAGTAAAATTATTGAAGGAGCTCTAAAATTAGATAACTTAAAAGTAAATAGTTATACGCAACTATTAATTGATAAACTAAAAGCTGATGGTGAGGCGCAAGATGCAAATAGATTATCAAGAATTTTAGATATGGCCCAAAGTAAAAATTTAGAGCCTATGAATGTAGGAAAATCTTTCAAAGTTCCAGTAGATACTGAATCAAGAGTTCCTATTGCAGATACTATAATGCCGTTAGATGCTATGGAAAAAGTAGTGTTCTCGGAAGAGAATAGTAAGAATGTAGACGTATTTTTACTTAGTTATAAAAATTCGGATAAATTAAATGCTGTAGGAGTTGGAATGTCAAACACTCTACTTATGTATGGACCTCCAGGATGTGGAAAAACAAAAACTGCTCACTATATAGCTAGTAAGCTAAACTTACCTTTAGTTATAGCAAGATTGGATAGTATGATTTCATCTTATTTAGGGACAACATCAAAAAATATTAGATATTTATTTGAATATGCTCAAAAGGTTCCGTGTGTACTATTCTTAGACGAATTTGATGCAATAGCTAAAGCTAGAGATGATGAAAATGAACTAGGAGAATTAAAGAGAGTAGTTAATAGTTTGTTACAAAATATTGACAATATGAGTGAGAATAGCCTGTTAATAGCAGCTACAAATCATGAAGAATTGTTAGACAAAGCAATATGGAGAAGGTTTGACTATAAGTTAAAAATAGATCTACCAGATAGAAAAGCAAGAGAAGCATTAGTGGAGATATTCTTAGGTGAGAACCTAAAGTTAGATTCAAAGGATAGAAGTCTTATATCAATTGCCTTAGAATCTATGAGTGGATCAGATATAGAGGAGCTTATAAAGAAAGCAATTAGAAAATCTATAATATTTGATTATGAGTTGAGTTTAAAGAATATATTTGATGAAATATTTGAATATAGAGGTTTTTGTGCAAATAATTGCGAAGATACAAAAGATGTACTTAAAAAACAAGTTAGGTTCTTAAGAGAATTAGATGAAAAAATATTTAGCTATATAGTTATAGGTAATATATTAGGAATATCTAAAGCGCAAGTAGGAAATATACTAAAAGGTTAATCAGGAGGGCTGTATGGGAGATAGAAATTTACCAATAAAAATGGTTATTCCTCGAGGGGAGGATATAAAAAAGAACATTAGTGGAGGGGGAGACAGAAAATTTTTCTGCGAGGTAACGGAAGAATTAAAATTTAATATCGTAGAAAAGTTTGAAAATTGCTTATCTTATTATAAAGATGTTTTTGATCTTAATGACAAAATGCCAACTGTAGGTAAAATAAAAGTTAAGAGCGAAGCTATAGCGAAAAGTCATAAACCTAGTGGCTTATGTAAAAAATGCCCAATTATAGGTGGAAACGAATTAAATGAAATATATATTAAGCTAACTAAAAAGGGAATAGAGTCTACTATCGAGACTATAAAGACGTCAATAACAAAAGAAATAGAGTCTAATTTAACAGCTATAGAAACTATAGAACCAGTAACTAATGAAGAAAAAATATCAAAAGATATTATAAACTTAAATAATATTAATAAATTTGATACTGTTAAAAATAAAATTAAGATAACAACTTTTGATTTTGAAAATGAATTTGATAATAACCTTATAGATAACCATATACGAAGTGAACTTACCAGGATAGGGTTAGGCTCCAATATGAAAACTTTAATTTTTGGATCAAATATAAAATATATAAAAGTAGAGGTCCAGTCATTTGAAGAGATTATACAGGTAGCAAATATTAATGGAATTAAGTCAATAGATTTTTTTCAACAGTATACATCAGTACAAGATGAAAATACAATAATTGATCATGTATTTGATAAAGATGATATAGATGAAGTTGTTAGCGATGTAGTTATAGGAATAATAGATAGTGGAATAAGTAAGGAAAATTCGCATATTGAACAATGGGTATATGGAAGAGAAGTATTTGTACCTGAACCATACCAAAATCCATCTCATGGTACATTCGTTGCCTCGACTATACAGTATGGAAACATACTTAATGAAATAGATGGAGATGTTAATAAGAGATACAGGTTTCTAGATGTAATAGCTATACCCAATGGCGATGAAAATTTTGGTCTAACTGATACAATATCTGAAGATGAATTAATGTATATAATAGAACAAGTAGTTGGTAAGCATCATAATAAGGTTAAGATATGGAATTTATCATTAGGAATACCAAATAAAGTTTGTGATGGTAGCATGTCAGATTTAGCAGTGTTCTGCGATTATATACAAGATAAATACAATGTACAATTTATTATATCAAGTGGAAATTTCTTACCTTTAAGAAATTGGCCACCTGAAGATCATATAGGAGATCATGATAGAATAATATCACCTGCTGATTCTGTTAGAGCAATTACAGTAGGTTCTATTGCATATAAATCTGATACTAATTCTATCGTTAAAGTAAATGAACCATCGCCATTTAGCAGAAGGGGTCCTGGAGCAAACTTTATAGTAAAGCCTGATTTAGTTGACTATGGTGGAAATTGTACAAGTAGCCTTGATTGCTGTGGAGTAGGTATGAAAGGTATGGATATTAAGGGTAATCTTGTTGAACAAATAGGAACTAGTTATTCTGCACCTAGAATTGTTAATAAGTATGCAAGTATAGTAGATGAATTAAGTACTGAAGATTTGTTGTTGTCAAAAGCTATGATAATACATTCTGCTAGAATTAATTCAAAAAACGTACTAGATATTAATGATGAGAGCATAAAATATGTAGGTTTTGGTATGCCATCAAATAAACATGATGAAATTTTAATGTGTAGTGAAAATGAAATAACATTGGTATTTAAACAGAAAATAGTGAATGGAAGTCACTTGGAGTTGATGGATTTTCCGTATCCACCATCGTTAATTAACAATAATAAGTATATGGGAGAAATATATATGACTTTAGTATATAATCCTCCATTAGATATAAATTATGGAAAAGAATACTGTAGATCTAATATAGATGTTTCGTTTGGAACATATAAATATGATATTACTGGAAAGCCAGATTTTAAAGGCCAAGTACCTTTAGAAAAAAATTGGGAAGATAAACATGAATATTCGCAGGTAGAAAACGGATTTAAGTGGAGCCCGGTGAAATCATATCACAGGAATATATCCAATGGAATAAAAGTAACTAATGGATGGAAATTAAAAGTTTCTATGACTTCTAGATACAATACACCAGTGCCATCACAAGAGTTTGTATTAATAGTTACTATAAAAGATAATACAGGTAAGAATTATGATATTTACTCAGAAGTAGTAAGTGAGTTGAGAAATCAAGGATTTATAACTAATGATTTAGAAATCAGACAAAGAGTTAGACAAAGTTATTAAACTAATCTATACTGACTTCGAACACATTTATTTGTTAAGTATAACTTAGCGGTTATTTAGCTACTAAGTTATACTTAACTTGAATAAAACTCAATTGGTAAGTTTATAAAATAAGACATATAAATTATATTTAATATAATTTATATGTCTTATTTAAAGTAGAACCTAATTTAAAAAACAGTATTCCTAAGAACTTAAATTTTATCTATAAATTCCTTACTAGGTTTTTTACCATGAAGTACATTTCAAATATGGGATAAACTGAATCCTATTATTTGTGAAAATTCTATTAACGTTAAATTATTATTTGTCCTATATTTATCTATGAATTCACATATAGAATCGTCAGGTGAATATTCTAGTAGTAAATAGTCTTCTGTGTAAAGCCTTATCTTTTTATTAATAGGTACATAACTAGGGAATAAAGAGCTTCTTACACTATTTTTCTGTGTCGCAATGCTAGGAGTGAGAGTGTAAATTGATTTGTGCTTTAGAGTAATTTCGCTCCTCTATAGCAATGTAATTTAATAATAATATTTGTAAGTTTGAATTAATTATTCATATTTTGGATATTTAATTCAAAAATGGTAAAACTAAATCTAGTGAAGTATATGTAATTTTTAAAAAGCACTTATCCTTCAACAAAATCTGAATATAGATTTTTTAAAATTTATATTCTACCATCAAAGAATATAGATAGTTGGTTATAAATACTATCCCAATTTCTATATCTCATAGTCCACTTTTTCATTATGTTTTGGCTTGCTAAGTAAAGCATTTTTAGCAGTGATTC
>NZ_FQWX01000005.1 GCF_900129815.1 Asaccharospora irregularis DSM 2635
TCAATTAGAACTAAGCGTAATTCTGAGGCAATAAACCCTGTTTTGCTTAATTATTATAAAAATAATATGAATGGTAAAAGCAAAAAAGTTGGACTAGTTGCCATTATGCATAAGCTAATGAACTATATTTTTTCTGTGCTACGCAACCAAAAACCATATGAAGTACGTAACCCTAAATTGCACTGTAAGATGTATCTAGAAAACAAAAGTCTACCTAATATAGCCTAACGGCTAATATGAACTATTTTTCCATATAAGCCATCAAAAATTCGTGTATATTTGATGGTTTATTTGCTATACGAAAAAACATAATTATAAAATATTTTTAAAAACTGTTGACTTTAACTAGCTGGTCTTGTATATCATCCTTTAGATATGTTCTACTATAAATTTCATTATATCAAAAACCTCATTTTCAACTAAACTAAATAACTTATATACAACGTGATTTTTTGGATCATTGTCACACTCATTTTCATCAATCCAAGTCCTAATTATAACTTTTTCATTATAATCGTACTCAACATTTAAATTTGGTGTATCAAAATCTTTTATATAAACATTGAATATATATGTGCCATTTGGTAAATCTCCCTCTATATACGTTATTTCAAGTCTTTTATTTTCAAATTTCGGCTTCATAATCCCTTGTCCTCCTTTTAACTTTTTGCAATATTTTACAATTCAAATTAAACTATTCTTTGATTAAGATTATAGTCATTAAAAAGTACAATTTACTCTTCATTTACTATTAATTTTATCCATAATCAAATATAATATCTCAAGTAATATTAAATAATCATTAAAAAACACAGCTTAGTTTGATAATTTTTCTAAAAAGAGGTAAAATAGTATTAGATAGACTTAAAATATTTAATTAAGGGGGATATCAAAATGCTAAGTAAAAAGTTACTTAAAGCTATTAATGATCAGGTAAATTTTGAGTTTTACTCATCTTATACTTACCTAGCAATGGCTGCCTTTGCTGAATCACTTGATTTAAGTGGTTTCGCGAACTTTTTTAGAGTTCAAGCAGAAGAAGAATTATTCCATGCAATGAAGTTTTACGACTATATATTCCAAAAAGATGGAATGGTTAAATTAGAACAAATATCAGAACCTAGCACTGACTACAAAGATATAGTGGATGTTTTCCAAAAAGGTTACGAACATGAACAATTAGTTACAAGCAGAATATATAAAATTGCTGATATAGCAAGTGATGAAAGAGAACATGCTACAATGAGCCTACTTAATTGGTTTATTGATGAGCAAGTTGAAGAAGAAAACACTTTCAACTCTCTTTTAAAGAAGGTTAAACGTTGTGAAAATAACCCAGCTGCTTTATATATGCTAGATGATGAACTTGCAGCGAGAGTATTTACTCCTCCTGCAAATGCATAAATCCTTTTAATAGAGCTACGAGATGTATTACGCAATTAAAACATCTCGTAGCTTTTTAAGTTTTCTAGACAAATTCGATCTCACTACCTATCCTATCACAATCGTTTTCTTGTTTTGATTTATACAGCTCTAAATTAGCTTTTGTATATAACTTATCAAAATCATTTCCATCTCTGTCATACATAGATAACCCTACTCTTCCACGTATTCTATATTTATCTCCATCGACTTCAAAAGATTGTTTAAATATATTTAATACATCATCAACCTTCTTAATAGCCAAGTCCTCAGAGTATATATCTTTCATTAGGATTATAAACTTATCATTACTTTCCATCCCTACTATATCTGTATTTCTAAAAACTCTCCTCAATTTATATAATATACAAAGAGAAGCCCTGTCCTTTATGTTCTCTAATAAATTATCATTTTCCCATTCTAGTTCAACTATAACCAAAGCATGCTTTCCGTGTTTTCCCTCATCGCTCAGGTACTTTTCTATTATCTTTTGCGAGTATATCTTATCGTATAAGTGTTCCGCCTCCACTTTAACATCGACCTCAGTACATCTTAAACTGCCAGGCTTTGAAAGACCAATATCCTTTGCATATATTAATATTATAAGAGAGTTGCTCTCTTCGGTTAAAAAATACTCTACAGTATATAACATCCAGCTATACACACCTTCAATAAGCATCCTACATTCCAATACTATTTTTTCTTCACCATCATTAATGCTTCTTTTTACATTTTCCAAACGAAATAAATCTCTAAATTTCAGGTAATCATCTTTGTGTATGTATTTTTTAGAAATTCCATTTATAATTCTGTCATATACATCTTCACCATCTAGTCCTAAATCTTCTAGCATATTATTTTTAGAATACAGCAGGCAGTCATTGCTTATATCGACCTCGAACATAATTTCACTTATTGATTGTATCAAACTTCTTATTTTATTTTGTATATTAATTAAATTGAGTGAAGATTTCTGTTTTTCAACTATAAATTCATCTAATATTTGACTCAATATTATTATTTCTTCTTCACTCCCATGTTTAAGATAAAGTCCACTCAAAACATCTTTTAAATCGTTTATTAGCTTTTTATAAGACGGCACTTCTATTCCCTCCCCACAATATGATTATTCATAAATTTCCCAACTAAATTTAGTACCACAAAAATAATTTTTAACTTTTGTAAATCTATTAACTACTTTTATAATCTGTAGTATTACACACATCTATAATTATAATAATATACTGTTTTGTATTTTATTTATATGATTGTCTATAACTTTAGACTCTATATTTTTTTATATATAAATACTACCTCCCTCTCTAGGTAAAAAAATTAAAAAACCGACTAAATTTACTATTTAGTCGGTTTTTATTATTTTAACATATTTTATATACCTCATTCAATATGCATATGGTTTTTACCATATAATTCCATATATAAATCTTTTTCTATCTATTACTTGATTAATTTTTTTATTTGAGAAAATGAATCCTCATTTCCTTTCCCACCTATTTTACATATAGATTCTATTTTTTTACTTCTGATTAATTTCTTTTGACCATCAGTTATCTGATTACCTACAAGCATAACTGGAGATTGATTTTTAAATCCTCTTAGCTTTACTAAATTTTTAAGTGGTTCTATATCTTTGACTTTATTATCATATATATGTAAATATTCTAGATATCTTAGATTTTTTAGATTTGATATTGGTTGTAAATCATTGAGTTGACTTTCTATCACCTCAAGAATTACAAGTTTTTTTAGATTCTCTAATCCAGCATAACTTTTAAAGTTTATAAAACTAACTCTAATTTCTTCTAGATTCTCAGCATATTTTAATCCTTCAATTGTGTCTATATTCTCCTTAGTATATCCTATAATATGTATTTTTTTTAGTAGCTTCATATCTTGAATGCTTGGATTGTATGTGTTTATATCTTTTTTTCCCAGACAGATCCTTCTATCCTATTTTCCTCACTATTTAGCGCTGTTACCACTTCTTTTCTTAATAGTTCACTCGTAAATATTTTTTCACTACTCTCTGGTTCTTCTGTAACTACTGATTGCTCGGTCAAATCTTTTGTTGTTTCTACGTTAGCCTGAAACAATATAGAATTACAGAATAGTATAGTTGCTGTCAAAAATATAAGTTTTTTCCTTCATTTTGCTTCCTCCAGTTGATTATTTTGTGAATATTTCAAACACATTATATCAACAAAATGTTTCATACTCAAATAAAAAAACTATATTATTCATTTAAAAATCTATATATTAATTCATTTACTCCAAATACTTATATTTTTAATTTAGCTATGAATAAAAAAATTCTATGCATTATAAAAAAAGCCCTATGTAGTATATAGGACTTTATAAAAATTAGCTTTCATTTGAACTATCAACAAAGTTTTATTTGATATTATCAAAATCAACTAAAAAATATTTAAACTTAAAACTTTTTAAGTATTTTATGTAATTGTAATAACTTTAAAACAAGATGTTACCTATAAAACTATTTTTTTAGTTGTTTTACTGCATTTGGAACCTCTGGTTGATAAACATACCAAGTACATGCAGTGTTTGCAGATAAAATAGCAGTAAATACTGCTAAAGAACTAGAATACTTTAAAACCTTTAATAAAATTCTTTTCATAATAATTAAACCCTCCTAATATTTTTTATAATCCCTAAAACTAACATTATAAAAATCCAAAACAGTGAGCTTCCTGCATAAAATGCATAATTATGCAAACTGTTTTTTGTTAGAGCTACTAAGATGAAAATAACAATTATGCTAGATATTAATCTTGCCATTTTTTTATACTTCTTTTTTTCACCCTCATTTAAAGGGTTATTCCTATGTTCTACTGGCGATAAGCTATAAATACCTGCATAGCTTATAAATGTATATATCCCTAAAAATATTGGAGATATACTCGCTACTAAATACTTATCTGTAAAAACTGTAACTAAAAACATTCCCAAAAACGTAAGTGAGCATCTTTTATAATTTTCTGCATGGTAACCACCTGCAAATTGTCTTACAGGACAGTAACAAGTTAAAAATATTATCGTATGTATTATTTTATTACATAATATACCAGTTGCAATTATCATTATTGAGTTAAATATAAATGAAATCAAAACTTCAAATCCGTACGCATATACATCGTACTCACTACTATCAATTTCTTTATTCAAAGCTAAGAAAGATGTTATTTTTTGGGCACACGATTTAAACATTACTACCTCCTAAAGTTTTTACAATTTAAATGTAGCATACTTAACTTATTTATGCAATTGCTCAAACATAACTGGACGTTATTCATACATAACTGGACAAATATTAACATTTATTCCTGGAATAATTATTACTAATGCAAATTTATTATCTGTAAAATTTATATTTACCTGCCCATCATATCTTTCTACTGTTTGTTCTATATTCTTTATGCCAATACCGTGAATGTCCTTGTCTTTTTTATTTGTTAGTATTACATTATTGACTTTTAATATTTTATTAACCTTGCTATTTTCAATTTTTATCACACAGAACTTATTTACATACGTCACCTTTATAAGTATCCACTTCTTAACTCCTACATCTTTAATTTTATCACAAGCCTGAATAGAATTATCTAATGCATTTGAAAATATAGTACATATATCAGTCATATCTATAAAATCTATTTTTGAAAAATCTATATACGTCTCCAAATGAATACCTTTTTCTTTGCAAATTTCATACTTTTCATTTAAAATAATATCTAGAATTCTATTTCCTGTATTAAAAAAATCCCCTATCGTATTTAACTTAATATTTATATTCTCAATATACCTCTTTATATCATCAGAATCACTTAAGTTAGAAATACAAATCACATGATTTTTCATGTCATGATACAATTTTTTAACCTTCTCCTGGTTATTTTCTATCTTCATATAGTAATTATATTCCATATTAACTTTTTCTCTAATAAGCTTATTCTCTAACTGCAACTTATTATTTTTCATAACTTTCCCAACTATTGCTAATATAGACATACTAGATAATAATAGTAAAAAGAAAATCATCATAAGCATCATATTACTAGACATACTATTAGAGTTCTTTATACCATAGCTAAAAATTACTAGTATACTAAAAATATTTGTACAAATAGGAAGCCCCACATATAAAAAGTCTTTCTTTCCTATTTCTCCATATAACTTTATATACTTAAAAAATACCATTCCTATTAATAAAAGAATCTTTGAAGTCAAAACAGCCTCTAACCTGTATATATTATACTCCAACAATATACTTATTTCTGATATATCATTTATAAATAGAACAACACTCATACTTAAAGCTTCTATAACTATTAACATCATCCAAAACGCCAAAGGAACAATTATAGCCTTAAATAAATTTATTTTGTAATTAATCTTGTAAAATCCTATAGTCAAAATTATAGAAATTATAACCCTATAATTTGGAAGTATATTTAAAACCTTTATGGATATTGCCACCAACATTACAAAGTAAAAGCCTGTATGTCTTATCTTTCTCGATGTTTTTTGCTCACTTATTTCACCTAATAAAATATATAGTACTATCCACTCTAACAGTAGAACAAGTAGATCTAGGGTGCTCCAAAAAATATTATTTTCTAACATATTACCTCTCCTAAATAACTTGCCAACTCTCTTTTAAGGTCCTTTACCCTATATTTACTTACAGGAATTTGAATATCATCTATATATGCTACGTTTTTTATAAGTGATTGTATCTTAGTTATATTTATTAAAAAACTATTATGACATCTAAAGAATCTTTTGTTTTTAAGTTGTTTTTCAATATCATTGATTCCTATTTTTAAATTGTAAGACTTATTTTCTTCATATATAGTTATCTCTCTTTTATCTGTCTCTATATACAGAATTGAATTTAAGTCTAATTTAATCATATAACCCTTATTATCAACAAATAGGACGTTTTCTATCTTACTTATTATCCCAGAAACACACGAGTCTAAATGCTCAGATAGTGTTTCGTAGGAAATCGGTTTCAGCAAGTACCTATATGCTCTAACTTCATACCCTTTTTGCACGTATTCTGATACAGCCGTTATAAACAGTATTTCCACCTTATTATCAAATTTTCTTATCTGTCTGGATGCTTCCATTCCAGTTAACTTATCCATTTGAATATCTAAAAATAAAATATCTAAAGTTTCAGGATATTTCTCAAGAAGCTCCTCCCCTGATGAAAATTCATAAATATTAAAGGATATATCCTTTAATTTTAGAAACTTTTTAACAGAGTTAACCAAAAATTCTCTTTGTAATAAATCATCCTCACAAATTCCTATATGTAGTAACATTCCTAACCTCCATTAAAAAACTCTTTCTACAAACTCAAGTAGACTTTTATACCTATTTTACCACAAATAAAGCCATATTACCTAAATGGTATACATGACTTTATTTATTTTAGATTATAATCCAAATTAAATTATAATCTATTGCAAAAGTTTTTTGTAGGTTATGTCTATAAAAAAGGCACCAAGAGGGGCAGTTACTAAGATTGATAAAACAGCAACAGTCAATACAATTTTTCCACATGGCAATCCCATAGAAAGCGGTATTGCTCCTATAGCAGCTTGTACAGTTGCCTTTGGTGTATATGCAATCATACAGAATATGCGCTCTTTTATAGATAGATCACTTTTAATTAAGCAACAATAAACACCTATCATTCTAAATATTAAAACTATAAATATAAGAATAACCGCTGCTGAACCTGCAGAAATAGCATAATTTATATCTACAGTAGCTCCTACTAAAACAAATAAAACTACCTCTGCTCCTATCCATAGCTCGGAAAATTTTATTGAAATACTCTTAGCTAATTTACTATCTCTTTTTTGTAAAGCTACCCCTATACTCATTATTGCAATCAGGCCTGATATAGGAACAATTCCTTTTAATTTATCTTCTAGAGCGACTAATAGAAAAGATACACTCAACAGTATTATTACTTTCATGGTATCATTTATGTTTATACGTTTGAAAAATAATACCAAACATCCTCCCAAAACAATCCCGGCCAAAATACCGATTATTATTGATACTGGTATTTGAGCAAAACTCATCGCCGACATTTTTTGTCCCTGTGCTAACCCTATAAATGATGTGAAAAGTACAATTACAAAAACATCATCTACAGATGCTCCTGCCATTATAAGTTGAGGAATACTCTTATCTGTTCCGCATTTTTTTTCTATTAAATTCAACATTCTCGGAACTATTACCGCAGGAGAAACAGCTGCAACAACAGCTCCCATTATAGCAGCATCTAGTGTTGAAATCCCAAGCAATTTTGGAGCTATCATAACCATTGCCAATATTTCAAAACAAGCTGGTAAAAAACACATTAAAATAGCAGCTCTACCAACCTTTTTCAAATCTCCAAAGTCTAATGCAAGACCCGCTCTTGTTAAAATTATTATGAGTGCAAGCTTACGTAAATCAGTAGAAATGGCTAAAATAGATCCATCAAGTATATTAAATACATATGGACCAATTATAATACCGGTAAGTATCATTCCCAGTAATCTTGGTAATCTAAATTTATTAAAAATTGATCCTACCAATATACCAATCAAAAAAATATAGGCTAAACTTGTTAACATCTCAAAATCCTCCTGTAATTTATATTTATTTTGAGTTAATATTCTCCTTTTATGTCCCTATAAAACACAAAAAAAGCTGATAACTCTGCCTTTAATAAATGCAGAAGTCATCAGCTTAATAAGCGTTTTTGGTAAATACCACGGGAGAACTTCATTCCCTATTTATATATAATAATCAGATAAATAATAAATGTCAAGCTTGCTTTTTATACTAATATATAAAATTATCTATTAATCTTGTTTTACCTATATATACAGCCGTAGCTACTAAAACAGATTTTTCTATATATTTTACCTTTTCCATTGATAAATTATCAACAACCTCTACATAATCTATTCTTGCCAGAGGCTCAGAGTTTATAGTTTCCTTTATTTGATTTATTATAACTTCAGAGCTTTTTTCACCATTTTCAATTAACGTTTTCGCTTTAGACAATGATTTATTCAATATGGTAGCCGCTTCTCTTTCTTCTGTGGACAGATAAATATTCCTAGAACTTCTAGCTAGTCCATCCTCTTCTCTAACAATAGGGCATCCTATTACCTCTACGTCTATATTTAAATCCCTGACCATCCTTTTTATAATTGCCAGTTGTTGTGCATCCTTTTGACCAAAATATATTCTATCTGGATAAACTATATTAAGTAATTTTGTCACTACAGTACATACCCCTCTAAAATGAATTGGTCTACTCTTTGCACATAACCCTTCTGTCAAACCATTCACATCTACAAAAGTTAAAAAATCATTTTTATACATTTCTTTATCTTCTGGATGAAATATTAAGTTAGCACCAGCATCTTTACATATCTTACTATCTCTTTCTAGATCTCTAGGGTATGTATCTAAATCCTCTGTCGGACCAAACTGCATAGGATTTACAAATATACTGACTACTATCCTATCATTTTCTTCATATGCTTTTTTTATTAGGCTTTGATGACCTTCATGTAGGTATCCCATAGTAGGTACAAATCCAACACTTAGACCTTGATTTTTCCATTCTTTAACTGTATTTCTTACATCTTCTATTCTATTAACTACTCTAATATTTTCTTCTTTCATAATTCCATCCCCTAGTATAGTTTTTCTATTATATCATCATCTATTTTAAAGCCATGTTCTTCACTTGGAAAACTTCCATCTTTAACTTCATCAATATAATTTTTAAATGCTTCCTTCATCTTGTCGCCTAAACACTCATACTTCTTAACAAACTTTGGTGTAAAGTCATCAAACATTCCTAGCATATCTTGATAAACTAATATCTGTCCATCACATCTAGCCCCAGCTCCAATTCCTATAGTTGGAATTGACACTTTATCAGTTATTATATCTGCCAACTTTGAAGGAACCCCCTCCAAAACTATTGAAAAGGCTCCTGCTTTTTCTACTGCTATTGCGTCATTTATAAGTTTTCTTGCTGCTTCCTCATTTTTCCCTTGTACCTTAAATCCTCCAATAGCATTAACTGACTGCGGTGTAAGACCTATATGTCCCATAACCGGTATTGAAGCCTTTACAATCGCTTCTATCTTGTCACAGACCTCTAAGCCACCCTCAAGTTTTACAGCATTTGCCTTTCCTTCTTTTATTAGTCTGCCTGCATTTACTACTGCATCATATACAGATGTTTGATAAGACATAAAAGGCATGTCGGCTACAACAAGGCTATTTTTTACTCCTCTAGCTACAGCCTTTGTATGATGAATTATATCCTCCATCGTAACAGATAATGTATCATCATACCCTAAACATACCATTCCCAAAGAATCTCCTACTAGTATCCCATTTATTCCAGCGTCATCCATTAGTTTAGCTGTTGAGTAGTCATAGGCAGTAAGCATAGTCAACTTTTCATTCATATTTTTAGCATTTTTAAATGTTACAACCGTGTTCTTCATCATAACCTCCCAAATATTTTTCGATTTCACTATAATCTCTATTAATATTCTTAGATGTTGCTATATCTAATACTTTTTTTGATAATAATTTATATAATATCTCATCTTCTTTTCCTAAAGCATTACAATGGTTTTTGATGGTCGATAAATCTCCTCTTTCTACAGGCCCCGTTAGGCTTTGAATAATACCAGCTGATTTTATATTTTTTAAATTAAACTCTATAAGTGGCAACAAAGCTTTGATGGCTATCTCCTCTGGGAAATTACATTCTTCAAGGTATTTAGCACCAGTACCTATAAGACCCAGTACTAAGTTGCTTACAACTACACAAGCAGCGTGGTATAATACTTTATTGTCCTTTGAAATAATAACTACATCATTTCCAAAAGATACAAACAAATCTTTTAACTTTTCTCTGTATTTTTCATGACCTTCAATTGTAATAAAAGCTTCTGGGAAATTTTTATAAGAATTATATTTGCTAGACACAGCAAACATGGGATGGATAGAATAACCGTATGCACCGTATTTTTCTATATTTGAAAAGATTTCTGAAGAAATTGAGCCACTACAGTGGCAAAATAATTTACCATCTATATGAAATTTGTTTATACAATTCCATATATTTTGTATCTCACTATCTGGTGTAGTGATAAATATTATATCACTATCCTTTACCAAATTTTGTAAATTATAGTAGCATTGGCTTTGTGTAAAAAGTGCAGCTTCTTGTGATGAATGCCGATTTTTACTATAATATCCAACTACTATAATATTATTTTCTTTTAGATATTTTCCTAGGGAAAATCCAACCTTCCCCGCTCCAATAAATCCAATTTTTATAGTTACCACCTCCTATATGAGTGTGATACTTGTTGTATTATAATCTTCAATTTCAAATATATGGTGTAGTTTTTCTTAAAATACCACCCATAGATACTATAAACATATCAGAAATTTTTGTCAATAATCTAATTAAGTATTGAAAACTATTTAAAGAAAAATAGCGAACCCCCCTTTGGGTCCGCTATTTTTAGTCAATTCATACTATTATTATCTCATATATTTTCCATTCCACTCATTATTGTAATAATAGTCTCCTAAATCACATTTACATCCACATTCACATTTATGTTTGTCCTTATTATGATCTGGTTTACAATTGCAATGATGATGTCCTGGTTTATCGTCACAGTGGTGATGTCCACCTTCTTGTGTACACTCTATAAAATCAGTAGCTAATTCACTTAACTCTTCTATTAAATCGTCAAGGTCACATAATTCCTCTGATAACTGATGTATTAAGCATTTACAGAAATTATATGCTACCTTGCCTTGGGAGCTACATTCCATTCCACAACTATTACAGAATATTAATAGTATTATTATTTTAGCTATTATTTCTATAATTTCAAGTATAAGCTCTACAAGTATACAGAATAATTTTCCTACTAACTCTTCGCATCTATCTATACAATTAAGAGTTTCTATAACATCTATCAACTCTTCTAATATATCTAATGCCTTTTCAAGTTCTCCTTTAAGTTTACAGTTAGTTATATCATCGTCTTGTGTTATATCCTCTAAAGTTTCATAAAGTTCATCTAGTATTCCATCAGTAAAAAATAATGGAAATCCTACTAAAAATCCTTTTATAATGTTCCATATTTCACAAGGATCTACTCCTGATTGTAGTGATAATTTAGGTACTACCTGAATTGCTACTTCTGAATCTAGCTGAGCTTCACCAACAATCTTGGCATTGACATTATCTATTTGCTTATTAACATCTTCTAATAAGCCTAATAAAGAACTTTGTTGTTCTCTTAATTTACCTACATATATTTCCTTATTCATATAAACAACCCCTTATTTTGTTTTGGATGTTTGTCATCCTAATACCAATATATTAATTTTCTATTATAATGTGACAATAAATACTATTTTCTGCAAATAAAAAATATCGAATAACGAGTATCAAAACTCATTATCCGATATTTCTAATTTCTAAAGCTTATTGTAAATTCAGTTCCCAAACCTCGTTGACTTTTAGCCCTTATATTACCCTCATGAAGTATAATTATCTTTCTTGCAATAGAAAGACCTAATCCGCTTCCTTCCACTCTCCTCGATTCATCTGATTGGTGAAATCTATCAAATATTTTCGATAAATCTTCTTCGCTAATACCAATCCCTTCATCTTTTATACTTATATCTATAACGCAATCATATTTTTTTATTTGTATATATATTTTGCTGTCATTCTCGCTGAATTTTATGCTATTGTCTATAATATTTATCCATACCTGCTCTAAAAGACCTATATCTGCATATATTTCAGTCTTGGGAAGAATCAAATCAAATTTTATATTTTTATCGTCCCACTTAGGCTCTAGCATAAGCACTACCCTTCTTATTTGCTCATCTAAATAATACTTACTTTTATTTAACCTATCTTGGTCATTATCTAGCGATGCTAGTTTTAATAGGTTTTCACTTAATCTAGATAGCCTTTTACTTTCCTCTTCTATAATCTTTGCGTATGTTTTTTTATCACTATCCGTGCAATCACTTTGTAATATATTTGCAAATCCCATTATAGAGGTAATTGGAGACTGTATTTCATGAGATACATTTGAAACAAATTCTTTTCTCATTTTTTCAGTTTTACCGATTCTTTTTGCCATAAGGTTAAAGGTCTCACTTAGTTCACTCAATTCATCCTTGCCTTTATCTTCTACCTTTATATCATAGTTTCCTCTAGATATTTGCCTAGATGCCATAGTAAGAAATTTCACCCTTTTTACAATCATTTTTCCTACAATAGTGAATGTGATTACCCCAGTTAATATCATTACAAGTATGTTTATTTCTAATAAAACTGTACCATCTACATAATCATCACTTACATTTAAGTACATAAAAACTGCATGATTTTTATTTTTAACTTTAAAAGGGTACCCTACTATAGGTGTTTTTGGTGTAAGCACTCTGTTAAGTTTTGTATTATTGATATAAATTTCCTGTTTTTCTACCTTTTCTTTGGCCTCATCTGACATATAAAATGACTTGTTATCACCATATGACTTAATTTGTTTATCCCCGTTGTATATCTCTACGTAGTAATTCGAAAATAAATTTGTACTCATTACTTTCTCAAAGTCATCAGAAGATGATTTTGTATAAAGCATTGATATATCCGATGCAGCGTCAACTAAAAGATTATTAGCTTGTTTATAAATCTTATCGAAATACAAATTATATATTAACACAAAACTCAAAATAGTCCCTAGAATTATAGTTAATACAAACATTACTACTAATTTAAAGTAAATGCTTTTTTTCATTTGCCTACCTCTAGTTTGTACCCTAGTCCTCGCACTGTATTTATACTTATGTTAGATCTTGATTTTTGAAGTTTTTCTCTTAATCTTTTTATATGAACATCGACAGTTCTATTATCTCCCATATAGTCAATTCCCCATATATTTTCTATTAACTCGTTTCTTGTAAAAATTTTTCCCGGGAAATTTGACATTTTAAACAATACTTGGAACTCTTTAGATGCTAAATTTACATTTTCACCCTTTATTTTTAGAGAATATTCGCTATGATTTAGCTCCAAATCTCCAATATTTAAAATATCACTAGAAAACATTTTGCATCTTCTTAGCATGGCTTTTACTCTTGCTAATAATTCTAATACATCAAATGGCTTTACCATATAATCGTCTATTCCTAATTCAAAGCCTTTTAATTTATCATATGATTCTCTTTTAGCTGTAACCATAAGTATTGGTATATCACAACATTCTCTTATTTCCTTTGTAAGAGTATAGCCGTCCTTTATTGGCATCATTATGTCTACTATAGCTAAATCTATTTTTTCATTTTCTATAATATCTATAGCTTGTTGACCATTACTTGCCTTTTTTATATTAAAATTTTCATTTTTTAGTACTACTGATATAAGCTCCCTTATATTTTTATCATCATCTGCCACAAGTATAGTTACCATATTATCTTCCCCTTTATTTTAACCTAACCTTTAGCTTATTTTATATAATCTAGTTAATCTAAACCTAATTATATTATAATACTTTTTATTTTTCGTTGTCATAATATTGTGAGCTTAATTGATTTAAAATTTTATATTAATTATTCTGCTCTAAGTGCCTGTATTGGTTTAAGCTTTGATGCCTTATTTGCAGGCATAATTCCAAATACAATTCCTACTAACATAGAGAATCCTAGAGCAAACGCTACTACTCCCCATGATATAGTTGGATCTAATTTAACTGCAACATAGAATATATTTGCACCGACTATTCCTATGATAGCCCCAATAATTCCGCCTATTAGACTAACAACTATAGATTCTATTAAAAACTGCACCAGTATTGTTTTTCTTTTTGCTCCAAGTGCTTTTCTTATACCTATTTCTTTGGTTCTCTCAGTTACTGATACAAGCATTATATTCATTATACCTATACCGCCTACAACTAAAGATATACTTGCAATAGATCCGAGTACAGCAGTCATTGTAGCTTGCATTGTGTTTATTGAGTCTATCATTTCTTGTTGATTAAATACCATAAAATCATCTTTGCTTCCTAACTTTTTCTTTAGTGTTTTTTCAGTTGTCTTGATTATACTATCCATCCCTACACTTGACTCTGTTATTATATCTATTCGTGCAACTCCTTTGGTCTTAAGTAGCCTTTGGCCTGTAGTAATTGGAACAAATACACTGTCATCTGGTGAATCCATAATATTCATGCCTTTTTTTTCTAATACTCCTACAACTTTATATGGCATTCCGTTTAATTTTACATATTTACCAATAGGATTTTCTAAGGTGAACATTTTTTGGGCTACTTTTTTACCTAAAACCACAACCTTAGTGCTATATTCCACATCGTCTGCTAATATGAACCTTCCGCTCTCATTTTCCATTGGTGATGCCTTTGTATAAACATCAGTTGTCGCTATAACAGATGCTTTTTCCTCTTTTTCATCATATCTTAATTTTACTTCTCCAGTACGACCTTGACATATATCCGCTACTCCATCTATATCCCTTAGTTCATCACTTTCTTCATATGAGTAAATTTTATTACTACTCGTAGGGTTAATATTTATACTTATAATATTTGACCCCAAATCTCCCATCTGTTCATTTAAACTTGCTTCCATTCCTTTAGCTATAGAAATTAATAATGTTATACTAGAAACCCCTATTATTATTCCAAGCATTGTCAGTAAGCTTCTCATCTTATTTGATAATAATTGTTTAAACGCCATTTTAAAACTTTGAGTAAATCCCATGATACACCTCCCTATTCATAAAGTTTTCCATCTCTTATGTGAATTTGTCTTTCTGATTGTTTTGCAATACCTTCATCATGTGTAATCATAACTATTGTACGACCTTCTTTATTTAAATCATTCATTATATTCAGTATTTCCTTACTCGTTTTGCTATCCAATGCCCCTGTAGGCTCATCAGCCAAAAGTATTTGAGGATCGGTCACTATTGCTCTAGCTATAGCAACCCTTTGCTGTTGACCTCCTGACAATTGATTTGGTATATGGTCCTTTCTACTTTCAAGCCCTACTTTTCTTAAAGCTCCCAATACCATCTCCGTCCTAGCTGATGAAGGGATTCCCTGGTAAATAAGTGGCAGCTCAACATTTTCAAATGCACTTAATTTACCCAAAAGATTAAATTGTTGAAATATAAAACCTATTTTTTTATTTCTTATCTCACTTAATTGATCATCATTTAGACTTCCTACATTTCTTCCATCTAACAAATACTCTCCTGAGTCTGGAGTATCAAGACAGCCTATTACATTCATAAAAGTAGATTTTCCAGATCCTGAAGGTCCTACTATTGCAACAAATTCTCCTCTTTTTATATTGACAGATACATTGTCTAATACCCTCAATTCTTCTTCTCCCATTTTATAAGTCTTACATACTTCCTTTACCTTTATAACATAATCACTCATAGTACTCCTCCTAGATTATATCTACTCTTCATCTTTGCCTTCTTCATTATCATCTCCATCAAAATTCATTGGTCCTTGTTTATCATCTTTTGATTTTTTATTTTTTGTAATTTCTATTTTATCTCCCTTGTTTAGACCCTCTTTTATCTCTATATAATCTTCATTACGTATACCTATTTCAATACTTTTATCTTTAGATGCCTTTAGGGGTTTTACATAATACTTACCGTCATCTTTTTTAACAATTCCTTTTATAGGAAGATACAGCGCATCATCTTTTTGAACTATAGATATATTTGCACTTGCGTTCATACCTGCTTTTAGATTGCTTGCTTTTATGTCTTCTTTGTTTACCCATCCTTCAATTCCTTCATCCAATCTAACTTTGTACCAATTTCCATCCTTTTCCAATACTTCTAACTGTTCTCCTTTGATTATCTTTACTTTTATATCAGAACTACCAGATGCCTTTTCCCTTACATTTACAGTATTTTTACTGGCTACTCCGTTTGAATCAGGCTTTATTCCTGTTATCTTTATATTACTTTTGTTTGCCCATCCTATTTTTTGATCTGGTGTTTTTACTTTGTACCAATCATCATCTTTTTCTATTACTTCCAATTTGTCATCCCTTTTTAGTTCAGTTATTGCTAGATATTTCTTTCCTTGACCTTCTCTTAAAGTAAGATTGTCTGTATCTACCACAGCTGTTTCAATTATTTGATTTGGAAGTGATACCTTTACTATATAACTTGATACTCCACCAGTTGCTGCTCCTGTCACTGCACCAGGCATACTACCTTCCTCCTGAAACGCAGTTCCAGCACTATCTGCAATTTCAGTTACCCTTCCTTCTAATAACTCGCCCTTTAATGCATCTACTTCTATTTCTACAGCCTGATCTTTCTTTATTTTTGCTATATCTAGTTCATCAACTTCTAGTTCAAGTATTAAATTATTGTAGTTAGGATTGTTTTTATCCTTAGGCACGATACTTCCTGTAGCAGATACCTTTAATCCTAATTTACCTTCTTTTACAGTTACCACTTCATTTTTATTATTTTTCTCTGCCTCTGCAGTGGCTTTTTTAATGTTAGCCTTTATTTTTAATACTCCTAAAGATGTCACTACTATCAAGACTGCGACTACCGTCACTATTATTTTTTTTGGTTTTTTCATACTTAATTCCCCCATAATATTTAATTTACAAGTTTATTGTATACATAGATTATGAACTGAATATGAACAAATCATAAAAAAAATCCCCCCTATGACATATAGTTAAATTAATAAAACTATCTATCATAAAGGAGATTCTTTATTTATAAGTATCACACCACTTTTTACATATACCCGCTCGTTTACTGCAACCTACGTTATTAGACCCGCATGATTTACAAGTATATTTGTCTTGTTCATAATTAATTTCATATACTTCTCCGCAATCTAAACACTTAAATTTACAAAGCTTACTTCTGTAGTTACCCCCACTTATTCTTATAGCATTTCCATTCGTCAAAGCAATAGCAACTTTTTTTCTAGCACTATCTATTATATTTTGGAATGTTTGTCTTGATACTTCCATCCTTTGTGCACATTCTTCTTGGTTAAGAGCTTCTATATCCTTTAACCTCATAGCCTCTAGTTCTTCTAACTTTAAAGTCACCTCTTCTATTTCACACTTTGGCTTACCTATAGGTATAAAATGGGTATCTTCTGGAAAAAATTCTACTTTTCTAATTTTTGTCGGTCTTGCCATTTTAGTTCCTCCTTACAATCGCTACATAGACCTATAAACATAACGTTTAAATCATATATCTCTAGGTTATTTTCTATTTCTACCTTATTATTTAATTCTAAGCAGTCAATATTTATATCTTTGCTGTTTATATCAATTATATTATTTTTACCCCCAAGAATATTATTAGTATATACTAATTAAATGCTATCACCAAATTTAATTATCGTCAAATGCCAATAATATTCAAGACCTATCACATCAATATATATTCAACTGCTTTCTCTCATTAAAAAAGCTCTTATAACTTAAATACACAGACATCATAGTAACTATTGATACAGATGAAAGAAGCATAAATGTAACCATTATCTGAAACTTTATAGCCAACAACGGAGATGCTCCTCCTAATATAAGACCTGTCATCATACCAGGCAAGGATACAATTCCCAATGTCTTTGCAGAATCAACTGTAGGTATAATCGCACCTTTGATACTTTCTCTAAGTATTTCCTTGGATGCTTCTTTTATATCAGCTCCCAAAGATAGCTTTACCTCTACCTCATCTCTTTTTACTCTAAAAGAATTGTTTAGATTTCTATATGCTAATCCAACCGCAACCATAGAATTACTAACTACCATACCAGCTACCGGAATAATTTCATTCGGTGTAAACTCTATAGCCTGTGATATCACTAAAACTGAGATAGTTAAAAAAGTAGCTACTAGAATAGATATAAACGATATTTTAACTACATTATCAATTCCTTGACCTCTCTTTTTAGTATTTAGGGCTGCATTTGTAACCATTACTAATACTAGTGCTATTATAAATATTGGCTTTTTTAATTTGAAAATTACATCTAATAAATATCCAACTATTGTTAGTTGTATTATCGCTCTTAAAATACTGATTAGTACCTCTTTTTCTATACCTAAATGTTCCTTATACGATATAAATAAAGGAATTAAAATTAAAATCGATGCTATAACTAAAGACATTGTATCCATTACTTTATCACCTCTATCCTATCTACTTTTCCCTCTGATACAACTATCCTTTTATTAAAAATTCTAGTACTTTGATTTAGATCATGGGTGATCCATAAAACAGTTGCACCCCTATCATTTACCTCTTTTATGTACTCCTCAATTTTATAAGCATTTTCCTTATCCAGTGCTGAAGTAGCTTCATCTAATAAAATAATTTCTGGTGTAAACAATAAATTTCTTATAATACCTACCCTCTGTTTTTCTCCGCCAGATAGAGAATTTACACTCTTTTCTAAGTAACTCCTATCTAAACTGAATCGTTCTAATAAATCTATTATCTTTTTTTCATCCATATCCTTATTCCTCAGTTTAAACGGAAAATATAAGTTTTCATACACATTTTCACCAAAAAGGTATGCATTCTGTGTACAGTAACTAATTTTTTTCCTAAGATCCAAAGGGTTTAAGGATGAGTAGTCCTTACCTTTAAAAAATATTCTTCCTTCAGATATAGGAATTAAGTCTGCAATTAGCTTTAGTAGTGTACTTTTACCGCTACCTGATTGACCTACTAATGATATACAGTCGCCTTCTTCTATATCAATCGATATTCCATTTATTATATCTGTATTTCCTACCTTATAATAAACATCTTTTATACTCAATATATCCATGTCCCTCTCCTTTTTATATATTTTATTATAGTTTAATTATAATGCTTACCTTATTAATTATCGATATTATATATTATTTTGCAAATTAATTATTGTATATACCCTTATTAATGTAACCTAGTCACAGTAATTAGTATTTATAATTAGTATAATTAAAACAATGCTAAATAAGGAGGTAGATATAATGGCAAAAATGAAAAGAAAAGCATTCGTGGATAAAGACTACTGCGTTGCATGTGGTACTTGTGTAAAAGTATGTCCACTTCAAATTATAAAAATAGAACAAGGTGTATTCGCCGATATAAATTATGATAAATGCGTAGGATGTGGTAAATGTGCTAATGTTTGTCCTGCATCCGTAATAGAAGTCAAGTCAGTGGAGGTGAATCAATAGTATGAAAAATAATAAGAAAAAATTTACAGACTATATGTGGATAATAAGTGCCATATATCTATTTTTAGGTATATTTAATATTTTATTTGCTTGGTTGGGGGTATTGTGCTTTTTAATTCCACTTATAATATCTATAGCTGGAGGAGGAAAATCTTACTGTAATACTTATTGCGGTAGAGGGCAACTATTAGATCTTATGGGGAATAAATTAAAGCTATCTAGAAAACAAAGTATTCCAAAATTTTTAAGAAGTAAATGGTTTAGATATGGATTTTTAACATTCTTTATGACTATGTTTGCAATTATGCTATTTAACACATATTTAGTATTTAATGGTACTAACAATTTAAGAGAAGTTATAAAGATACTTTGGACATTCAAACTTCCTTGGAACTGGGTAAACACTAGTATGGTTAGCCCTTGGGTTGCTCAATTCGCCTTTGGATTTTATAGTATGATGCTTACATCTACTATACTTGGTATAATCACCATGTTATTATATAAACCTAGATCATGGTGTGTTTATTGCCCAATGGGAACTATGACTCAAATGATATCAAAAGCTAAGTACAAAGAAAAAATATAAGAATATATTTAGAATATTTACCCATACTAAGTACAACATTTAGGAGGTAATTTTTATGTATATTTTATTTAATTTTTTTATCTTCGGCATCTTAGGATGGGCAATAGAAAATATATATTCTTATTTTATCCATGGTCACTTTCAAAAGGATGGTTTCTTGAATCTTCCGTTTAAACCAATGTATGCAATTGCAATGTCTGTTTTAATAAATTTTTACAGTAGTATTCAAAATGGTTATATTTTCATATTACTATGTGCTATAGTTCCAACATCAGTTGAATATTTGACCGGAAAAATTATGAGAAGTTATTTTAACAAGGATTATTGGGACTATTCAAAATGTAGGTTTAGTATTGATGGAATAATATGTTTGAGATTCTCTATATATTGGACTATTTTAACCTATATCGGGGTAATCTATCTAAGACCATTAGTAACTGATAGGATTTACACCTTCATATATCCATATTGGGTATTTTTAGCTCCTATAATTTTTATAACACTTTTTATAGACACTCTAGTCACTATCAGAAATTATAAATTAAGTATCGATATAAAATAAAACATAAAAATAAATAAAGAATAGAGGATAATTAGCCCTAAGATGCTATTATTCTCTATTCTTTATTTTTGTATTAATAATATATCAAATACTCTCATCTCATTACTTCTATAAATCTTCTTTTTTAACTAAATTGAGATTAACAATGTCACCACCTTTAATTTCACCACCATATAGTACTTTATTATTTTTTTCATCTAAAACATATATATAATTCTTTTCCTCTGTGTTGTAATAACTTCCTTCAACAGTTTCCTTAGTTGCTCTAATTATCATGTATCTCTTATTATTTACTAGTATTTCGTCGTACAATCTATAGTCAAAATTTTTATCCTTCATTTCGATAGTATAATGATCTTTGTTGGATGCCTTGTTATCTACGAGATTCATCCCTAATACATCTATGTTTAATTCTTTGCTATCTTTATCATATAAATATGATATAAAAGATACCTCGTCTCCTTCTATATCGTATTTGTAATCAGCAAAATCCGGGTTAGCTGAGTAAAAAGGCATTTCTACAGTTTCGAAGTAATCCTCTTTTATATGATACTTTATTAATTCACTTTTCACAACTTTGCCATCTTCTGAAGTATTGTCATAATTATTTTTTATCATATAAGCTATATCTTTATTTAATAAACTAATATACGTATTTATACCAGACACATCCGAACCTTCATTTATTACCTTATTGCTAATAATTTGTGAGCTTTCATTTTCTAAATTCAACTTATATACCTTTATACAAGACTTTCTACTTGTCGGTCTATCGTTTCTATAGTCCTCCTCCGTATTAGATCCTAATATTAAGTATACATCTCCATTATGTTTTGTACTTATATCGGTATATGAATAATTAATACGTGAATCTAGATTAGTTTCTATAGGTATTTCATAAGTTTTTACCCTATTAGTCTTTAAGTTTTTATCTTTTATCGTTGCAATTAATCGTGATTTGTAACTTCCATTAGTGTAGTCCATACCCACGGAGACTGTGCCTATACTTTTATCATCCTTATAGACCTGTTTATTATTCTCTACCTGATTGCTTAATATATCCCTATTTTCCTTTGAATACTTAGTCGCTGGAATTCCAACAGGAACCTCTTTTACATGTTTCTTTGAATTTACCCCGTCTTTAGTAAATTCAACTTCAATAGTGTTATAAATTCCTTCTCTTTTGTGAGATATAAGACTTATATCTCCTAGTTCTTGCCTATTCCCATCTATATCAACAAGCTTATAGTCTTTTTTATTATAAAACCCTAAAAATAAAACTATTAATATCAATGGTGCTATAGTTAGAATCAATGTTATATTCGATAATTTATTCTTCATATATTCCTCCATAACCTACATATATACTCTTTTATTTAAAAGTTTATGTGATATTGTTATTGATAAGGCAAATAAAATAATATAATAAATACTATGTACTACTAAAACCCTATCTGTAAAAACAGATTGGCTAGTTAAATACCCGTATATTATTATAGATGAGACAACATATAATGAACCTAGTATTGCTCCTTTTCTCTTAAATGCCATTTGTATCATTATCCCTGTAAAGATTACCACTACAGCTAATACCACACCTATAATATTTATCATAATAAAATCAATAGTGTATAATCTTATCAATCCTTCTCTCAACATACTATTTCCTATAACTGAACTTATAGCTTTTGTAATGCCAACTCCTGATAACCCGCTTATTACAAAAACCTCTATTATCCAAGCAAAAATCTGAGCTATAATAATTCCATATATCATCATTGTCACTGTCAGGGCCTTATATATATATATGTTAAACTTGTCTATAGGCAATGTGAATAAAGTGTATGATGTTCTATTCTTTCCTAAAAAATCTCTATACCATATTGCTATTGAGTATACCAAACATAATACAACAACTAATCCAACTAATAGATTTGTTGACAAATGGATATTATTAATACCCTCCATAAAGACTTTATTTTTTCCTATTGTAGACTTTAATATATCCATGCTTGGTCTTAGATTTCTATCCTCTGCAACCGAATTTATTATCTCACTCAGCTTCCTCGATACTATTGCAATATTCCCTGCAAATAAAATTCCTAATAAAGCCAAATAGAGTTTATACACTCTTTTAAATTCTATATTATATAAAGTAAGTATTTTACTCACCTCTATACACCTCCCTCATCTTATCGATTATCGACTTACCTTCACTTTGGCGAATTTCCTCTGCATTAAACCCAAATATTAATTTCCCATTATCTATAATCAAAACATCATCTACAATCATTTCTATCTCGCCTATTTCATGAGTAGTTATAATTATACTTTGATTTTCATCCATGTATTTTGCCATAATTCCTATAAATTCTTCTCTCTTAAAAATATCAATTCCTGAAAATGGCTCGTCCAATAAAGTATATTTTGCATTTTGAGCAAAACCTAATACTATTTTTACTCTAGCCTTATTTCCCTTAGATAATGATGATATTAATAAATCATCAGTTAGATTGAAAATTTCAAGCATTTCATAAGCTTTTTCATCGCTCCAGTTAATATAAAATTCCTTCATAAATTCGAAGCTTTCTTTTATTGTAAGTTGTGGAAAATGACTTTCTACATCTGGTACGAATGCCAACTTATTGTATGTATCCTTGTTTATTCTGTCTCCATCTATAAGAATTTCCCCACTATCAATACCTACTAATCCAGATATAGCCTTTAATATTGTAGATTTTCCTACTCCGTTAGTGCCTAGTATGGCAGTTATTTTTCCTTCTTGTATGTTAAAACTTATGTCATTAAGTGCTTTAATTTTTTTATATTTTTTACTTACATTTTTAACTTCTATCATATTTCCACCCCCTAATATGTATCTTTTATAATTTCTATTAGCTCCTCTTTATCTACGTTTATAGCTTTCATATTTTCTATAAAAATCTTTAATGACTCATTTATCAAATCCTGTCTTATATTATTTATAATATTTTTATCAGTAGTTATAGTACTTTGATAATTTCTAACTGTATTTATAATTTCCATGTCCTCCATCTCCTTATATGCCTTTTGAACCGTGTTAGGATTTACCTTTATCTTTACCGCCATCTCTCTCCTTGATGGAACTGGATCCCCTGGCTTTAATTCATCTGTCACTATTTGTTGCTTTATATATCTTATAATTTGAAGATATACTGGTTCCTTTTCGTTTGGTGTGAAATTCACCTAATCACCTCCGTATTAATGTACTATACCAGTAATACACCTATAACTGTATTATAGATATAGTACACTCATAAGTCAACTATATTTTAAATTTGGAAAGTGTTAATATATATTTACATAAAACCTTATCTGTAGTAAACTATATATTAGTGGGAACTTATACTATATGTATAAGTATACGCTAGCCCAAAAAAACACCTATCTTTTGATAGGTGTTTTTTAGTATTTCATAAGATTCTTTAATTCCATTTAATAGTTAAATTTATTGATATTATACATAATTCTAGAATGATATACAATATCAATGAATTTATATAAATATTGATTTTCTTACCTTAAAAATCACATATATCCCTATAACTGAATTAATAGTCCTACGTTCATAGTTATACCTCCAAAAATCGGTTATACTCATATCATAACCTATTTTTGGAAAAGTATCACAAATAAACATTAACTTAAAGCAGAGGATTACTTTTATATTCTCTACGCACTGTAAATTATTTCACTATTAAACTTTATAAATTTAGGTTCTCTTTCTTCAAATAAACATACATACTCAAATCCCAAATAATCTAATATAGCATATGCTTTATCAAAATCCCTACAAACATCAATTGCCCTATGTGAATCAGATCCTACGGTTATTATCTCTCCACCTAATTCTTTGTATCTCTTTAATATATCTATATTAGGATGGGGGGAATCTAAATTATATCTATAACCTGAAGTATTTAACTCTATCCCCTTTCCTAGATTTATTATAGTTTTTAGAGTTTCATCTAAAACTTCTTTATGATCATTATATACTATCTTTTTATCTTCATAATTTCCGTATCTTATTACATAATCTAAATGCCCATATGTGTCGTAGTTACTAAACTGTTTGTTGGTTTCTATAATACTCCTATAGTAGTTGTCATATGCTTCTTTTTTTGTCAGACCATCAAAATATTTCAATCTAGATATATCCTTATCGCCTACAGTATGAGTCGAACATAATACAAAATCGAAAGGATAACTCTTTATTATATTTTCAATTTCATCTCTTATATAACTTTTGTACCCAACCTCTACTCCAGTTAAGAGATTTATGTCTTTCTTGTATTTTTCCTTATATTCATCTATCTGTTTAATATATCCGTCTAAATCCAAACTAAAGTGATCTGTATTATATTCCAAATGATCTGTAAACGTTAGATGACTTACTCCATTTTTAATAGCCTCTTTAATTACTGTTTCCATATGATCTTTTCCATCACTTGAAAAATGTGTATGGACATGATTATCTAGTATATGCATTTATAATCTCCTTTCTAACTCCAAAATATTTTTAATTTAAATATACTATTATCTCTCTTTCTAATCATAAGTGTAATACTATTTTGTTAACATGATATTAATTACCAGTTAGTGTTTTGTTAACTTTATATTTAATATATAAAAAGATATATATTTTACTATAAACTATAAGCCTTATGTTTACTATTTATCTATTTATACTATAATAGTAAATAATAACATTATTTATTTACGGAGGTATTATGACTTTATCAAAATTTACCGACTATAGTTTTAGGGTACTAATTTACCTAGGAAATCACCCTAATGATCTTTTCACTGTAGATGAATTATCTAAAATACTTGGCTTATCTACACATCATATAAAAAAAATCATCTATATCTTAGCTAAAAACGAATATATTGTTTCCTCTAAAGGTAGAAACGGAGGGATAAGACTAAAACTAAACCCTAAGGACATAAATTTAGGAGAACTACTTAAAGTTACAGAGGGTAACTTAAATATAGCTGAATGTTTTTCTATTGAAAATAATACTTGCCCTTTGAACAGCATGTGCAAATTAAAGCCTATTTTAAACAATTCTCTTAAAGCATTTATAGTTAAACTAAGTGAGTACACTTTGGATGATATACTTTGAAAATTTTCTATGCATTATAAAAACACCTATATATTTATCCCCTTTATAAGAATAAATGTATAGGTGTTTTTGATCTATCACTTTTTAACTAAGGTCTTCTGGCTCCCTTATATGTCTTTTCATAATATCCTGTTAATGTTGATTTTTTTACTCCAGATCTCGGGTTAGATGCATGTATAAACTCATTATTTCCTATATACATCCCAACATGACTTACTCTTCCCTTATTCATAGTGTCAAAAAATAACAAGTCTCCTACCTGTAAATCTTTTCTATCAACTGCTTGGCCAAATTTACTTTGATCTGCTGATACTCTAGGTATATTTTTACCTAGGGCATTTTTATATACATACTGAACTAACCCTGAACAGTCAAAAGAGTTAGGCCCCGTTGCCCCCCAAACATACTTTTTACCTAGTTGTGCATGCAACATTTCCATAGCCTTATTCATTTTGTTAGAAGTATTTACGTCGTTTGGTTTTGGAACTTCTACAGCAGGTTTACTGATATTTTCTACGCTCTCATTAACTACTGTTTTGCTTGATTCATTTGTAGCACTATTTTTTATATTTATCCTATTGTCATTAACTGTTCCTAATAATGTATTTAGAGTATCTAAATTTCCCATACTATTGCTTCTACATGATTCACATGTTCCGCTAGAAAAATTTAAGTTACCTAACATACTTCCTAAAATTGAGTCAAACATATCATTTGAAGAAGTTCTACTACTCGTACTTGCATTTGCCGAACTCATCGCCCTTAAGAGTGAAGTTAAAACTATATCACTAACGTTACTCATTTTATTACCCCTATCCTTTTGATTTATACTAGTTATTATTATACGGTTCATAGCTATAACGGTTTATACATTATATTTAAAATATTTTATGACCACTAAAACATAATCTATTCTAAGTATAATTTAACATAATATGTATAAATAAACTATCAATTTCAACAAAAAAGCCACACTATTTGTAGTGTGGCAATATTACTTAACATTATTAATCTTCTTGTAAGTTTGATTTTTTATTATAAACTTTAGCCACACTTAGTATAGTTCTTACCTCTCCTTCACTTATAGTATAACCTTGGTCGTGTAGCTCATTTACTATATAGTTCCTACCTATACTTTTGTTTAATAGATTGTACTCTTTTATTATCTCCATAACCCTTATAATCTTTTCTATAGACACCTTTTCCTTTAAAATCTTGATTTCCTTACTATAGTCTTTCTTTATATTAATAAAATTATGAGGTAAATCATATAACTCAACCCTATCACCAGAGCTCATTATATCTATATACATCGCTGTATTTTTAAGCTCTCTAATATTTCCTGGCCAGTCATAGCTTTCCATAACACGTTTTACATCCTCACTTATTTCAATTTTTCTTTTCATAAAATACTTTAACATCATGATAATATCTTCTTTTCTCTCTCTAAGTGGAGGTATACTAATAGGCAATACATTTATTCTATAGTATAGGTCTGATCTGAATTTTTCACACTCTATCATACTTAATAAGTTTCTATTTGTGGCTGCAATTATCCTAACATCAATGTCTATTATACTTTCACCACCGACTCTCATCACTTGATTTTCTTGGATAACTCTAAGTAATTTAGTCTGTAAGTACATGGGCATATCACCGATTTCGTCTAAAAATATAGTCCCATTATGAGCTTGTTCAAATAATCCTTTCTTCCCACCTTTTAATGCTCCTGTAAATGCTCCTTCTTCGTACCCAAATAGTTCGCTTTCCAGCAAATTTTCTGGCATTGCAGCACAATTTATAGCTATAAATGGTTGATTGCGCCTTAAAGACTCATTATGTATAGACTGAGCCATTAACTCTTTTCCTGTTCCGCTTTCTCCCGTTATCAGAACTGTATAATCTGACTTGGATATTTTTTTTGCCAATTCTTTTGTATTTTTTAAGCTTATAGAATTAGTCTTTATGTCTTCAAAGTTGTATCTCGCAATTTGCCCTTTATCTCTTAATTTTTTGCTGAGATTTTGTTCTAGCTTTTTTATATAGGTTATTTCCTGAATACAAAAATATATTCCAGTATTTTTTCCAAAGCTATCTATTGTGTATTTATTAACATTTATATATTTATTTTTAAATTTTATAACTTCATCACTAGCTTCATCTATTGTAAATATATCAACGATATTCTTAGATTCTAATTCATGAATATTTTTTCCTACTACATCGTATTCAATATCCAATATCCTCTTTAAACTGTCATTGCATATTATTATTTCTCCCTTAGTAGATATCAATACCATTCCAATATTAGATAGATTTATTATTGAATCTAACTCCTCATTTTTTATTGAAAGCTTTTTATAAGTACTATTTATACCCGACTCTAGGCTCACGACTTCATCAGAATATTTTATCAAACGCCTCGTTATATCTCTATCATCTATTTTTAGCTTTGCCATTATTTGTATAAATGTAGAGCTATCGATATATCTATGACCAAGATCTATAATTTCATCAATATAGTCCGGTACCAAACTCGATTCCCCTGGAGTAATAGCGACCCTTATGTCCTTATACTCTTTGTCTTTATTGTAGGGTATAAAATTCAAATGATTTATGCCTATACTGTACAGATTCGATATCGTTTCAAGTGTAGTCTGCATATTGTCATTGACTACTAAAGCATCTATTCCTTCTGGTAGTGAAAACAGTTTATAAATTTCTTTTTGTTTTATACTCCTGTTTATTTTTATTATCTTTTTAGTATCATCTACATATTTTTTTATCTTTAATGCTCTATCATCCAACATTACAAGGATTACATCATCTCTTATAAGCTGATTACTTTTAAGATTCTTAAAATAATAATTATTTATTTTTACTTTATCCATAAATATAGATTCTATATTTTCATTTAGAAAATATTCAAGTTTTGACATCCCATCCGTAACAATTCCTATTGTCTTCATATTATAAGCTCCTTATTATTTTGTGAAATTATATAATAAATTTTCTTTAAACAGTTAAAATGAATGAAATCTTGTATCTGTATACAAATCTCCTGCCAATTTTTTCAAAAGTTCTTTATTAACTACTATATATCCAGCACTATCTTTCTCTAGCACACCTTTTTTAATTAAATTATTAAGAGTTCTCAATAAATGTCTATAACTACTACCTAAAAGCTCTGCTATCTCAATCAAATTCTCGTCAAAATCTATATATTCTTTTTCTGATTTATCATCTACAAGTTTTGGTAATTCATTTATATAGCTAGCCAACCTATTTTCAAGCGGATATAGTAAATTTATCGAACTATTAATACTAATTACCGAAAGTTTTTCTGCCAAACTCTCACATATAAATTTAAGAAACTCACTGTCTGCTGTTAACTCATATCGAGCTTTTTCCATAGGTATAGAAAGACAATAGCATTCACTAAGAGCTTGAATTGTACTAGAGGCAACCTGATTTTTTATAATTTCCATATCTCCAATAACTTGAATAGGCCTATAGAAGGCTAAAAGAAATGTTTTTCCATTTGGCAAGGTTTTAAATACCTTCGCTTTTCCATCTATAAAAATCATAAAATTAGAAATCTCATCACCTTCTCTGCACAAATACTCATTTTTGTCGAATTTTAAAAATTCTATATAGTTTTTTATATCTTTCTTAAAAAAATTGTTTACTTTTAGTTTATTATAATACGTTTCTATAATGGATATATCTTCTATCTTTTTCACTCTATTTAACACTTCCATTCCATATTTTTTACTTTTTTATTTTTATTGTATATATTTAGGTGACATATGTCATTATATTTATTAAGTATTTATGGTATATTTTATTAATTATTACAAGAAAGGAGGTATTAAAGTGAATAATATTCTTTCAATTTTGACAGGGAGTTTACTAGCGATAATGCTATCCCTAAACGGTACTGTTTCCCAAATCGCGGGTAACTATGCTTCAACCGTAATAATACACACGGTCGGACTTATAGGAATTATTTTTGTACTTATTGCAACTAAATCAAAGATTAAAAATACTAGGAGTGTACCTTTTTATATGTATACAGGGGGTCTTATAGGAGTTTTAACGGTTATATTTAGTAATGCAAGCTTTTCAAAACTAGGAGTTTCTCTGACTACTTCCCTTTGTTTATTAGGTCAGCTGGTCGCATCTATAATAATAGATCATTTTGGATGGTTTAACTTAGCCGTAAGTAAATTTAATAAGAAAAAAATAATAGGACTTATTATCATTGTATTAGGTATATTATTAATGACCATAAAATAAGGAGGTTATTATGATTTATATAATTATTGCTATTTTATCTGGAGTTACAATCGTTGTTTCTAGATCAGTAAATTATGTTTTAGCAGAAAAAATTGGAATGTACCAAAGTACATTTTTTAACTATGTTTTTGGACTTATCGGTTCATTTTTATTGTTAATAATAGGAGGAGAAATTGCTAAACTTTCCAGCCCCGAAACTTATAGTGCGGCATGGTTTGTTTATACAGGAGGGTTTATTGGGGTTGTATCTGTTACTCTATCATCTTTTTTATCTCCTAGAGTATCATCATTTTACTTAACACTTTTAACTTTCATCGGACAATTATTTACAGGAGTTTTGATAGACTATATAGTTGATGGTCATATGTCTGTTTATAAAGTTCTCGGTGGAATTTTAGTAGTTATAGGCCTTGGATATAATATGATTGTGGACAAAAAAAAGACCCTTTAACTTTATAGTTAAGGGCTTTTTTGTGTTTATTCATCATTTAATTTGTATCCCACACCAATTTCCGTTATTATATACTCTGGGTTTGCAGGTTGTTTTTCTATTTTCCTTCTTAAGTTAGCCATGAATACCCTTAATGATTTTATCTCACTTCCAAATGCACTTCCCCAAATCTCCTTAGCAATAAATTTATGAGTTAGTACTTTTCCATGGTGTTCAACTAAAAGTGATAGTATATCATACTCAATAGGTGTTAGATGAACCTCTATATCATCTACAGTTACTCTCCTTCTTTCAAAATCTATACCTAAACTTTTATAAATAAATTTATCCTTCAAAACTATTGTTGTCTTATTTTTATAGGAATGCCTAATTGCTACTCTTACCCTAGCAAGTAATTCTGCTACCGAAAAAGGCTTTGTTATATAATCATCTGCACCCATATCAAATGCTTCTACCTTTTCCCTATCCTGTTCTCTGGCAGACACCACTATTATAGGAACATCTGATAATATCCTTATGTTTTTTATTACATCTATCCCGTCCATATCTTCAAGTCCCAAATCTAGTAAGACTGCATCTGGTGAATAAGACATACATAAAGATATTCCTTCTTTCCCAAATGCAGTCTCCTTAACTAAATAATCCTGTGTTGTTAAAGAAGTACTTATAAATTTCCTTATAGTACTATCATCCTCTACAACTAATATAAGATTTTTGCTCATTTCTTCACCCTCTAACTAACCTCTTTTGGTAACTTAAACTCAAATGTAGCACCACCTTCCTTATTATTTTTAGCCTCTATCGTGCCATTATGTGCATTTACTATAGATTTACATATTGATAGCCCAAGACCAACACCCTTTCTAGAATCAGCATATTTAATCTCACCTGTAAAAAATCTATCAAATATATTGTCTATTATACTTTCACATATTCCCGGTCCATCATCAATTATCTTGAAAACAACAAATTGTTTTTCCTCGTAAACTTTTATTTTTATTTCAGAGCCTTCTTTAGAATACTTTAAAGCATTGTCTATTAAATTTATAATTACCTGTTCTATAAGTTTAGCATCCATAGGAACAAATAAAATTTCATCTGGTATATCTATACTTATTTTCATATTCTTTATTCTCTTTTTTATATGGCCCAATGATTCTGATATAACCTCTTCTACAATTTCATGAGTTTTTTTGAGTTCTAATTTTCCATCATCAATTCTAGTCATACTCAATAAATTTTCAACCAACCTTATTAACCATTGGGTATCATCAAAAACTCCTTTTAGAAGGTCATCTATAATACTTTCATCTATTAATTCTTTATTTTTTATTATTGTACTAATCGCACCACTTATAGCAGCAAGAGGAGTCCTTAAATCATGTGATATGGCCCTTAATAAACTACTTTTCAACCTCTCACTCTCTATTTCTAAGCTAGCCTCTTTTTTGATTTCTGCTAAGTTTTCTCTATCTATGGATATAGCCATTTGCGCCACGACAGCCTCTATCAGCCTTATATCTTCGTTATCCACTTTTTGATCCAGACATAAAACACCAATTACACCTAAAGTTTCATCCATACCAATTATAGGCGCATAAAAACATTTTGCCCCTGGTAATGTGTCCGTAAAGCTTCCCGCTGTCTTATTGTTATTATAAACCCATCTAGCAACTGCTCTTTCTGATTCATCTGTAATTAATTCTTCCTCTATATCCCTACTTTGATTCATATATAGTAGAAGCTGATTTTCCCTTTTATCATTTATATAGCAAACCACACTCTTACCAAGTCCCGCCTCTAAAAGCTCTATTCCTGTATTTATTATCTCTTCCTTATTCGACAGTCTTAAGAAACTTCTATTCACTTTATAAAGCATCTGAGTATTTTGTTCTCTCTTAGAATATATTTCTACCTGTTGCTGAATTCTTGAAGTAAGTGTAGATGTTATAACTCCAACAACACAAAATACAGCTAGTGTTACTATATAATTAGTATCATCAATATTCAATGTGTATAAAGGTTCTGTAAAAAAATAGTTTAGTAACAATATATTGAGTACGGAACTTATTATGCCCGATCCATATCCTCTAGTAAATGCTGAAACCAATACAACACCAAGTATATAACTTAGATATATATTCTCCTGTGTAAAACCAACTCTTTTTAATATATATGAGGACATGGTAGTTATAAGAGTTATTATAAGAAGTTTTAATATATCAGTCCCACTAATCTTAAGTTTAGAGGTAATTCCCACTGACTTTTTAGGTTTGTACTTGTTTCCTTCAGCTATAGACGGAATTATATGAATATCTATATAGTCTACCTCATCTATAAGTTTGTCTACTATATCCTTTTTTAACACTCTATAAAATACACTGTGTTTTCTATGATTTCTACCTATAACAATTTTTGTAACATTCCTTAACTTCGAAAATCTTATAATATCTTCTACTATATTATCCCCATGCAATAAAACAATCTCTGCACCTAACTTTTTTGCTAAATCCAAGTTGTCTTCTAGCTGTTTACTGGCTTTTTTAGATATATCCTGCTTACTAGGATCTTTTATATAAATAGCAATTAACTTTGATAAAGATGACTGGGCAATCCTAGAAGCTGTTCTTATTAGCTTAGCAGAAGAAGATGATGGCGATACACACACAAGTATTGTATCAGAGGTTGGCATTACAGATGTATCTCCCTTAGATAGACGTGTTATTTCTACCTCTTTATTAACCTTTTGTGTGGTTTTTCTAAGCGCCAACTCTCTAAGTGCAACTAGATTATCTTTAGTAAAGAAATTTTCTTGTGCTCTTATAGCTTGATCTTTTTTGTAAATTTTACCTTGATTAAATCTTTCAAGTAAAACATCTGGATCTACATCTATTAATTCAAGTTGTGATGATAAATCTATTAGCTTATCAGGTATAGTCTCTTTTACAGATACATTCGCTATTATTTGTATTATGTCATTTAAACTTTCCAAATGCTGTACATTTAACGTTGTATAAACATCAATGCCTGCTATCAACAATTCCTCTATATCCTGCCACCTCTTATTATGCCTACAACCTACAACATTTGTGTGTGCTAATTCATCAACCAATATTACCTCTGGATTCCTCTCCAATGCCAAATCTATATCAAACTCTTTTAATTTTATATTTTTATAGTTTATCTCCTTTGTGCTCAAAACCTCTAAGCCTTCTATTAAATCTAAAGTTTCTTTCCTAGAATGAGGTTCTATATACCCAACTACTACGTCTATGCCACTTTCCTTTAAGGTATGTGCGGACTCAAGCATAGAGTAGGTTTTCCCTACTCCAGCTGCATACCCAAAAAATATCTTTAATTGACCTCTATTTAATTTTGCTTCTTCATTGTTTACTCTAGACAGTAAAATTTCTGGATCCGGTCTCTTCATTTTTCACCCCACTAATCTTAGTTAATTATTTTAACTTCTCTAAATCTAAGTTTAGTTTTAATACATTAACTTTATCTTCTCCAAATATTCCTATAATTTTTTTCTCAGTATTATTGTCTATAAGTTCTATTAGTTTATCTTTTGATATTTTGCTGTATTTAGAAACACGGTCCACTTGGTACATTGCTCCTCTCAAAGATATATGAGGATCAAGCCCACTACCTGATGCTGTTACCAAGTCTACTGGAATTTTATCATTAGTAGAGTTGGAATACTTTTTATATAGTTTTACTCTTTTATCTATTACTTTTCTAAAATCCTCGCCTGTTGGTGAATTATTACTTCCAGATGATTTTTGCCCATTGTATGGATAATCCAGGGTCATAGAAGGTCTTGACCAAAAATAATCTGGACTTACAAAGTTCTGACCAACATACTCTGAGCCAATACTTTTACCATCCAGTTCAATTATACTACCATTGGCCTGTTTTGGTACAAATATTTGTGCAAATATAGTTACCGTAAAAGGATACAAAATCCCTGTTATAAATGTCATTATTATCAATATTAAAACTGATTTTTTAATATATTTCATACTTATATCTCCTTCTATACATACTATTTTACCTATATAATTGTAGCTATAATCATATCTATTAATTTTATGAATATGAATGGAGTTATAATTCCTCCAAGACCGTATATTAAAAGATTTCTTGATAAAAGCTTACTTGCAGGTAACTCCTTATATTTAACACCTTTAAGTGCTAATGGTACCAGTGCTATTATTATAAGTGCATTGTATATAACTGCACTCATAATAGCACTCTCAGTACTATACAAATTCATTATATTTAATTTATTTAATTGTGGGTATATTCCTATAAATAGAGATGGAATTATAGCAAAATATTTAGCTATATCATTTGCTATACTAAAAGTTGTTAATGAACCTCTAGTCATAAGTAACTGCTTTCCTATTTTCACAATTTCAATTAGTTTAGTAGGGCTAGAGTCTAAGTCAACCATATTTCCTGCCTCCTTAGCCGCCTGAGTTCCAGTATTCATAGCAACCGCAACATCTGCCTGAGCAAGCGCAGGTGCATCATTGCTACCATCTCCTGTCATTGCCACTAAATGTCCGTTCTTCTGATAGTTATTTATTAAATCTAGCTTAGCCTTAGGTGTTGCCTCTGCCAAAAAGTCATCTACTCCTGCCTCAACCGCGATAGCTGCAGCTGTAAGAGGATTGTCTCCAGTTATCATAACCGTTTTAATTCCCATTTTTCTTAGTTCATTAAACTTATCTGCTACCCCTTCTTTTAGAATGTCTTTTAGGTATATAACACCTAAGACTCTTTCATTCTTGCAAAGGACTAAAGGAGTTCCTCCTTTTTTGGAAATTTTTTCAACTATTTCATCACATTCTTTTGGGTAGATTCCTCCCATTTCTTCCACGAACACTTTTATAGAGCTTGCTGCCCCTTTTCTTATTTTAGTTTCCTTAATATTTGCTCCACTCATTCTAGTTTTCGCAGAAAATGGTACAAACTCTGCATCTTTAACATTTAAGTATTTACCATTTATAGCATGACTTTTTTTAGCTAAAATTACTATACTTCTTCCCTCTGGCGTTTCATCTAAAGTTGAGCTTAACTCTGCACACTCTATAAATTCTTCTATATCTATATTTCTGAGTGCTATAAATTCACTAGCCTGTCTATTTCCATAAGTTATAGTCCCAGTTTTATCTAAAAGTAATATATCTACATCTCCAGCTGCTTCTATAGCTCTACCTGAAGTTGCAAGTACGTTTTTATTATTTAATCTACTCATTCCTGCAATTCCTATTGAAGAAAGTAATGCCCCTATTGTAGTGGGAGCTAAACAAACAAGTAGAGCTACTAAAGATGATATTGAAACAGTTCTCCCTACCCCATTTTGTATAATAGCAAATTCACTAAATGGGTATATTGTAATTGTAACAACTACGAATATAGATGTTAAAGCTATAAGTAAAGTTTGTAGTGCTATCTCATTCGGAGTCTTCTTTCTCTGTGCACCCTCTACCATTGCAATCATTTTATCTAAAAAACTCTCACCTGCAGTTGATGTAACTTCTACTATCAGATAATCCGATACAACAGTAGTTCCACCTGTCACAGCGCATCTATCCCCACCTGACTCCCTTATAACAGGTGCACTTTCTCCCGTTATCGCACTTTCATCTACTGATGCTACTCCCTCTATAACATCTCCATCAGCTGGGATCTGACTATCAGCCTCAACAAGAACAATATCACCTTTTTTCAATAAGTTTGATGGAATCATTTCAATCTCACTATTTTTATCACAAGTTTTAAGTTTTTTAGCTATAACATCTTTTTTTGCCGCCCTTAAACTACTAGCTTGTGCCTTTCCACGTCCTTCTGCTATTGCCTCTGCAAAATTTGCAAATAAAACAGTAGACCATAAAAATAAACTAATCATAAAAGTAAACACTGTATTTTCATCAACTATATCAAAAAAAGACATAATAGTTATAACACTAGTAACTATAGAACCTATATAAACTATAAACATTACTGGATTTTTAAGTTGTACCCTAATATCTAATTTTTTAATAGAATCCTTGAAACTCTCTTTGAATACTTCTCTATCAATAAACTTTTTATTTAAATCGCCCATATTAATATCTCCTTATCTAGTCTAAAACACCATATTTAAATGCTCTGCTATTGGTCCTAGTGCTAATGATGGTAAAAATCCTAGAGCACCTATCATAATAACAACTCCTACTAACAAAAATACAAATAAAGCATTATTAGTAGCCAAAGTCCCTACACTTTCTGGTACTTTTTTCTTACCAGCTAATGATTCTGCTATCTTTATAATTAAAATTATTGGTATAAAACGTGCAAAAATCATTATAATTCCAGTCAGTAAATTTACAAATGTGTTATTAGCTCCAAACCCTGCAAAAGCGCTACCATTGTTATTTCCAGTAGAACTTAGTGCATACAATATCTCTGAGAATCCGTGTGGTCCCGAATTATTTAGTAGACTAATTACATCTGGAGACATACAAACTATGGATGTACCAATCAACACTAACATAGGTGTTGTAATTATCATGATTGAAGCCATCTTCATTTCAAATGGTTCTATCTTCTTACCTAAATATTCAGGTGTTCTCCCTACCATAAGACCCGAAATAAATACTGTTAATATTACAAATGCTAACATCCCATAAAGTCCGCATCCAACCCCTCCAAATACAACTTCTCCTAATTGCATAAGTAAGGTCAAAATCATTCCTCCAATAGGTGTAAAAGAATCATGCATAGAATTTACTGAACCATTTGATGCTGATGTTGTAGTAACTCCCCATATAACTGAATTTGTTACTCCGAATCTCACTTCTTTTCCTTCCATATTTCCACCAGACTGTTGAATATTTATATCATCTATTATAGACAAGTTTCTTGAAAGTTCCGGTGTAGACTTATACTCAAAGTACATTGTGGTAGCTATAGCAAGAGTAAAAATAATTAACATTGCATATAAGAGAACTTTTCCCTGTTTCTTATCTCCAATCATATCTCCAAATGTAAAACATAACGCTGCTGGTATTAGTATTATGGATACCATCTGAGCAAAATTAGATAAATATGTTGGATTTTCTAATGGGTGTGATGAATTTGTTCCAAAAAAACCACCCCCATTGGTTCCAAGTTGCTTTATAGCTATCTGACTCGCTGCAGGTCCGCCTGGGATTATTTGTTTATCAATAAAATCTCCGTCATTTAATTTTATTTCTTCTAATAATCTAACTTCTTGGTATGGTTTAAAATTTTGAACTACCCCTTGAGTCGTTAAAAATATTGCAAGAACTAATGACATAGGTAATAAAATATATAATGTAGATTTAGTTAAATCAACCCAAAAATTACCTAGACTCTTACATTTAACTCCTTTGATTCCTCTAATTAATACAATTAGTACACTTATACCTACGGCTGCTGATAAAAAGTTTTGAACCGTAAGTCCTAACATCTGTGATATATAGCTTAGTGTAGTTTCCCCACTATAAGCCTGCCAATTTGTATTAGTTATAAAACTAGATGCTGTATTAAATGCAAGATCCCAACTTACGCTTCCTAATTTCTCCGGATTTAGAGGCAGTAAGTACTGAATTTTCTGTAGTATTGTAACAAATACTAAGCTAATAAAACTAAATGATATTATACTTAAAATATACTCTTTCGCGCTCATCTCCTCTTCATTTACCTTTAATAGTTTGTAAATAAACTTCTCTACCGGCTTCATTATACGTGTTAAAAAAACCTTTTTATTTTTAAATACACTAGATATATAAATACCTAAAGGCTTAGCTAATAATATAACTACTGTAATAAAAAATATAAATTGAATTATAATACTCTTCATTTTTTATCCTCCTCAAATTTTCTATATCCCTATCTTATTAGTTTTTATATAAATTAGAGGTTAAGATATATGTATTAGTATTAAGATTGTATAAAGATTTTCAAACTATAAATTAAGGGTTATTAAAAAATAACTGTAAGTCATCTTTTAATAACCCTTTTAGATTAGTACTTAATTATAAATCTAGATTTAAACTCTCTCTTACTTCTTTTAGATAGCTACTTCTTATAACTAAAAAATATACTATTTGTACTAAAAAGAAACTCGCACTAACAAAAAAAGCTGACGAGGCAATCTTCAACTACCGATACCTCAAATCCATACCTTTCTATATGATCCTTTAATAGCCTTCTTATTGATATATCATCCTCTATTATATAAATCTTATTTTTCATTTCATTCCTCCAAATTAATAAATAAAGTTATCTTTTCTAATTTAAATCCTACAATAATATGATAATATAATTATATACATTATATCTAAATAAAAATATTTATATTTAGGACTATAATATTAAATATAAACATTCTAAGGGGAGATTATATGTCGATTACGATTGAACTTTTTTTCCAGATATTTAATACATTTATATTAGTACTAATTGCTATAATTTTAATATGGGTTATCCCTAGACTTCTAAATAAAGTCAAATCGAAGAATACACTAATGGTAGATAAAATCAATAATTTAGAAAAAAAGATTAATGAGTTAGAGGATAAACAGTAGAAAATTTTAATATTATAAGATTAAGGCAGGATAAGAAAAAACTTACCCTGCTTTTATTTTATAGTATTTTGGATTATAGTACTTTTTTTACCTTTCTAAGTTTGCCTTTTATGTTCTTATTCTGCAACACTTTAAGAACCATTTCACCTTTGCTATTTAATATTTCCACAAATGTAGATACATCAAGTATGTTTATAACCCCAATATCGCTAGGTGTTATACCCTCTATACTGCAGAGTGTGCCTACTATATCTACGGGTCTCATCTTATTTCTTTTACCAGCATTAATATGTAATTTGACTATTTCTTTACTAAGAATAGCCCCCTTTACCTCTTTTGTATCTGGTTTTTGTAGTAATTTTCGTTCAAAATCTGCTATACATCTGCTGACAATACTCTTATCAGGTGCCTCCTTAAAAGAAATCTCCTTACCAGTGTATAAGTAAATTTCAGATATTCGTCTTTCATCAGATTCCATTGCAAAAGTAATCGCTATCCCACCTTTCCCAGCACGTCCAGTCCTACCTATTCTATGCACATAATTTTCTCTTAAGACAGGTACATCGTAGTTTATAACATGGGTTACATCGTCAATATCTATTCCTCTAGACGCTACGTCTGTAGCTATTAAATATCTAAAGTGACCTTTCTTAAAGTTAGAGATTACTCTTATTCTGTCATCTTGTTCCATTCCTCCATGTATTTTGTCACATGGATACTTTATCTTACTCAGTTCATTAAAAAGCCTCTCTACCTTGTCCTTAGTGTTACAAAATACCAAACAACTATCCGGGTTTTCTACAGTAGTTATATCCTTTAATAATTCTAATTTTTCAGATTCCTCCACATTGTAACCATACTGTTGTATGCTATCTACAGTTAAATTCTTAGACTCAATTTCTATATTGACAGGGTTACTCATATATTTTTGGGATATAGAATCTATATCCTCTGGCATTGTAGCTGAAAATAGCATTGTTGTACGTCTTGATGGAAGGCTTTGTATTATTTCTTCTATTTGTTCTACAAACCCCATACTAAGCATTTCATCCGCTTCATCTATTACAATATACTTTATATTATCTGTTATAAGACTTCCTCTATTAATGTGGTCTATTATTCTCCCTGGAGTTCCGACTACTATATGACATTTTTGCTTAAGCTCTTTTTCTTGCATAGAAAATGAAGACCTCCCAAATATTGCGGGTACTTTTATCCTTTTAAATCTTCCTATGTTGAATACATCTTCCTTTATTTGAATTGCAAGTTCCCTAGTCGGTGTAAGTATTAAAGCTTGAGGCTTATTTTCATTCCAATCAACCAATTCACATAATGGGATTGCAAATGATGCTGTTTTTCCACTCCCTGTTTGTGACTTAACTAGTAAATCCCTACAATCTAGTGCAACTGGTATTACCTCTTCCTGAACTTTTGTGGGACTTTTATAATCCAATATATCGAGTGATTTTAGTATTTCATCACTCAATTTGTATTTCTTAAAGTTTGATTTTATCATTTGAATTTCTCTTTTCTTATATAGTTATAGTAATATTTATTATATCGTACCATAAAATACTCTATATTATATTTCCATTTATGCATTATTTTATTATACTTATGACAAAAATCTGTATAACCTAAAAATAAGGGTGTAGAACCTGAAAAATACAGATTCCATACCCTTATCTAAATTTATATTATACTTAGTTAAAAAACTCTAAGCAACGTTTTCCACACCCTCAGGCTTTTTCTTTAATCCAGCTGATAACATAGTCGTAGCTGTATAAAGTACTACCATTACTACTAACCAGTTTAACCAATATACTGGCATATTTGTTACGAATAATAATGCGACTATAGATCCCACTATTCCACCTATTGTTATACCCATAGATATACTTTTCTCATAAGCACCTTCTCTAACAAACTTAGAACTTGCTATTGGACCTACGAAAGCACATGCACCCATCATTATCGGGAATGCTGCCTTAGGGTTCATTCCAAGTAATGCAACCATAGCCATACATGGAGCGTATAATCCTATACCTGCAGTCATAAGTGCACCTAATATAAAGTTCCCTACCATACCTATTATCAAAGTCATTCCTGTAAGACCCATAGCATTTCCACCTGCTGGCATAAATCCTACTTGTCTAAGAGTGATTAATCCTGCAGTACCTATAAGAGCTACTCCCATTGTTATCTGTACTACTCTTTCTGGTAACTTAGATATTATTCCGGCACCTATCCAAGAACCTACCACAGCTGCTACTATCATACCAATAAGAGTGATTATATCTATATCTATTGCATTTAAAGACATAAACGCTTGCACAATCATCGGAAGTGCATGAGCAACATTTAATGTACCCGGTAATATTTTATCTGGAATATGTATATTTTTGTTTAATTTTAATATTGCTGTTGTTGTTGCGAAAGATCCAACACCTATTGCATCAAAAAAGTCCGTTATTAATCCTATCAATAATCCAGATTTAAATAATTTGTTATTTCTTCCCTCTTTATTCTTTCTGAAATCGTTAACATAAACGCCAGTAAACCCCGCAGTTACTGTTGTTAATGCAGCTAAAATTACTTTTAACATGTCCTCTTCTCCTTAGTAGTTAGTTTTTTGACAAATAAGATTATACTACATTATACATTTTAATTACAATATAAATTTTAAATTTATATTTATTTGACATTTTTATGTAATATTCTTAATTTTTTGTCAAGAAAAACTATTTTTTCATACTGAAAATATCGTTTCAAAATCACCTATTTCAAACTAATAATATTCATTCACATATTATTTATTACAGTAATACTTAATAATTTTCATTTTTATAATTTATTATATATTTTTTAAAATTATATTTTTCACTTAGATATTATTTTGTTCTCCTAATATCACTCAAATTTAAGCTAGATATATTTTAAATATAATTTCCTTCTAATTAAAAAACCACTTCCCTATTATATAGAGAAGTGGTTAAAAATTCTATTTACTTGTCAATCTATCTATAATACTAACAAGGTTGGCTATCTCAGGCTTTGCTATTTGCTCATCTGCACCAAGTGCCTCTCCTTTTCTACGTATTTCGTCACTTATTAAAGAAGAGAATAGTACAATTGGCGTGTCTTTTAGTACGCTATCCTCCTTTACAAGTCTTGTAAGTCTATGTCCGTCCATTAGAGGCATTTCAATATCTGATACTATACAAGAAACATGTTCTTCAATCGGACTACCAGATTCTTTAACTTCCATCAAATAGTCCCATGCCTCCTGACCATTGTCAGCCTTAACAGTATTTCTGTAACCTGCTTTGTGCAAACATTCCGTAATCATTTTTGAAAGTAGCATTGAATCTTCTACAATTAAAATAGATTTTTCGCTAGTTCTACGTTCACCTAATCTATCCAGGTTTTCAAATTGAATACTTGATTCTGGACTTATTTCAGCTATAATTTTTTCAAAATCTAAAATAGTTATAAGTCTATCTTTATATTCTGCTATACCTGTTGCAACACCTTCTTCTCCGCCGTAGATAACTCTATCTGGTTTTCTTATTGATTCCCAAGAAATCCTATTAATACCTGTAACTGTTTCTACACGGAACGCAAAATTCAATTTATTAAAGTGTGTTATTATAAATATATCGTTATTTGGATTTTCTGACTTAGGAACATTTAAATATTTACCTAACTCTATTACCGTAATAATTTCATCTCTCGGTTTTATTACCCCTTCTACAACACTATTTGAATTCGGCATTTTTTTTACTTCTTGAGCCATCATGATTTCACGGACTTTTGCTACGTTTATACCAAATAATTCACCGGCAATAGTAAATTCCATTATCTCAAGCTCATTGGTCCCTGACTCCAAAAGTATTTTTGTTTGACTTGTACTTTCTGAAAATTCCATAATAAATCTCCCCTATTACAAATTTTGTGATTTCTAAAGTATACTTACACTACCTGTAAGTCATATCGGTCTTCCACTTTAAATTTATAGTTAAATAGTTTTAACTTCTCTAACTGTAATTTGACAATATACATTCCTTATACTATATATTATTCTGTTTTTCGACCTAAAACTTTATATCTAATCATCAAAATATTTGTTTTCAACAGAGTATATTTATCTAAATTTTTCTATAAGGCTCTTCATAGTTTCTTTATTCATTGCTCCAGGAACATATTGAGTTAGATAGCCGTCCTTATCTATTATAAATGTCGATGGAAATGAATTTATTCCATACTGATAAATTAAATTACCACCATCATCAAATACGACAGGAAAAGTATAGTTTTGATCTTTTAAAAAGTCTTCTATATCTGATTTAGTCCCTTCATTTCCTATATTAGGAGAAGCAACTCCTAGAATTGCTACATCATCATTATTTTTGTTATACTCTTTATACAACTCTTCTATATATGGCATCTCTTCTCTACATGGTGGACACCAAGTTGCCCAGAAATTCAAAAACACAGTCTTTCCTTTGTAGTCCTCTAATTTGTGCTTATTTCCGTACTGATCATATAACACAAAATCCAATGCCTTTATCCTATCTTCTTCTGAGTCTTTATTTGAATCTTTAGCTAAATCTTGACTATCTTCTACCTGATTATTTTTTACAGTGTTATTTTGAGTATTCGCTTTTTCCAAGCTACCATTAACTCCATTTATAAACATAACAAGGCCAGATATTATAAGTATTGTCCCACCTATTTTTTTAATTTTATCCATATGTTGTTTCATTTTATCTATTGTTTTGAAAAGTTTATTGTAAAATAAAGCTACCAAAATAAATGGTAGTATAAATCCTATAGTGTATATCCCTATTAGTAGATTGGATAATACTGCACTACTTGATGTCGATGACATTATAAGTACAGATGCAAGTATAGGACCTATACAAGGTGTCCATCCAAAACTAAAAGTAAACCCTAATAAGAATGCTGACAATGGATTCATCTCTTTAGACTTAATATTAAATCTTTTTTCTGTATTAAGTAATGATGATTTTATAATACCCATATAGAATAAGCCCATGAATATTATAATAAGCCCACCTATTATCATTATTAAATCCTTATTAGTATTAAAAAATGAGCTTAATGCATTTACTGAAGACCCTAGTATAAAAAATGTCGTGGATATTCCAAGAACAAAAAATAATGTATTTTTAAAAAGCGGACCCTGTATAAATTTACCATTCTTCATGTTTTCTATACTACTATTCGATAGCATACTTAAATATATCGGTAGTATAGGTAGTATACATGGTGAAAAGAAAGACAATACTCCCTCTATAAACACCACTACTAAATTTAATTTTTCCATTAAGTTTCCCCCTAGCTTTTGATTTTACTATATTTATGATTTTGAGCTTGTTTTATCAAACAACTTAGCTACAACAACTGTCGATGTCATACTTCCATTAACATTGAGCATCGTACGTCCCATATCTAATATAGGATCTATAGCTAATATTCCACCTGCATAAGGAAAGTACGCCCCAAGACCTATACCAGATATTACTACTGATACTGACATAGCAGCTGTTCCAGGTATACCTGCAATCCCCAAAGAACTTATAGCTATTACAATTACTAACATAGTATAAAAACTAAAATTCATGTCTGTTCCGGACATATTTGCAATAGTAACTGCCATAAGTGCCGGATAAATACCTGCACATCCGTTCATTCCCATATTTGAACCTAGGCTTGTTACGAAGCTTGCTACGCCTTCATCTATCTTTAAATTATCTGTTAAAGCTTCTATGGCTACTGGCAAAGTTCCTAAACTTGATCTTGATGTAAATGCCAATATAAGTGGCTTTGAAACATGCTTTATATATTTTATAGGATTTATTCCATTTAAACTTATTATCACTAAATGTATTATAAACATTATAAGTATGCTTATATATAATGCAACTATAAAATCTATAACGCCAAGTATTGACCCAACTCCACGGGCTATGATTGTATTGGCCATTAATGCCACAACAGCATAAGGCATAAAGTCTATGATAATTAGTGAAACATTTATAATTATTTTGTAAGAAGCCTCTATAAATCCTACAAATGGCTTTAATTCTTCTTCATTATCTTTATTAAGTGTCTTTATTGCTATACCTATAAATGCTGCAAATACTACTATTGCCACTATATTTGAGTCTGCCATTGCCTTTATTGGATTTGAAGGAATTAATTCAACTAATGTATCTACTATAGGTGTTATCTCCCTTATTTCGTTAGTTGATGCTGTGACTGCATCAGAGACTCCTAGCTTAAATATATTCGCTACAACTATCGCAACAATTGCAGACAAAGCCGTTGTTCCCAATAACATTGCTACACTTCTATATGTTAATTTGCTTATATTCTCTTCGCCCTTTAAATTCATAATAACTCTTATTATAGAGATAAACACAATCGGAACAACAAGCATTTTTAATAGATTCATATACCCATTTCCAACTAGTCCATACCATTTATTTACCTCATTTAACCAAACAACTTCACCTGGATTACTTGGAAATTTTGCAACATACTGTATTATTACACCCAATCCTATACCTATTAGAGTCGATAGTATCATCAACTTTGTAAAGCTTAGCTTTTTACTTAGTCTATTAACTATAATAAATACTGCTATTAATCCCATTATCGAAATTAATGTTGATACATCAGTCACCATAAGAAACTGTGAGAAAAATGTAGAATCCATGATTTTACACGCCCTTTCCTGCTTTGATTTCGTACTTTAGAGAGTAAGTCGCTAAAATACCTATACTTTAATATATATTTTCTTGTATCATATTAAAGTATACCCTTATAATAGGTTTTTAAATAAATATAATTTTTCACTATTATAAAAACCTCAAGAAAATATTTACTGCTACTAAAATTATGACTATAGCTATTAACTTTTCTAGGAACGATCCTGAATTTAAGTATGCATATGGGTTTAATATAAGTTTTGGGTCTTTCTGATTATTATTAATTCTTTCATCATCTTTTTTTAACTCTTCAATTATAATCATAGCTATTTTAAGTTCTGATTGAGATACTATCCCCTTTTTAAATTTATATTCTAAATCTTCAATTACATTAGATAAAACCTGTTGTCTATCCTTTGATGTTTTGCAATTAATTATCTCTTCTCTTAAATCTCTATAATGATCTATAGACTTCTGTGCAATTTTTTTTATATCTGGGTATTTTTCGTTTATAAAACGTAACTCATTTTTTGTTAATTTATCTCCCTTAAGTATCTTTGTAGCTATAAGGTCTGATCTGTGTTCTTCTTTTTTAATATTTTTTGAAAGTTTTATAACCTCTTCCATGGCCGACATTTTTATTTTGGCCTCCGTCTTAGAAATCAAGCCTGCCTTAGATTTATCTTCTACATCTCTTATAGCATTTGATATTAATTTTTGTCTCTCATTATCTGTCTTGCATCCCTTTAGTTCTTCCTTTAAATATATCTGCTCAGATTCTACCTTCTCTGCCACGCTTTTTATATCAGGATATTTTTCATTTATAAAACGTAATTCATCAGCAGTTGGCTTACTCCCTTTTACTATTTTTATTGCTATAACTTCTGCTTTTTTTAATTCAGATTGAAATTTTTTCGAAGATTTTAGAGCCTCTTCTACAGCTGAAATCTTTATTTTAGCTTGGATATCAGAAATGGACCCTCTACTTAACATTGACTTTATATTTTTAATAGCACTAGATATAACCTGTTGCATTTCTTCTTCTGTGTTGCAATTTTTAAGTACTTCCTTTAGATCAGTATATTCTTTAATAGATTGCTCTGCCGTCTTTTTTATATCAGGATATCTAGTATTTATCAAACGTAATTCTTCTCTAGTGATTTTCTCACCCTTAACCATTTTTATAGCTATTAATTCAGCATCTTGCATTTCTTCCTTAATTTTTTTTAAAAAACTTGGGACTTCCTCGCTTTGGACTTTATTTAATTTGCCCTGTTCTTCTTTTGGTGAATCTTTTATATTAGCCTCAGGTAATAGATCATTTTCTGTATGTAATGTTACATCAATTGGCTTCACATCAAGCTTTGAGTAAGTGTCTTTATTGTATGAATTATTATTTATATTATTAATCATTTATTCATTCCCCTTATATAAAATTTTGTTAAACCTAAGTTTATTTATATTGTCCTATATACTATTTATCGCTTCTTTTAGCCATTTCTTTAAGTATATATAATAGAGGAATTCTCAGTATATTGAAATTTCTAAATTTTATAAGTTGTTTAAAGTTTAAGAGTAATTATAGTTTCCTAATACATAAAAAATGCCCTATACACTAGACAGTTAGTAAAATCATCTATAATACAGGACATTTTATATAGCTTTATATATCTATTTTAAAATATAGCCATTTAATTATTTATTTTTTAAGTAACTCTTCTATCTTCGCTTCTATTTTTTCAGGTTCTTCAGTTGGAGCAAATCTAGCTACAACATTTCCATCTTTATCAACTAAAAATTTAGTAAAGTTCCATTTTATATCATCGTTGCTAGTTTCAAATCCCAGCTTTGAAAGTTTATCATAAAATTCCATTGATGATTTATCCTCTGTAGCACTAGGAGCTTCTTTTTTTAAGAACTTATATAATTCATGTGCACTTTCGCCATTTACATCTATTTTCCCAAATGTTTTAAAACTTGTTCCATATTTTAATTTACAGAAGTTAGATAATTTGTATTTTACATTTATTGATTTTTAAGCAGTTTTTCTATATCTTTCTTTATTTTTAGAGGTGACACTGTAGGTGCGTATCTTTTAACTACATTTCCTTCAGAATCTATTAAAAACTTTGTGAAATTCCACTTTATTTCTTTACCTAATATTGATTTTGTTTGCTCTTTTAAGTAATTGTATAATGGATGGGCATTACTGCCATTTACATCTATTTTCTCAAACATATTAAATGTAACGCCATAATTTATTTGGCAAAAACTATTTATTTCATCATTGCTACCAGAATCCTGATTAGCAAACTGATTGCATGGGAAACCTAAAATTTCAAAACCTTTTTCTTTGTACTCTTTGTACAAAGCTTCTAAATCCTTAAACTGAGGAGTTAGACCACATTTACTAGCAGTATTGACAACCAAAACTACTTTTCCTTTATACTCATCCATGCTTACTAGTTGTTTGTTCATTTTTACTGCCTCGAAATCATAAAAGTTCATATTTACGTTACCCTCTCTATTTCTATTAAATTTTTATTATTTATTCCCCGATTTTCCTGTATTTAATATTTACCCATAATAATGTTTAGAAAACAAAAATCATAAATAAATGTAAAAAATTTACATAATATTTATTTTTATTTAAAGAAAAGTTATTCAAAATGGTTCCCTGGGTATACTAAGTTTAAAGGAATATAATTCCCTAGAACTATAAAAAATACATTTATATATTAAAATATATTAAATTTAAAAGGAGAAAAAATGACTAATAAAAAAGACTTTGTTAAAATGGGCTGGAATTTAGATAACAGCTATCTTAATTTACCTGAAATATTTTTTAGCAAAATTAATTTAAATAAAGTAAAATCACCAGAACTAGTTATTTTCAATGATAAACTAGCAAAATCATTAGGACTAAATTCCGATGAACTTAAAAGTACTGATGGGATATCTATACTTTCTGGAAACAAGACTATAGAAGGTGGAGCATTCATAGCTCAAGCTTATGCAGGCCATCAATTTGGCCACTTCACAATGCTTGGTGATGGCAGAGCTTTATTGATAGGTGAACAACTAGCTCCTTCGGGGGAGAGATTTGATATACAACTTAAAGGATCTGGAAGGACTCCTTATTCACGCGGTGGAGATGGTAGAGCAGTACTCGGCCCTATGCTTAGAGAATATATAATAAGCGAGGCTATGAATGCCCTTGGCATACCTACAACACGTAGCCTGGCAGTAATCAAAACCGGAGAAACTGTGATTCGTGAAAATTTAAAACAAGGAGCAATACTAACACGTGTAGCTTCTAGCCATATCAGATTTGGTACATTTCAATATGTGGCTCAATGGGGTAACACTGAACAGCTAAAACAACTTGCTGATTATTCAATAAAAAGGCATTTTCCATATATAAAAGATGATTCTAACAAATATATTAATCTACTAAATGAAGTGGTAAAAGCACACGCAAACCTAGTAGCTATGTGGCAAGCAGTCGGATTTATACACGGTGTTATGAATACTGATAATATGACTATTAGTGCAGAGACTATAGACTATGGACCTTGTGCATTTATGAACACTTACAAACCAGACACAGTATTTAGCTCAATAGATATTAATGGACGCTACTCATATGAAAATCAGCCTGTAATGGCTGAATGGAATTTATGTAGATTTGCTGAAACTTTGCTTCCATTAATACAAGAAAATTTAGCCTATAGCGACCAAAAGGATATAATAAAAATAGCTCAAGATTCTGTTTCTAATTTCTCAGAAATATATTATTCTAGTTGGATATCAAAAATGAGATCAAAACTAGGAATATTCAATGAGGAGTTACAAGATAAAGCCCTTATAGAAGATTTACTTAGTATGATGGAAAAATATAACCAAGACTATACCAATACCTTTAGTTCATTAACTTTTGACAAAGATAAAAACTCAGATATGTTCAACAGTATAGAGTATAAAAATTGGCACAAACTTTGGCTAGAGAGATTAAAAAGACAGCCTGAATCAAAAGAAAAAGCACGTGATTTAATGAAAAAATCTAATCCTGTAGTAATACCAAGGAATCATTTAGTTGAGGAAGCCCTTGATTCAGCTGATAAAAATGATTTTACCCCTTTAATAAACTTAATCGATGCGGTTTCAAGACCTTATGATTATCCATATGGTGATCAAAAATACTCTATGCCACCTAAGAATTCTGACTGCAATTACAAAACTTATTGTGGAACATAATATAAATTTTATAAAGCTATATAACCCTTTAATATAAATTAAAATATGATAGAATATAAAGATAATCTCCTCTACTCTATAAAAGTATTGGAGATTAAATTTTATATTCGGGGTGTAAAACAGACAATATGGGGAAGAACTTAATAGATGGAAAAATAGGGGAATCTTTAATAATTTTTAGTTTACCAATGATTTTAGGAAATATGCTTCAACAATTGTATAATGTTGCTGATACTTTGATTGTAGGAAAAACAATAGGTGCTACAGCTCTCTCTGCTGTTGGTTCTTCTTATGCACTTATGGTGCTTCTAACTTCGATAATTCTAGGTCTATGTATGGGAAGCAGTGTTGTTTTTTCTCAGCTTTATGGAGCAAAAAAGATAGACGATATGAAAACAAGTATTTTTAATTCTTTTTTATTTATACTTTTTGTTTCAATAGCAATAAATTTAATATCTTTTTTACTATTAGAAAAATTTATAATCTGGCTTAATATTCCTGACAAAGCAGTCGAATTTACTAGAGAATATCTCAAAGTTATTTTTATCGGTATCACATTTGTATATATCTATAATTTTTTAGCATCAATACTCAGAAGTATAGGAAATACTATTGTTCCACTTATTTTCCTCGCTCTATCAGCTATAACTAATATTATCTTAGATATTGTATTTATTGTGTATTTTGATATGGGAGTTTCAGGTGCAGCTTGGGCAACTGTAATCTCACAGATAATATCTGCTCTAAGTATTACCTTGTACTCTTTCTTTAAAATAAAACAGCTATTTCCAAGCAAAAAACATATGTATTACAGCAAAACACTATTAAATCTTATAGTAAATAACTCTATATTAACAGCAATTCAACAATCTATTATGAACCTTGGAATTTTAATGGTACAAGGACTCGTAAATAGCTTTGGATTTGCAGCAAGCGCCGCTTTTGCAGCAGTTGTAAAAATTGATGCATTTGCATATATGCCAGCCCAAGATTTTGGAAATGCATTTTCAACCTTTGTAGCCCAAAATTACGGTGCCAAAAAATCAGATAGAATAGACGCTGGCTTCAAAATAGCCATGAAAATCTCAGTACTGTTTTGTCTTCTCTCTTCAGCATGTGTTTATGTCTTTGCAAAACCTTTAATGTTGATGTTTGTAAAGGCAGAAGAAATTGAAATTATCAATATAGGTATACAGTACTTACACATAGAAGGTTTATTCTATGTTGGAATCGGTATTCTTTTCCTATTATATGGACTATATCGAGGACTAGGTAAATCTATGATGTCAATTATATTAACCGTAATTTCTCTTGGGAGTAGGGTCGCTCTAGCATATACACTATCATCTATACCTGCTTTAAATATGAATGGAATTTGGTATTCTGTTCCTATCGGCTGGGCATTAGCTGATGTATTTGGACTATGGCTTTACCATAAGAAAAAAGATGATCTTATTAACAATCTTAACTAAATAATTTGATATAAGAACAGTCTTCCAATTTTATTATTTGGCAAGGCTGTTTTTATATTTTTCTATATAAAACATAACAGTAACTCTTAAGTACGTGATCAAAATATGTGTCAAGATGTTTTTTTTGTTGATTTATGATGATATTTGTTTATAATAAATATAGTCACAGTATTAAACTTTGGAAGAATGTTTCAAATTTAAAAATCGTAAATTAAAGGAGACTTATATGGAAAATATATATTATTTTTTTAGAGGTAATCCAGACATAAATAATTTTATTGTGTTTGGTAGGATACATTTGTTTATATTATTTATAGCCTTACTTGGTATTTTCATTATGTTTAGAAATAAATCTGAGAATAGAAAATTAGAATTGTTTATGGGTTATATTTTAGTTCTACAACAAGTATCTTTATATGTATGGTATTTTACAAGCAATTATAACTTGCTAAAAGAAGGATTACCTTTTTATCATTGTAGAGTAGCAATCATATTTATAGCTTTAGGGTTAATTTTAAACAAAGAAAAAATCATGAAAATAGGATCATATTTGGGTATATTCGGATCAATACTTGCACTATTGTTCCCAGTTTTGGATCCATTTTCTTTCCCACACATAACTCAGTTTTCCTTTTTTATAGGTCATTTATTTTTACTATGGGGATCTGTTTATTTGCTATTTATAAAAAGTGTAGGTATGACTGAATTAGACTTTAAGAAGTCGTTGACATTTATTAATGTTTACCATTTTTCTATGTTAATATTAAATAAAATTCTTAAATCAAACTATGCATATATGGCTGCCTCACCTATTTCAATTGGAAGGGGATTAAATCACTCTATCTATGCTTTAATAGTAATCATGCTATTTAACATATTAATAAGTATAGAGTATACTGTTGTAAAATTTAATAATAAAGTAAAATCGCAAAACCAAATATCATTAGCTACTTTAGATTAACGTATTTCAATTATTTATAGCAAAACTCCTTTATAGAAATATTAAAATATACCATAAAGGAGTTTTTTATCTTATGATCCATAATTTCAATACTATAGACTCTTCTCAATATCTTGAAGTTCATTAATATTCTCTATTATCATACTTATATGATAATTGTATACTGGGCTTATATCATCTTTTATCTCTATATCATTAGCCAGTTCGTTGTACAAATCCTTGGATTTAACATAATTTTCTTTGTTCAAATAACACTTATCCTTCATGTGTTCTAGAACCTGCAAATGCATATATATTTGCTTACATATCTTTATTGTTCTATTTATTTCCTTATTATCTATCTCATCATTGCTATACTGAAGTTCATCTAAAAAATTTTTATATAATGCCTCCAACTTAGTGATTTCCCCCTTAAGATATGCTATGTCTATAGGTATGCCTCTTTCTATTTCACTTTTTAGTATTTTTATCGATGTATTTTCTATTACTTTGATTTCATTATATATCTCATGTAGATAATTTGGTCTGTAAATAAGGTAATTAACACCCACACCCACTATAACTCCTATCGAAGTGTCTATTATCCTATGAATGGAATAGTAGACAGGATCTGCCGTGCCTATACCTAAGTGTATTGCACAGTATACTACGCAAGCTATTGTTATTGACTTATTTATATTCAAAGTATTGCAGGTGTATATAGTTATTATTATTCCTATACATGATAATAAAGGATCACCGGGACGTATAAGAGCAAACAGAAAACCTATTACCCCACCAATCAACGTACCCTTTAATCTATTCAGCCCTACTGTCAATGAACCCTTAACTGTTGCTTGCATACAAACTACACAGGCTATTGCTGCATAGAACGTTTTGTCTAGTATATTTAAATACCCTATTAAAACACAAATCAATACCCCTATCCCAGTTTTTATGTTTCTCATTCCGGGCCTACGAAGCTTCAAAATACCACCTCCTAATACTGATTATATATAAATATATCATAATTTTAGTTATATTCATATTTTTATTGATAACTAAAATTATAAAAAACAAAAGTGAGCTGTGCAATAATTGCAACAGCTCACTTTTGTTTTAGTATTTAATCTATGTCAACTTTATACTAATTATAATTGTTCGCTTATTTTAGATCTTAAGCTTTCTTTAGGCATGAATCCTACCATTTTATCTACAACTTCTCCATTTTTGAATACCAACATAGTTGGAACTGTATTTATGCCATAAGTTCTAGCTAATTCTAAACTTTGGTCTATGTCTACCTTAAAGAAGTTTGCATTGTCACCCATCTCATTGCTTAAATCCTCAAATACCGGTGCTAACATTTTACAAGGTCCACACCAACTTGCAAAGAAATCAACTACTATAACTCCCTCTTTATTTATTTCTTCATTGAAACTATTATCATTAAGTATTTGTACCATCCTTATTCCCTCCATACATTCTTATTAATCAGTTATCTATCTGATATATTTATATTTTACAATAATCTATTTTTTTATTCTGTGACAAGGTCACATAACCTAATTTTTTTCAAAATAAATATAATTTCGTTGTAATTAAAAAATAAGTCACTACTTTTTGATGTAGTGACTTATTCTATCTAAATACTTGCTAGTTTTTTTCCAAGTTTTTTTAATTCATCTAAAACAGTATCATCAGGTGCTTCTTGGCAAATTAATCCTTTGCCATCAACAAGATTAGCTCCTGCACTTGTCATTCTTTCTTCCCAGTTTCGCATCCATTCTCCATCTCCCCATCCATATGAGCCAAATAGAGCAATATTTTTGCCAGATACAAATTTTTCTACCTCCTGGACAAAAGGTTCCATTTCACTTTCCTCTAGTTCTTCTACCCCCATAGAAGGGCATCCCATTGCAAAACCTGTCGCCTCCTTTAAATCTTCAAACGATACCTTCGAAACTTCAAGCACTTCTGGTTGCTTTCCAGCCTCCTCAATACCTTTGGCAATAGCATCTGCCATAGCTTCAGTGTTTCCTGTTTGTGACCAATATGCTACAATAACTTTACTCATTTTAACCCCTCCTAAATTGCTATTTTATTAAATTTATTTGAGTAATGAATATCTAAAATGCTTTGGATACTCATTCCTTTCACCACCATTCCAATTACAACATCTTTAGCCTTGTTGTACTTATCAAAAAGACTTATCTTCTCTGATAGATTACTGTATACCTTCCAATATCCTGTGTATATTGAATTTTTACCATCATTTTCTATAAACCCAATAACATCGTCTATTGGGTAACCAAGAAGAAATCCAATCTCATGAGGAAAAACCTTTTTTTCAATCATATACTTACTATATCTTTTTGAAAATTCCTCAAGTATATAATCAAACTCTAGCGAACTATAACCAAGTGAGTTCATAATTTCTTCTATTTTATTAGAATTTAAATAAGATAATAACTCATCCTTTATATAAAGCAAAAAGGTTGTCTTTTTATCCCTCTTGCAAATAATATGCGTTGAAATTTGTGTGCCTTTAAATGTTTCTATTACATGATTTATTTTGTCATTGTGTACAATTAAAAGATTTGAAATTTTTATTCCTGTAAGTAGTGGTGCACACTGAAGTGCTAGTTGAGACTTTAAATCTTTTCTATCCATAGGTTTAAAAATATTAAACACCTCTTGGCTCATAGTATTCTCCTTCCCAGTTAGTTGAAGCTAACTCAAGTTTAAAAATATAATTTCATTTTAATTAAGTAGCTCACTCTTGATTATATTTATAATATATCACATCGATATTTATTTGTAAATGATTTTAATTATCATTCTTGTTTTATTTTTTTAATTTAGGGTGGAGACGTAGATTATCTAACCCAAAATAAGTTTTATTACAAAAATAATAGGGATGTTGCTAGTGACTAAATTCTATCACTAGCAACATCCCACACTATTTAAAAGTATATAACTTAAATCTTCTAAGAATACATTTTTACTTTTTCATTTATATATGGTTGTACCTCTTCTCGAAGTATTCCTAAAACAACTGAGAATTCTTCATCGATTAAACTCTTTGCTATTTTCATAAACCTAATATCTACCTGACTAAGTTTTTTACCATTTTTCATTGCAGTTTCTTTTTTTTCATAAACCCCTGTAATTATAGTTAGCAAGTCTATACATTCATGAGTTTCAAGTAATTTTTTGTAATGAGCTTCTAATGACTTAGCGTTTTTTTCGTCACATTCTACTTCCTCTATTGAAGGAATAGATTTAATTAATTTTTGTATTTCCTCATATGTTTTGACTTTCCTCATAAATATATTTGTATTCGTCGGTACAAATATCTTGCTATTTTCATATACAGGTTTTAATGTGTAATACTTCTTGTTTTTATTGATACCTGATATATCAGGTACCCCTATGTCCTCTACCTTGCATACCCCCTCATTACCGTAAATGATAAGTTCTCCAATTTTGTACATAATTATCCATCTCCTATCTTCCTTTATATTTATTTTTATATCTGAAAATAGAATCCAATCTAATTAAATTAGATTTATATTTCTAAAACTTTAGTATATATTGATATAAAGCTAAATTTATTGATATAAAGCTAAATTTCATTCTATTTATTAGTAAAATTGACTACATTTATATATAGGGTTACACTAGATACAAAAAAAGACCCTTAAAAGGATCTTTACAAACCATATATATTATAATATAGTTATGTTTTCTGCTTGAGGACCTCTAGCACCTTTAACTATATTAAAGCTTACTCTTTGACCTTCTTCTAATGACTTAAATCCATCAGTTTGTATAGCTGAGAAATGAGCAAAAACATCATCTCCACCTTCTACTGATATAAATCCAAAACCTTTGTCATTATTAAACCATTTTACTATTCCGTTATTCATATAACTTCTCCTATTAAACCTCTATCAAGATATTCTTGATCTCATTTGTATTGCTACAATATTTATTATAACACATATTAATAATAATATCTACTATATAATTAATATATATTAAAAAGTCTATAATATTTGCTATCATTCTTTCTATTATTGCTTAATAATTATAGCTAATTCTACACAAATAAAAATACTCCCACCTTTAATTAGGCAAAAGTATTTTTGAGTATAATTTTCAAACAATCTTTCTATTAGTTTTTATTTGAGAATCCAGGAAGTTCATCTAAACTAACAATCCCTCTCCTTAGTGCATCTTCACGTAAAACTGCATATAATTCAGCTGTAGTAGCTTCAACATAAGGATTTACATATAAAATACCTGCAATGCCCCAGGTAATACCAGATAAAAATTGCCATCCTATAAAAGACAAGTCTAGTACAAAAGTATCAAATTTTTGTCCTTGCATCATATTCTTACTTATTTCAAATGCACGATGTCTGTCTATGTCTGTATTTTCAGCCAGTATATATGGAATCATTTTATATTCATACGACTTCACTATCCCAGGTATGATTAGTAACAACGTCCACAGCCACGTGAATAAGTTCATGAAAAACATTGTAACTGACGTCTTAATCCAATTTTGATCCTTAAATACAAATAAAATATCAGATACACTTCGGTCTGATTCTCTAATACCCATAAAAAAATTATTTTTACCAACTTCAATAGGGTTAAGTATAATAACACGTATTATAATCGCTATAATCACTATAGCTAGAACTATAGAAGATAAAGCGGCTGACCCTGCAAGTTCAAATATAGAAGCCTTTGGGCTATCACTTAATTTATTAAGTATACTACCCATTCTTCCAGCAAGGGTATTTTTTTCTACATAGTTATTAAGTATTTCCTTTGTTCCGTTAGTATCTTCTGGAGAAATATTTTCTGTAACATTATAATTTTGTTGATTTATATTACTCACACTACCTGAAGGGTTCTTCCCTCCATCTAAAATAAAACCTAACAATGATACTATAAGACAAACTATGACTGAGCTAGTATAAACTCTCTTAAAACTTCGTTTTCCATTTTCCTTTAACTGTGCTCTACTCCACACATTGATCACCTCTTTATTAATTTGTATATTTTTAAAATAAACTAATCACTACATTACCTAATTAATATATGTCGCACTTGCAGTAGATGCCGACATAATAACTAACATCATTGCAATATCAATGGCTATAATGATCTCCAAGAATATATTGTTGCTTATCGTATCTATATTAGTTTCTTGGCTAAAGTAATCAACATATGAAGATGCCACAATAACAGCACTTATCATATTTCTATTGTTTTTGCCTAAAGCCCAATTACCAAAACCTTTTACTTCTTTTAATTTATCTGATACGTTCTTTATTTGTTCTACTAATTGATTTTCATCACAATCTAATAAAGATATCGCTCCTATCAAAGGGTAACCATACCCATCTATCTTGCATCCTTTTGACTCCAATAGCTTTTTAATTTTTACTACTCTATCTAGACTCTCTTCGTTTTTATTTTCATTAAACACCATTATATGTGATAGTGATTGGAGATCATTAGATTTATAAAATCCTTTTGAATTTAGTGCTTCGTAACTTTCTTCCATATACTTCAAGTCATCTTCTAAATTTTTTGAATTTATAGCGATAAGTGCTGACCTACAATAATCATCACTAGATGTTAGGAATGGGTGGTGTTTTTTCATAAAATCATATACATACTTTGTCCTATCAATGGCTGTATCTATATCCATCTTATCTCTATTCTCATAAATTATAATAGCTAAAAATGGCAAATATGCATCATTGAAAAATTTATCTTTTTTTAACTTTTCATATGTATCTAATATTACTTTAAATGATCTTCTCATTTCAGGCTTATACGATAATAGATTTGCCACGTAAAATAAACTATATCCTCTAAAATTTGAAAACATACCTGTGCTTTCTTTTATAATATTTATACCTTCTTCTACCCTAATTGGATTTATATTCTGATTTTTTATAGTGGATGATAAAATACAACTATATTGCATCATCCCCATTTGCCACGATCCTTTTACTTCTTTTATTTTTTCATGATTTTTTATAAATAAATCTAGTTTATTTTTTATATTATACTGCCACATAATATTTTAATCCCCCTTAAACAACTAAATTTGTAGTACTTTTTTTTAGCTCATATATTATTTAAAGTTTATCATAAATCATTATTTTATATATAAAAAGACTATTATTGTAACTACTTTGAAATAAATAAAACTATACTGAACAATTAATTACAGTATAGTTTCATAATTTTCTATCTCTGTTTTAAAGTTATATCTCCTACATTGTTTGATATGTTCAAATTGCAATAAGGCTCTTCTCCTATACTACCTTTTATACTACTACCGTCTTTATCTGTATTATAAATGTCTACATTGCATTCAAACTCTCCTACCGACCATCTTGTAATCAAATTATATCCACTATCATCTAATAATTCTACATCTACATCTCCTGTTTTTCCCTTTATATTTATTGTGCCACTTGGATTTTCTAGACCGCATTCTATATCTCCTACAGAAGATTTTACATTTCCACTTCCTGATAATCTGTCTATATTTATATCCCCTACAGATCCATTTATATCATATCTACTTGCCATTATGTTGTCTATTTCTATATCTCCTACCTTCATATTCAATATAAGTTCATCAACCTTTAAATCTGAATATATTTTTAAGTCACCCACATTAGATTTTATTTCTAAATCTGAGTTGAAATTTTTAGGCAGATATATTTCTGTGGTTTTTGTTAGGTTTTTGATTTTAGAGATCAAATTTCTCTTTTGTGTTAAAGCTGAGTATACTTCTACCTCATTACCTTTTTGGTATATTTTTATTGAATCATACTCCTTCGATTGTTTATTAGAACTTTCTATTATTTTCAATTTATCGTCATCGCTTTCTTTTATTATTACATCGCTAGAATACAAATTGAATTTAATCTTGTCTGTGCCTTCAATATTTACACTATGTTCATCTACTGATTTAGCACTTCTATTTATTATATTTCCACTAAATAAGTTTATCTGGCTATCTCTATTTAAAATAAGGTTTATTAACATCCCTGTAAGTGCTAGCGCTATAAGTGACCAAAGTAAAATTCTAAGCTTGATCTGTTTTCTACCCATGCCTAGTTATCCTCCTTTAGATCAAAATATGCCTTTATAATTTGTTCAATAGCTGATCCTATCAAAAATATTACCCACGAAAATGCCCATGCTCCAAACAAAAAGCTTACCACAAAATATAGTGCTACTGTTATAGACCACATTGCAGAAATAAGAGATTTTCTAGCCCTATGTTTATTCTGACTTTCACTTTTCCATTCCTTAAACTCCTCGACCATAGAACTATCTTCCCCTATATACTTTGGTTTTGACATATAATTATAAACTAATAACCCTGTAGCTAATGCCACAAGTATTAATAATAGTATTACACCTACTTCGTTTTGAATAGTTAAAACACACACAGGACTAATTATATATATCATCACTGCTATTGCAGTTATTTTTGCAGACTTTATTCTTTGACGTTTTTCTTCCTCTCTATATTCATCATCATAATCAATAAGATCATCTATATTTCCTATATTTGCTATTACCTGATTGTACGCATAATCACTATGCATTCCCCCATCTATAAGGTCATTGTACTTTTCAATTAAATTAGCTATTATTTCTTCCTTTAATTCTTTTGTTTTACTTGTTTTAGGCGCATTCTCAAATAGCTTTTTTACATATGCTTCTATTTTATTATGCATTTCTTTATATTCCTCTGATAATTCCCTTTTTAATAGCTTATCTCTATCCATTTTACTCTCTCCCTTACTTTAGATTAAAGTATCTATTAATTTCTTAGATTCTTCCCAATCTTTTTTATTTTTTTCATACACTATTTTTCCCAACTCTGTAATAGAATAGTATCTCCTTCTAGCACCTTTATTTTCACTTCCCCAATAGGATGTTATCATCTCCCCTTGTTCTAATCTTCTAAATGCAGAGTATAATGTTGCTTCTTTTAACTCATATTCATTATTGGTTTTTTGTTTTATGGCTTTATTTATTTCGTATCCGTAACTATCGCCTTCCATTAAATGAGCCAAAATAATAGTCTCTGTATGTCCTCTTATCAAATCAGAAGTAATTGACATATGCTGCTCCTCCTTTTTAAGTACATACCATAAAATTATATTTACTTTTAAAATTATACTTAATTATTTTATATGCTTTATCTCTTTAATTATATATCATTTTAATATACCTCACCTGTAAAGGTATATAAAATAAAAATGTATGTATTCTATTTTTAGAATACGTTATTTTTTAGAACGGATTATTTTTTTGCGAATATTATAAGTATATATCTATTCTTGTATTCACTGCTTAGTTAATATGTTATAGAAAAGTTATATAAACCAAAATTTTAGGGGGTATACCATTGAGTTTTAATACAGAAAATAGGGTTAGAGTAAATTCAAAGTTTATCGATTCATCAGATGTTTATAACGCCATAAAAAAATGTAATAGCAAAAAAATCAATATAACTTACTGTTCATTAGAAATTGACAATGAATGTATAAATACTAGGAGTGTAACTATACAAATAAAAAAAATGCACCAAAACTGTAACTTTATTGAGGGTACTATAATAAGAAATAATAAACCAGTTGAAGATATTATTTTGAAATCTAGTTCAATTTATAGTATAGAGTGTATTTCTGATTTAGAACCTGAGGATACTATGTCCATATACGATACAATAAATTATTGTGATGGCCTAGTAAGAATGACTGTATGCAACAAAATTGAAAAGGGGAAATGTATCCAAAAAATATCTTTTCCTTTTTTAGCTACTTCTGTAGATAGAAGAAACAAACTTATAAAAGGCTACAGAATAAGGGCTAACCAACCTCCAGAGTATATAGTACTGGATGAACGAGTTATACTTGATGTAGATTGTATTACCAGCAAAAACACACCTAATTTCCCATGGTGGATATTACCTGCGTTAATGAAACAATACTAAGTAAAATAGTTAAAGACTATAAGTAACTATGCATATATAGTTTTTTTCTATACACCTCTAGTTAAATATAGCCTTTATACAACCTAACTTAATTTATTTTTTCTAACATCCTCTTAGATATTCTAAAGTTCTGTTATCAAGCGGGTTAGAGAATATATCTTCTCCATACTCAATAATCTCGCCTTCCATCATAAATGCACAATATTTGGAAATTTTTTTAGCTTGAGATAAATTATGTGTAACTATGACAATAGTATATTCACTGCTTAATCTCATAAGAAGATTTTCTATCTTTTCAGTGTTTTTGACATCAAGAGCTGAGCAGGGTTCGTCCAAAAGAAGTACCTTAGGATTTATTGTCAAAGCCCTAGCTATACATAATCTTTGCTGTTGCCCCCCCGATAATCTAAGAGCTGACTTGTTTAAATCACTTTGCACCTCATCATATAAACCACAAATTTCAAGTGTATCCACAACCTTCTTTTCTAAAGTATTTTTATCCTTGATGCCATGATACTTTAGAGCGTAAGTCATATTCTTTATTATAGAAAGTGGAAATGGTGCTGGCGATTGGAATACTATACCTATATTTTTTCTAACCTCATCTAAATCCATATTGTTTATATTTATACCATTAAATAATATATCCCCTTCTACCTTAGCATCTTCCTCTTCTTTTAACATGGCATTTATAGATTTTAATAAAGTTGATTTTCCACACCCAGAAGGACCGACAATTGATGTTATGGTGTTTTTCTTTATATTCAAAGAAATATTATTTAGTATTTTCTTATCTCCATAAGATACATTCAAGTTTTTAATTTCTAGTATATTTTCTGATTTTGATCCAACATCCATTAATATTTTCTCCTCCTAAAAGCATAAATTGTGGCTACAAAGTTTATACCTAATATGATTATCATAAGTAAAAAAGCTGTTTTATAGGCATTTTCTACAGATATTCCCTCATTTATTAAAATATATAAATGATATGCCAACGACATAGATGGCTCCATTACAGTTTTTGGGACTGGTGATACTAAAACTGCTGATGTAAACATAACTGGTGCCACAGCCCCCATAGCAAAACATCCTCCTTGGCATATAGCTGGTATTATATCTCTTTTGCAACTTGGAAGAACTACCTTAAATATAGTATATGTTTTTGAAACTCCAAGTGCGTAAGATGAATATACAACTTCTTTAGATATTTCTCTCAATGATTTTTCCACCCTGACTGCTATAAATGGGAAAATCATAATCGCAAGAACTATTCCTCCTACTAGTGTCGACTTTCCTAGATTAAATTTTAAAACTAGCAATGAGTAACCAAAAAGTCCTAAAACTATTGAAGGTATCCCTGCCGTACACTCTATTACTAGATGAATTATTGCATCAACTTTAGAGCTTCTACAATAGAATACCAAATAAATAGAAGTTGATAATGCCAGTATAGATGCAAATATACTAGCTATAATAAAAAGGTAGATACTCCCTATTATAGCTGGAAAAACTCCTCCATCTACACCTATAGGCATTCCACTTGGAGTAGATAAAATAAATTCTGTAGAAATAGATTTTCCTCCATTTATAAATATAAAAGCAAATATAAAAACTATTATAGACAACACTAATGCTATACTAGATATAGCCCAAAACCTTATTAATAATTGATTTAGTTTTTTCATCCCTAATTACTCCAAATCCAACAATTTTTTCTTAACTATATATAAAATAGAATTTATTATAAGTATCAAAACCATTAAAATAAATCCAGATGCGAATAACCCATGGTAATGCAAGCTGCCTACCTCTGCTGTACCCATTTCCAGTGCTATAAGACCTGATATAGTCTGGACTTTGCCTAATAATTTTGGCATCATCGGGCTGTTTCCTATAACCATCATAACTGCCATAGTCTCCCCAAGAGCCCTCCCTAGTGCTAAAACTACAGAAGCTAAAATACTTCTAAACGAATTTCTAAGTATTATTTTACTGATCATATATTCTTTAGAAACCCCCAAAGCATATGAATAACTTTCATATTTTAATCTTATTTTTAGCATAGACTCATCACAAGTAGATATTATAAATGGTACTATCATTATCGATAATACTATCGCCCCGCACAGAAGTGATTCCCCAGATGCCATTTTAAAATTCGCTTCGAAAAATTTTACTACTATTAGCAGTCCCATAAATCCATAAATCACAGATGGTATTCCAGTGAGTAAATCCAATACAGGCTTTAGTATTTTTCTAGTGTTTTCTGTAGCAAAGCAAGATAAAAATACCGCACACCCTACCCCTATAGGCAAAGATATTATTATCGATAAAACAGATATATATACTGTTGATAATATTACAGGAAAAATTCCTAAAGTGGGTGATTTCGCCAACGGCTTCCACCCTTTTCCTAATACAAATCTGCTCGCACTTATATTTTCAAATAAAGGAGAACTTTCTTTTGCTATAAATACAAATACAAAAAACAATATAAGAATTGATAAAATAGTTAATATTTTTATACTATTTTCAAAAATTTTATCTAATATCTTGTGCTTCAAATCACGACCTCACTTTCTAAAAACACAAAATCTCAGAGAAGAAAACTCCTCTGAGATATTAGTTTATTTAACTGCTATATATCCATTTTCTTCTACTGCTTTTTTACCTTCTTCAGATAATAAAACATCCATGAACTTTTGTTCTTGAGCTGTTAAATCTCCTTTTTTAACTATTAATAAAGGTCTTTGTATTTTATAAGAACCGTCTTTTATTTTTTCAACACTTGGCTCTACCCCATCTACTTTTAATGCAGACATTTTGTTGCTATTTTGGTTTAACATACCTAGTGAAGCATACCCTATAGCATATTTATTTTCTACTATCTTAGTAGCTAATGCACCCATTGATGGAGCTTGTATAACATCTGATTTTACTTCTGTATCGCCCATTACATTTTTTTGGAATACCTCATGTGCCCCTCCACCAATATCTCTTGTAACAACTACTATTTCTTCTTTTGGTAAAGATGCTTCTACTTCGTTCCAGTATTTATATTCTCCAGAGAATATTTTTGCTAATTCCTCTGTAGTTATGTCATCCTTTACTTGTAATATAGGATTCTCTTTATTTACTGATATTGTAAGTGCATCATATCCTATTTGAAACTCTTGATAGTTTTCTATTTTTTCTTTTTCTTCATCCTTAACTTTTCTAGATACCATTCCGAAATCAGAAGTTCCTTCTATAACACTTTTTACTCCCGCACTTGAACCCCCTGATGATACATAAATTGATATATTTTCCTCTGGAAAGCTTGAATCTATTTTATTCCATGTTTCGTTATCTTCTATGTACTTTGTTGAAACACTAGATACTATAGGTGCTATTGTTGATGACCCATTAAACATTATTTGGCTTTTAAACTCATCTGTTTTTTCCTGTGTACTACTACATCCAACAAATACTAAGAATGATGTCAATACAATCCCCATTATTATTGATAATTTCTTCATTCAATATTTCCCCCTTATGATAAATTTTTGTTAAATTTTCAATATAATTGTAGCATAATAGAGAAGAGTTTATATAAGTATAGATAAAGATTATATATCATTATATTTTAATAGTTTTTATCTATAACTAATATTAAATTTTATATTTTAATTTTCCTTTTATATTCTAATTAAATGTATAACAAAATAGAGGTAGCAACTCAAGCTACCCCATAATCAAATATTTATGCTGTGTGATTTTTTTTCTTTTTCTTAGAACTTATTCCACCGTTCTTCTTAATATAGTCTTTATGTATAGACTTAACAGTTCCAGTAAGTGCAAGTAGTGCAACTAAGTTAGGTATAACCATAAGTCCATTAAACATATCAGACATAGTCCATACAATAGACACTTCCCCTAATGTCCCAAGTAATACACAAACACATACTATTACTCCATATATCTTTACAGCTTTTGATCCAAATAAATATTTTATATTTGCCTCTCCAAAGAAATACCATCCAATAATAGTAGAAAATGCAAAGAAAAACATACAAATTGCTATAAATACATCTCCTGACTTTCCAAATACTGATGAAAATCCTGCTTGAGTAAGTGCTGTACCTATAATAGAACCATCTGGAGTTACTGAACGAGTTGTAATTATAACTAAGGCTGTTAGGTTTAATATAACAAAAGTATCTATAAATACTCCCATCATAGCAACAAACCCTTGTTCTGATGGGTGCTCAACTTTCGCAATTGCATGTGCATGAGGTGTAGAACCCATACCAGCCTCATTAGAGAATAGTCCACGTGCAACCCCTTTGCTCATTGCCTTTTGAATAGTAGCTCCTACAACCCCACCTGCTATTGATTGAGGTGCAAATGCTCCTACAAATATTTCCTCAAATGCCAAAGGAATATTTTGGTAGTTTACAAATATAACAATCAATGCTCCTATAATATAAAACAATGCCATGATAGGTACAATTGTTTCGGTAACTTTAGCTATTCTTCCAATACCACCTGAAAACACTAAAAAAGCTAGTATTGCTAGTATTATACCAATTATAAGTGGGTTTATACCAAAGGCAGTATCAAATGCAGCAGCAATAGAATTTGATTGTACTGCATTTCCCATAAATCCTAACGCTAGTATAATAAATATAGCAAATGAACCTGCCAGTATTTTACCGAATTTACCTTTAAAAGCTGCTTCTATATAGTAAACCGGTCCACCTGTTACTGTATTATCCTTACCAACCTGCTTATACTTTTGCGCTATTGTAGCTTCTGCGTATATTGTTGCCATACCAAAGAATGCACTGACCCACATCCAGAATATAGCACCTGGCCCACCAACCGCTATAGCCGTTGCTGCACCTGCTAAATTACCTGTACCAACCTGGGCGGCTATTGCTGTGGCTAATGATTGGAATTGAGACATTCCACTTTCATCAGCCTTCTCACTTTTCTTAAATAACCCTCCAAAAGTTCTTCTGAATCCTTCTCCAAAACCTCTTATCTGGATAAATCTTAGTTGGAATGAATACCAAATTCCTGTTCCGACAAGTAAAAATAGTAGGATATTCTTATCCCATAGAATACCGTTTACTGCACTTACAATCTTCGATAGTACTTCCACTACAAACTCCCCCTTATTATTGAATTTAGTTTGTCTGAGCTTTTTTAAGTTAATTACCCAGCAGGACTTACATTTATATCAAAGAGTTTTTTATAATTATACAAAAACTCTGAGATAGCATAAAACTAATATTCTCTAATTTAATGAATTACCTTGACGAGTTGAATTATGAAGATATGTCTAAGTTGATTTTTAAGTACAAGGAAATTTGATACACCAAAATCTATGTATAACCAATTGGATCTAGTAGCACTAATGTAGCAGTATTTGTAATCTGAATTGACATTGTTATAAATTCTACATACTATTTATATTTATATTGTATATTGTTTTACCAATATATACAATATAAATATAGATAATATCTATATATAAAAATAAATTTTTTTGGTATTTTTTGATAAAACAATAAAAACAAGCTAAATATACTATATTACTAAACAATATTTAAACATTTTCATATTCTTATTTAATATGTTAGCTATATTCTCATTAGACATAATTTGTAATATTAGCTTTATCCAGAATTCTTGTTAATAATATTACAATTATACTCAACAAAATAAGGGCCTAAAATAAGCCCTTACTTTATAATTAACATTTCTATTTTTCACTTCCAAGTATATATACCCCTGCACCCATAAATATTGCTCCACCTACCATATTCCCAAGTGTTACAGCTAATAGATTAAACCCAGAACCTATTAGTGTAGCTCCTTGTATATAAGGTGATAACAAAGAAACTCCAAATATAGTCATATTCGCAACACTATGTTCAAATCCACTAGTTATAAATGTAAACAAACATAAAAATATCATTATTAATTTTGCACTATCACTACCAGTTCTAAATGAACAAAGTACAGCAACACAAACTAATATATTACATAGTATCCCTCTAAAAAATAGATGCATAAATGGAGCAGATGACTTAGCTATTGAGGTACTTGCAAAAAATTCCATAACCGGTCCCTTATTTACAAGCCCAGTCCCTACAAATAATGCAGCAACAATCAATGATCCAATTAGGTTCCCTATAAAGCTATATATCCATACTTTACACATACTTTTAATACTTACACCTTTGTTTAGTGCCCCCGCTGCCATTACCATATTGTTTCCTGTAAACAATTCTGTTCCAGTCATAATTACCAAACTAAGTGCTACTGAAAAAGACAATCCCATCATTATCTTAGTCATTGGAGACTGTGCTGATGACATCAGTCCTCCTACTGTAAATATTAATATAATTCCCAAACCTACATATAGTCCTGCAAACGCAGAAGAAATCAGGTACTTAAATCTACTATTTTCAAGCAAATTTATTTTATTTTTTGCCGCATTAGTTAATTTTTCTAAAGTTTCCTTATGCATACAATCTCCCCTAATATAGATTAATATCTTATACCACTCCAGTATATATTTTCATTTACCTTAACTATATCTTTAAATTCCACTCCCTCAAGAGCCCACTTTTTATACTCCATAAATCCAGTCCTATCAACTATATATCCTATATGCTCTTTTCCATTTGGAGCTTCTTTATCTATATATTCACTTACATATCTGTAGGTATTTAAGATTACTTTTACAATTGAGTCTTCATCTACCCATACTAAGAAATCCTCCGCTAACCTAGGATTTTTTTTACCACTTCTACCCATTATGGCCAATCTATAATATTTTTGAGGATCTCTAGTCCAAGCACTTGTTGGACAGTTAAGTGTACATTCTCCACAACCTATACATTTATCATGGTCTCTAATTATTTTATAATTTTCCATTCTTAGTGCACCTGTAGATAATTTCTTACATTTCTTTACACAGGCTCCACAGGATATACATCTATCTTTTTCATAAATTGGATGTGTCATACCTATTATTCCAAAATCGTGTGTTCTAGCCTTTATACAATCATTTGGACATCCAGTTAAAGCTATCTTGAAATGCAAGTCGTTTGGAAATACTTCCTTTTCTATTCTTTTGGCAAACTCTGTGGTATTATATTGTGCCTTTGGACATACTTTATTTCCTATACAAGCACATATATTTCTAGTTCCTGCCGCTGGGTATCCCTTTCCCTTTTCATCTTGATTTACATCTAACTTTTCTATAACTGGCTGAATAATTTCATTTACCTTCTCCATGTCCTCCATACTTATACCTAGTATCTCAAACCCTTGTCTAGTTGTGATATGAACCTTTCCATTACCATATTCATTGGCAATTTTAGACACTATCATCAAACTTTCTGGATCTACACATCCTCCTGGTATTCTAACTCTAAGAGAAGTCTCATACTTATGCTTTGTTATCCTAAAAGCATTTTTCATTACCTTTCTAGTGTTTATGTCTCTTAACATAGCCTTTCCCTCCTAATCCATAAGATTTTTAGCATAAGAATAATCAAAAACCGGACCATCTATACATATATAAGTATCGTCCATCTTACAGTGACCACACTTACCTACTCCACAGCACATTTTTCTTTCATAAGAAACCCATACGTTTTTCTCAGATAAGTCCCTCTTTAAAAACTCTGCTACAGTAAATTTCATCATCATAGGTGGTCCAACAACTATTGCAGACATATTGTTTATGTCATCTATCTCTAAATCAGGTATATATTTAGTAACAAGACCTACATTTCCCTCGTAATCATCATTCGCACCATCAACTGTAACTAATATATCTAACTTTTCACTCCATTTTTTTATATCATCTTTGAACAATATATCTTTAGGTGATTTAAACCCTACTATTAGTTTAAATTTCTTACATTTATCAGTATTGTTGTAAAAATGCTCTACAATTCCTCTTACTGGTGCCAAACCACTTCCACCAGCAACAACAACTACTTCTCTATTTTCATATAAACTTACATCAAACCCATTTCCATAAGGTCCTCTTATAAAGAAATTATCCCCTATTTTATATTTAAATAATTCTGATGTAACCTTACCTACATTCCTAATTGTAAAATCTATATAATCATCGCCGTATCCAGAAACTGATATAGGACTTTCCCCGTATTTAGGTATAGATATTTCATAGAATTTTCCTGGAAGAACATTATCAGTGCTACAGTTTACTCTGAATGTCCATTCTATATCCGTATGTTTTACTATATCCACTATTTTTGCTGAAACTGGTATATATGGATTCATCTACTTTTCCTCCTCTTTATATATATTGTTTATTTTATCTATACACTCTGAAAGTGATATATATTGTGGACAGGCATCATCACATCTTCCACACCCTACGCACATTTGATAGCCAAATCTCTTATTAAAATCATAAATCTTGTGCATAACCTTAAATCTCATTCTTTCACCTTGCTTTTTCCTAAATGAGTGACCTCCTGCCATATCTGTATATCCATCTACTTGGCATGAAGCCCATACTCTTCTTCTCTCACCTACATTTTCATTTTCCTTGTAGTATATATCCTGCATTGTAAAACAAGTACAAGTTGGACATACAAAATTACATCTTCCACATGCAATACATCTATCATTGTATTCATCCCACATAGGGTGTTTTGATAATTCAACAGGGTTTATATTTTGTGGTATCTCAATAGAAATACGGTTTTCTTTTACGTAATCAACTGAAAAATCAGTTTCCTCGCCCTCAAATATATTTAACTCTTCATCTTTAATATCTAAATAAACTTCATCATCTCTTAAATTTAGACCTATTGAGTAATTTTCACTTTTATTTGATCCCATGCTTACACAAAAACAATTTCTAAAACTTTCCTTACACCCTATAAGGACAAATCTAACTTTTTCTCTTAATCTCTCATAGAAATAGTCCTTCTCTATTCCATTTTTAAGATATATTTCATCTATTCTTTTAATTCCATTTAAATCACAAGCTCTTAAAAACACTAATAGCTTTTTATCATCTATATCACTTGTTTTATATTCTTTCTCCGTAAAATAAAATAACACTTGAGTTATAGGAAGAATAACTTCCTTGGCAGAGAAATTTGATTTTTTATCAAATTCTATATCCTCAATTTTATCTATTTCTTCATATTTTGTTATATCTGTGTCAGAAAACGTACCCTTAAAAGGTGTCGTAACAGGTGCTAATATCTTGTACTCTGACTTTAATTGTTTCAACCCCTCATTAAAGCTTGATTTACTTAACTTTATTTTCATACAATCCTCCTCCTATACTTTATTAAATAAATATTAACATTCGAACAAGCTTATAGTCTGTGATAATTATCACATTTTTAACAAATAATTTTACTTTATATAAAATATCTTCCAATAAAAAAAGCACCTTGTTCAGGTACTTTAATTTGACTTAAAATATTTAGAAAGTTCTTCTTGTTTTATATAAAATTTCTTACCTTGGATTTTGACTAGTTTTTTGTCTTGGAGAACCTTCATTGCCCTTGATAAAGTTTCTCTTTTACATCCTAACATATCAGCTATATATGTTATAGTTAAATCTATATTTAAAAATGTCCATTCACCTTCATCTATGCCAAACTCTTTTCCTATTCTATAAAGTTTAGCGGCCAGTTTTTTATCCATTCTTATCGATATGGAGTTTTTTAGCTGACGATACAACCTTCTGCTTCTATTTTGATAGTGTAGTATGACGTTTTTAGTGAGTTCAAAATCATGTTCCATTATGTCTATAAAAACTTTACTGTCGTATTCTACTAACTCTGCCTCATCAAAAGCCTCACATCCTACTATAGAAGTCCTATTCCTATCTATCAAAATATCATTTACCAGGTCTCCTCGGCCGAGTATAAATATTATCTTTCGTTCTCCACTTTCGTTTATTTTAAATATAGATACTTTACCATTTTTTATTATATACACTTTATCAACAATATCTTTTTCATTAAACAGCATTTCCTTTTTAGCTAACTTTTTTAATTTTCCTATTTCTATTAACCTCTTTTTACTAGCATCTTTTATTCCATCAAATATTTCTATATTATTCATATAGCCCTCTTTGTTTTTTAATATTTATTTAACCTCTATTTATCTTCTTTAATTTTAAACATATCATCTGCATACCTCAATGAATCTAAATATATCAAAGAGATAAGCTCTCTATTTAAATTGTAGTGCTTATTAAATTCATCTATATATTCCCAGTTGCTAAGTTCGTACTCCTTTATACATTCTAATAGTTCATATAGTATACCTTCTTTATTTATTAGTGCCATTTTAATACTATTTGACAGTTCTAAGGTATCCAAAATAGAGACTATATCATCCTCCAATATATTGTCTATCATAGATAATAATCCAAGCATGTATGCTTCTTGAGACATATTATTATATCCTAATTTTTTGATAATCTTTTCCATAAATATAGCTCTAATTAGGGATGTTTTTGCAAACTCATCATTATCGGCACTTGATATATCTCTAAGAAAAATAAGCATTATCCATCTTTTGGTTTCATTTATACCCAGATATACAAGAGCTTTTTTTATTGAATCAATTTTGTGGCCCCTATAATATATAGGTGTCATCATTAAAGAAAGCAATTTATAAGTCAATGCAGCATCTAATTTTATAATATTTGCCAAAGAATCAAAGCTAGGCTCTTCTTTAGATACTTCCCTCCAAAGACGCAAGTAAGTAGATGATGCTATATCAATCCTATTTTTTGATATTATTACTGGCTTACTAAAATAGTAACCCTGAACAAGATTATATCCATCTTCTATTGAATTTTTATAATCCTCTTGTGTCTCTATTCTTTCTGCAATAAGTTTTTTATTATTTTTATACTTTTCTGCTATTTTCTTACACATATTTGATTCCAACAAGCTATATTCAACTTTTATAACATCTATATAAGGTAATATCTCATCATATGCACCATTATCTACAAAATCATCTAAAGCAAATGTATATTTTTTTTCTTTAAGAAATATAATTCTTTCAATTAGCTCCTTATCTAGAGAAATATCCTCTAAAATCTCTATAATTACATTGTCTGGATTAAATAATAAAGGAAGATCTGACATTAATGATTCTTTTGTGAAATTTATAAACCCGTATTTCCCATTTGTTAATGAGTTAAAATCAAATTCAGATAAGACATTGTAGGTTAATTCCCTTGTGGCCTTATCTCCATCGACATTTGGATAGAAATTTTTATCACTATTTCTATATAATAACTCATATCCAAACAATGACTTATCACTATTATAAATAGGTTGCCTCGCTATATAAATTTTCATAAAAACCTCCTTTATCGTTATTTATAACACTATATATACCATATCATAACAAATAATAACACATTATAACCAAAAATAACAAAAATTTCATAAACTTTTGTCATTTTTGCTTAGCTAATCTAGATATTATTTCAACTCTTTAAATCATTATTAAAATTAAAAATTGTCTACGAGTATATATCAGAGAATTCTATATTCAATCTTTCAACATTTATATCTCTTGAACATGTCATCTTATCTTCTATACATATATCACTTTCTATAGTTTTATTTGGCAATTTTATAACAAATTCTGTACCTTCATTTTCATTACTATTTACAGAAATATCTCCTTCATGAGCGTTTACCCATGCCTTCACAAGGGATAATCCTATTCCACTCCCCTCATTAGCTCTATGCTTTAAAGAATTTACCTGCTTAAATCTATTAAAAATTGTGTCTAGCTTATCCTTAGGTATACCTATACCCGTATCTTTAATTGAAATTTCAACAATATCTTCATATGCCCTAAAATCTACTAAGATCTTTCCACCTGGTTCTGTAAATTTTATAGAATTGGATAAAATATTTAATAATACTTTTTCCATTTTCTCAGGATCAAATGCAATTATTAGTTTATCTACATTAGAGACAAACTTCACTTCTAATCCTGCATTCCTAACATAGTCCTCAATAGACCCAACAATTTTCTCTATCAACATTTTTATATCATAATTTTCTAAATTAATACTATAAAAGTCAGACTCAATCTTGCTTATATCAATTACATTGTTAAGTAGCCTTAATAGTCTATATGAATTTTGCTTCATTCTTTTATTAATTTTCTCATAATTATTTACATATTTACTTGACTTATCATTATTTATATATAAATCTTGTAGCTGCAAACTTCCTAATATTATATCTCAATATACCACTCCCAAACTCCATCTCCTGTTGAACCAAGTACATGCTTTAAAATTACAGCATCTCTATTTTTTCTCCAATTATTGGTATCTAGTACATTTATGTCATTGTTTGTATCTAAGTTTAGTCTACTTCTAATTGATTTTTTTAAATTATAGCTTTCTATTTGTTTATTATAATTTAAATGGTGTGGATTTGGTTTAATTAAATCCATACCATTTATAATCACATTATGACTCTGCACAATCTCTTCTAACACAAAACTTGGAAATGATTCTCTATTGAATATACATAAATGAATTTGATCTTCTAAGTTAGATTTATTTGATAACATTTCGTATTCTATCAACTTAGTCATACCGTATTCATCATAAATACCAAATATCATCTCAGCCATTACTCTCATTCCATGGAATCCCTCTTGCTTAAATGTTCTCCCTTTCATTTCCAAGTAATCTAATGTTTCTACAGGGTTAAATCTACTTTCCTCCCAATATACATCATCAACACCTCTTATTTCTAATTGATTTGAAGCCATAAGTTCCTCAACATCTATTCCCTCCTTCCTTAAATCCATAATTAATGTTTCTCTAGGATACTCATAAATTACGCACACTACCTTTTCATTATTATATATACCCTCTTTAATATAACTTAGTGCTACACTTCTGTATTCATCTCTAGTTTGATATAGTAAACAAATATGATCTCCAAAATTTATTTCTTTTAACTTAACATCCCTATATAACCTCACGCCTAGTACCCCCCTATTGTTTGCATTTTAAGATTATTCATAGACTTTAACTTAATAATATATACTGAAAATTATATATTATTAAAAAAGTATGAAAATCATAAAACGACATTTTTTTCTAGTCTAGTTTTATTATAGTTTGTTGTATTAAATGTGTCCATCTCATTAACAATCAACGAGTATTAGTCAAATACTAATTATTATATAGATGTACTCAAACCTATAAGTTTATGCTATGAATATATATTTGTTTTATTTGAAATCATCGTTATGGATATAATAAAATCATATACACGGTTAAAAATTTTTATATCAACTTAATTTTAAATCATGTATTTTTATGGTAAAATTATCCTTATTATACTTGTCTATAGGAGGTCTGTATTTGAATAAAATAGATGCACTTAAAGTAGTAAAATTATCCCTTGGAAGTTCACTTGCTATATTCATGGCATGGCTATTAAACTTAGAGTATTCAATGGTGGCTGGAGTTATAGTCCTACTTACAGTAAAAGATACAAAAAAGGAAACTATTAAGGGAACTCTGGGAAAAATTTATGGCTTTCTCTTATGCACCATCATTTCATATTTATGTTTTAATACCTTTGGATACCATTTGACTTCTTTTTCAATATTTATATTTATAATTATATCTCTTTGTTTCTTTTTTAAAATTCAAGATGTCATTGCTATGTGTGTTGTCATTGGGTCTCATTACTTTCTTCAGGGAGAAATATCTACTAGATGGGTTCTAAATGAGGCTGGTATATTTATAATCGGTGCTGGAATAGGTGTCATAATAAACATGTATATTCCAACAAATATAAATAAAATCTACGAAGGTCAAAAAAAACTAGAAAAAGAAGTAAGTACTGTACTTATAGATATAGCAGATATTATTGTAAATCCCCAAAAGAAGGATACTTATACAAATGATTTTGATATTCTAAATTCACTTATCGATAGCAGTATTTCTGAAGCCTATGATAATATTAATAATAATTTATTAAGCGACACTAGATTCTTCTTAGACCACATGGAAATTATAAAAAGTCAACGTGATATATTAAAAAATTTATACAATCATGTATCTCAATTAAGCTGTATACCAACACAGGCCCATATTCTATCTGCGTTTATTCATAAAATAGGACATACTCCATTTGAAGCCAAGACTGGCGATTTACTTCTCGAAGAATTGAATAGGCTTATCATAGGTATGAAAAAAGAAGAACTTCCTATAAATAGAATGGAGTTTGAAAATAGAGCTATATTATTTTTGTGCTTAACTGAATTAAAACAATTTTTAACCAACCGCAAAGATGCTCAACTACTTAGAGATAGTAATTTTTATAAATAAATTATTTTTTACCTCATATATTACTATACTTCAAAGATTGGTTTAAAATAATATTTTAGCCAGGTAGATAAAAATTAATCTGCCTGGCTTTTGATTTTTTACTTTCTAAGAAGTTTGTTTAGTTCATCAGATTTTTTTTCATTATCCCACTTAGAATAAAAATAAAATCCCATTATATGCCCTAGTATTGTAGCTATAGCAATTAATATTATCCAAGGTCGGATAATATCAAGCATATCTGGGGAAAATAACCAAACTGCTATGATTCCACCTACAAAATTTATTGATGAAGATATAATAATTTTGCTTATAGCTTTAATAGAAGAAAAATTCCAAAGTGCCGGGTACATTACACCGAAAATCATTGCAAATATAGCACTAATACCTACTAGATTCCAAGTATATCTGATTGAAAATGTCACATCTCCTAAAAAAACTGATATTAAAATCAAAATCCATATAAGTGTTGCTGAAAAAGTTTGAAAAAATGGTAATTTAAATTGCTTTAACATGATAATCTCTCCTTTATTATTTTTACATAGTTTCTATTTACAAAATAAGATGATTTGTCACTGAGTAATACCTCTAAGCGCGCATTTGGAGCAGATGAAAATTCTTTGATCTCATTTATATTAATTATTGTCTGATTATTTATTTTTGCAAAGTTTGTTTTATCTAAATTTTCTAATTCCTTTAAACGCTTATTTATTAAATAAAGTTCACCTGATTTAAGTTTTACAGAGCACATATGCCCTTCTGATTGAAAAACTAAAATCGAATGAGTATCTACCTGAACTTTCCTATCATTTTTAGCATTTATGACGGTCACTTTCATCCCATTTTCTAAGTAACTTTTTAAACTCTTAGCTAGTTCACTATTTACAGGGTTTGTTTTAATTATTAAATCTTCTTTATTTATAAGTTTATCTAGTAAAATAGTAATGTTCATAGTCTCTCTCCTTTCTTAATTTAAATATACTATTTGAATATATATTTATCTACAATTTATTGTTTTGTTGCATTTTTTTATAACTATTCTGCACTTTAGATTCTAAAATAATAAGACCACACTGATAAACTTATCAGTGTGGTCTTATTATTTTAGCTATTAACATAGTGTCTTCCCTTGGGTACTATTAGAGGCGAATATGATACTGGATCCTGTATAACAGTACAATCTAATCCAAATACTGTATCAATTAATTCTGATGTTATTATCTTGGATGGTGGTCCTTGATCAATTAGCTTTCCCTTATGAAGGGCAAATATATAATCTGCATACCTAGCAGATAAGTTTATATCATGAAGTATCATTACAATAGTCGTGCCTCTTTTTCGATTTAAATCTGTCAATAAATCAAGAATCTCTACTTGATAGGTTATATCAAGATAAGTAGTTGGTTCATCTAAAAGAAGTATATCTGTTTGCTGGGCAAGTGCCATAGCAATCCAAACCCTTTGGCGCTGCCCTCCCGATAGCTCGTCTACACTACGATTGGCCAAATCCAATATACCCATTATTTCAAGTGCCTCCTCCACAGCATCAAAATCCGTCTGATTCATGCCCTTGAAAAAAGATTGGTATGGAAATCTCCCTCTTGATACTAAGTCCCAAACAGTTATGCCTTCTGGAACGACTGGAGATTGTGGGAGTAGTCCCAATATTTTTGCTAGTTGCTTAGAGGGTATAGATGTAATTTTTTTACCATCAATTATAATCTCTCCTGAATTTGGTTTAATAAGTCTGGCAAATGTTTTTAGTAAAGTTGATTTACCACATCCGTTTGCCCCAATAATAACACTTATTTTATTGCTAGGAATACTTATATCAATATCATCCAGTATAATTTTTTTATCATATCCTGCTACTATATTTTTCGCTTCAAACAATTGTCGCTTTTTACTCATTATGCCTCTCCCTTCCTATTTATACATACTAGTAGAAATAGCATATATGGAGCCCCTAAAATTCCTGTCACTACACCTACTGGAAATCTAGTGCTAAACACAAACTGACCAATCATATCTGCTCCCAATACTAACAATGCCCCCACTAATCCTGATGCTAAAACATTTGGAGCACCACTCCCAACTAGCCTTGATGATATTGGCCCAGATAAAAAGGCTACAAATGCAATTGGTCCTGTAACAGCAGTTGCAAATGCAATCAAAAATACAGAGCTTAAAATCAGCATAATTCTTACTAAATTTATTTTAATACCAAGGGTAATTGCAAACTCGTCTCCCAATTCTAGTATCTGAAGATATTTTGTTAGGCATAAAATAATAACTCCAAATATGATTACAACAATAAATAAACTTGGTACATCTCCCATGTTCATACCGTTTAGGCTTCCGCTTAGCCATCTAAATGCACCTGAAACATCGTGCTGTGAAGATTTAATTAGTAAAAATGATACAAGTGCATTTACCATTGCCTGTATTCCAATACCTATAAGTATTAATCTATTTCCTGAAAAACCTGAGCCTTTAGATAATAGATATATAATACTTGATACTACTAGTCCAGAAATTACTGCAGCTATTGAAACACCGCTTCCACTCATTCTAAGTACTAATATACAAAATACAGCAGCAACACTAGATCCAGAGGTTATACCTATAATATCAGGACTGGCCAATGGATTTCTAAGCATAGTTTGAAATGTATTTCCAGCTAGTCCAAATGCAAAGCCGGCTAAAAGGCCAGAAAGCATCCTCGGTAAGCGTAAAGTAGATATAGTAAATGAAGCACCCTGTATCTGCTCTCCACCTAGAACCCTTATTACTGTATCTAATGAATAATTAGTTTTTCCATATAAAAGCATCATGCCGCAAGTAATAACAGTTAGAACAATAAGCATAGTCGTAACACTTAAATATCGAATCTTTCTTTTGGTATGACCTTGTTTAATAATATTATTTGTGGTTTGCATCATATAGATCTCACCTTCGCTTTCCTAGCGATAATAATAAAAATTGGTGCTCCTAAAAACGCAGTAATAATGCCTACCTCAAGTTCACTTGGGCTTCCAATTACTCTTCCTATAACATCTGATATTGTCAAAAGTAATGCTCCTCCAATGGCGGACATAGGTACGATGCCCCTCATATTTGATCCAAAAATAAGACGCATACTATGAGGTATCATTAAGCCTACAAACCCAATTGGTCCTGCTATTGCAGTTATTGAGCCACACAATATTACACCTGCAGTTGCACATATAATTCTAACAAATCCCGTATTTACACCTAAACCTGTCGCAACCTCATCTCCTAATGCTAAAGCATTTAATGCGGGTGTTAATATTATACTTATCACTATTCCAGCTATAAGAAATGGCAGTATTAAATTAATGCTTTCCCAAGTTGCACCACTTACACTCCCAATTTGCCAGAATCTATAAGCATCCATTACCTCTACCTTAGGAAGTATAATTGCGCTTACTAAAGATGATAGTGCTGCGCTTGTAGCCGAACCTGCTAAAGCAAGTTTTATTGGAGTCATACCTCCATTCCCTATGTATGCTATACAATAAACAAATACAGATGTAATACCAGCCCCTACTAAAGCAAACCATATATATTGATTTGCTGAATTTATATTAAAAAATGCTATACCAATTACAACGAATAAAGATGCACCTGTATTAACTCCTAAAATACTTGGATCTGCTATTGGATTTCTAGTTATTGATTGCATAAGGGCTCCTGATATTGCAAGTGAAGCCCCTGCCATAATGCTAAAAATAGTCCTTGGAATACGTTCTCGAACTACTAACGACGCGAAAGACATATCATCACTATTTAATAAAGCATTTATGACCTGATTAAACTCAATATTTCTAGATCCCCATGCTAAAGATGCAATTATGCATAGGCATATGCAAATAAAACCAACTAAGTATATGCCTATTACTTTTGTAAATCTCATTATTCTTTATCCGCTTTCTCACCTATTATCTTCAGGTATTCATCTATAGTTGCTGGAATAGATAATGCGCTAGGAGTACAAGATGCTGCTAAAGCTGATCCATCCTCTATAATAGCGACTGATCCTTTCTTTATCGCTGGAACTGTTCCTAAGAGCGTATCTGATTGTAATTGTTTTAATAACTTATCACTTCCATAAGTTACTATCACATCTACATCCTCTAATTTATCGATATTTTCAGAACTAATTTCAATAGCAAAACTATCTGAAGATTTGGCAAGTTCATTTACACTTTCAGGTAACTCTAATCCTAAATCCGTTAAATAAGCAGCACGAGGGTCTGTTGGAAGGTATATGTAAAACTTACCTAAATCAGCTGGGTTGAAATAAGAGAATACAACCTTTTTGCCTTTAAGCTGAGGATACTCACTAGTCTTTTCTGATATTAGGTTTTCTAAATCTGAAACTAATTTATCTCCTTCACTTTTTTTACCTATTGCACTAGCATTTATTTTTATTTGATCTCTCCAATATGTCTGCCATGGAAGCTTAGGGTATGCTACAACAGGAGCTATTTTGCTTAATAAGTCATATTCCTCTTGAGTGATTCCTGAATACGCAGCCAATATAATATCTGGATTAGAGTTGCTTATAGCTTCATAATCCAAACCATCTATATCATCAAAAGTAACAGGATTTTCTACACCCAATTCCTTATACTTATCTGCTGTCCATGGAAGTAAACCATTTTTATCTGTCTTGCCATAATTGGCCTTAGATATACCAACTGGTTTTATGCCTAAAGCTAAAGGAACATCATTATTTCCCCAAGAAATTGTAGCTATATTTTTTGGCTGCTTTTCTATTACAGTCTCTCCATACGCATGTTTAATTGTCATTGGATAACTTACAGAACTGCTTTGTTCTACATTCGACTCTTCTTGATTTTCACCTGTCTTGTTTGAGCATCCTGTTATTAATAAAGCACACGCAAGAATAACAGCGCTTATTTTTTTGAATTTCATAATAATCCTCCTAGTTTTTATTTTAGTTATTATTTAATTATCGATATTGATAATTATTATCATATGTATTTCAATATTATTTTATAATTATAATTAAAATATGTCAATATTTTTTATTTTATTTCCATTTAATTCTTTAAATACGATAAACCTAATAATAAAATATAATTATTATATATTATTATTTAACTATTAAATCTCTTAATTCTATTCATTTTTATCTTTTCCTTATCCTGAAACTATAGTTAGATTATCATAAATGATATTTATTTTCAATACATTCTTTATACTATTTGATAATGATTATTATATTTTAAATGCAATCTAAAAAAATACTGTATCCAGATTTATCTTTAAACAAATCCAGATACAGCATCAATATTGATTATAATTTTTTATGCTTTTACAAGTATATTAAATAGTTTTACATCTGTTAGAGCTTCTACTCCATAATCTATATCGGCCTCCATAGCTACAATATCACCTTTATTGATTATAACTTCGTCATTTTCGTTGTATAATATCTTAGCTCTACCCTCTATCATTACAAATAATGTTTCCATCTCATAGTACTCTTTATCTATACTCTCTCCACTAGCAAAAGAGAAAAATCTTATTTCTGTATTATCATTATCTATTAATGCTTTGCTTGCTATAGTATTTCCTGTATGACTTACCATATCAGTCATAGCTATAGCTTCAAAAGGCTTTATATTTCTTAAATACTTCATAGACTAGTCCTCCTTCACAACTACTAAAAGCATTTTCATATCTTCTTTTGCTGTTACTTGATGTTGTATATTAGCTGGCATTACTACAAACTGACCCTTTGTAGCTTCCATTGTTTCTTCTCCTATTTTCACAGTAGCAACACCTTGGTGAATATATATTAAAGCATCACCTTTTGCAGCATGAGGTCCAACTCCTTCTCCTTTACCAAATGCTAATAAAGTTACTCCTACTCCCTTTTTTTGAGCCATAGTTACTGTTTCTATTTGTCCATCTTTACAACTTACTAAACTATCAAAGTCTATTGCTTTTGATTTTTCTATATTTTTTATTAATTCTTGCATATCACTCTCTCCTCTGTTTCAAATTTTTTGTAATATCTGAGTTTAAATCAATCAAACCTATTGTTTACCCTATAGGTTTAATTGATTCATTATAATAGTTATCATTTACTATTAATTCTTATTGTATTACAACATTTTTATCAAATCCGTATCAAATGAAACGCTTTTTGAGTTTTATGAAGAATTAACCAGTATTATTTTAAAAATAAACTGGCCTAAATTCTACAATTTAGTGAATATAGAGAAAATAATATATAAAACTAGTATTATCATAAATAGACTAATACACCCCAGACCAAATTTCCTATCCTCATCAAATGAATTTTTATTTTTTTTCACTTCTTTTTCCAATGGTTTAAACTTTTCTTCTATTTCATCTATTATCTCTGGGTTCAAATCATATATTTTGAAATATCTATTTTTTATTCTTTGTACACTACTATACACTTGTTGTGGTCTTTCTGAATCTAATTCTTTTTTTATTTTCTCATAACTTATGTTATATTGTTCATCTGTCAAATCATCATCCATCAATAATCCAACCAGCTTATATACCCCTAGACATATCTTAACGTCTGTATCCATAGTTGTATACTCTTCTTGAAGCTTATTAATATCTTCCGCTCTTTTTAAAATATCTTCATATCTACTTTTTTTATAATTGAATAATTCGCTGTGGTACTTTTTTAATACCAGCATAGACCTTAGCACTTGTTCTGAAGACTTTTCAATTAATATTTCGATTTCACGGTTTTTTTCGTTTATCAATCTTGTTAATTCATCTTGATTTTCATATTTATAGCTAAATACATAGTAATTTACTAAACTCTTAACCTGATCTAATATTCTAGAATCTTTCTCTAAGCTATTATACAAATCATGAATATTTAATCTATGCTCAGCCTTTCTATATAACTCATTTATTTGTCTGTTTTCTAATAATCTTTTTGATCTAGCAGCTATTAATACAGCCGCTTTATATAATTCCATTTTATAAGAGTCCCTAGCTATTTCATATAATTTATTAGCTAATTCTTTTTCGTCATCCTCATCAACTAAATTGTTTTCTATACGATCAATAACCTGATTAATAGCATCTATCTCCCCTTGACTAATATATACTTTAATCAAGTTTTCACAATATATAGATTTCATATGTTTATTTTCTGTATAATTATCTATCCCGTTTTGTAAAAAAACTATTGCCTTTTTATAATCTCCCGAATATAAATATAGATCTATTAAATATTCAATAACAGTCTCATCCTGTGGTTTCATTTCATTAGCACTTATAAGATATGGTTCTGCCTTTGTGTATTCTTCCTTATTCATGTATAAAGTTGCAATATACTTACAATACTCATATTGTCTAGGACACATATCTACTAATTCAGTAGCATACTTAATAGCTTCATCAATTTTATTGTCATAATACAATGCTCGGCTCAGTTTGTATAAATATTCATGTAAGTTTGCATTTAAAATCAGTATTTTTTACATTCTAATATAATAGTCTTATAATTATCTGATTTCCACGCCTTTGCTATTTTTAGTTTACATTCTCGTATTTCCTCACTAGATAGCAAATCTATGTTGTATTCTTCTCTTAACTCATCATTTATTAAGGTTTCATAGGCATTTTTTATTTTTTGAAACATTTTTGGATTTTTTTCTGGTGAATAAGCTCTTATCTTAGTGGCATATGACTTTTTTATATCCGATTTTTCAGCGTTTACTTCCACACCTAAAATCTCGTATAACGTCTCTTTGTCTTCCTCCACTTCAACTACTTCTTCACTTTTTAATCTAATTCTCTCATCATACTCTTCTCTAGATCTACTATCTACTAATATTTCATAAGCCTTCTTTGTTTTTATGTATTCTTCTGAGTCATTTTCATAAACATGATTTCTAAGCTTCGATTCATAAATCCTCTTTATTTCTTCCTTGGTGACATCCTTTTCTACCCCTAATATTTCATATAAATTTTCCATATTCGTGCCTCCATAAAACTACTAATTTAAAATATTTTCATCTCCAAATTTTTAAAATATATTTTAAAAATAACCTATATTCAAATGATACGCTTAATTTGGTTTACCTGAGCATTTTTGTTACAAAATAATGTATATCTATTGTTTTATATATTTTATATTCCTCTATAGTTAAAAAGTATGTCCGTTAATTTCTCCTCTAATTTATCTACAAGGTCTTTATTTCCACTTATTATTGCTTGTTTTAAATTATCTAGTACAACTGTTATCTCACTGCATTTATCTTTATCTAACTTTTTCATTTTTCTCTCAGCTAATTCTATAGTTTTCTTAGCTAAATCCGCTAATTCATATTCTTTCCATTTTTCTAGTTCTTCTTTATTAACTACTATTTGACTATCAATTAAATATTTCTCTACATTTCCACTACTTTGTTCTACTTTTAAATTGTGAATTATCTCTTTATGTACCTTTCCTACACTAGGTATGCTTACATAAACTTCTAGCACACCATTTAAATTGTATTCAAATTCAACTTCAATCTTTTCTTCTCCTTTAAGCTTTGCCGGGATTCCATCTACCTTAAAACTCGCAATTTCTGTATTATCGTAGACAAAAGGTGCATATCCTTCATAGACTTGTATATTTACAATAGTTTGCCAATCATAAGATGTGTAATACGTCTCTACTTTAGAACATGGAATACTGCTATCTACTGGTATTAAGCAATCAAATACATTTTCTATCTTTTTGCCCCCCTTTATTGATTGCACATTTATACCTATATTATAACTACATCTATCAGTTACTATTAGACTCGTATCAGTGTTAATTTCTTCATTTTTTATTCCTGCCTGTACCGCTGCCCCCATAGCTACAGCTTCATCAGGATTTATTCCCTTATTTATCTTACCTGGGAATAGTGATTCCACTAACTCATTTACCCCAAATATTCTAGTTGCTCCTCCAACTAGTATTACTTTATCTATATCTTCCTTAGTATAATTTGCCGCCTTAAGTGCTTCCTCTATAGTTTTTGCTGTGGAATCTATCAAGTGTTTAGTCAATTCATTAAATTTATCTCTTGTTAATTCTGATTGAAAGTTTACCAAATCATCATTTACAAATGATATAAACGGGATAAATATTTCTGCAGAATTCTTAGTGGACAATTCTTTTTTTGCTTTTACTGCACATTCTTTAATAGTTGTTTTAGCCAGTAAAAGTTGTTCTCTATCAGTAATCTCATTATATAGATCTATTTTATTCTTTTTGTTTATTTCTTCTAATATAAATCGTTCTATTACTCTATCAAAGTCTTTTCCACCTAATGTATTATTACCTCTACTTGATCTTACCTCTAGTACACCACTAAACATTTCAAGTACTGTTACATCAAATGTACCTCCACCTAAATCATAAACTAAAATTTTAGATTCTTCTTCTAAATTATCTATTCCATATGCCATAGCAGCTGCCGTTGGTTCATTTATTATCCTTTCAACCTTAAAACCTGCCATTTCACCAGCCTTTTTTGTAAGCTGCCTTTGATAACTATTGAAATTGGCAGGTACTGTTATAACAGCTTCTTTAACTTCTCTTTCTAAATATCTTTCTGCTATGCCTTTTAGCTCCTTAAGTAATATAGCAGACAATTCATGTGGTAAAAAATCTTCATCTCCTACCTTTATTTTAACCCCACTTTTCCCTATTTCTCTCTTGAATTCTAATGCGACGTTTTCTGGTGTGGCTTTTAGTATGTTCTCAGCAGTGTGTCCTGTATATACTTTTCTGTCCTTTATTGCAACTAATGATGGTATTATTTTGCTAATTTTACTTGATATCATTTCTGGTTTCCCATTTTTTATGTATGCTATCTCCGAAGTTGTTGTCCCTAAATCTATTCCTATAATACTGCTCATAATTATCCCACCTTTATTTAGCTATTATTACAGAAGCATATCTTAACACTTCTCCGTTTAATAAATATCCTTTCTGGATTACTTCAACAATTTCCTCTTTTTGCCTTCCAAAGCTTTCTATGACCTGAACACATTTATGTAGATATGGATTTAATAATTGACCCTTACACTGAATTTCCTCTATACCAATTGAATTTAATTGGCTGCTGACTTGCTTATATGTAATCTCTAATATATTTTTTAAATTCTTATCTTTAACCTCTGTTGCATACCTATTTATAACGTCCAGCTGATCTACTATACTTAATATATTTTTAGATACCTTTATTATTTCCTCTTTTCTCTTTTTTTCTAATTCTTGTTGTTTTATATACAATTCATCACTTAGTTTATTGTATTTTTCTCTTAATTGTTCAATACCTTCGATTAAATCACTCAAGCTATCACACCTTATTATTTATTTTATAACATTTTTTAACATTTTTTAATATTTTTCGCCTCAATTGATATGCTAAATTGTCAGATATGATAAATTGTGGAAAGTTTTATATTGTAGTTCTATTATACGCGAAAAGTTATATTGACTTTAGCTTATATACATTCCAAATACTTGTTATTTACCTGATGAGTATAATAAAAAAAACAAAATAAAAACTACTCCTAGTATAATTCATACTTGAAGTAGTCTTTTAGATTATTTTGAGTAGTATTCAACAACCAAAATATCATTTATTTCTATTGGAACTTCGTTTCTTTCAGGCTTTTTAGTAAGTACACCTGAAAAATTTTCTATATTAAATCATGTGCGTAATCCTTTATCGGAGCTTTAATAAGTAATCTAACTCCTATTAAAATAAATAAAAATATGAAAGTTAAAATTGTCATTACCATCAATGGCTTATTATCTATAAATTTACCAATATTATATAAAACCCTATTTCCCCATACTTCTAATAATACAGGACTTTTTGTAGATGAATTTGCTATATAAGCTCCTAAGGCTGATGGTATACCTGCAAAAAATATCACATTATATATAATTTTAAATCTATACCAAATTGCTCCGATCATAAACCCAAGAGAAAAAACAAATAAATTAGTTAAAGTTATATTGGCTAATCCCAAAATAAATTTAGAAGATTTTATGCTAATTGATGGTATCAATGCATTAGTTTGCACCAATTTGTCTGTGATTGATCCTATAAAAGCTTTGAAACCTGCATCTACAACAATACAAAACACTGCAATACCAACCGATAATATTATTCCCCAAAGTAGGGAAGCTTTAAGATAGCCTACTCTATCTGCCTTTATACTCATCGCATTAGAAAACAACGTTAGTGAATAAAAAAATCCTGAAAGAAAACATAATAAAATTCCCATAGAAGTCAATTGACTACTATATATTATAACTGGCTTATCAGAACCGATTGATGCCCATACGGATATACTTATATTTACAGAAATTATAGTTAATATAATTAAAAACATTCTAATATTAAAATCTCTTATAAATTTAAAATATGGTCTATAATTACTCATATAAACATACCTCCTTTTTATTTATATTTACAAATAATTCTTCTAACTTCATATTTTCAATCTCTATATCTAAGCTTTCTATCAATCTCATATCATTTTCAGGTATATCCCCATAATAGTAGTACATAACTGTATTTCCAAATGACTTAAGTGGATATTTATCTTTTAAAATTGAAAATTTGGATAAATCATCTTTATTTCCACTTATATAATAAGATTTTTCTTTTACTTTTTCTATATAATCATCTACCTCAACTTTGCCATCTTTTATTATAACTACTTTTTCAAGTAATTCCTCTACATCTTTAATATGATGAGTAGCTATGATAACTGTTCTATTTTTTTTCATATAACTCTCTAATAATACATTATAAAATTCTTGTCTATTTACTGCATCTAGACCTATAGTAGGTTCATCAAATATTGTTATTGGTGCATTTGAACAAATACCTATTATATTTGATACTGAAGTTTTCATTCCTCTTGATAGTTTTTTATATTTAAGTTTAGGATTAATTTCAAATAGTTTACAAAGCTTATCTTGTAGTTCATAATCATAATTACTAAAAAAGTAAGAATAAAATCTGAATACCTCCTTTACCTTACATTCTGTATGAAAGTCCTTTATAATATCTTTTTCTCTTACTACACACAAATTATCTAAAACAGAAATATCTTCTTTAGGCGATTTGCCAAATACCTTTATCTCACCACTTCTTGCTATTAGTTGATATGCTATCATGTTTATTAAAGTTGTTTTACCCGTTCCATTTTTACCTAATAATCCATAGATTTTATCTTTTTCAAAGTTTATTGAAACATCGTCACATATAATTTTATCTTTGAAACTTTGATTTAAATTTTTTTACCTCTATTGAATATTCCATTGTATCACCCCTTATAATTAGTTATCATCTCTATTAGATCTTCCTTGTTAATAGAAAGCTTCTTAGCTTCTTGAATCAATTCTCTTATGTATATTTTTTTAAAATTCTCTTTTCTAGAAATTATTATTGTTTCTTTTGCCCCTTTATTTACAAACATACCAATCCCTCTTTTTTTATATAATATATTGTTGTCTACTAATATATTTATTCCCTTAAGAACTGTAGCAGGATTTATTTTATATAATTTTGATAATTCCGTGGTTGAAGGAATCTGTTCTTCTTCTTTTATTCCCTGAGATAGTATCTCATCCTCTATTGCCTTGGCTATTTGTATAAATATTGGTTCATTATCGTTTAATATTAACTTCAAAGCTTCACCTCCTTATTGGTTAGTTACTTAACTAATTAACCATTTATCTATACTATATATATAAATAATTTTATTTGCAAGTAGATTAAGTTAATTTTATATTTACATCACCTTTTTATTAAATAAAAAATCCGCTTCGCTCATGTCGCAACGACTTCGTCCTTTGCTCAAATTTTTTTTACTTGCAAGACCAGTACATTGAAGTATCTAAGTTGTATAAGTTATTGACAGTTTAAAATTAATTATAATTTCCTTATACGTAAAAAAATCTTCCTCCCAAAATGAGAAGAAGATTTTAACATTTATATTTTTATTTTTCATCTATTTTACAAAACTAATATTTAGTTTTGGTTTATGTTTAACACTTTCTAAAACTGGTGACTTTGATAAAGCAATATTTGCTATTTTTCTTATTTCATCTTCAGAAGCTGATGATGCAACGTTTAAATTTATAACTATATTGAAGATTCCACCATAACCTTCTTCTAGTCCTAGAAATACAGCTGCATTCAAATCTGCTTCAACATCAACATCAACCTTTTTTAAACTTATACCGTTTTGACTTGCCATAACCTGAAAAGTAATCGCAAAACAACTTCCTAAAGCCCCTGTCAAATATTCAACTGGATTAGCCCCTTTATCAGTTCCTCCCAATATTTCTGGTTCATCAGTTAAAATAGGTGTAAAATTTCGAATTCCAATCTGATTTTCTACTCCACCCTTCCACTTTATATTGGCAGTCCATCTTTTCATCCCTAACTCAGGATTTTCTTTAATTGCACCAACTGTTTGATTTAATTTTTCTAATGAAATATTGTTCATATCTATACCTCCCATGGATTCAATTAATTTATATTTAAATATTACTTCAAATTTTTAATCGTGTATGTAAGGAGGCTTACTATATCTCAATTTTATTTTTAATTTAATTTACCTAACTTAACCCAAATTCTATCTTTATCTTGACGTATAATGCCCGTTTGTATTAGCTTATTAATTAGTAGTGTTACAGTTTCTCTAGTCGATCCAACCATTCCAGCTATATCTTGGTGTGTTAGAGAGCAAGATATAGGGCACCACCCATCTTCAATATCTTTATTAAACGCTAATTTATTAAATAAAAAAATAAGTCGCTCTTCAACTTTTCCATAAGCAATTTGTGCTAAAGTTTCAACTATCTCTTGGAATTCACATGAAAAATAGCTAAGAAGATTTATTGCTAAAGTAGGTGTATCTTCAATTTTTTTCTTTATCTTTTCCTTTTTTATAGCAACAACAGTAACTTCAGTTAGTGCCTTGAAAACCATACTGCTCTCTTTTTGTGCAAAAATACCAAGTAGATTAATAAAATCCCCTGAAGATAGTAAACCAACAATGCATTCTTTTCCATCAACATGAATATGAAATACACTTACACTACCCTTTTTTATAAGATAAATCTTATCTTTAAACTTTCCTAATTCAGGGATGATATCGCCTTTCTTAAAGTTAAATTCTTCCTCGCAATTCATCCACTCATCAATACAATCTCTAGGAAATAATCCTTCAGTTTTAATAGGAAATAATTGATCATTATAAGACATAAAAACGTCACCTTTCACTTTATAATTCACACCATCGATTAAAATTATTATAACAAACTTCTGTGTATTCTAACATTAAATAAGAAAAGAAAAACAAAATAGTATATGCTACTTTAAATACCCACATTTTAACGATAAACTATTTGAAATAATATTATATAGCATTATTTTCTTGATGTATTATTTCTTACGTATAAAAAAGTTCTTAAGAGATAAAGATAAAGTCAAAGCTTAATTTTTATATAATTATTTTTTATAATAGAACCTATTTAGGTAATTTAATTGTAGACAATAAAAAAAAATGATGATAATATATATAGGCATTAAATTAATGTGGGTGGGTGAGGGAAAAAATAAAGAGGAAGAAAGATGGAACAAAAACTATTAAAAAGTAAGTTAGAAACAATTGCAACACAAGATTTTAAAACAGAAGTTTTGGCAGGAATTACAACATTTATAGCCAGCGTGTATATTATAATGACTAATGCATTGATACTATCTGATGCAGGTATAAGTCAGGATGCGGCTATGATAGCTACAGTACTTACATGTACTATATCTACAATTCTTATGGGAGTAATTGCAAATACTCCATTTATATTAGTTCCCGGAATGGGAATAAATTCTCTATTTACTTATACTATTGTTCAATCAATGGGATTATCATGGCAAGAAGGTCTAGCCGCCGTATTAGTAAGTGGGGTAATATTCACTTTAATAGCAAGTACAAAACTAACTAAAATTCTTATGAACTCTATACCTAATAACTTAAAATATGCAATAACTACAGGAGTCGGATTTTTAATTTTATTTATAGGGCTTCAAAAAAGTGGTCTTGTTGTAGGAAATGAAAATACGATGATAGGTATTGGTAATATCGCAGATAAAGAAACTATTTTAAGTATAATAACCTTAATTATCATATTAATATTAAATATGAAAAACATACCTGGAAACCTACTTATAAGTATAGTAATTGGTACGGTATTATCACTTATTATGGGAGTAACTAATCTAAGTAGTTTAGACTTTGCAGGATTTGAAATAGGTGCTATTAAAGAAGTATTTCTAGGGATGTCCTTTAAAAACATCTGGTCTATACCGTTTATGGTAGCTGTATTTTCTACAACAATCGTAATAGTATTTGAAAATATGGGAATTTTATATGGTCAATTAGGAGCATTGAATAGAGAAAAAGATTTCCAAAAATCCTTTACGGTAACTGGAATATCTAATATAATTGCTGGGATATGCGGAACAAGTCCAACTATAGTTGCAGCTGAGAATTTCTCAGGAATCAGTGCTGGTGGTAAAAGCAAAATATCGGCATTTACATCTGCTTCACTATTTTTATTGTCATTGTTCTTAATACCTGTATTAAAACTTATACCAGATGGGGTCATAAGTAGTGTTCTTATATTTATAGGGATACTTATGATACAAACTTTCTTTGAATTAGAAAAAGGGGATTTGATAGAAACTATATCTATAATCTTGATGATTACAATAATACCTTTTACATATAATATTGTAAATGGTATATCTATTGGATTTATAGTTTATACAATTCTTAATTTATTTATAAATAAAGGCAAAAATGTTTCTATAGCTATGTATGTACTTAGTGGCTTATTTATTCTTAATTTTGTAATGAGTGCAGTTATGGGAACTATTCATTAAAATAAAAAGGCGATCGCTTTAAAAATAGAGCGACGCCTTTTTAACCTTATATTTATATCTAAAATTAACTAAAATATGTCTAATTAATCTCTAAATCTTATATTCTATAATACAACTTCCATATCTGTTCCTTTTCCTAGTTCGCTGTTAAGAATTATCTCTCCACTATGCGCACTTACAATTTCTTTTGCTATAGACATACCTAGCCCCGAACCCTTATGAGCTTCTCCAGTATTTGTTCCTCTATAGTACCTATTGAATATATTCTCTAGATTCTCTTTACTTATTCCCTTCCCATTGTCACTAATCAATATGTGGATTTTATCACTCTTATAAACACTTACAGCTATCTTTACATTCTCATCATTATGAATAAGTGCATTATATATTATATTATTGAAAACCCTTTTCATAAGAACCTTATCTATATCTGTAAATATTTTATCTTCGCTACATTCAAATCGAATATCTGCCTCGCTGTATTTAGAATCATTTAATATATCTATAACCGAGTTTTTTACTAGAGTTACTATATTAACTTTTTCCTTATTTAATATAGATTTATTGTTCTTAAGCTTCATATTCAAATTTAAGTCATCAACCAATTCTTTTATGTAGTTAGACTTATTGCTTATTATCTCTGCATATGTTTTTACCTCTTCATTTGAAAAATCATAATCTTCTTCTAAAAACTCTGCATATCCTTTTATCGATGAAAGTGGAGTTTTTATATCATGAGAAATATTTGCTATCCAATCATCTCTCATCTTATCTATTTTCTTTCTTTCTAACTCATTGTCTTTAAGTTTGTGTGATAGGTTATTTAACTTTTTAAATACATTGGAATATAAGCCTTTTTCCTTGTAGTAAATATCATAATCACCATTATGTAGATCATCTATAGCACCTATAATATTTTTTACTGGTTTGGTAAGATCTTTGCTAAATATATAACCAAAAACTATAGCTATCAAAAAATCTACAACTAGCATAGATATAATAGAATATCTCATTAGTTTAAGCATTGTGTCTGTCTCTTCAATAAATGTATACTTTTGTAAATCCTTCATAGGAAATCCAATAAGGTATGTGTATGTAGTATCATCTACGTCCTTATAGCCTGCCAATATATGTGAATCATCACCTAATCCACCACCATATTTATATCCATTTATTATTTCTATAGGTGTGTGTTTCTCTTTAATAACTTTTGGTTTATTATAGCTATATACTTCCTTATTCTCCTCATCTATTATCTGTATCCATAGCTTTCTTTTATCTATCAACTTCTTGCCACTATCACTTATATAGAAGTTATTATTAATATCCATTTCTATGTGTTCATTGAAGTTTCTAACGAAATTATCTATTTTAATATTTCCACCATAATCATTAGCTTCAGTTATATTTTTGTATGATGTTATCAAAAGAATCATACTAATATTTAGTATTACTACTATTATCGCAATTATTGCTACGCTCAATATATATCTAAGAGTTAATTTTACTTTCATATTTAATTATCCTTTATCTGAAGTTTATATCCTAGTCCTTTTACATTTAAAATGTACTTTGGCTTTGATGGATTTTCTTCTAATTTTTCTCTAAGCTTTCTAATATGAACCATAATTGTATTATCGAATCCAAAAAAATCTTCTCCCCAAACCTCATCACAAAATCTTTCCTTACTTATAATCTGGTTTTTGTGCTTTGCCATATATAAAAACATTTTATATTCTTTAGGTTTCAAGTCTATAATAGTACCATTTTTTCTTACTTCTATTTTTTCCTCATCTATTTCAAATGGAGTTGCAATTATTTTTTCCTTCTCATTGGGTTTATTGTTATTTATCATCGCACTTTTTGTAAGCTGAATTTTCACCCTAAGTGCTACTTCTTTTGGGCTAAACGGCTTAGTTATATAATCATCAGCACCTATTGCCAGTCCCATTACCCTGTCTAATTCTTCTCCTTTTGCCGATAAAAATAATACCGGGATATTTGATGTCTTTCTTATTATTTTGCATATATCATACCCTTCCATATCTGGTAACATTACATCTAATATTGCTAAATCTGGACTATTGTTTTTGAATATATCTATAGCATCCCTTCCATCTTGTGCAGTGTATATATTTTTAAAACCCTCTTTTACTAGTACCATTTTTAATAAATTTAATAATTCTATCTCATCATCTACTACAAGTATTTTACTGTTTTTTATATTTTCATCCATATTATCCTCCTTATTATATTTCATATATTTTCGCTTATATTTAGTATACCAAAAAAGAGAAAAGTAAAAGCTTTTCTCTTTTTTGGTATACTTATTCTGATTTGAGATATCTCTCAACTACTATATCTCTCTTAAAAATCTTCTTTTAGATAGATTGTACAGAACAATATTTAATACTAATACTATACCCATAAATACTATCCAAGAGCTTAAAGGTGCAGCGTATCTGATAAGCTGTTGTGAGTACATTCCGCTTATAGGTAAATTTATTAGAGTTTCATGATTACCTCTCAGTTCTAATAAATAAGGTATTCCCATCATAAGTCCTCCAAATATAAATGGCATAGTAGCCTTTTTACTTATAGATGAAAAGTATAACCCTATTGCTGAAAATAAAAATGACCCCAGTATTACAGTTAAGCTAACTATTAGTATCATTTGAAGTACAGTGATATTAGAACCACTATTCCCAAAATACCATAAGCTCTTTAGTGGTAAATCAAGCCCATTAAATTTAAATGCCAAGATAGCTTTTCCAGCCATAGTCATAAGTATAGATAAATTTATAATACTTGCACTTATTCCAGAACCAATAAATTTAGCTAAAACTAATTGGTCTTTTCCTTTTTTACTGGCTTTTATTAGTCCATCTGCACTAGAATTATATTCTAAAACAAAGCTTCCAGAAAACATTGTAAACATTATAAGCCCCATAATTGGAGCTAGTCCAAAATATTTACTAAATATATCTGCATATACATCATTTATATTAAACGTAGTACGAATAGTTGCATATCCTATCAACAATCCAAACACCCAGGTTGCAAGTACCCCAATTCTTAAATTCTTTTTTATTTCCCACTTTATTAAAGAAAACATTCCTACACCTCCCTAGCATCTTCTAAGTCAAAATAAAACATATATACATCTTCAAATTTCGCTTCTGTTAGTTTTATATTTTCATAATTTGGTTTAACTTCGCTTATAAATCTCACACTTATATTTTCTATTCCACGATTTATACTTACTACTTTATATTTATTTTGTATTTCATTAATTAAATCCTCATTATCAGTATCTAAACTATAAACCTTACCTTCCATATCTTTTAATATTTCTTTATGTGTTCCTTTAAGCAATATCTTCCCGTCTTTTATCATTATAGTTTCTTTTGCAACAGATTCTATATCAGATATTATATGTGTTGAAAGTATTACAATTGTATCCCTACCTATTTGAGACAATAAATTTCTAAACCTTGTTCTCTCCTGTGGATCAAGTCCTGCTGTTGGCTCATCCAATATCAAAACCTTTGGGTTATTTAAAAGAGCTTGTGCAATACCTACTCTTCTTTTCATACCACCTGAAAACTTTGAAACTAGCTTGTTTGAAACTTCAGAAAGCCCAACTAATTTTAATAATTCATCAACTCTTTTTTCACTAGTTTTTTTGTCCATTCCCTTAAGAGCTGCCATATACATTAAAAATTCTCTTGCCTTAAAGTTTTTATAAGCATCAAAATCCTGAGGTAAATAACCAACTACAGCTCTGTATTCACAATCTAAAGTATTTATATCCTTACCGTTATATAATATTTTCCCATTTGTAGGGCTAGTTACGGTTACTATTTGCTTCATTAAGGTAGATTTTCCTGCACCATTTGGCCCTAAAAGCCCATATACTCCACTTTCTAGTACTAAATTTATATTTTCATTTGCATTTTTATGTTTATATGATTTTGTAACATTTATAAGTTCTAATTTATTCATGGTAATTGCCTCCTATTTATTTAAAGCTTTTTTTATACTATAAATACACCCTAATATTGAAAATACTACTATTAACCCGTATACGCTTATACATAGATTTGATATATCTACTGATTTTGATAAAATCTCTATCGTTCCATTATAAATGCCCGTTAGTTTAGACATACCTATAATTACATCTATATAATTTCCTATAGATAAAAGTAAAATTAAGGTCTTAGGTAGAAACTTAAATAAAGTAAGTATTTTCCCAATTACTATAAATCCTACAGACAAACTTATTGATTTTACTGAATTGTCACTAAAGAACGAAATAAGTAGAGAGACTATAGATATTCCCAAAAGCATAAGTATATTAGTTATTATTTTAGATAATGCATATTGGTTTATAGTCATTGCCTTAGAAAGGACTGCTATATCAATTATTCTATAGGCCTGTAGATTTCCATTTAGAGGTTTTCCGTATTGTAAATATGTTATTAAACATGTTCCCCCAGCATATATGCCGTACACTAATATCGGTAAAAGTATAGCTATCATTAATTTCGAATATAGTGCTTTATTTTTTTCTTTTGACGATAATATTATTGGAGAAACGTTGGATACCACTTCATCTGTATATAAATTTGATACTAACATGACTATAATTATTATCATAATAACAATTGATAGTGAAAAATCTAATCTCTCTGTAAATACTTTATAAAAGTCTACATTTTCGTATTTGTTTCCATTATCTAAGCTAATTTTTTCTTTAGATATGCTTATTAATGATTTATCACTATTGGGTGAATCTATTACTGACTGTATGGTATCTTTTTTAATATTCAGTTTTTCGTTTGCGATTGTATTTTTGTCTCTATTATCTATGACGTATTTATTTTTTGCTTCATCCCAATACTCATTTTTTGTCTCTAGCATCGGTTTTACAAAGCTTATTTGTAAAAATAGTAATACTATTAATATAAATGATATTATGCTTGATTTATCTTTTAATATTTTTTTGACTTCCCACTTTATCATATATTTTCTCCTTTCTGTTTGCTATGAGATTATTATATATAAGTAGGTTTAATTATTCTTAAAATTAACCTTAAATAAACCTTAATATTTGCTATGAATAGTAAGGAACTGGAAATCAACTTAAATTTAACTGTAGACAATAAAAATGGTGATAGTATATAAAAATAGTTGTATTAATTAGACTATAGTTTTATTTTTGGCGCTTTACTTATGTAGAAAAAATTTATTAATTATGATATGTTATTTTGTGAGGTGATTTAATTGAAAAAAACAATAAAAGTTGTAGCTGCAATTATAGAAAATAAAAATAACGAAATTCTATGTGCCCTTAGATCCCCAAATATGTCTCTACCTAACCTTTGGGAATTTCCAGGTGGAAAAGTTGAAGAAGGAGAATCTTTGTTTGAGGCAATAGAAAGAGAAATACAAGAAGAATTAAGTTGTAATGTAAAGGCAAGTAACGTATTTGCTGAAAATACCCATGAATATGAAAAAATCATAGTAAACTTAATCGGTATGAAATGCGAATTAATAGACGGTATCCCTACTCCTAATGAACATTCTAAGCTAGTATATCTTTCAAAAGAAAGTTTAAATTCTTTGATATGGGCTCCCGCAGATATTCCTATTGTAGAAAAAATAATGAAAAAATAGGGACATATTATTTTAATATATCCCTACTATCTATATTTTTTCTATGAATTCTCTATATATTTTAACTGGAACTTCTTGATGAAGTTTTATCTTCATTGTTATAGGCTTCTCTCCTTGGTACTCTACCGTATCACCCTTGCCTATATAAATATATGGCTGTGCTTTCTTATCTATTTCTTTATATTTCCTTACAAATAAATGTAAGTTAATTTTTCTATCTTTATTATTAATTAAGTTCTTACCCCTATCAGTATTCTGTCTTGTAGAGTTAGGTGATTGCCACTGAAAATAGCTTTGATCTAAAAACTTGTCCTTATAATTTATTCTTTCGTCTATTCCTCGTTCTTTATGAAGGTCTATAAATAAAAAATACTCATTGCCGTTAGTCAAAAGCCCGCTGCCCCTAAATGCAGAATGAATTTTTCTATAGTTAGAAAGTAGTGCTATATCAATCATTTTGTACTGTTCATACAACTTTAAAAATGGCACTCCATAGTACTCTTCTTGGAACTCTTTTTCATACCTAATGATCCCATAATTAATAGCATCCTCTATATATTTTCTGTATCTCTTATCAGTAATTATTTTAGTGAATTTGTCACTTCTATATAAAGTATCATCGCTATACTCTACTAATTTAATTTTCTGCTTTATCATTGATGAATCCCAATATTGATGATTTAGACATTCAAAAGCATGAATTACACTATCTTTGTCTATTTTATTTATATACTTTAATATTTCATTACTTGCTATTTCTATGTTAATCCTATCATGATTCAATAAATACTTAAGTATAACAAACTCATTTATCCTTTTTAAAGGTAAACTCGTATTTAATTCTTTTAATATTTTTTCAAAATCATCATCTATCAATAATTCTTTAATAGTCTCGTCCTTTTCAGTTTTAGCTACAAAGTTCAGGTAAGTTCCATCTTTATCTATAAATCTAACAGGATCAGGTGCCCCATCATATTTTATATAATCTAATAACAGATATGGTATTTTTCCACCACGTAATATTTTAAACTGATTATATTCATCTCTTAAATACTGTGCAGATCTAAAATTTTCCCCATCAATTTGCATCAAAATTCTTTCCTTAGAAATTTCATCGATTTGAATATGGGTACATCCCGGTATATTGGCAAAATCAGTAGCTACGGCTACTTTTATACTATCCTTATCATAATACCTAGCCCCATTTAGAGCTATAGCTATTAAAAAAGTCTTGTTATGGTTTCCTATAAAATCAAGTACTGTTAAAAACTCTTTATCCCCGCTTTTTCTAAGTCCTCTACCTAATTGTTGAATAAATATTATAGGAGATGCAGTAGGTCTTAACATTAAAACTGTATTTATAGAAGGTATATCAACACCTTCATTGAAAATATCAACAGTAAATATAGCTTGTAAGCTATCCTTGTTGCTTTCTAATTGTCTAATATATTCTTGCCTTTTATCAACAGAATCCTCTCCACAAAGTGCAACACTTTTTATCCCTCTTTTGTTGAACTCCTCAGCCATATACCTCGCATGTTCTATATTAACACAAAATCCTAATAATTTTCTAAACTCTCCATCATGTCCATAAAAGTTCATCTTTTCAATAATAAAATCAACCCTTCTATGTATCATCAAACGCTGAGCTAGCTCTGATTTGTCATCTAAATTAACACCTTCTAAGTCTACACCTTCCACATCTGTCACACCAAAATAATGAAATGGTATTACTAAATCTTCTTCAAGCGCCTCATGCAATCTAACCTCTAACGCTACATTATTATCAAAAAGATCAAATACACTTAAACTGTCACATCTTTCTGGAGTAGCAGTCATACCTAATGTAAACTTAGGTTTAAAGTAATCTAAAACATTTAGATACGATGTCGTAGCACTATGATGTGCCTCATCAACTATAATATAATCAAAATGCTCTTCTTTAAATTCAGTATAATATCTACTCATAGTCTGTATAGTTGCAAATATATAATCTGATTCGTAATCTTTTTCATTACCAGTAAATAAACCTGTTTTTAAACTTCTTCCTCTTAATAATTTATCAAAAGTTTCCTTTGCCTTCTTTAAAATTTCTTCTCTATGAACTATAAATAACAACCTCTTAGGTCTAAATTCCATTACATCAAATGCTGACATATATGTTTTCCCTGTCCCTGTAGCTGCAATGACTAAAGCCTTCTCTTCCCCATGATCCCTTAACCTTTTTAGATTTTCCATAGCTTTTACTTGCATCTTATTAGGTTTAATAGGTAATACACTATCAAACACCATTTTTCTTCTTGATTCAGTTCTTTTTATTTCATTTAAAAATAACATATATCTTTGTAATACTTCATCGTTAAGATCCGAACTCATTTTCCAAAGGTTGTTATACTCCCTCAAGACATCTTTTATAAATGGCTCCTCTTCTTTTGAAACTATTTTTACATTCCACTCTATATTGCTTTTTAACGCACTTTGAGTAATATTTGAAGAACCTATTATAATTTTGTAATCATTCTCGTTTTCAAATATGTATACCTTTGTGTGAAATCCCTTTTCTCTATCTGCTATAAATATTTTCATGTCTATGTTACTAAATTCTTGTATTTTTTCTAAAGCCTTTGGCTCTGTAAAGTTTAGATATGTAGTAGTTATTATCTTCCCCTTTATAGCTTTTTCTTCTAACTCTTTAAATGTATCTAGTAACAACTGTACCCCACTATAATTTATAAATGCTACACTAAAATAGAATGATTTACATTCTTTAAGGCTTTTCTTTAGTTCGTTTAGTAGATTACTGTGCCTTGAATTTATAATTAGTTGTTTTGATTCCTCCATTGTTTTCCCCTTATTTTTTATGAATATGCTTAGATTATAGCATAAAAGAAAAGATGCGTCCCTATTTTAGCTAGTGAGCATCCTTTTATATGATTTTTTGTATATTTTATTGTAATTATTATAATCACAAAATCAATACTCTCATCTTCAGGCAAACATAAACCTTCTTCCACTGTAATATTTAAGATATTATTAATATCTATCCCATATAAAATATCTACACCATTTTTTATATTCAATATAGTTCTTTTGATACTCGATATAACTCTTTTGAGGTCTAATTGCCCTTCATTTTATAGTAGTTCCATAATATTTTGGCAAAATTAACTTTATAACCTACTAAATATTTATTCACTAGGAGAAATAATTATGAAAGATCATAAAGAACTAAAGAAAATATTAAATGATTTAGATCTCTCTCATATCAAAGAAAGTTCTGATCTAAAAAGTATAGATTTAATAGATGTTTTATGGTATGATCCAATTTCTAATCAGATAATAGCAGCCTTCGAGGTAGAAAGAAGTAAAAATTACGATTCTGTACTTAGGAGACTTTCACCCCTTACACATTTCTATCCAAATAGACCATATATAATATGCGTTGGGGATGATTTCGATGGATTTAAAAATACTTTTATGCATGGAATATTTAAGAGCTATTTTGAATCAAGTAACTTAAACTACTTGATGTTAGATGATTTGTATGAAATATTATATCTTAATAAAAAGTATAAAAAATATATTCCTATTGAAGCTCTTTTTGAAGGTAATTTAATTAAAATGAAAAATTTCTATAAAAAGTGACCTAATCCTGATTTAATAAATCAATAGTTCATCTTAAATATTCTTCGGCTTTAGCTGGAAACATAAATGTTTATTATGTTTCAAATTAAATATTAAAAAGTACACAATAGATATATTTTGTTATATAATCATTTTACAAGAGTATGATTTGTTTTAACTTATGGAAAAATATTATAAGAATCCGTAAATATAGAAATTTATCCTATCAATAAGCTTCTCAAAAAAGTGAGAAGTATTCCAGAAGAATCAATTGAGATGGGATTATTTATCATATTAAATACATATAAACTAGGGGGTGATTAAATGAATGATAAATTTTTAAATAGATTAATAAAAACAAGAGATTTTAAAAACTCATTATATAGGGTTTTAAAACATAATTTTCTATATAATTCAAATAAAATTGAAGGAAGCACATTTACAACTGAGGCTTTAGCCCTATTAATAGATAAAAACATAGTTGAAGGAAAACATACTTTAGATGATGTTCAAGAGACCGTAAATTCTAGTTATGTTTTTGATACAGTTATCGATACTTTAGGACAAGATATAAGTCATAGTTTCTTAAAAAACTTACATTCAAGTCTTTTTTTCAATACTACTCTACACTCAAGAGGTTTCTCAGGGATATATAAGACTATTCCTAATATGATTCTTGGAACTGATATTAAGCTAGCTCAACCATTCGAAGTTGAACCACTGCTTGATGAACTCCTTGAGTGGTACTCTAGTATTGATAATGTAACATTAGAATCAATATCAGAGTTTCACTATAGGTTTGAACGTATACATCCATTCCAGGATGGTAATGGACGTATAGGAAGGTTTTTGATGCTTAAACAAATGCTAGAGAATAACCTTCCTCTTAAAATAGTATCTTGGGATAATGAGGATTTATATAGAAGCTCTTTAGCTTCATCTAAAATAGGTGATTATTCACCTATTTTCGCTTATATAAATAACTTAGAAGATTTTAAAGAAATATATAGAGAGTTTTGGGTTTAGAGGTTTTAGTGGCTCTTTGTCAAATAACCGTTGATGAATTCAATATTTAATTTTTTAAGGCAGCATCTAGTACAGTTTTCCTGTATAGATGCTGCTTTTAAATTACTTGTATTTTTTATCTTAGTAATACTCTTAATCTTAAATTTTAAAAACTTCTAAATCCGAAGGATACTCTTTTTAGTATCTTTGATTTTAGAGACTTAAATTCATCTATTCTAAGTACTCTGGAAATCGTACTTGATGATACACAATGTTCCTCTGCAATTAGTTTCATAGATTTGTATTTGCAAAAATCCTGCAATATTGAAATTTTAACGTCCCTGGAGATAAAACACCCTTTGTCTGTAAGTGGATTTTCAGCCATAAATGAATCATTACAGTGCTTACAGTAGAATCTTTGTTTTTTAATTTTAAGCATAAGATGGTTATTATATATAAGTGCTGCATTTAATACACTCAATACCTATTACTTTTTCAATTCCATCTCCTCTAAATACTAAATTTTTATCGCTAATTCCTAGAATATTTGATATAATATCATTTGAGCACATGTCAAACCTCCTCGTTTATTTTGTTGTGGTGACTTAATTATACAACGAGTTTGACATGTGTTCTTTATTTTTTAAAAAATAATAACGCTGATAGTAATTAGTCCATTTTTGTCTAACGACAGTTATGGATTTTTTATTACCATCAACGCTAAATATTATACAGCCGAAATTCTTTTAATATTTTTTCAAAATTCTCATCTATCAATAATTCTTTAATAGTATCGTCCTTTTCAGCTTTAGCTACAAAGTTTAGGTAAGCTCCATATTTATCTATAAATCTAACAGGATCAGGTGCCCCATTAATTTGCATCAAAATTCTTTACTTAGAAATTTCATCGATTTGAATATAAGTACATCCCGGTATATTGGCAAAATCCAGTAGCTACAGTTACTTTTTCTTGTACCATAATTATTACAACTAAGTTTAAGATGTTTTTTATATGTTAAGTAAAGATTAATCCTAATTAACATAACCTATCCATAATTATTTTTTTACATTAAATATATTTTTCTATTTTACATTGCTCATATACTTCTTTCCCTATTAATGTAATTGCTTGTTGAGGACAATTACTTATACAGCGATAACACATGGTGCATTTTTGTCCGCTAATTGATTGCCCATTTTTCATAGATAAGTTTCCCATTGGACATAATCTAACACATGAGCCACATCCATTGCATTTTTCAAGATTTATTTTAAGCTCATCCGTATAGCTTTTAGTTTTTCCGTAAAACCATAATCGCTGACCAAATAACCCTACTAGATGGCAGGCAATTCCTAATCCATCCTGGGTTGCTTTCCCATTTTTAAGACTATTTGATGATTTTTTAATCTTCTCATCCGCTTGTTCTACAAGATTTTTGTTTTCTTCTAATGTTTTTTTTAGTAATTTTACATCACCTATACAATCAGGCATTTTCAAATGGAGACCACCTATAATTTCAGCACCATATTTAGTAAGTAACCTTGCACTACAGCCAGTACCATCACCACTAAATAATCCCATTGTTGTAATGATAAAGATTTTTTTACCTTTAAAGCTTTCTTTATTATCTAGAATAAAATCTCTTACTATTTTGGGTGAATTACTATAATAAATTGGATATCCTAAAACAATGAAATTATTTTTATCTATTTTTTCTATAACTTCTTCATCTTCAATAGAAATACATTTTGCTAATTTATCAAGTTCTTTCACAAATACCTCAATACAATGCCTTGTATTTCCAGTCCCACTAAAATATACTCCCAGCATCTCTTCCTCACTCTTCCTATTTATTTTATTAAGTTCTCTTTTCATTTAATATATTAATTTCAATTATATTTAGCAAAAGTTCCTAAAACCCTTGATTTAAAAGCATTTATTGCACCCATCACTATTATGACAGGTTCCCCATGATCCCTTAACCTTTTTAGATTTTCCATAGCTTTTACTTGCATCTTTTATAAATGGTTCCTCTTCTTTTGAAACTATTTTTACATTCCACTCTATATTGCTTTTTAAGGCACTTTGAGTAATATTTGAAGAACCTATTATAACTTTGTAATCATTCTCATTTTCAAATATGTATACCTTTGTGTGAAAACCCTTTTCTCTATCTGCTATAAATATTTTCATATCTATATTGCTAATGTATCTAGTAACAACTGTACTCCACTATAATTTATAAATGCTACACTAAAATAAAATGATTTACGTTCTTTAAGGCTTTTATTTAGTTCATTTAGTAGGTTACTGTGCCTTGAATTTATAATTAGTTGTTTTGATTCCTCCATTATTTTCCCCTTATTTTTTATGAATATGCTTAGATTATAGCATAAAAGAAAAGATGCGTCCCTATTTTAGCTAGTGAGCATCCTTTTATATGATTTTTTGTATATTTTATTGTAATGATTAACATGTCTTATCAAGAATCATATTTGATATTTACTCTCTAATCAATTGTATGATTAAATCGTCATGTAAAATTTTTCGGTAACAATTATCTATTCTTCAGTCCTAAATCTTGATTTCTCTATTTTAACCAATTCTCCATCTATCTTATATTCAGTATATAATTCATTATTTGATATAAGTTCCACATTACCATAATGTATCTGTCTATGATGATTTGGACATACACAAATTAGGTTATCAACTGATAACTTAGTATTGTCAATTTCATTAACTGGTATAATATGATGGGCTTCTACATAATATTCTCCGTTTTTTTTCTTAAAAGAATATGAATTAAGATTTAAAGCCTCACAAATTTGACATTTAAAACCTATATACTTTTTGAACTCACTCGCTATTCTACCTCGTTCTACAATTTTTATAATTTTTTCTTTTTTCTTAATATCAACTTTTTCATAAAATTTATTTAAAGCTTCTATTCCACCTTTACTATCACCAAAATTATACTTATCTTCCTCAGTCACATCTTTATATATAAATAAACTTGTATTTTTAACTATTAAATTTATAACCTCATCATAAGTATCTTTGAGTAATGACATATCAGCCGCTTGGTGACCTTTTATCAAATATTTATCCTTATTTAAAAAGGCATTATTTTTTTCATTGAATATAATAGGCGTGTTTATTAAATTTTTAATTACCTTTATTCTAACTCTCCATTTAATCTTATTTGCATCCTCAATGTTGGCATAAAACTCACTGTCATCATCTTTTTTGAATTCAGGATCTGACGTAACCTCAACTATTGCATATACACCTGATTCTAATTTATTTTTACCATTTAATTCTTTCTTTGTTCTAGAATCTGAACCAACTCTAAGTACTCCCATATCCCCGATCTTCATTTTATCCTTATCATATTCTCTAATTGAATAATAAATTTCATCATCTACCTTTGCACTATTTAAAAAATCATCTATATACCAATATTTAGGATTAGCTAAAAATGTCCAATGATTTAAGTTTTCACCGAGAGAGATATCCTGAATTTTACTAACTTTAGATATACTATCTACATATTCTTTTCCACTTTCTAATTCTTTTAATGTAAAATAACACTGATTATTTTGACGTGGTTTCTTTGGTTTGTGCGTCAATTCTTTTTCATATTTTAATATATAGAATTTATATGGTATATCTTTAGTTCCAAAAGTAAATCCATTTTTTCTATCTTTTATATAATTAATTAACCTATTTTTAGTATATTCATCTATGTCGTACATACTTATCTCATTTAAATCATCTGGCTTCATTACTATAGTTCTTTCTACTGTAAATATTTTTTCCATTATTCCACCTAATTTTCTAAATGTAAAGTACTCTGTTTTCTTGTAGTTATATGATTCTGTATTTGGATGTGCATGTATACCATATTTATATATAAGATCTATTGTACCAGACGCGGGTATTGAAATAACCTCATATTTATACTTACCGTGCTTTTCCATTTTTATACTCCCCCTGTATAATATAGCTATAACTTTTAATAAATTAGTGAACGTTAACAGCTTGTCTTATTTTTCAGTCTTTTAACAACTCTCTTGTATACTAATATAATTTTTAGACTTGTTAAAATAGATTTAATTATATATTATATTCTTTAACTCATTTTTTCTATATAAAGCATGTACGTATATATGTACACATTTTATAAGTAAAAATCAATATACTATTCTATTCGTCTTTAAAGTAATTATACAAAACTTCTATATTATAGGGCACACTGTCTCAAGCCATGAGTTTATTTTTTACAAAATAATAGCGCTGACAGTAATAATTCCACTCTTGTCTAACGATAATTATGGATCTTTTATTACCATCAACACTGAATGTTATACAGCCTATATTTTCCTAGGTTACTCTTTTGATAACATATAATTATCTGTGTTAAAATGAGATATAGTATTTTTGTCAACATCTCATTTTACTGATTAAGCATTATGATACTATTTATAATATTTCTTTACTACAGTTTTACTATTAACTTATATCTAATGTATTTGCCTTAAGTCCATTTATAGTCATAATCAGTTTATTTCTTTCCTCAACATGATTTTCAAATAAATCAATTATACCACCTACTGTTCTAAATGGATCTTCCATTAGTACCCCATTATCCTCTATAAATCCATTCTTAACAACATAATCAACTATAAGTTTAACAAAATGTATTTGCTTAGAATTAAAACTTTCATTATTTAAAAACTCAGAAAAAGCATCATTTGCAGCATTTCTATCAAGTCCTAATATCTTTCTAACCAGCTGGGTAACTGGAGTATCCCCAAACTCTTTTTGGTAATCAGAAGGATTTCCTAATTGATTAAAAATTATATCTTCTAAAGTTTTTACATCTTGCTTAGTTATCTTCTTATTATTTCTCAGCTTATATATAGCCAGTTCATCTTTATGACTATTTAAATAATGTTCTACCTTCTTTTTATAATCTTTAAGGTCATTTGCATTATACATAGAATTATTAGTTTCCTCAGCTATAATCATATCTGAAAAACCTGTGTAATATATAGTTTGTGCAGATTTTTCAATGTATTTAATAAGATCTCTAAGTGCTATACGTACTTTATCTAATTCAAATATATCTGCACTTTCCCAAAACTCTTCACTCATAGCCTTTTCTATCATATACTTTTGAGCTTGCACTTGTGGTACAGTTCCTAATTTTGATAGCTTTTCAGCTGTATATATTACACGCTTTATTCCCTTAGTTGCGTTATTATTTTGTAAGTATGCAAGAGTTATACTATACATTACGATGTCAAATCTCTTTGCTAATTCATCATCCTCATATGAAATTATCAGTGGTGCTATATGTTTTTTTATATCATCTTGAGCTACTGCCCCTATAGCATTCCATTCACTTTCATTTTTATAAATTTCAACATATTTTAAATGCATCCTAACTAAATAACTGTCCCCATCTAGAGATTTTACAGAAGCGATTAATTCATCTAATAGTTCTTTTCTAAACTTTTCATACTCACCTTCTGTGTATTTAAGATCTTGAAGTTCTTTTACTATACTAACCTTTAAATTAAATAGCTTCTCTGAAAGTGTTTCAGCCTTTCCACCTTCATACCCCTTTGGATTAAACTTGAAAAATTCGATATTATTGCCAAAATCAAATATTAAAAACTTCTCCTTATCTATTCCTACTCCTAATAAATCAGGGCATAATCTAGTACCTCTGCCTATCATCTGCCAAAACTTAGTCTTACTTCTTACCTTTTTGAAGAATACTAGGTTTAAAATCTCAGGTATATCAATGCCAGTATCAAGCATGTCAACAGAAACTGCTATTTGAGGCATTTTATCTTTTTCAGAAAAATCATCAATTATAGAATCTACATACTCTATACTATAATCCACAGCCTTTGCAAAATCATTCCCATACTGTGGATATAATTTATTAAATCTTTCAACTATAGCCTTAGCATGTCTAGTATTTTTAGCAAATATTATAGTTTTCCCTATTTTTTCTTCACCCTCAACTTTTAAACCTTTGTTCATTAGCTCTTTTAAAACTAAGTCTATTGTATTAGTATTAAATAACCATTCATTTATAGCTGTATTCCCTATTTCATTATCTATACTTTCATCATCACTAAATGTTTCTTCAAACTCTAGCTTTTCTTCTTCACTAAGTTCATCATATTTAATTCCATCTTCCATAACCTTAGTTTTAATTTCAATGCTAGTATAATCAACCAAATATCCATCCTCTACTGCCTTGTCATAATCATAAGCATATGTTGGCACTCCATTTTCCATATCAAATATAGAATAAGTATTTTTATCTATATCATCTTTTGGGGTAGCTGTAAGACCTATTAAATATGAATCAAAATAATCAAATATTGACTTATACTTTTTATAAACACTTCTATGAGATTCATCTATAATGATTAAGTCAAAGTGACCAGGTGTAAACAATCTCTTTCCATCCTTAGATTTCGTATCATCAATAGCATTCATCATAGTTGGATAAGTAGAAAATATCATTCTAGCTTCTTCCGGATTATCTTTATTATCTAATAAGTTACATAAAGCTAAATTTGGTAACAACTTAGAAAAGTTATTTTTTGCTTGTTTTACAAGAGCTTTTCTATCAGCTAAAAATAAAACATTCTTTACCCAATTATGCCTTGATAATACATCCACTATAGAAATAGCTGTTCTTGTTTTTCCTGTACCTGTTGCGCAAACTAAAAGTGCTTTTCTTTGTTTTCTTTCAAAAGCTTCACATACCGCTATGATAGCTTCCTTTTGATAATATCTATTTGATATATCATCATTTATTTTAATATTTCTCAAACTTTTTTTAGATGTTCTTCTATCCACCATTAATTGAAGTTCACTCTTTTTGTAGAAACCATATACTCTTCTTTCATAATAATCATCCCATATAAAAGTCTCAAACCCATTAGAGTAAAATATTATAGGCCTTTGATTATATCTTTTTTCTAGACAGTTAGCATAAAGCTTAGCTTGATGTTGTCCAACTTTAGGATCTCTACTTGTCCTTTTTGCCTCGACTATTGCAAGAGGTTTTCCGTTATCACCATATAATACGTAGTCAACGTAACCTAGTCCCGTTTCATTAGGCATTCCCTTAACCTCTACTTCTTCACGGATATCTTTTGTAAACTCCCACCCTGCAAGTTTTAGTTCTAAATCAATATATCTTTTTCTTGTTTCAAATTCATTTATTTCGGCAACTTGAAAATCATAGTTTTCAGCATTAGCCTTTCTCTTTTCAGTTAATTGTTTTCTTAAATTCCCATTTTCCCTTATCATTTCTTCAAGCCTTTTATCTTTAGAACTTAATCTCTCGTAAAGGTCTTTAAGTTCTTCTGGTCTTGTTCTTTTCTCCTCGCCTTGAAGTAATAATGCTTCATCAAAGTCAGTTGCAGTATATTCATCTGAATAACAGTAATCTATCCAACTAACAAATTGATGTAAATTATGAAGAGAAAGTATCGCTTCTTCTCTTTCTATTATTTGATTAGTATGAACAGATACATTCCCTAACTTAACTATATATTTAAGCATAGGCAGCATATCATAATCTATAAGTTCTATAAAAGTGTTGTTATGAATTAGTGAACTAAGATTTTCCTGGTATGGTAGCTTTAGGTCACTATCATTGGTGTATAGCCACTTAACAGCAAGCTCTAAAGCCCTCCTTGTGATAGTTGCACAAGTTGATGGACTTACTAATATACTTTTTTCAGCTTCTATACATGCATTGCCGAAACTATCAAAATTTTTCTTGTTTATCAAAAACTCAAAATTACTCAAGATCCTCCCCCCTTTTTTAAACGTTAACTTCTTGAGTTAAAATATATTTCTATCCTTGATTATTTTTCTAAATAAACGTTACTTCCTCTATATATATAATAGCTTGTATTAACTAAAATCTCATCATATAAATTATTTTTATTTGCTTAATAAACTATTGCACTATAAGATTTACCCTCTTACAGTGACCTTCGCGGACTATATCCCATCTATGTAGATTGGTTTTCATCTTTTTATCTCACAACTTTTTAATAATTTCTCTTTAAATACCCTTTATATTAAAGGAGTTAAGCCTCTCTTCTAATGATTTTAAACTAGTCTCAATTTCAAATTTCAATTTTTCGACTTGTTTGACGAAGTCTTCAAATTGATTTTGAAGTTCTATTGGTGGTATTGGAACTTCAAAACTTCTAAATTCATTCATAGTTACTCTCGGCATTTTTGCACCTGAAACTTTTTCACTTATATAATCTACAAATGATTTATTTCTTAACATATGTGCTAAATAATATCTATTTAATACTCCTCTTACAGGTTGTAATGGAACCATTTCAGATGTAGCATATCCAATTTCATTTGGTATAACTACTTTATTCAAGTATGGTCTTAGCTTTGAGTATAAAATATTTGTCGTATCAAATGTACAAGTTGAATTTCCTATTTCATCTGTTGTTACATAGTTATATCCAATAATATTTCCTGTATTTGATTCAACCATATCTAAATTTAGTAACCACACTTTGCATTTGTTAAAATCACCTTTATAGTTAACTACAGGTGCTACATCATTCATCTTTCCTGTTTTCCAGCCTTTAACGTTTCTAATTGGGTCACCAAACATCTCGATAAATCTTGATTTA
>NZ_FQWX01000067.1 GCF_900129815.1 Asaccharospora irregularis DSM 2635
CATAAAATAATTATACAAAAATCCCAAGCTCATTTGAACTTGGGATTTATTTTTTAAAAGGTATCGCCTCAATTTTTTAGTGCGACAGCCCCTTTTTATAATTAATTATTTTTACTTTGGATTAATAGTTCTGTTTTCTGTTATGATATAGTCCAGTTTGACATCATGATCTTCTATTGGAATTTCATCAAAAACTTGTAGTTCAAATGCAACTCCAACTGTAATGGCGTCATCTCTTAGAGTTATCAAAAACCTATCATAAAATCCAGCTCCGTACCCAAGTCTAAAACCATTTTTATCAAAGGCTATAGCTGGAACTATTACAACATCAATTTCTTTAGGGTATATATATTGTGAAGTCTGTGGATCAGGTTCTCTTATACCGTAATCACTTATCTTAATATTTGAATTTAAATCTTTTATTTCATAAGGTAGAAGTTCCCTAGTCTCTTTTACAGAAATAGGAGATACAACCCTTTTACCCATAGATATGAGGTTCTGAACTAACTTATCTGTTTTAACCTCATTGTTAAAATCTAAGTATAACATAATAGTATCTGCTTTTTTTATACAGTCAATACTTAATAATCTCTCAGTTATTAAAATAGAATTCTGACATTGATTAAAGTAATCTTGTTTTTCTCTAATAGCTATTGCTTTTTTTCTAAATTCATTTTTCATAAAATCTACCCCTTTATAGATGATTAAATAGGTATATAATATATAATGTATAATATACATTTTAGTATAAAAATAATAATTAAGCCAATAAATTCTACAATTGGTGGTAAAATAAAGGAATAAAATAAATTGCTACTAATATAATGTAAAGTAAGCTATATAAAAGGAGATGCGGAATATGTCAAAGAAGAAGGCTATTATTGGAGCGGTGCTTCTTGTAGTTGTTACTACTTTAGTAACATCGACAATGCAAATTGCACTTGGGAATAAAGTTATAATATCAAGAGATGTGTATGAAGGATATAAAAAATACAATAAACTTTTGGCACTAGAGGGAGAGATAAAGAATAGTTTTTATAAAGATACCTCAGATGAAAATCTCACAAATGGAGCAATAAAAGGATTATTTATGGGACTTGATGATGTGTATTCTCAGTATTACACAAAAAAAGAGTTTGATTCATTAAAGGAGCAAACTAGCGGTTCGTATGTTGGAATAGGAATATACATAAGTGCAGACCCAAAGGATGAGTACATAACAGTGATATCTCCTATACAAGGTTCACCAGCAGAGAAAAGTGGCATAAAGTCAGGAGATAAAATAATAAAAGTAGAAGGTAAGACGGTTACTTCAAAAGACCTAGATAAGGCTGTAGGTATGATGAAGGGAGAGGCAAACAAAAAGGGAACTACTGTAGAGCTTACAATAAAAAGAGAAGATAAAGAAATGACTATGGATGTAAAAAGAGAGGAAATAGTTGCTGATACAGTTGATGGTAAAATGATTGATGATGAAGTAGGATATATGCAAATAACTACTTTTAGTGAAAATACATATGATGAGTTCAAAGAGACGCTTTCAAAATTAAAAGAAAAAAATCTAAAAGGTTTAGTGATTGATCTTAGAGATAATGGAGGAGGACTTCTTGACATATGTAAAGATATAGCTGATGAGCTAATAGGAGAGGGAACTATAGTTTACACAAAAGACAATAAAGGAAATACAGAATACTTGAAATCAAATAAAGAAAAGCTAGGCATACCAATAGCTGTGCTGACAAATGAAGGAAGTGCATCGGCATCAGAGATACTTACTGCAGCTATTATAGATAACAAGGAAGGTATATCAGTAGGAACAACTACATTTGGAAAAGGATTGGTTCAAAGTGTAAGAGGTTTAAAAGATGGAACGGGATATAAATTGACAACTGCCCAATATTTTACTCCAAATGGGGATTATATAAATGGAAAGGGTATAAAACCTACTATAGAAGAAAAGGATGAGAAAAAACAATTACAGACAGCAGTAGACTGGATAAAGGAACAAATTAAGTAGAAAATTCAATAAAAAAAGCAAAAACAAGATATTCCAAAATAGACATTCAAGTACTTGAATGTCTATTTTAGAATAAATATAAGATAAAATAGATAATAATTAAAATCTAAAATAAAAAAATTAAATTATTATTTTAATATTGATTATATGTTGAAAAATAGTGTAATATGTAGTCAGTATTTTAAAAAAATGGCTTTATTTAAGAAATTTTGCGAAAAAAATAGAAGGATATAGAATACTTTTATAGAATTAAATAATAAGCTTAAGGTAATAATTTTAAGTAGGAAGTGATTTTATGAAAAAGGATAGTGCAAAAATTATTGATTTTCAGGCATATAAAAATAAGAAAAGACAGTCCGAAGTTGACCGAAGTGAACTTTTAGATTTAATAAGAAGAATAGTAACCACAAAATAGGGAGTTTTAAACTCCCTATTTTAATACTATGGCCTATATTTCTGTATCTGGTTTAATACATTCTTAAAGAACCTATATAATCCTTGAATTGAGAGAAATCACTATCGTTATTCAATTCTACGACCTGAGAACTCTCTGTATCAAAGTTTTTTAGGTATATAGTGTAGTTTTGGTCTGTACTATCATGGTATATACATCTATATCCATCCTCGTAAAGTTCTTTTAACTTAGAGAAGTCATCCATAAAACTACCTCCTTAAATTGAGTATCTACATATAGCTTTACAAAAAAAATAAATCATATTCAAGGTAAAGTATATATTTATTAATCTTATAAAAAAGTATAGATTTTAAATGAAAAAAGTATTGACATTAATTAATAAAGATAGTATAGTATTACTTGTCGATAAGAAACGACAAAAATAAATAAAAAATAATTTGACAAACTTAGAAAGTTATGATAAACTTAAATAGTTATCACGAAGAACCTTGAAAATTAAACAGTAGGTTAATTTATAGAATTGAAACAACACAAACCAAGCCAGATATTCAGATAATGATTAGTCTGAG